>NZ_JBFBIP010000018.1:0-188831 GCF_040685655.1 Microbispora sp. NPDC088329
CGCGGCGTGAAGGGGATGTGTCCCGACGGCGCCGACTGCCCCTGGCCGATGATCTCCTCGACCTGCTGGCGCACCCCCTCGAGACTGATCCCAAGACTCTCCAGAGCCTTGGCCGCCACACCCTCGCCCTCATGAATCAGACCAAGAAGAATGTGCTCAGTACCGATGTAGTTGTGGTTGAGCATCCGAGCCTCTTCCTGGGCCAGGACGACAACCCGCCGCGCACGGTCGGTGAACCTCTCGAACATCTCGTCGCTCCTCACAGAGCGGTCAGGCGAGCACGGGAGATCCGGCCCGTCGTTCCGCATGGTAGCCCCGGCCCAGCGACCCGCTCCTTGGCAGAAGGGTTCCCCAAGCGAAGGGCGTTCATGCTCTATCCAACCCCCTGCCGGGGGCGACATGTTCCCGATACGCCGCAAGCGAACGAGGTTTTAAGGGAGCGCAAACACAATCGCGCGGTTATGCGATCGTCAGGTCCTCCGACGACCGCATAACCGCGCGATCAAGGGTGAAGTCAGGAAGCGTCCAGCAGATCTCGCCGTAGCGGGGATCGTCCAGGTGGATGCGTCTCGCAAGGCTGGAGGAGGAGCCAATAGCGGACCTATTGGCGATCTTCCCGGACCCGCGGAGTTTGCGCGCCCGGGAGTAATCCCCACGGGCAGGCGACAACGCGGCGAGACACCGCCTGGACGACCGATAGGCGGAAGATCTGAGGAACACCGCCTAGTGCGCGTCCTCGTACGCTTGGACGATCGAGGCGGCAATACGACCGCGCTCACTCACGGGGTGTCCGTGAGCCTTCGCCCATGCGCGGATCTCCGCACTCTTCTCGCGGGTCATGGCTCGCTGCCCCCCGCCGCCCGCACCGCGACGGCGCCCACGGGCCTGCCCGCTGTCCGCGCGCCGAGCGCTGCTGACGAAAGGCGACAGGGCGTCGCGAAGCCGCTTCGCGTTGCCGTCGCTCAGGTCAATCTCATATGACGTGCCGTCAATCGCGAAGGTGACCGTCTCATTGGCCTCGCCGCCATCGAGATCGTCGATGAGAATCACCTGCGTGTGCTTGGCCATCCGGCAATCCTTTCGCAGCCCATAGTTTGATTCGTCAGCCAAACATATACCCGGTTTCCCCTGGCTGACAATTCAAGATTGCGGATTCTCAGGAACCTCTGAGTCCGGTGACTTCTCGCGTGGCTCCCGTGTCGTGCCGAGGCCGGCCGCGTCGGAACGTACCAACTTTACGATGCCGTAGACGACCGCACCGGCGACGACCACGGAAGGTATCAAGGCGGACAATACCTCTGTCATTCTGCCTCGCTCGTGCCGGGGGTGCCATTGGGTGCACCCGACGAAATTCCGAGGACGTGGCAAGGCTGCCGGCCTCTTGCGTGGGCCGGGCGCCCCGATACGACCATAGCGCCGGGAGGGACCAGACGTGCCTTCCGGGGTGCCCCTGGAGGGCCGGGGTAATCCTCGTCTCTCCAGCGGCCTTACCGGATGCACTCGAAATCGTACCCAAAATGCCGACCCGGGCGGTCACCGATCCCCGCCGCCCCGCCCTTTCCGCCGACCGCGCACTTCCGGCGCGACGGCGGCAGGCCGGACCGCGCATCCTCGGGTTCACGCAGGCCCATGCCGCAGCCGCAGGTGACCGGCTCGCCGACCAGGACGAACACGTACGGGCGAACGAGCGCGAAGCGGCAAACAGGTCCTCTGGAAAAGGCCGGACGGGGGACGTACGACCGTTGTAGAGCCCGGTGAAACGAGGAGCCCGCGTCACGACAGCCGGATCTTCACAAGGGGCACGAGACCCTTCTCGTACGGCACGCACGCCTTGTGAGGATATACGCGCAAGCAGATCGCCATGGCCCGGAAGCCTCGTAAAAAGAGAGGACCGGCCGGTTCGATCAAGATCGACGAGCGGCGGCCTGAAGATCGAAAAAAGGAGCGGGACACAATCACGCGGACGTCCCCGGCGGCCCGGCGTCCGAGTTTCGCCCGGCCAAACGATGCCCCGCATTCCACGGACGCCGCCTGCGCCGCGTAGAGCGGGCGGGCATCCGGGAGCACCATAAGGGCTCGTGCGGCTCCATACGGCCCCATAAGCGTCCCTGGCGGTTCCTTAAGCCGCCCGTGGGCGGATATGGCCCGGACGGGGACGGGAAGGCGAACCTTAAGGATTGGCGCCGGGGGGCGGTCTCACGGTCATTGGGCACCTCTCGGGGACAGTGAACCCAAGCATGGCATGCCCGGGCGGCCCCGCATGGATTTTCCGTCACAGCCGGATGCCAGCGGCTGGAGGACGCCATAGCGATCGCATACAAAAACGGGGCCGATGGTCCGTTCCATCGGCCCCGTCCGCAGTCGTTACTTGACCTTGACCACCACGGTGCGGGCGACCTTGTCATGCAGCGCCTGGTGCAGCGGCTTGTCCCACAGCAGCCACAGCGCATTCACCAACGCGAAGACGCCCGCCAGATACTCGATGAGAGGAATCCAGCGCACCAACTGCGGCCCCCACATCACGCCGGCGCGCTTGGCGACGACGTCGGTGGGCAGGCCGCCGTCGAGAGTGCCGCCGATCTGGACGACCTTGATCCCCATCGCGATCTTTCCGAGCGTCTGCCCGCGCGAGCGCAGCATGAGGAACTCGTAGCCGACCATCACGAGCCCGCTCAGGATCGAGACGAGCAGTGTGGCGAGGAAAAGGCCGCTGGCCTCGGTGACGGCCCCGGTACTCAGGTTGATGCTGGCCGAGGAGTAGACGACCGCGAAGATCACACCGTTGAGGATCAGGAAGGGGATTCCCACGATGACGCCGTCGATCAGGCGGGCGACCAGGCGCTGCCACCACTCCGCGAGCGGAGCCGGGGCGCCGGGCGGAATCGGCCCCGCGGCCGCGTACGGGTGGCCGAAGCCGGGCTGGCCATAGCCCTGCTGGCCGTACTGCTGCCCGTAACCCTGCTGCGGATCCGGCTGCGCGTACTGCTGCTGGCCGTACCCCTGCTGGGCGTACTGCTGCTGCGCATAGCCCTGCTGCTGACCGTAGCCCTGCTGCTGGCCCTGCTGGGCGCCGTAGCCCTGCTGGCCGTACTGCTGCTGGCTGTAGTCCTGCTGCTGGGCCTGCTGGCCGTAGTCCTGCTGCTGGCCGTAACCGCCCTGGGACGACTGGCCGTACTGCTGCTGGGCCTGCTGGCCGTAGTCCTGCTGCTGGCCGTAGCCACCCTGGGACGACTGGCCGTACTGCTGCTGGCCCTGCTGGGCGCCGTAGCCCTGCTGACCGTAGTCCTGCTGGCCGTAACCGGGCTGCTGGCCGTAGTCCTGCTGGCCGTAGCCCTGCTGCTGGCTCTGCTGGGCGCCGTAGCCCTGCTGGCCGTACTGCTGCTGACCGTAGTCCTGCTGCTGGCCGTAGCCACCCTGGGACGACTGGCCGTACTGCTGCTGGCCCTGCTGGGCGCCGTAGCCCTGCTGACCGTACTGCTGCTGGCCGTAACCGGGCTGCTGACCGTAGTCCTGCTGGCCGTAGCCCTGCTGCTGGCCGTAGCCCTGCTGCTGGCCGTAACCGCCCTGGGCGGGGTCATAGCCGGGCTGCTGCTGCGGGCCCGTCTGCTGCCCGGGCTGGCGATAGCTGACGACCGTGACGTCGGGGTCGTAGTCCTGGGCTGGTCTGTCCGTGCCGTACCCGGGGCTCGATGACGGCGGTGGCGTTCCGTCCGACTCGTCCTGGGGGTACGGCGGCTGTCCGGTGCTCACCGTGTCACCTCGTTTCGAAGACGCATGCGCCGCACGTCTGTAGCACACGCTGATATTGCCAAAAGTAGCGACAGGTGTATCAACAGTCACCTTTGCGGCGGTCGACAATCAGCGTCAAAGATCACAAACCAGCCTTCATCAATGGCGATCGAGGTGCAGCAGCATTCGGGTGTTCCCCAGAGTGTTCGGCTTGACGTGCTCCAAGTCGAGGAACTCGGCGACGCCCTCGTCGTACGACGCGAGCAGTTCCGCGTACACCTCGGGGGAGACCGGGGTGCCCTGAATGGGCCTGAAACCGTGCCGGGCGAAGAACTCGACCGCGAAGGTGAGGCAGAAGACCCTCCGCACACCGAGGTCCCTGGCGGTCTCGATGAGCGCCGCGACGATTTGATGGCCGATTCCCCCGCGGCGCGCCGCGGGATCCACCGCCACGGTCCTGATCTCGGCCAGGTCCTCCCACAGCACGTGCAGCGCGCCGCACCCGACGACCTGACCGCCGATCTCGGCCACCCAGAACTCCTGGACGTCCTCGTACAGCGTCACCGTGCTCTTCTTGAGCAGACGGGGACCGACTCCCGAGTACGCGTCGACAAGGCGCCGGATGGCCCGGACGTCGGGCGTCCTGGCCCGGCGCACCGTCACGGCGGTGGCGCCCTCTCCGGTGGGCGTCTGCGCGGCGACCTGCTCCATGAGCGGCCAGCCTAGCCGGACCACGGGCGATCCCTCACCGTCGGCGTCCAGCGGCATCATGGATAACGGTCATGCCCAAACGCCACACTCGACATAGGGCCTGACTGTGCGTAGCCGCCAGGATACGGGCGAACGACCCGCCCGCCCGGCGGCAGCAGTTCCGGTTCGTCCCATTTTTCCCGAGAGTCCCAGCAGCCAATACAAAGACTCAGATCCGCTCAAACCCAGGTGAACGCGGACATACCAGTGCCGAACTCGTGACCCGGTTGTGATCAATCGGTTGTCAAACGTAGACGGGTTTCGGAGTTCTGGTTGAGCAAGAACTCGCCGTGCACTATCGTCCTGCGACGATGCCGGTCATCGTGCACGCTCACGGCGGCCGGGCGCCGAGTCTTCGAAGCACCGCGTGCGGAGGGGAGCCGGGGACCCAACTGCAGGATCAGGATCGGTTCGATCTCAGATCGTCAAGGGGTGAATCCGTCAAGGTAGGGCTACTCCGGCCCGAACCCGTCAGCTAACCCGGTAGGCGCTCAGTAGCGCCCCGCCGAGCGGTCCCGTCCCGATGACGCGGGCCCGCCCCGGGGCGCATGTGGGAGAGGAGCTCGGTTGCGCATGCGTGGAGGACGGTCGGCGGGCAGGCACGCCCGCGGCCGACAGTCCGGATCCGGCACGGCCGGTCCGGGTGCAATCCGCCGGTTGGCGTTCGTCGGCGTCGCGCTCACCGCGATCACGTTCGGCGCCCCGGTGGTCCGCGCCACCGCCGACCCGAAGCCGAGCCTCAAGGAGCTCACAGAGCAGGTCGAGAGCCTCTACACCGAGATCGAGAGCCTCACCGAGCAGTACAACGGCGAGCGCGTGCGTCTGAAGGCGGCCGAGCGGTCCGCCGAGCTCGCCAAGAAGAACCTCGCCAAGAGCGAGGCCGAGCTGGAGGTCCGCCGGCAGAAGGCGAGCGCTCTCGCACAGCACTCCTACATGACCAACGGGCTCAGCGGCGCGCTCGCGCTCATCGGCGGCGACGGCGACCCCAGGGAGTACCTGGACCAGGCCACCACGACGTACGCCCTGGAGCTGCAGGGAAGCCAGGAGGTCGCGGAGGTCACCAAGGCCATGGACGCCGCCGCGCGGGCCAGGCAGAGCGCCTCCGCCCGGCAGGCCGAGGTCAAGAAACTCCTCACCGGCCTCGACTCCCGGCGCGACAAGATCAATAAGTTGATCAAGAAGACCGAGAGCAGCCTCTACCGGCAGGTCTCCCGGACGGTCGGCAGCGAGACGCGCAGCAGGATGTCGTTCCCCATCGTGGGCGACGGCAAGGCGGCCCAGGCGGCACGCTGGGCGCTCAGGCAGCAGCTCAAGCCGTACGTGTGGGGCGCCGAGGGGCCCGGCTCCTTCGACTGCTCGGGTCTGGTCATGGCGGCCTACCAGGCCGTCGGCGTCAGCCTGCCGCACTACACCGGCGACCAGTGGACGGCGGGCACGCACATCTCCCGTGACCAGCTTCGCCCCGGCGACCTGGTGTTCTTCTACTCCGACCTGCACCACGTGGGCATCTACATCGGCGGCGGCTACATGATCCACGCGCCGCGCACGGGAGACGTCATCCACATCGCGAGGATCGCCGGGCGGCCGTTCGCGGGAGCGGTGCGGGTCGCCGACTGAGTCGTCCGAACCGAAGGCGTGGGGTGGAACCGGGTCGCCGACTGAGTCGTCCCGAACCGAGGGCGTGGGGCGGAACGCGGTCAGATGAGACGACGGCGTGCCGCCCAGGCGACGGCCTCGATCGCGGTCGCGACGCCGATCCGGTCGCAGATGCCCCGCAGCCGGCGCCGCACGGTGCGACCGCTGACATCGAGACTGCGGCCCACGCGATCGGCTGTCACGCCCTTGGCCAGCTCCGCGAGGAGAAGCAGGTCCTCTTCGGTGAGACCGGCACGGTCAAGGTCCGAGGCGGGATTGCCACCTCGGTAGACGACCTCGGGAACACCCATCGTCCGCCCTCCCCCACGACGATGATTCGTCGGCCCACCCTTCAGGGACGGTAAACGCCTGCCACGAAGGTCGTCAAGGTGCGGAGTCGGCCCGCCGGTCGTACGTCTCCCGGGCCGCCTCGACATCCTCCATGTGGACCTCGGCCCAGTTCTTGATCGCTTTCAGCAGCGGCATGAGACTTTCACCCAGGGGCGTGAGCCGGTAGTCGACCCGGACCGGCACCGCGGGAGTGACCGTTCGGGAGACGAGGCCGTCGCGTTCCATCGTCCGCAGCGTCTGCGTGAGCATCTTCTGGCTGACGCCCGCGATCGTCCTCGCCAGTTCGCTGAAGCGCCGCGGGCCGTCGGCGAGCGCGGTGAGCGCCAGGCTCACCCACTTGTCGCTGAGCGCGTCGAGCAGCTGCCGCGACGGGCAGGCCGCGACGTACGCGTTGTACCGCCGGCGCGCCTCTTCCCGCTGCTCGGCCGCCGTCTGCGTGGGCATGTCTTTCCTCCGCGTCACTTACGCACTTTGAGGTGCCTACTTACCAGAAGAGAGTAGGCCTCCCTACGCTCCTTGGCACACCGGAAGGAGGAACTCATGAGAGCACTGGTGGCACGGGACGGAGCCGTGGGGATCGTCGACGCGGCCGAGCCGGAGCCGGGGCCGGGACAGGTGCGGATCAGGGTCGAGGCGGCCGCCGTGAACCCCGTCGACCTGCTCACGGCCGCGGGCACCCTCGCCGACAACGGGCTCATGCCGCATCTGGAGACGTACGCCCTGGGATGGGACGTGGCGGGCGTGGTCGACCGGGTCGGTCCGGAAGTGACGGGCGTGCAGCCCGGCGAGCGGGTCATCGGCTTGTCGGACCGCCTGACGGACCGGTTCAAGGCCCAGGCGGACCTGGTCGTCCTGGACGAGACGGCCGTCGCGCCCGCGCCCGCGGGAGTGGCCGCGCCGGAGGCGTCGACGCTGCCGCTGAACGCGCTGACCGCCGTCCAGGCGCTCGACGCCACCGGGCTCGCCCCGGGCGAGACCCTGGTCGTCACGGGAGCGGCCGGGGGCGTCGGTGGCTATCTCGTGGAGCTGGCGGTCGCACGGGGGATCAGGGTCGCCGGGGTCGCCGCGCCCGGCGACGAGGCACTGGTCCGAGACTTCGGCGCGGAGTGGTTCGTGCCGAGGGGCACCGATCTGGCCGCGGCCGTCAGGGGCGTCGTTCCGGGCGGTGCGCACGGCCTGGTGGACGCGGCGGTCGTCGGCCTGCCCGCGCTGGACGCCGTACGCAACGGGGGCGCGTTCGTCGCCGTGGGCGCCGGGCTGGCCCCCATCCCGTTGCGCGGCATCCGGGTCTCGACGGTGTTCGTCCGCGCCGACGCGGCCCAGCTCGGCCACGTCGCGAAGCTGGCCGAGGCGGGACGGCTGAGCATGCGGGTCGCGGGCACCTATCCGCTGGAGCAGGCCGCCGAGGCGCACGAACGCCTGCGGAAGGGCGGCCTGCGCGGCCGGCTCGTCCTGCTGCCCTGAGTCCTCTGCCCTGACCCGCCTGCCCCGGCTTGTCGCGCTCTGTCGCGACAAGCGGGTCGCGGGCCGGACGGCCATGCCGTCCGGCCCGCTCCCAGGAGGTCAGGCGCCGGGATCAGGCACGGCCGAGCAGCTCGCGCACCCGGTCGCGGCCCACGGCCAGCAGCAGCGTGGGCAGGCGCGGGCCGGTGTCACGCCCGACGAGCAGCCGGTAGAGCAGGGCGAAGAACTCGCGCTGGGCCGCCTTCAGCTCGGGCGTGGCCGCCTTGGCGTCCATGTCGAGCCCGGCCTGCACCTTCGGCACGCCGTACACGAGGGTGGTCAGCCCGTCGAGCGACCAGTGCTCGTCGAGGCCCTCGGCCAGCAGGCGCAGCGACTCCCGCTCCTGCTCGCCGAGCGTGTCGAGCAGTTCCTTGTCGGGCGTCTCGCGCACCTGGGTGCGCTCCTCCGCGGGCACGTAGGTGTTCACCCAGTGCTGGGCGCGGTCGAGCCGCGGCCGCAACTCGTCCAGCCCGGCGATCTCCGGGTCGAACGCGCGCAGGATGCGCAGCGTCTGCTCCTCGTGCCCGGTGGCGATGTCCACGACGGAGGCGAGCGTCCGGTACGGCAGCCGCCGCGGCGTCTCGGGCAAGACCCGGGAGGCCGTGCTCGACGCCCGCCGGTAGGCCGCCTGGTCGGCCGGCAGCGCCGTGCCGTCCTGCACCTTCCTCGTCAGCGTGTCCCACTCGTCGTACATGCGCTGGATCTCCTGGTCGAAGGAGACCTTGAACGACTGGTTGGGACGGCGGCGCGCGTAGAGCCAGCGCAGCAGCGCGGGCTCCATGATCGACAAAGCGTCGGCCGGGGTCGGCACGCCGCCCTTGGAGCTGCTCATCTTGGCCATGCCGCTGATGCCGACGAAGGCGTACATCGGCCCGATCGGCTGCGGGGCGCCGAACACCTCGCGCACGATCTGGCCGCCGACCACGAACGACGAGCCCGGCGAGCTGTGGTCCACGCCCGACGGCTCGAAGACCACGCCCTCGAAGGCCCAGCGCATCGGCCAGTCGACCTTCCACACCAGCTTGCCGCGGGTGTGCTCGGACAGCAGCACGGTCTCACTGTGCCCGCACACGCAGGTGTAGGACATCGCGGTGGTCTCGTCGTCGTACGACGTGACCGTGGTCAGGTCGCGGTCGCAGGCCGAGCAGTAGGGCTTGTAGGGGTAGTAGCCCCCGGCGCCCGAACCGTCGTCCTCGCTCGCGGCACCCGAGCCCTCGAGGGCGGCGGCCTCGTCGGCGTCAGCGACCTCCTTGGCCTTGGCCTTCTTGGTGCGGTACTGGTCGAGGATCGCGTCGATCCGCCGCCGCTCGCGCATGGCGAGCAGCACCTGCTCCCGGTACGCCCCGGAGGTGTACATCTGCGTCTGGCTGATGCCGTGGAACTCCACGCCGAGCTCGTTCAGCGCGGCGATCATCGGCGCCTTGAAGTGTTCGGCCCAGTTCGGGTACTCGCTGCCGGGCGGGGCCGGGACGGTGGTGAGCGGCTTGCCGATGTGCTCGTTCCACGCGGGGTCGATGCCCACCGGAACCTTGCGGAAGCGGTCGAAGTCGTCCCACGAGATGATGTGCACGCACTCGTGGCCACGCCGCCTGATCTCGTCGGCCACCAGGTGCGGGGTCATGACCTCGCGCAGGTTGCCCAGGTGGATCGGGCCGGACGGGCTGAGGCCGGACGCGCAGACGATGGGTTTGCCCGGTGCGCGCCGTTCAGCCTCGGCGATGACCTCATCGGCGAAACGCGCCACCCAGTCGGCGTCCATCACGTCAGTCCTCTCTGAACGGGATCCTGCCTTCTATGGTCCCGTACGCGAGGGAGTCGTCAGGACGCGTTACGGGCGTAGACCAGCCGCAGGCCGATCAGCGTGAGCCAGGGCTCGTGGACGTCGATCGTACGGGCCTCGCCGATGACCAGAGGCGCACCGGTGCCCGTGGCGACCACGGTGACGTCGTCGGGGTCGGAGGCCAGCTCGGCCGTCATGCGGTCCACGATGCCGTCGACCAGGCCCGCGAACCCGTAGATGATGCCCGACTGGAGCGCCTCAACGGTGTTCTTGGCGATCACCGACCGCGGCCGGACCAGCTCGACCTTGTGGAGCTGGGCCCCGGCCGTGGCCAGCGCGTCCACCGAGATCTCCAGGCCGGGGGCGGTCACCGCGCCGACGTACTCGCCCCGGGCCGAGACGGCGTCGAACGACGTGGCCGTGCCGAAGTCCACGATCACGCACGGCCCGCCGTACAGGGTGGTGGCGGCGAGCGCGTTCACGATGCGGTCGCTGCCGACCTCCTTGGGGTTGTCCATCCGGACCGGGACGCCGGTGCGGACGCCGGGCTCGACGACCACCGCGTTGACGTCGCCGTAGTAGCGCCGGGACATCTCCCGCATCTCGTTGAGCACCGACGGGACCGTGGAGCAGATCGCGATGCCGCTGATGTCGGCGTCCTTGAGCAGCGGCGACTGCCCGAGCAGACCCTGGAGCACCACCGCGATCTCGTCCGCCGTGCGGCGGGGATCAGTGGCGATCCTCCAGTGTTCGATCACCTCTTCACCCTCGAACAGGCCCAGCACCGTGTGGGTGTTGCTGACGTCGATGGTGAGCAGCATTCCCTGATTATGCATCACGAAGATCTAGACCAAGGTCGAGTGCCGGGGCCGAGTGCGTGAGCGCGCCGACGGCCAGGTAGTCGACCCCGGTCTCGGCGACCGCGCGGGCCGCGTCCAGGGTCAGCCCGCCGCTCGACTCCAGCCGCGCGCGCCCGGCCACCAGCCGTACGGCCTCGGCGAGCTGGTCCACGGTGAAGTTGTCGAGCAGGATCTCGTCGGCGCCCTCGGCCAGGACCGGCTCGATCTGGTCGATCCTGTCCACCTCGACCTCGATGGGCAGACCGGGGAAGGCCTGCCGTACGGCGCGGAACGCCTCGGCGACGCCTCCGGCGGCGACGACGTGGTTGTCCTTGATCAGCGCGGCGTCGTGCAGGCCCATCCGGTGGTTGACCCCTCCGCCGGCCCGGACGGCGTACTTCTCCAGGGCGCGCAGCCCCGGCAGGGTCTTGCGGCTGTCGCGGACGCGGGCGCCGGTGCCCTCGACGGCGTCCACCCAGCGGCGGGTCTGGGTGGCGACGCCGGACAGGTGGGTGAGGAAGTTGAGCGCGGTGCGCTCCATCGTCAGCAGGTCCCTGGTGGCGCCCCGCACGGTCATCACCACGTCGCCGGGGCGCACCCGGTCGCCGTCGGCCGCGTGCCGCTCGACCTCGACCTCACCGGCGGCCTGGCGGAAGACGGCCTCGGCCACGGCCAGGCCGGCGACCACGCCCTCCTTGCGGGCCACCACGTCGGCGACGGCCCGCTGGCCGGCCGGGATGGTGGCGGCCGAGGTCACGTCCTGTCCCCCGGCCAGGTCCTCCTCGAGCGCGGCGCGGACGAGACCGAGCACGGTGTCCGGGTCGAGTCCGGCCTTGTCCAGTTCCGTCCGGAGCTCCTCGTGAGGCGTGTACGTCAAGGTCAGTCCCTCCGCGGTCAGAGTGATGTCGATGTGCGCCCGCCAGCGTGCGTCGTCGCGGTCGGGGTGGTCCTCCCGCCAGTGCGAGCCGCGGGTCTCCTCGCGTACGGCCGCCGCGGCGACCAGCGCGGAGGCCACCGTGAGGAGGTTGGTCGCCTCCCACGACTCGGTGCAGGGCTCGACCGCGACCGGCGTCCAGCGGGCGTCGGAGAGCGCGCGGGCGACCTCCGCGAGGCTGCGGTCGCTGCGCAGCACCCCGGCGCCCCGGCTCATGTGGCCCTGGATCCTCGGCCGCGTACGCGGGTCCACCAGGCCCTCGGGCCGGTCGTCCCGCGCGGGCTCGCGCGGGGTGGACTTCTTCGCGGCCAGATCGGCGGCGATGCGCTCGCCGTAGACGAGCCCTTCGAGGAGGGAGTTGGAGGCCAGCCGGTTGGCGCCGTGGACGCCCGTGCAGGCCGCCTCTCCGCAGGCGTACAGGCCGGGCACGCTGGTCCTGCCGTATAGGTCGGTGCGCACGCCACCGCTCGCGTAGTGGGCGGCGGGGGCGACGGGGATGGGCTCGGTGACCGGATCGATGCCGTGCTCGCGGCAGACGGCGAGGATCGTGGGGAACCTGGCCCGCCACTTCTCCTCGCCGAAGTGGGTGGCGTCGAGGTGGACGTGGTCGGCGCCGGTCCGCGCCATCTGGCGCATGATCGCCTTGGCGACCACGTCGCGGGGCGCGAGGTCGGCCAGCTCGTGCACGTCCCGCATGAAGCGCTCGCCGTTCGCGTCGATCAGCACCGCGCCCTCGCCGCGTACGGCCTCGGAGACGAGGGGCTGCTGGCCGGTCGAGCCCTCCCCCAACCACAGGACCGTGGGGTGGAACTGCACGAATTCGATGTCCCTGACCACCGCGCCGGCCCGCAGGGCGAGCGCCACGCCGTCTCCGGTGGACACGACGGGGTTCGTGGTGGCCGCGTAGACCTGGCCCATGCCGCCGCTGGCCAGCACCACGGCCCCGGCCCGTACGGCGCCGACGCCGTCGCGGGCGCCCTCGCCCATCACGTGGAGCGTGACCCCGCAGGCGTCGCCCTCGGCGTCGAGGAGGAGGTCGAGGGCGAGGGCGTGCTCGATGACCTCGATGCGGGGCTCGGCCAGTACGGCCTCGGCCAGGGCCCGCTGCACCTCGGCGCCGGTCGCGTCGCCGCCCGCGTGGACGATGCGGTTGCGGCGGTGGCCGCCCTCGCGGGTGAGCTGCAGCTCGCCGTCGGTGCCGCGGTCGAACTCGGCGCCGTGGCTCATCAGGCGCTTCAGCGCGTCGGGCCCCTCGGTGACCAGGACGCGTACGGCCTCCTCGTCGCACAGGCCGACCCCGGCGACGAGCGTGTCCCTCAGGTGCTCGTCGGGGGTGTCCTCGGGGTCGAGGACGGCGGCGATGCCGCCCTGGGCCCAGCGGGTCGACCCGGCCGACAGCACGTCCTTGGTGACCACGAGCACCCGCGCCCGGGGGTCGAGTTCGACGTGGCGCAGCGCCACGGTGAGGCCGGCGATGCCGGACCCGATCACGACCGCGTCGGCCTCGACGGTCCAGCCGGGTGCGGGGGCGGTGAGTCTGCGTGCGAGCGCCACCATGAGGGGATCCCCTTTCGTCATAATGACGATAACGCTCCCCCGGCGATGGTGACGCCCCGCCCCCTCCTACGAGGGGCACGCCGCGGGATCGGCGCAGAGCTGGGCGGCCAAAGTGGCGTAGGCCCATTCCTCCCACCGGTCCGGCGACCAGCCGCGGTCCCGCACGAAGAGCAGGTACAGCTCCGGACTGAGCAGGCAGAACAGCAGGTCCGCCGCCATCTCGACGGAGACGCCGGGGCGTACGCCGGGCTTGCCCACCAGCGCCTGGGCCGCCGCGTGCTGCACGGTGTAGCGCGGGTCGGGACCGTCGGGCCACTGCGCGGCGATCTGCGGGTCGGTGGCCGCGGCGGACGCGATCAGCGGCATGATCGGGGCGACCCGGCCGAGGATCTCGCAGGTGCCGCGAACGTGGGCGCGCAGCTGGCCGGCCGCGGTCGGCGCGGCGCACGCGGCCCGGAACCATTCACGGTCCATGGTGGCCACCGGCTCGGTGTCGCCGGCGATGGATGTGTCGACGACGTCCTTGAACAGCGTGCGCTTGTTGCCGAAGACGAAGTAGACCGTCTGGACGGCCACGCCCGCCCGGTCGGCGACCTCCTGGAGGCTCGTCGCCCCGTAGCCCTGCGCGACGAACAGCTCCCGCGCCGCCTGGATGACCTTCTCCCGGGTGCGGCGCGAGCGCTCCGCCCGTTTGTCAGCCCGTTTTTCCGGCCGCTTGACGGTGTCCATGGCGCGAGTATATCTCTAGAGTCAGTTACTAGAGTTTGACTCTAAAAATCTGGAGGGGTCATGGACAGGCCGATCACGGGCGTGGACGCGGATCAGGAGGAGGCCGTGCGCCGAGCGCTGGAGGAGTACTACCGGTCCGGCAAGCCGCCGTGGGACACCGGTGTGACGCCGCCCGAGCTGGTCGCCCTTATCGAGGGGCACAGTGGGGGACGCGCAGAAGGGGACGGCGAGGGACGCGCGGAGGGGCACGGCGAGGGGCGTGCGCTGCCGCCGGGCCGGGCTCTGGAGCTCGGTTGCGGCACCGGAACCAACGCCGTCTATCTGGCCCGGCACGGCTGGGAGGTCGTGGCCGTCGACCTGGTCGAGCGCGCGATCGAGCAGGCCCGGGAGAAGGCCGAGGCGGCGGGCGTGGCCGTGCGGCTGCTGCACGGAGACGCCACCCGGCTCGACGAGCTGGACGCGCCCGGCCCCTACGACCTGTTCTTCGACCTGAGCTGCTTCTGCGGCATCCCGCCGCACCGCCGCGACGCCTACGCCTCTGGGCTCACCCGCCGCGCCGCTCCCGGCGCACGACTGCTGATGTTCGGATACGGCCCCGGAACGCTCGGCGACACGTTCGCCGGCGTCACCGCCGACGAGCTGCGCGCCAGGTTCGCCGGCTGGGAGCTGGTGGACGTCACACCCGGGACGAACCCGTTCCCCACCTTCTGGTTCACCCTGCGGGCCGGGGGAGCCTGATCCGGGAAGCCTGATCCGGGAAGCCTGAGCCGGGAAGCCTGATCCGGGAAGCCTGAGCCGGGAAGCCTGATCCGGGCCCGGCGGTCCGCGAGGCCCCGGCCGCGCTCTCGCCCGCCGCACCCGGCCCGCGCTCCTACAACGTCAGAACCATGTTGTCGATGAGACGGGTGGTGCCGACCTTCGCGGCCACGGCCAGGATGGCCTCGCCGCGGTGGTCGTCGCCGACCGGCGCGAACGTCGCGGGATCGGCCAGGATCAGATAGTCGAGCAGCAGCGGCGGGTCGAAGCGGGCCGCCTCCTCCAGCACGGCCCTCGCGGCGTCGAGGATCCCGGCCGGTCCCGTTGTCCCGGCCCGCGCGGCGCCCGCCCGCAGCGCCCGCGACAGCGCGAGCGCGGTGCGGCGGTCGGCCTCGGACAGGTACCTGTTGCGGCTCGACAGCGCCAGGCCGTCGGCCTCCCGCACGGTCGGGGCGCCGACGATCGACACCGGGACGTCGAGGTCGGCCACCATGCGCCGGATCAGTGCGAGCTGCTGTGCGTCCTTCTGCCCGAATACCGCGACGTCCGGCTGCACCAGGTTGAACAGCTTGAGGACCACGGTCAGCACGCCGTCGAAGTGGCCGGGCCGGAAGGCGCCCTCGACCACCCCGCCCATGCCGCCCGCCGAGACCTCCACCTGGCGGTCCGGCAGGTACATGTCCTCCGCCGAGGGCGCGAAGACCACGCGCACGCCCTCCTCCTCGCATGCCCGGAGGTCGGCGTCGAACGTACGGGGATAGCGGGAGAAGTCCTCGCCGGGGCCGAACTGCAGGGGATTGACGAACACGCTCACGATCACGTGATCGGCGTGCTCGCGCGCCAGCCGCACCAGCGACCGGTGGCCCTCGTGGAGCGCCCCCATCGTGGGGACCAGGGCGATCCTCCCGGGGCCGAGCGCGTCCTTCGCCTTGACGAGGCCGGCACGGTCGGCGGCGACGGTCAGGTCCATATGTTTCCTCCCAGGGCGTCCAGCAGGCGTTCGGCCGTCTCCGGCTTGAGCAGCCCCGCCGCGAGCGCCCGGTCCGCGGTGAGCCTCGCGAGGGCGACGTACGCGTCCGCGGCCTCGGGGGCGGCCAGGATGAGCGCGTCGACGTGCTTGCGCACGGTGCCCGCGTCGCCGCGTACGACGGGTCCGGTGAGCCCGCTGATGCCGAGGCGCAGCACGTTGTCGAGCGCCGCGCCCAGCAGCGGGCCGAGCATCCGGCCCGGATGCTCCACGCCGATCTTCGCGAGCAGTTCCTGCGACTCGGCCACGAGCGTCACCATGTGGTTCGCGGCGCCGGCCAGAGCGGCGTGGTAGAGCGGCCGGTCCTGGTCGGCGATCCAGACCGGCTCGCCGCCCATCTCGATCACCAGCGCCTCGGCGACCGGCCGCAGCGTGTCCGGCGCGGTGACACCGAACGAGCAGCCGTTGAGCCGGGTCAGGTCGTCGCTCCTGCCGGTGAACGTCATCACCGGGTGCAGCGCGAGCGGCAGCGCCCCCGCCTCGGCCGCGGGGTCGAGCACGCCCAGGCCGTACGCGCCGCTGGCGTGCACGAGCAGCTTGCCGCGCAGGTCGGCGCCGGTGGCGGCGAGCCCGGACACGAGGCCGGGCAGCACGTCGTCCGGCACGGTCAGCAGCACGAGCTCGGACCGGGCGATGACCTCGTCCGGCCTGCTGAGCGTCAGGCCGAGACGGTCGGCGGCCCGCCGCGCCGACGCGTCGGACACGCCGCTGGCGGCCACCACCCGATGACCCGCGAGCATGAGCGCGGCTCCGAGCACGGAACCGACGCGTCCCGCGCCGAGCACTCCCACGGCGAGCCGCGCCGGGCGGTCACTTGTGTCCATGACGCCTCCCTCGGTTCAGCGTAGCGGCGGCGCTCCGGCCGGCCCGGGTGTGGCCCAACGGTCGAATTTTGTCCCGTTTCTCCCGGGCTTATGTTGAGCCATCAGTACGAAAGTGACTACTTTTCGTCACGACCCCGGCGTGTCGGTAACGTGAAGCCTCGTGGAGGTCACCTGGCGGGAGGCCATGCGGCGGGCGCTTTACGGCACCGGCGGTTTCTACCTGCGGGAGCGCCCCGACCGGCATTTCCGCACGTCGGTGCATGCCTCACCGGTCTTCGCCGAGGCGGTGTCGCGCCTGCTGCGGCGGGTCGACGCCGCCCTGAACCGGCCCGATCCCGTCGACTTCGTCGACATGGGCAGCGGCAACGGGCTGCTGGCCGCCCGGGTGCGGGCGGCCGTGCCGCCGGATCTCGCGCAGCGGCTGCGCGTCACGGCCGTCGACCTGTCCCCCAGGCCCGGCGATCTCGACCCTCACGTCGCCTGGGAGCCGGAGGTCCCGCACGGGGTCACCGGCCTGTTGATCGCCAACGAGTGGCTGGACAACGTGCCGCTCGACATCGCCGAGATGACCCCGGACGGCCCGCGCCTGCTGCTCGTGGACACCTCGACCGGCGGCGAACGGCCGGGGCCCGCTCCCGGCCCCGAGGATCTGGCCTGGCTGGAGCGCTGGTGGCCGCTGCGCGCACCGGGGGAACGCGCCGAGATCGGCCGTCCCCGCGACGAGGCGTGGGCCTCGGTGATCACGCGGCTGTCACGCGGCACCGCGGTCGCCGTCGACTACGCTCATCTGGCCGGGAGGCGGCCCCCGCTCGGCACGATCAGCGGATATCGCGACGGCTCGCCGGTGCCTGCCACACCGGACGGGTCGTGCGACGTCACCGCCCATGTCGCGCTGGACGCCTGCGCGGCGGCCGGCGAGCGTGCGGGAGCGCAGGTGTCCGCGCTCACCACGCAGCGGGAGGCGCTGCGGGAGCTTGGTGTCACCGGCGCCCGCCCGCCGATCGCGCAAGCGTCCGCCGATCCCGCCGGGTACGTACGGGCGCTCGGCCGGGCCTCACAGGAGGCCGAGCTCATCGACCCGGCCGGTCTCGGCGGCTTCGGCTGGCTCAGCCAGTCACGACTACGAGAGGAGAAGTTGTGATCGCGAGAATCTGGCGCGCGAGCGCGACCCCGGAGGGCGCGGACGGCTACGAGCGGCATTTCACCGGGGCGGTCCTGCCCTCCCTGCGCGACGTGGACGGGCACCGTGGCGCGTACCTGCTGCGGCGCGACGCCGGCGACGGCCGGGTAGAGCTCCAGGTCATGACGCTGTGGGAGTCGATGGACGCGATCGGCCGCTTCGCCGGGGCCGACCCCGCCACAGCCGTCGTCGAACCCGGGGCCCAGGCCGTCCTGCTCGGGTACGACACCACGGTCACCCATCACGTGGTGGCGGTGTCAGACGGTGACCTTCAGTGACTCCAGGCCGCGCATGATGTAGCTGGGCTTCCACGTGGGCTCCTCGGCGAGCTCCAGCCTGGGCGCCAGCCGCAGCAGGGCGCCGAACGACTCGGTCATCTCGACCCGCGCGAGCGGTGCGCCGAGGCAGAAGTGGATGCCCGCGCCGAACGAGATGTGCGGATTGTCCACCCGGCCGAGGTCGAGACGGTCCGGGTCGGCGAAGACCCCGGGGTCACGGTTGGCCGAGCCGAACAGCAGCGCGACCTCCACCCCCCGGGGGATCGTCACCCCGCCGACCTCGACGTCCTCCAGCACCCATCGCTCGAACATCTGCGCCGGGGTGTCGTAGCGCAGCAGCTCCTCGACCGCCGTCGGCATCAGGCCGGGGTCGGCGCGCAGCCGCTCCAGCTCGCCGGGGTTGCGGAACAGCGCCCACCATCCGCTGCCGGTGGCGTTGACCGTGGCCTCGTGCCCGGCGTTGAGCAGCAGCACGCAGGTGCCGATCAGCTCGTCCTCGGTGAGCCGGTCGCCGTCGTCCACCACCTGCGCGAGTGCCGAGATCATGTCGTCGCCCGGCCGCTGCCTGCGCGCCCTGGCCAGCTCGCGCAGATACTCCGCGAACTCCGTCGCCGCGCGAACGGCCGTGTGCTGGACCTCCAGTGAGGGGTTCAGCTCGTACATCCCGCAGATGTCGGCCGACCAGGGGCGCAGCAGGTGGCGATCGGCCTCGGGCACGCCCAGCATCTCCGCGATCACGGTGACGGGCAGCGGCTCGGCCACCTCCGCCAGCAGGTCGCCGCCGCCGCGCTCGACCAGTCCCTCGGTCAGCTGGGTCGCGATCTTCCGTACGCGGGGACGCAGCGACTCGACCATCCTGGGCGTGAACGCCTTGGACACCAGGCGGCGCAGCCGCGTGTGCACCGGGGGCTCCACGTCGAGCATGCCGGCCCGGATCACCCGCCAGAACGGCTCCTGGAACTCCGGCTCCGGCTCGCGACCGAACGCCTCGTGCGTGCCCACGTGCAGGTAGGACCGGCCGAGGCGCCGGTCGCGCAGCAGCGCGTTCACATCCGCGTGGCGGGCGATCAGCCACTGTCCCGTCGGCTCGAAGAAGCTGACCGGATCGTTGTCGCGCAGGTCGCGATAGACGTCATAGGGGTACGCCACGAACTCGGGATTCCAGGGATCAAACTTCACAATGGACAACAATAGGGATTGAAGACCTGAGCTGGGAGTACGGCCTCGTCATGTCCTAGGTTGAGACGATGCCGAAGCCCCGCGAACAGCACCGCAGAGAGCCCCGCGAACTCACCGAGTTGCCCTACGCCGATCACCTCGAGCCGTTCGAGGGCCGTCTCGCCCAGGGCGGCGACTACGACACGGTCCTGTTCGACGGGCAGGAGTTCGACGACGCCGACGCTTCCAATGCCCGATTCATCGAATCGGCGTTCACCTCGGTCACCTTCACCGGCGGCCGTTATCGGCGCACCCGGTTCTCCGACGTCTGGCTGAGCGGCGTGCGCTGGGTGGGCGGTGACCTGACCGAGTCCACCTGGACGGACGCGGAGATCATCTCGAGCTCCCCGGCCGGTACGGCGCTGCCCGGGGCCGCGATGAACCACGTGGCCTTCCATCGGTGCAAGCTCGACTCGGTCAACCTCCGCGCGGCCGAGCTCCGTGAGGTCTCGTTCGTCGAGTGCACGCTGCGCGACGTGGACTTCATGGGCGCCACGCTGACCGGTGTCTCCTTTCCCGGCTCCACGCTGGAACGGGTGCGGTTCGACAAGGCGCGCATGTCCCGGGTCGACCTGCGCGGCGCCGTGTCCCTGGGCATCTCCGACGGTTACGACGCGCTGCACGGCGCGACCATCAGCGGCGTCCAGCTGATGGAACTCGCGCCGATGTTCGCCCACATCCTCGGTGTCACGGTCGACAACGGCTGACTTCGCCTGAGTCGTCCGCACTTGCGGGCGGGGGGCGGTGCCGGGTTATAGTGCCGTCCAGGTCATGAGTGCCAGCGTCAAGCCCCGGCTTGCTGGCCGGCAACCCTCGCGCTCGCGGCGGGGTGCCCCGGGTGAGGACCGGGCCTGGCACGAGGTGTGCCGGGCAAGCGCGGGCTCCGCCTTCCGATGCCATGGCCGGGGTCCCCGACCCCAGGAGGCATGGCGTTGTCCGCACTCACCTTCGTCCAGCAGCCCGTCGACCGCATCTCCGAGCCCGATGTCGCCTCCGTGCGCCTGCCCGCCGTCGTGGGCGCCGACCTGGAGGTGCCCGTCAGGGGCGGCAGGCTCGTGCCGTACGCGAACCTCGACTACGCGGCGAGCGCGCCCTGTCTCGAGCCGGTGAACGCCGCCGTCGCGGCGGCGCTGCCGGCCTACTCCAGCGTCCACCGGGGTGCGGGCTACGCCTCGCAGCTCACGACGGCCAGGTATGAGCAGGCCAGGCACACCGTGCGGGCCTTCGTCGGCGCCCGCCCCGATGACGCGCTGGTCTTCGTGCGCAACACGACCGACGCCATGAACCTGCTGGCCCGCAGCCTCCCCGAGGGCACCACCGTCGTCGTGTTCGAGACCGAGCACCACGCCTCGCTGCTACCGTGGCCCGACGCCGTACGGCTCGCGCCGCCCGCCTTCCCCGGCGAGGCGATCCGGGCGGCCGACGAGGCGCTGGCCGCGATCGAGGGCCCGGCCCTGCTCGTCGTGACCGCCGCCTCCAACGTCACGGGCGAGCTGTGGCCGATCGCCGGGCTGGCCCACATCGCCCACCGGCACGGTGCGCGGATCGCCGTGGACGCGGCCCAGTTCGTCCCCCACCGCGGGCTCAACCTCGCCGCGCTCGACCTCGACTATGTGGCGTTCTCCGGCCACAAGCTCTACGCCCCGTTCGGCGCCGGGGTGCTCGTGGGCCGCTCCGACTGGCTCGCCGCGGCCGATCCGTATCTGCGCGGCGGCGGAGCCGTACGGGCCGTGGGCGAGACCACCGAGTGGAGCGACGACCCCGAGACACGGCACGAGGCCGGCACCCCCAACGTGCTCGGCGCGATCGCGCTCGCCGCCTCCTGCGACGCGCTGACCGCGACCGGCTGGGCCGCGCTGGTGCGGGAGGAGGAGCGGCTGCTCGCCCGCCTGCGCGCCGGGCTCGCCGCGATCCCCGGCGTACGCGAGCTGTCGCTGTGGGGTCAGGACCACCCGCGCGTCGGCATCGTGTCGTTCGCCGTCGAGGGCCGCACGGCCCGCGAGGTCGCCGAGGCGCTGTCGGCCGAGTGGGGCGTCGGCGTCAGGGACGGCAAGTTCTGCGCCCACCCGTTCGTCCGTCACCTCCTCGGCGGCGGAGAGCACGGTGGCGGGGAGGACGGCGGCTGCGCGGACGGCACGGTGAGCGCCGTACGCGCCTCGATCGGCATCGGCACGACCACGGAACACGTCGACCGCCTCGTCGAGGCGCTACGCGCGATCGCCGCCGCCTGAAGAAGCGAAGTCAGGTCGGGGGTCTCGCCCATGAGATCCCCGATCAAGCGGCATCCGTCGGCTTCTCGCTGACGGGAAGGCGCAGCGGAGGGGCCTGCCCAGCCGAGCAGCAGGCTGCCGTCGACACGAGACGGTGGTCGAGTTCGTCTGATGCCTTCGCCGTCTTCGCTCCCACGTGATGAGCGTGAAAGCATGGACGGCATGACGAGCGAGCAGGAGGGCGCGCACCGGGAACGCATCGTGGGGATCGGCGCGGGAGCCGACGCCGTCGAGCCGAGGGAGCTGGCCACCGAGGACATGATCCTCAACATCGGCCCGCAACACCCCTCCACCCACGGCGTGCTGCGGCTGCGGCTCGTCCTCGACGGCGAGCGCATCACGGCCGCCGAGCCGATCGTCGGCTACATGCACCGCGGCGCGGAGAAGCTGTTCGAGGTGCGCGACTACCGGCAGATCATCGTGCTCGCCAACCGGCACGACTGGCTGTCGGCGTTCGCCAACGAGCTGGGCGTCGTGCTCGCGGTCGAGCGCATGCTGGGCATGCAGCCCCCGCCCAGGGCGGTGTGGGCCAGGACGCTGCTGGCCGAGCTCAACCGCGTGCTCAGCCACCTGATGTTCCTCGGCAGCTATCCCCTGGAGCTCGGTGCGATCACGCCGGTCTTCTACGCCTTCCGCGAGCGGGAGACCCTGCAGCACGTCATGGAGGAGATCTCCGGCGGCCGCATGCATTACATGTTCAACCGGGTGGGCGGGCTGAAGGAGGAGCTGCCCCTGGGCTGGCTCGACCGCGTCACCGCCGCCGTGGCGGCCGTGCGGCGGCGGCTGCCCGACATCGAGGAGCTGATCGCCGGCAACGAGATCTTCCTGGCGCGCACCCGCGGCGTCGGGGTGCTCGACCGCGAGACGATCATGCAGTACGGCGTGAGCGGCCCGATCGCGCGGGCCTCGGGCGTCGACTTCGACCTGCGGCGCGACGAGCCCTACCTCGCGTACGGCGAGCTGCCGGTGAAGGTCGTCACCAGGTCGGCCGGGGACTGTCAGGCCCGGTTCCAGGTGCTGCTCGAACAGGTCAAGGTCTCCCTCGAACTGGCCGACGCCTGCGTCGAGCGCCTGCGGCACCTACCGCCGGGGCCGATCAACCAGCGGCTGCCGAAGGTGCTGAAGGCGCCCGAGGGGCACACGTACGCCTGGACGGAGAACCCGCTCGGCCTGAACGGCTACTACCTCGTGTCGCGGGGCGAGAAGACGCCGTGGCGGCTCAAGCTGCGCAGCGCCTCCTACAACAACATCCAGGTGCTGCGCGAGATGCTGCCGGGCACCCTGGTCGCCGACATGATCGCGATCCTCGGCTCGATGTTCTTCGTGGTCGGCGACATCGACAAGTGACCAGAGCACCGGTCATGCAACCGTCCCTGGCCACCCCCGCACCAGCGCGATCGTGCCGTCGCGCATGAACCACGGGCCTCTTCCTGACCCCGATCAACGCGATCAGGAAGAGGTATCACAAACCAGCCCCGGGTTACCTGACCGGCGCTTCAGTTGGCGGGCGAGACGGTCTGGGTGACGCTGGAGACGCGGGTCGCCGTCAGGTAGTGCCGGTCGAGGATCACCGTGAAGTCGCTGTCCCCGCCCCTGCGCTGCGCCGAGCACTTCAAGGAGACCGTGGTCGGGCTCTTGAGGGTGAACGCCCTGGTGAAGGACATCGGCTCCCGCCGGCCCGCGGTCACCTCGACGAAGACCGGGTGAGGAAGCGTGAGGCCGGAGGCAAGCTCCAGGGCGCATTCGGCATCGAACAAACTCTCCTGCTCCTCGGACGGCAGCTGGCTGACGCTCAGGTCGACATTGAACACGTATGCGCCCGCCGGCAGGTTGAGCACCGCAGCCGTAGCCGGTGCGGGACGCGTGTTACCACTGACGTCGATGCGGAGGGCCGATCGCGGCACGGATTGGTAGGTCTCGCCGGCTCCGGGACCGGGAGGGCCCGCCGGACCCTGCGGCCCGACGGCGTTCCAGGAGACCGGTTTCTCCCCTTCGGCGCAGGTGGCAGAGGGGGAAGGGCTCGGGGCCAGGCGCAGCACGTTGTCCGCGCCCGCACAGGCCATGATCTCCCCGCCGTCCACTGCGGCGGAGACGGCCGCCATCGTTCCACTGCCGACGAGCAGACCGGCCGCCACGCCGACCGACAACAACGCACCGCGCGCTGCTTTGCCGTTCTTCCTCATGTCACTCCAAATCCGTGCTCGTAACCGACGCGGCAATCCTGGCGGCGGCGGCTTACGTTCCTCTTGGAGTGTCTTGGAGCCTCTTGGGACAGGGCGCGATTCCAGCAGCGGTCGGTGCCGTGAAGTCGAACACCATCAAGCGCCCGGCTGTTCGCCCGCCGCGTGAACGGTGGACCACCATCGCCGCCGGCCGCGGCGTGACATGGCCGGTGCTCTAGCTCTCCCCGGACGGTTTGCCGGGCACCCGGCAGCAGTGCTCCAAGACCAGCGCCGCGCAGATCAGGATCACGCAGGCCACGAACGACCCGCCTCCGACCAACGCGTCCTGGCGGGGCTTCTCGAGATCGAGCAGGTCGAGCACGCGCACCACGAACCCGGCGAAGATGCCGCCGAACACCGCTCCGGCGTACGCGGTGGCCTTGGCCAGCGCGGCCAGGCGGGCGACGGCCAGCGGCTCGACGGGCTTGGTGCCCGGGCGGCGCAGGATCCTCGCCCGGGTCAGCCAGCCCGTGTACGCCTCGCCGATCGCCAGCAGCAGCGTGGTGGGGATGGCGGTCCACGGCAGGGTCGGCACCACGGAGTAGAACTGCCGCAGCAGGCCCCAGGTGAGCAGGGCGAACACGACCACCAGACCGACGATCACGCCGGGATTGCTGGGCTTCACGCGGGGACTCCTCGTCGATCAGACCGGGGGTTCGAGCACGAGGTCGGAGCGCAGCCGCACCCCGCTCTGGTCCATGTCGGCCAGCAGGGCCGCCACCGACCCGCGTCCGGGCAACACCGCCGCCGGGTCCGCCTGCGCCCACGGGACCAGGACGAACGCCCGCTCGTGCGCCCGGGGGTGCGGGAGCGTGAGCTCGGGGTTGTCGGACATGAGGGTGCCCACCGCGATGAGGTCCACGTCGAGCGTTCGCGGGCCCCACCGCTCCTTGCGCTCACGGCCGAAGGCGGTCTCGACGCTCTGCGCCCGGTCGAGCAGCGTGCGAGGGTCGAGCATGCTCTCGGCGATCACCACGGCGTTCAGGTACGGCCCCTGCTCCGGGCCGCCGACCGGATCGGTCTCATAGACCGGCGACACCGCCACGAAGGTGAGCCCGGGGGCGTCGAACAGCGAGTCGACGGCTCCCTGGAGGTTCTCGATACGGCGGCCGAGGTTGCTGCCGAGTGCGATCACGACCCTCATGCGCGCCCCCTTCTGATCGTCACCACCACGTCGTCGAACGGCAGCGGGATGGGCGCCGCCGGTTTGTGCACGCTGACCTCCGCCTCCTCGACCAGCCCGTGGGCCAGGCAGGCCTCCGCCAGCCGCTCGGCGAGGGTCTCGATGAGGTTGACCGGCTCGCCCTCCACGATGCGGACGAGTTCGGCCGCCAGGGCGCCGTAGTCCACGGTGAGGGTCAGATCGTCGGCCGCCGCCGCGGGTGCGGTGTCGAACCGCAGGGTCACGTCGACCACGAACTCCTGGCCCAGCTCACGCTCGGCGGGCAGGCAGCCGTGCCTGCCGCGGGCCCGCAGCCCGGTCAGTCGCACCGCGTCCCGGGTCAAGGCTCCTGCTCCTCCTCGTCGTCGTCGTCACTTTGGAGGACCGGTGAGCCGTGGTAGAGCCACAGCCGCCACCCGCTTCCGGTCCGCACGTACGTGCTGGAGGCGACGACCCGGCCGGCCGCGAAGCCCGGCTCGTCGGTGTCGGCCGCCGTGAGGATGTTCTCCGCGCAGGTGACCACGGCGACGTCCCCGAGCACGGTCGTCTGCACGTCGGTCAGCACGAACTGGATGTACGGCGTGTTGGCCATGATGAGCGCCCACGAGCGCAGCACCTCCGACCGCCCGGTCAGCATGGGCCAGCCGGGGTGCACGCACATGGCCGGGCGTCCCGGCACGTCCTCGATCCAGATCTCCGACATCATGTCGAGGTCGCCGCTCTCGATGGCGTTGTAGAACGCCTGATTGAGCTCCTCGATGTCCTTCATCGGCGTTCCCGTCGGCATGTCGTCACCGGCTCTCGTCAGCGTGTCGTACGGCTGCCGCCCTCCACGCGGCGGCCACTCGCACCGCGTCGGCGTTCGGCCCCACGCGGTGCACCCGCACGCACCACGCGCCGGCCCGTGCCGCGAGCGCGGTGACGGCGAGCGTGGCGTCTTCCCTGCCGTCCAACGGCCGGGGCTCGCCGTCCGGCCCCGCCAGCAGGCGGCCGAGGAAGCGCTTCCTCGACGCCGCGATCAGCAAGGGGCGGCCGAGGCGGCTCAGCTCGTCGATGCCGGCCAGCAGGGCCCAGTTGTGCTCGGCGTTCTTGGAGAACCCGAGGCCGGGGTCGAGCACGATCTGCTCCTCCCGCACGCCCTCGGCCAGCACGGAGTCGACCCGCTTGCGCAGTTCCTCCGCCACCTCGGTCACGACGTCGCCGTAGACGGCCCGGCTGTCCATGTCGCGGCTGTGCCCGCGCCAGTGCATCACGACGTACGGCACGCCGGTCGCCGCCACGACCCGCGGCATCGCCGGGTCGGCCAGCCCGCCGCTCACGTCGTTGACGAGCTTCGCCCCGGCCGCGACGGCCGCCTCCGCCACCTCCGCGCGCATGGTGTCGACGCTGACCGTCACGCCCTCCTGGCTGAGCGCGCGGATCACCGGCTCGACGCGGCGGAGCTCTTCCTCCAGCGGGACCCGCGCCGCGCCGGGACGGGTGGACTCGCCGCCCACGTCCACGATGTCGGCGCCCTCGGCCACCATGTCGAGGCCATGCCTGATCGCGACGTCGGCGTCGAACCACTGCCCGCCGTCGGAGAAGGAGTCGGGGGTCACGTTGACCACGCCCATGACCAGGCAGCGCCCAGACTCGGGCATACCGGGCACACTCGCTGCGGTCATGGGGTCAAGACTAGTGCCGTGACCGACAAGGTTCGCCCGCACGTCGCGGTGTCCGGAGCGGTGCATCGCGAGGCGGGAATGCCCTTCGGACAGGAGCGCCGTCCCAACCGCCGTCGCCCGCGCTCAGCCGCGCAGGATCAGCGACATGGCCTCGGCCCTGGTCGCCTCGCTGGTGCGGAAGTCGCCCCGGACGGCCGACGTGATCGTCTTGGCACCGGGCTTGCGCACGCCGCGCATGGTCATGCACATGTGCTCGGCCTCGATGACCACGATCACCCCGCGCGGCTCCAGCACCTGCATCAGGCCGTCGGCGATCTGAGAGGTCATCCGCTCCTGGACCTGCGGCCTGCGCGCGTAGACGTCCACCAGCCTGGCCAGCTTGGACAGGCCGGTGATGCGTCCCTTGTCGTTCGGGGTGTAGCCGATGTGGGCCACGCCGTGGAAGGGAAGCAGATGGTGCTCGCAGGTGGACATCACTTCGATGTCCTTGACGAGCACCATCTCGTCGTGGTCCGCGTCGAACATCGTGGTCAGCGCGTCCTCGGGCCGCTGGCCCAACCCCGCGAACTGCTCCGCGAACGCGCGGGCGACCCGAGCCGGGGTGTCCCGGAGCCCGTCGCGATCGGGGTCCTCCCCGATCGCGTACAGGATCTCCCGGACCGCCTTCTCGATCCGGTCGTGGTCGAAACCGGGATGCGAGGCCGCCACGTGAGGTTCGGCCACGGTCAGGCCTCGTCCCGCTGCGCCGACTGGTCGTTGGCCCAGGGCGTCGAGCCGGCACCGCCGGCGGGCAGCGCCTGGCCGTTGCCGTTGGCGCGCTCCTTGGGAGTGATGACCGGCGGGCGGTCGGACGGCAGGCGCTTGCCGTACCCGGCGTAGGAAGGACGCTTCTCCTTGGGCACGACCGGCGAGAAGATCTCGAGGACCTGCTCCCGCGAGAGCGTCTCCTTCTCCATCAGTTCGAGCACGAGGTTGTCGAGCACGTCGCGGTACTGGACGAGGATCTCCCACGCCTGGTCGTGCGCGCTCTCGATGAGGCGGCGGACCTCCTCGTCGATCGCCGAGGCGATCTGCTCGGAGTAGTCGCGCTCGTGGCCCATCTCACGGCCGAGGAAGACCTCGCCGTTGCCGCTGCCGAACTTGCGGGCGCCGAGCCGCTCGCTCATGCCGTACTCGGTGACCATCCGGCGGGCGATGGAGGTCGCCTTCTCGATGTCGTTGGACGCGCCGGTGGTGGGCTCGTGGAAGACGAGCTCCTCAGCCGTGCGGCCACCGAGCAGCATGGCGAGCTGGTCCATCATCTCGGACCGGGTCGCGAGGAACTTGTCCTCCATCGGCAGCGTCATCGTGTAACCGAGGGCGCGGCCGCGGGACAGAATCGTGATCTTGTGGACCGGGTCGGAGTTGGGCAGCGCGTGGGCCACCAGGGCGTGACCGCCCTCGTGGTAGGCGATGATCTTCTTCTCCTGGTCCGACATGACCCGGGACTTGCGCTCGGGGCCGGCCATCACGCGGTCGATCGACTCCTCCAGGATCGCCATCGTGATGAGCTTCTGGTCCTGCCGGGCGGTCAGCAGGGCCGCCTCGTTGATCACGTTGGCGAGGTCGGCGCCGGTGAAGCCGGGGGTCCTGCGGGCGATCACGTCGAGGTCGACGTCCTGCGCGAACGGCTTGCCGCGGCCGTGGACGCGCAGGATGCCCTTGCGGCCCTCGAGGTCGGGCCGGTCGATGACGACCTGCCGGTCGAAGCGGCCGGGACGCAGCAGGGCGGGGTCGAGGATGTCGGGGCGGTTGGTGGCGGCGATGAGGATCACGCCGCCCTTGACGTCGAAGCCGTCCATCTCGACGAGGAGCTGGTTCAGCGTCTGCTCACGCTCGTCGTGGCCGCCGCCCAGGCCCGCACCGCGGTGCCGGCCGACGGCGTCGATCTCGTCGATGAAGATGATCGCCGGAGCGTTCGCCTTGGCCTGCTCGAACAGGTCGCGGACGCGGGAGGCGCCGACGCCGACGAACATCTCGACGAAGTCGGAACCGGAGATCGAGTAGAACGGCACGCCCGCCTCACCCGCGACGGCGCGGGCGAGCAGGGTCTTGCCGGTGCCGGGCGGGCCGTACAGCAGAACGCCCTTGGGGATCTTGGCGCCGATGGCCTGGAACTTGGCCGGGGCCTGGAGGAACTCCTTGATCTCCTGGAGCTCCTCGATCGCCTCGTCGGCCCCCGCGACGTCGGCGAAGGTCGTCTTCGGGGTGTCCTTGGTGATCAGCTTCGCCCGCGACTTGCCGAAGTTCATGACGCGGGAGCCGCCGCCCTGCATCTGGTTCATGATGAACAGGAAGAACAGGACGACGACGATGATCGGCAGGAAGCTGACCAGCAGGCTGACGAGGAAGTTCTGCTGCGGCACCTCGACGGTCCAGCCCCCGGAGGGCTTGGCCTGCTGAAGCGCCTGGGTGAACTCGACGCCCTGGCCCTCGACCCAGGGGGCCTGTATCCGGGTGACCTGCTTGCCGTTGACGTCGATCGGCTTGTTCAGCGTCAGCTCGACGCGCTGGTCCTTGTCGACGACCACGCCGTTCTTGACATTGCCCTGCTGGATCTGCTGGACGACCGTTGAAGTGTCGGCGGTGGTGTAGTTGCCGTCCCCGCCGAACATCGTGGTGACGAGCAGGAGAAGCAATACGATGCCCAGGATCCACAGCAGTGGGCCACGTGTAAATCGCTTGAGATCCATCCGTTGCGGAACCCCGGCGGGCCCGTCCCTTCCTGACCAAGGCCTGCCCCGGGAAATCCCGGGGTCGCGGCATCCCTTACCGCTCCTTCTGACTACCGCGGGCCCGCCTCAGCGGCCTCCCACGGATATCCGAAGGTACACCCGGCGGCCGCGTCGGGTAACTGCCCGAGCGGCTCCGGCTTTGCCTTTCCAACGTACGTCAGCCAGCCCCGTGTTCCCCGACCTGGCGCCCAATAACGCACGATTCGAGGGTCACTTCGCTAAGGGCTTACTCTCCCCCGTACACATGAGGCGCAAGAGTCCCGATGAACGGCAGGTTGCGATACCTCTCCGCGTAATCGAGACCGAACCCGATGACGAACTCGTTGGGGATGTCGAAACCGACGTAGCGGACGTCCATCTCGACCTTGACCGCGTCCGGCTTGCGCAGCAGGGTGCAGATCTCCACGGACGCCGGGTTGCGCGACTTCAAGTTGTTCAGCAGCCACGAAAGGGTCAGCCCGGAGTCGATGATGTCCTCGACCACGAGCACGTGCCGGCCCGCGATGTCGGTGTCGAGATCTTTCAGCACCCGCACGACGCCGGAGGACTTGGTCCCCGCGCCGTACGAGGAAACGGCCATCCAATCCATCTGCACGGGCACGTGCAGCGCGCGTGCGAGGTCGGCCATGACCATGACCGCCCCCTTGAGCACGCCGACGATCAACAGTTCCTTGCCGGCGTAGTCGGCGTCGATCTGGCCCGCCAGTTCCTTGATCTTCTCCTGTAGCTCCTGCTCCGAGATGAGGACTGCGGAGAGATCCTTGCCCATGTCGGCTGCGTCCACCTGGGGTTTCCTTACGCGAGCGAGAGGTTGTCCACGGCGAAGACAAGGGTGCCACAGCGCCTGACCACCCCTACCCCCCCGGGTAGGCCCACCCCCTTCTGCCCATGCCAGCCGGTCACCAGCCGCTCGACCGCCTCGATGTGCACCGCCGCGAGCGCGGCGGCGTTCGCCCCCGCCTCGACGGCCGCCCGCTGGATGACCCGCCGCCGCACCGCCCCCGGCACGTCCGCCAGCACGGACACGTCCAACTCCCCGGCGGGGCCCCGCGACTTCGCGTGGACGGCGTCCGCCCACACGTCCAGAGCGTCGGCGTCGTCCCGGCACAGCCGCGCCGTACGGGCGAGCGCCTCGGCGATCCCCGGCCCCAGCGCGGCCTCCAGGGCCGGCAGTGCGTCGTGGCGCACCCGGACCCTGGTGTACGCCGGATCGTCGTTGTGCGGGTCGTCCCAGGGCCGCAGGCCGAGGGCCTCGCACGCCTGCCTGGTCCGCGGGCGGCCGAGCCCCAGGAGCGGCCGCCGATAGATCCCGGAGACCTCCGCCATGCCGGACAGGGACCGGGTGCCGCTGCCGCGGGCCAGGCGCAGCAGCACGGTCTCCGCCTGGTCGTCGCGGGTGTGGCCGAGCAGGACCGCCGCCGCGCCCAGCCGGCCGGCCGCGGTGGACAGCGCGGCGTAGCGGGCCTCCCGCGCCGCGGCCTCGGGACCCCCGGCCGTGCCGACCGTGACGGTCAGCGCCTCGGCCGGGTCGAGACCGAGGGCGGGCGCGAGCCGTACGACGTCGCGGGCCCGCTCGGCCGAGCCCTCCTGGAGGCCGTGGTCGACGGTCAGCAGCCCGGCGCGCAGGCCGAGGCGCGGGGCCGCGAAGCCGGTGGCCGCGGCCAGCGCCAGCGAGTCGGCGCCGCCGCTGCAGGCCACGAGGACGAGCGTTCCCTTTTTGGCGGCGAGATCCGCGAGCGACAGCCGTACGGCACGTCGGACGTCGGCGACGGCGGGATGCGGGCCCATGCGGCCATTGTGGCGGTGCCGCTCGTGGGCCGGGTAACGCCCCGGTCAGGTGGAGGTGAGGACGCGGGACATCCAGGCGTGCGGGTTGGTGATCTCCTCGCGGTCGGGCAGGGTTTCCGGCGAGGTCCAGACCTTGTTGAACGACTCCATGCCGGCCTCGTCCACGACGGTGCGCACGAAATGGGAGCCCTCGGCATACTGCTTCATCTTCAGCTCGATGCCGAGCAGGCGGCGGACGAGCTGGTCGAAGCGCGAACCGCCCTCGCGGCGGCGCTGGAACTTGGCCCGGATCTCGGCGACCGACGGCACCACGGACGGGCCCACCGCGTCCATGACGTAGTCGCCGTGTCCCTCCACCAGCGTCATCACGGCGGTCACGCGGTCGAGGACGGCCTTCTGCTCGGGCGTCTGGATGGCCTCGATGAGGTTGCCCTCGCCGCCCCTGAACGCGTCGGCCACGGCGTCGGAGGCGGCGCGCAGGCGCTCAAGCAGGGTCGCCAGGTCCATCTCGGACGCGAGGAGGAACTCGGTCATCTGGCTGCGGACGTACTCCCTGAGCCAGGGGACGCCCGTGAACTGCACCCGGTGCGTCTCCTCGTGCAGGCACACCCACAGGCGGAAGTCACGAGGATCCACGCCCAGCTCGCGCTCGGCGTGCACGATGTTGGGCGCCACCAGCGTCAGGCGGCCCGTCGGGGCGTTGCCCGAGGGGTCGGGCGGGAGGAACAGCTCGTACTGCCCCAGCACCCGGGAGGCGAGGAAGGCCAGCACCGCGCCGACCTCGAGCCCGGTGATACGCGAGCCGACCGCGCCGACGACCGCCGGCATGTTCGACATCTTCTGCGTCAGCGGCTCGAGCACCACACGGAAACCGTCGACGTTGGCGCGGATCCACCCGGGGCGATCGACCACGGTCGCCGCCTCGGGCGTCGCCGAGTCGATGCGGGTGAACTCCCGCACGTGCCCCTCGGCGTCCCGCGACAGCCGCCGCAGTTCGAGGACCGCCTGCCTGGCCTCCTCGCGGCTCACCTGAGGGCCGGGCCGCACGAGGCGCACTCCGGTCGCGACGGCCAGATCCCAGTCGATCACCTGCATACCCACCACCGTACGTTCTTCGCCCTCTCGCCGCGCATGCAGGCGTAATTCAGCACAGTCAGCTCTGGGAGACGATCGTGGCCATCTTGTCGAGGGCGGCGATCGCCTCGGGCGGATTGGCCACCTGGTCGGCCATGAACGCGAAGGTCAGCAACCGGCCGTCGGTCGTGTACGCGATGCCCGCCAGGGTGTTCACCCCGTTCAAAGTGCCCGTCTTCGCGCGTACCAATCCGGCGCCGGCCTTGGAATCGGACTTCGCGTAACGATTGTGCAGAGTTCCCGTGAAACCGGCGACCGGCAGGCCGCTGATCAGCGAGTGCAGCTCCGGGTGGGCGGGGGACGCCGCCACGGCCAGGATGCGGGCGAGGGCCGTCGGCGTGATCCGGTTCTTCGTGGACAGCCCACTGCCGTCGTGAACCTCCACGCCGTCGGCCGCGCCCAGGCGGGTGAGCGCACGCCGGACCGCCGCGGGCACGCCCTCGAAGGTGTGCGGCAGCCCCGCCTTGATGGCGGACTGGCGGGCGAGCGCCTCGGCGAGGTCGTTGTCGCTGTGCGTGAGCATCCGCTCCACGAGCGCGTAGATCGGGCCGGACTCCACCCGGGCCAGCTCCGGTGCGGTGGGCGCCGCCTTGGCCGAGCCGACCTCCTTGCCCACCTTTATTCCGTTCTTTCTGAGCAGCGTGGCGAACGCGTCGGCGGTGGCCCGCGCGGGGTCCGGGTAGCGGGCGCCGTTCCGCGCCCGGCCCTCGTCCATCATGAGCGCGGCCACCGGGGCGACGCTGCCCTCCGGGATGTACGTCGGCTTCCAGCCCGGCGCCGTACGCGGCCCTGTGAACAAAGAGGTGTCGTACGACAGGTCCACCGACGTGATCTTGGCTGCCTTGAGCGCCCCGGCCGTGCTCGACGCGAGCCGGGCGAGCGACGCGGGCCGCGGGTAGATCTCCTTCTGCTCCGCGGCGCTCGTGGCCGGGCCGGCCAGGGTCGGGTCGCCGCCCCCGACCAGGACGATCGATCCGGAGGTGCTCCCCCGTACGACCCGGGTGGCCAGGCGGGCGTCCGGCCCGACGGTGGCCAGCACCGTCATCGCGGTGACGACCTTGGTGGTCGAGGCCGGGGTGATGGGAGTGCCCGACCGGCCGTCGAATATCGGCGTTCCCGTCGAGACGTCGAGCACGATCCCGGCCACGCTGCCGCCGAGAGCCGGGTCACCCATCGCAGCGGTGAGCCGGGTGGCCAAAGTACCCTTGGCGGGAAGAGCCCCGTCCCCCGCCGCGGCCAGAACCGGACCCGCGGTCACCAGGGGGACCGGGGTCGGCTTCGGAGACGCGACCGGAGCCGGGGTCCTGTCGGCGTCATGGGCGATCACATAAGTGCCCGCGAGGACGACGAAGATCTGCAGCAGGGCGAGGGTGGCCACCACCATCCACCGCTCACGTCGCACCACTACGCCCTCATTTCGCGCCGACCTTGAACACGCCTACGAGACATTAACGCCAGCCCGGGAGACCGGGGACTCATGCGGAGGAACGAGTGGAGTTCGACGTTGTCGTTGAGATTCCCAAGGGGCAACGGAACAAGTACGAGGTTGACCACAAGACCGGCCGCATACGTCTGGATCGCCTGCTTTTCACGTCCACCCAGTACCCCGCCGACTACGGGTTCATCGAGAACACCCTCGGCGAGGACGGCGACCCGCTCGACGCGCTCGTACTGCTCCAGGAGCCGACTTTTCCCGGCTGTCTGATCAGCTGCCGTGCGGTCGGGATGTTCCGGATGACCGACGAGAAGGGCGGTGACGACAAGGTCCTGTGCGTCCCGGCGACCGATCCGCGGATGGAGCACATCCGTGACATCCACCACGTCGCGGAGTTCGACCGGCTGGAGATTCAGCACTTCTTCGAGGTCTACAAGGACCTGGAGCCCGGCAAGTCGGTCGAGGGCGCCAACTGGGTCGGGCGCGTCGAGGCCGAGGCCGAGATCGTCGCGAGCATCAAGCGATTCGAGGAGACCGAGCACCAGGAGCACTGATCACGAGCCCTGATCACCCGGGCCGGGTGGCGCCGACCAGATCGTGGCGCCAGATGGGCGAGATGCGCACCACGTCCCCCGTCTGGGGGGCGTGGACCATCATGCCGCGCCCGATGTAGATGCCCACATGATGGATGCTGCCGGGATTGCGGCTCAACTGGCCGTAGAAGATGAGGTCGCCGGTGCGCAGTTCCTTGAGCGGGACGTGCCGTCCCGAGGTCCACTGCGTGCCGGTCCAGTGATCGAGTGACACTCCGGCCCGCTGCCAGGCCCGCATCGTCAGCCCCGAGCAGTCGAACCCCGACGGGCCGGCGGCGGCCCACACGTATGGCTTGCCGATCTGTTTGAGCGCCCACTGGGCGGCCGTCTCACCCGGTCCCGACCCTAGCCGGCCGGTCCAGGCCGGCGCCGCGAGACCTCCGCGGGCGGGGAGGGCCGCCTGCCTGGCCTTGTGCCTCGCCTGTCTCAGCTCGTCGACGCGGTCGCGGGCGGCCTCAAGCCGTTTGGAGATATCCGCTTTCTCCTGCTCGATCCGCTTGGTCTGTTCGAGCTGTTCCTCGACGGCCCGCTGCGCCGCGTCCCTCGCCCCTCGCACCTCGTCGGCGCTGCGTGACTGGTCCGAATAGGCGCGGGCCGCCTGTTCTCGGAGGATTTCGAAGACCTGTTGCGCGTCTTTCAGTCGTTGCAGCGCGGCGGTCTGTTCGTCGCCGAGCTGCGTCAGCACGCTGGCTCTTCGCAGGAAGCCGTGCATGTCGCTTAGACCGCCGAGCATGGCCGCGGTGGACGGTGACAGCCGCAGCCCGCTGTAGCCTTCGGCCACCCTCGCCGCCACCTCTCCGCGCAGCCGGTCGACCTGACCGGCCGCCTGACGCGCCCGCCGCGCCGACTGCTCGTAGGCGGCGCGTGCCTGCTCAAGCTGGACGAGTTGCCCGTTGTAGGCCTCCACGAGCCGCTCCGCCTCGGTGCCGAGCGACTCCCTGCGAGCCTGCGCGGCCGCGAGATCGGCCTCGGCCCTGCCCAGTTCCCGTACGCGCTCCTGCACCTGCTGCCGCGCCTTGGCGACATCCTTGGCCGACGGCTTCGGATCGGCACCCGCCGGGGCTCCGAAGGTCAGGACGAGACTTGACCCGAGCCCGGCGACCAGCCCCGATGCTCTGAGGAGTGGCAATTCCTTCCCCTTCCCTGCTCCACTCCCCTCACTTCCCGCCGACTACTCTCCGTACACATTTAAGCTACGCCCAGTAATCAACCTATGTGGTGGGTCGTCCCGATAAGGCAGGGAAAGAGGCGGGCCGTTGTCCGAAAGGACCGCTATGCAGTCTTTCGGCCGGGGCAGGGCCGCCACCCACGGGGGCGTCTGAGCGGCCTTCCGGCCGGCCGGGGCGTTCGCGATCGACGCCGCCGGGCCGGGCGTACCGGGACCGGCCGCCAGCGGGACCGCCTTGTGCGCGTCGGTCGCTCTCGACGCCTTGCGCGTGCTCGCCGCCCTCGCCATGCCGGGCCTCGTGTCCGCCGCCGAGCCCGCGGCCCTGTCCGCCGCCGTGCTCGCCGCTGAGGCCGCGGCCCTGTCCGCCGCCGTGCTCGCCGCTGAGGCCGCGGCCCTGTCCGCCGCCGCGCCCGCCGCGCCCGGGCGGAACGGCCGAGGGTCCGCCGTGGTCGCGAGAAGGCCTGTGGGACGGCACGGGGAAGGGCCTGTGGGGAGGCACGGGAGCCGGCGGCCACTCCGGGTGGAAACGGGGGTGGTGCTGGTGGTCACGCCAGGGCGGACGGTGTCCCGGCCAGTGGGCCGGCGGCGGCCCGCCCCAGGGCGGCCGGCCCGAGCCGGGGCCGCCGGAACCCGGGCCACCGGAGCCCGGCTCCGTGCCGGGAGTGCCCGGAGTGCCCGGGGTGCCCGGAGTGCCGGGAGTCCCGGGGGTCGTGGTGGGCACGGGCGTCGGTCCTGACGGCGAGGCGCCCGGACCATGCGGGGAAGGGGACGACGCGCCGGTGGGGTGTCCGGACGGCCTGCCGTGCGGCGCGGGACGGTGCGGCCGCCAGGCGGAGGGGGGCACGGGAGCCGGCAGGGGCGCCGGACGCGGCAGGGCCACCGGCCTCGCGGTCAGCACCGGCGCGACCGGCTCGGCCGGCTCGGCCAGGTCCCCGGAGACCGGAGGCGCGGGCGAGCGCCCGGCGGCCGCGCCGGTCTCGTCCTCCGACCCCTCCGGCGACACGCCGCCCTCGGCCGAACCGGACGGACTGGCCGGGGCCTCCGCAGTGGGCAGCCGGAGCGGGGCGATGGTGTCCGCGGCCTGCTCACGCAGGTCCCCGGCGAACTGGGCGAACACGAGCGCGATCGTCGCCACCGCCGCCAGGGCGGCCACGGCGCCCGCCACCGCCTGCGCCAGCCTGCCCTCGCGGCGGCCCGCCCTCGGGAAACCCGCGGCGGTCAACCTGCCCACCCGCTTGGCGACGTACCGCCGGTAGGGGACGAGTTCGGGGTCGATGAAGCTGCTGAGCACCCGCACTCGCAGCGTCTCGGGCATGGCGACCTGGGGAAGCAGGCCGAACACCTTGGCCGGGGAGATCTGCCGGACGCGCTGGCGGCCACAGGTCTCGCACCTCACGATGTGCCGGGTGAGCTGGGCCCGCACCTGCGGCGTGAGCTCTCCGGCGAACCCCGCGAGGATGTGGGACGCCCGCTCGCAGTCGTGGGTGGCACGCCTGGCCATGATCTCGGCGGTCACCGTCTCCCGCAGACGCTCCGTGGCCGCGGCGAGAAGCGCCTCGGCGTACCGCTCGCCGGTGCCGAGCACGGCGGGCAGGTCCTGGCCGGCCATCCCGTGCCGGGCCGCCAGTTCGAGCACCTCCCGGTCCTCGGCCGACAGCGCCCCCACCGCGCTGCTCGCGACGAGGCGCAGGTCGGCCTCGGCGCCGTCGGCCGCGAGACCGGGGAAGGGCACGGTCGCGACGGGAGCCGGCCCGTTGCCGGGCCCGGCGTCGGGCCCGGCGTCGGGCCCGTCCTCCTGTCTGGGCGTACGGCGGCGCATGCACTCGCCCCGGGCCAGGGCGTAGAGCCAGGGGCGGAACCTGCCGGGATCGGCCAGCGAGCCGACGAGGGCCTCCGCGGCGATCAGCGTGTCCCGCAGCGCGACCTGGGCGGCGTCGGGCCCGGCCAGCAACGTGCGGCAGTATCGGTAAAGGCTCTCCGCGTAGGTGTCGTAAAGGGCGGCCAGCGCTCCCGGATCCCGGGCCCGCAACGCCTCGACCAGGACGCCATCATTCATATAACGGAGCGTAAATGCTCGGTAACTCCACGCTCCACCCATTCAGGCGAAGTCGCGTGACTATATGGCCGCCCTATCCAGTCGATTTGCCGGAATTAATCAAGCCATCACATAATTATTCGTGAAAATTCCGGCCCGCCGTACGGACACCGTCATTCCCGCATTCCCGCCTCGGCGCACCCTCGCGTGAGCGCGTCGAGCCCGAAGGCGTCCACAGGACCCAGGGCGCCGGTGCCGTGCACGCCCTCGGCCAGCGCCGTCGTCGCCGCCCAGGCCAGCACGCCCGCCGTGAACTCGTACGGGTCGCCTCCGGCGAGCCGTACGGTGGTCAGGCGGCGGCCTTCCCCGTCGTACGCCTCGGCGACGACGTGCGACGACACGCTCTCCCCCGCGGGCGCGCCGCCCGTACGGAGCACCCGGTCGGCCAGCGCCTCGGTGGCCCGCCGGACGCCGGGCAGCGCGGCGATGACGGGGGTCGCCTTGGCCAGCACGCCCGCGACCCTGGTCAGCGCGCCCAGCCAGCCGAGGTAGACGTTGACCTCGCGCAGGCCGGGGTGCGCGGGCGGCAGCGTGAAGTGCTCGGACGCGCCGATGGACAGGCCGTGCCGCACGTGGCCGTCCACGAGGAACTTGCGGGTGCGGCCGTGCTCGGGGACGATGCGGCCCTCGCGGAAGCCGTACATCGGGTCGAGGACCATGCCCAGCGCCGAGGCGCGGGTCCCTCCGCTGGCGCGCCGCGCCATCGCGCCGTCCACGAAGTAGCCGACGTCCACGCGGACGGCCCCCGGCCCGGCCTTGCCCAGCGCCAGGGCCGCGGCGAGGTTGCCGGGCACGTAGTCGTACCCGAAGGCGGTGATCAGGGCGGCGCCCCGGGCCGCCGCCGCGGGGCCGTACCGCTGGAAGATCCGCTTGATGAACGTGGGCTCTCCGGTGCTGTCGAGATAGACGGCGCCCGCCTCGGTCGCGGCGGCGACCGCGGCCTCCCCCCACCGGACGAACGGGCCGACGGTCGAGATCAGCACGTCGCCCGGCCCCACGATCTTCCGTACGGACTCGGGGCGGCCGACGTCGGCGACCGCGGTGGGCAGGTCACCGCCCAGCGCGTCGGCGAGGGCGGTGAGCCGCGTCTCGTCCCGGCCGGCCAGCAGCGGCCGGGCCCCGCGCGCGGCGAGCGCCTCGGCGGTGAGCCTGCCGGTGAAGCCGGTGGCTCCGAACAGCACGATCCTGGGGGTGGCCATCTCGCTACGGTAACCCGCCCGCCCTGTCAAGATCGGCAGTGGGCCGCTCACTGGCGCCGATCGTTAGGCGGTGGATATCCGCGGTCCTTGGCGAACGGCTCGGTCGTCGGTGCGACCGTGTGCAGCGGAACGGCTCCGGCCCGGGCCAGGTCCTCGTACGTCCTGGCGGTCGAGCCCCAGGTCGTGGCCTGCACGTCGGTCGCGCCGACCGGCTCGCGCACCCCCTCGACGGTGATGACGAACCTGCGCTTGGCGCCCGGCCGTACGTTGTCGACGTACGACGTGGCCCCGCCGACGAGTTTGCCGGCCGCGTCACGCAGCAGGGCCGTGACGGCGAGGCCGCCGACCGGCTTGCGGAACGGGTCCAGCACGTAGCCGGTGACGAGGTAGGACCCGTCCTTCAGCTTGTCGGTGCGGACGTCCGAGATCGGGAACTTGAGGAACGCCGACGGGATTCGCGGAATCGGCCGCCACGAGGCGGGACGGTAGTCGATCTTCACGCGAACCGGCTGTGCGGCGCTCGGAACCTGACCGCCGAAGGCCAGCGGACGTCCGGGCGGCACCGCGTCCAGCGGTTGCTCCAGGTGGACGACCTCCTTGCCGGCCGCGTCGACGGCCGTGACCACGGCGACGGCGTTCTCCCCGAAGTGCCAGCGATTGGGGTTGTTCAGGACCCCCGCCCAGGTCACCGCGTATCCGGCCCCCGAGCGCACGATCGAGGACACCTGCTCCTTGAGGGCCAGCGGCTGCGGTCCCTCCTGCTTGTCTTCCCTCGCGCACGACGCCATCGCCAGCGCGGCGAGGGCGAGTGCGACGGTCATGTGGCAACGTCGCGTCACTTAGCCGTCATAACCGCTGAATGGGACGCCACCTCCGGGACACGCGCGCTCCCGCCGGTATCTTTACCGGCCGTCTATCGCGGGCGGACCACGCGTGTCTCGTCCCAGACCGGCTCCGGCGACTCGTACACCCTGCCGTCGGAGCCGAAGACGAGGTAGCGGTCGAAGTCGGCCGCGAACCAGCGGTCGTGGGTCACCGCCAGCACGGTGCCGTCGAAGGCGTCCAGGCCCTGCTGCAGGGCCTCCGCGCTGGCCAGGTCGAGGTTGTCGGTCGGCTCGTCGAGCAGCAGCAGCGTGGCGCCCGACAGTTCGAGCAGCAGGATCTGCAGGCGGGCCTGCTGACCGCCCGACAGCGTCTCGAACCGTTGCTCGGCCACCCGGCCGGCGAGCTCGTAGCGGGCCAGCGCCTTCATCGCCTCGTTCTTCAGCCGGGCGTGCTCGGTCATGACGATCTCGCACGGCGTACGGCCGAGCAGTTCGGGCCGGGCGTGGGTCTGAGCGAAGTGCCCGGGGACGACCCGCGCGCCGAGCCTGACAAGCCCGGTGTGCCGCACGCCCTCCCCCGCGAGCAGCCGCAGGAAGTGCGACTTGCCGGAGCCGTTCGAGCCGAGCACGGCGACCCGCTCGCCGTACCAGACCTCGAGGTCGAAGGGCTTCATCAGGCCGGTCAGCTCCAGGCCCTCGCAGATCACCGCGCGCTTGCCCGTACGGCCGCCGCGCAGCCGCATGCTGATGACCTGGTCCTTCGCCGCGAGCTCGGGCGGCCCCGCCTCCTCGAACCGGCGCAGCCGGGTCTGCGCCGCGTGGTAGGCCGCGGCCATGCCGTCGTTGTAGGTGGCCTTCTGCCTGAGCATGACCACCAGGCGCTTGAGCTTGACGTGCTCCTCGTCCCAGCGCCTGCGCAGCTCGTCGAGCCGCTCGTTGCGCTCCCGCCGCGCATCGGCGTACGTCGCGAAGCCGCCGCCGTGGATCCAGACGTTGCCCGACTCGACCGTCACGATCCGGTCGGCGGCGTTGGCCAGGAGCTGGCGGTCGTGGGAGACCAGCAGCACCGTCTTGGGCGTCTCGCGCAGCGCCGTCTCCAGCCACACCTTGCCCGGCACGTCGAGGTAGTTGTCCGGCTCGTCGAGCAGCAGCACTTGGTCGGGGCCGCGCAGCAGCGCCTCCAGCACCAGCCTCTTCTGCTCGCCGCCGGACAGCGTGGCGACCTCGCGATACTTCACTGTGTCGTACGGCGCGCCGAGCGCGGCCATCGCGCAGGCGTCCCAGAGCACCTCGATGTCGTAGCCCCCGGCGTCGCCGTAGTCGGTGATCGCCTGGGCGTACCGCATCTGGGTCTTCTCGTCGTCCCGCTCCATCATCGCGAGCTCGGCGGCGTCGAGCCGTTCCGCCGCCGTCCTGACACGTTCCGGCGCGACGCTGAGCAGCAGGTCCTGGACCGTGCGGCCGTCCCTGATGTTGCCGACGAACTGCCGCATCACCCCGAGGCCGCCCGAATGGGCAACCGTGCCCTCGACCGGCTGGAGATCACCCGCGATCATCCGGAGCAGGGTCGTCTTGCCCGCGCCGTTCGGGCCGACCAGGGCCGCTTTGACCCCCTCCCCCACGCGGAACGACACGTCGTTCAGCAGCATCCTGCCGTCCGGCAGCACATGCGTCAGATGCCCGACCTCGACGTGTCCCACCGCGAATCTCCTGCTCGGATATGGTCTTGCGCTTCCCGCGCAGGCTACTCATCACTTTTGCGCACGGCATCTCGTTTTCCGCCGGCCGCCGGTCCCACCGAGGCGAGATCTTCCAGGCCGAGCCCGCAGGTGAGCCGGCCGGCCCCGAAGCGTTCCCATCCCCGAGCCACAGGAACGGTTAGTGGCTAAGTGTTCGTATGGAGCAGTCGCCACCGCCGATCCGGTCGGACGATCCGCGCAGCACCGTGAACCATTCCGGGAGTGGACGGTAATAACGGGCGACCCTACCCGCCGTCGCGAAAGGCGACCGATGAAGAGGCCCACGATCCATGCCCGATTCCGCCACGGCCGTTGACGCCGAAGACACGGCGCTGATCCAGCGGTCGTTGCGGGAGCCCGAGGTCTTCGCCGTGCTCTTCGACCGGCACGCGCCCTCCCTGCACCGGTACGCCGCCCGGCGCCTGGGGCCGGACAACGCCGAGGACGTGGTGTCCGAGACGTTCCTCGCCGCGTTCCAGAGCCGGCGTCGCTACGACGTCCGGCACGCCGACGCCCGTCCGTGGCTGTACGGCATCGCCTCCAACGTCATCGGCAAGCGGCGGCGCAGCGAGCTCACCGTCTACCGGGCGTACGTCCGCAGCGGCGTCCATCCGGCCACCGTCTCCGGCGGCCTGGTGGAGGACGGGGTGACGACGCTGGCGGTGAACCGGCCGCTCGCGGCGGCGCTCGCCGCGCTGAAACCGGGCGACCGACATGTGCTGCTGCTCGTCGCCTGGGCCGACCTGACCTATGAGGAGGTGTCGCGGGCGCTCGGCATCCCCCTCGGCACCGTCCGCTCACGACTCAACAGGGCCCGCAGGAAGATCCGCGAGGCGCTGACGAACAAGGAGGGCCACGATGGATGAGATCACCGCGGTCAGACGACTGTGGGCCGAGGCGCCCGAGGGTTCGCACGAGGACCTGCGCGACGCGCGCGGCGCGCTGCTGGCCGCGGCCCGGGCGCCGCAGCCGCGGGCCCGGCGGCTGCGAGTCCCCCGGGCAGGACTGAAGATCGCGCTTGCGGGCGGCGTGGCCGCCGCGCTCACCGCGGGCGTGCTTGTGGCCGGGATCCGGCCGGACGGTTCCGACTCCCGAGGCGTCGCCGGGCTGCCGGCCGCGCCCCCGGCGAACGCGCGTGAGCTCCTGGAACGCGCCGCACGGACCGCCGCGGCCGAGCCGGAGCTACGGCCTCGCCCCGGGGAGTACGTCCACCTCGAGATGCGCACGATGAGCTACGTGTCCATGGAGGGTGCCGGCATGCAGGTCACCGGCACCGAGGAGCGCTGGATCCCGGCCGGCGGCACCGGACCCTGGCTCAGCCGGGAACGCCAGATCAGTGCGGCTCCGGTTCCGGGCATCGCGCTGCCCAGCCCGCGGCCGCAGTTCGACAGGAAGCCCGCGGACACGCTGACCGAGACTCCCGCCTGCCCGTCGGCCGATCCTGTCACCGCCTCCCGGATGGCCACCTGGCCCCTCGACGAGGCCTATCTGCGGCGGCGGCTCGAGATCGAGGCGGCCAAGGCCATGGCCGTGCCGGATCATCTGCGGCTCTGGGGAGCCGTCGGAACCTTCGTCCGCGAGAGCGTCTTCCGCCCCTCTCTCACGGCGGCGCTGTTCCGGATCGCCGCCGGAGTCGACGGGATCACCTTGGTGCCGGACGCCGTGGACGCGGCGGGCAGGCACGGCGTCGGGGTCACGATGGAGGAGGAGCACACCAGGACCGAGCTCGTCTTCGACAAGAGCACCTACCGCTACCTGGGCGAGCGTACGGTGGCGACCCGCGACAGGACGAGTTCGTTCACGAGCCGGCCCCTGAGCGACGCGGACATCGATCGCCTCGTCCGGGGCGGGGTGTCCAAAGGGATCGACGCCGAGACGCTGCGCCGTGAGCTCGAACGGGACAGGAAGCCGAGAAAGGTGACGATGCGCACCCCGAAGGGGGCGGTGATCGGTTCCAGGGCGGTCCTGAAAGTGGACGTCGCGCGGGCCCTGCCCCCTCTCGCGCCCGGCGTTCCCCGCGTCAAGGTGCCCTGCTGACGATTCGCCCCGGCTCGTACGGGAACCATGCGGCGGAGACGTGAGGAGGCGGGCGATGCCGCGTGGGGAGCCCTCTGTGGCCGCTTCCGGCGAGTGGCGGGACGAGGACGGCGTGCGCAAGCCCGCGGGCGAGGCGCACGCCTGGTGGCCCGGCACCAACCAGACCGTGTGCGGGCTCGCGCTCAGCCGGTCGCGGCTGTACCGCTTCCACCACATCCCCTGGCCGGACTCCTTCCCAGAATCCGGCGGCGCGGCCGACGAGGTGCGGCGGGTGTGCCCGAAGTGCCGGGCGGGGACCGGCAAGGGCCACGGCCGGCTCTGGCAGCGCGCGTCGCCCCGCCCTTGAGACCCCGCCCTTGAGACCCCGCCCTTGAAACCCCGCGCAGTGAAACCCGGCCCTTGAGACCCCGCCCTGGCACCCGGCACTTGAGGCCCGGCCCCTGGGACTTCGCCCTGGCGCCCGCGCCCGGCGGCCCCCGGCCGGGTTCGCGCAACCTTTTCCGCAGTCCCGAAATCTCTTGACCTGGTAGCGAATCACCCGGAAATAGCCTGGCTTTTCAGGGGATTTCCAAGTCAAAGGGGCGGGATATGGCAGCAGATCCGATTCTCGACTGCCCGCTCGACCAGGTTCCGGAGGGCCCGGAGTTCATCGAGGCCGCGATGCGATGGCACTTCAGCCCGGAAACCGGCTCGCCGTTCTGGCTGGAGCGGGCGAAGACGCTTGGCTTCGACCCGCGCGAGGACGTGCGCACCTTCGACGATCTGCGCCGGTTCCCCAATGTGGCCAACGAGCTGCGCGACGTCCGGGTGGAGGACCTCATCCCCCGCGGGTACGGGCCGGACGCCGACGTGGTCGGCGTGTACGAGAGCGGGGGCACGACCGGGCCGCCCAAGCGTGTCGTGCTGCTGCGGGACTGGATGGAACGGCTCATGCACCGCACCGAGCAGGACCTGCGGGCGAGGGGCTATCCCGAGGGCGGTCACTGGCTGTCGCTCGGCCCGACCGGGCCGCACGTCTTCGGCGAGCTGGTCCGCTGGCAGGCCGTGCGACGCGGCGGCATCCGGTTCACCGTCGACATGGACCCGCGATGGGTGAAGAGGTGCATCGCCGAGGGCCGCGGCGAGGAGGCCGAGCGCTACGCCGAGCACCTGATCGACCAGAGCACCTACGTCCTGCGGACCCAGGACGTGCGGGTCCTGGTGACCACACCGCCGCTGCTGACCCGGCTGGCCCGCAGGAACGAGCTCGTCGACCTGATCAATTCGAAGATCGCCGCCATCGGCTGGGGCGGCGCGCACATGGACCCCGACACCCGCTACCTGCTCCGCACCGAGGTGTTCCCCGAGGTCAAGCTGTACGGCACGTACGGCAGCACGATGATCCTCGGCGGGCTGGGCGAGCGGGTCTCGCCACCGGAGGAGGACCTCGTCATCTTCGACACGTTCTCGCCCTACATCACGTTCTCGGTGGTGGACCAGGAGACCGGGGAGGTCGTCGGGTACGGCGACCGCGGTCAGGTGGTGATGCACCACGTCAGCAAGAGCTTCCTGCTGCCCAACAACCTCGAACGCGACCTGGCGACCCGCGTGGCGCCGCCGCCGGGACAGATGGGCGACTCCGTCGCCGACGTCGGCCCGCTCCCGGTCTTCGACAACGAGCAGGTCATCGAGGGGGTGTACTGATGGAAGAGCTCATCCGGCTCGACGCCCTGGGCGCGGGCGGGCCCTACCGCAGCCGCAGCCGGCTGACGATCACCGAGCTGACCGGGCCGCCGGTCGCCGAGCTGAGCCTGGTGCCGCGGCTGTTCGTCCAGCGGACGATGGCGGCCCTGCGCGAGGCGCGGACCCTGCCGACCCGCGAGCGGACGGCGGCCCTCACCCGCGCGGGACGGCTCTTCGCGACGGGCACGGTGAACGGCGTTCCGGCCGAGGAGTACCAGCACATCGTCAGCCGCGTCTCGGGAATGCCGATCACCGTGGTCCGCTCGGCGACCTCGGGCATCGGGCGGCGCGCCGGCGAGGCGTACCGCACCACCCGATACGCCCGGCCCGAGGGCGCGGTGGACGACTGGCGGGACCCGCTCACCTGCAACGGCCAGGCGGTCTGGACGCGGCGTGGCGACGTCTTCGCCGTACACGCGGCGGGCAACCACCCGGGCGTGCACACGCTGTGGCTGGAGGCCCTGGCGCTCGGCTACCGGGTCGCGGTGCGCCCCTCCCGGCGCGAGCCGTTCACCCCGCACCGCCTGATCACGGCGTTACGGGAATCGGGGTTCGGCGAGGACCAGGTGGTGCTCCTGCCGACCGACTACGCGGTGGCCGACGACATCATCCGCGACGCGGACCTCGCCATGGTGTACGGCGGCGAGGAGGTCGTGAACAAGTACGGCAACGACGTCAGGGTGCTGCCGCAGGGCCCGGGACGGTCCAAGATCCTGCTCACCGGGGACGACTGGGAGTCCCACCTCGGCACGATCGTGGAGTCGGTCAGCGCCTTCGGGGGAACGGCCTGCGTGAACACGACCGCCGTCTTCGTGGAGGGCGACCCCGCGCCGGTGGCCGAGGCCGTCGCGGAACGGCTCGCCGCGATCCCGAGCCTGCCGCCGGAGGACGACGGCGCGGTGCTGCCCGTGCAGCCGGTCGCGGACGCGCACGCGATCGAGAAGTACCTGCTCGACCACGTGAACGGCGCGACGCCGGTGCTCGGCGGCGACGGCGTGGTGGACGACCTGGGCGACGGCGCCGCGGTCCTGCGGCCGGCCGTCTTTTGGGTGGACCGGCCGGACGCGCCCCAGACGGGGATCGAGCTGTCGTTCCCCTGCGTGTGGTTCGCGCCCTGGAGCCCCGCGGACGGCATCGAGCCGCTGCGGAACACGCTGGTGCTGACCGCGATCACCGAGGACGACGAGCTGATCGACCGCCTGGTGGAGGACCCCACGATCAGGAACATCTACCTGGGCGACACCCCCACCTATCTGATGCCGGCGTGGGTCCCGCACGACGCCTACCTCGGTGAGTTCCTTATGCGCACGAAAGGCGTCATCCGCACTTAACCAACTGCAAAAGGCCCAGTAGATTCTGGGCCATGCGCAGGACGACACGGTGGCGCCGCCGCCTGCTGTGGACGCTCGCCGTCGTCGTGGTGCTCGCCGTGGCCGCCGTCGGCGGCGCGGGCTGGTACTACTCCGGCCTCGTGATCGACCCCGTCCACACCTCCGGCTATCCCCTTGAGGTGACGGCCGTCAGCGGCGACCAGGTCACGATCAAGGGCGGCGCCGACACGGACGCCCCCGGCACGTACGGTCTGACCTGGGCGGACGGCAACGCACTGGTGGGACAGGTGATCGCGACCGGGGCCGGCACGGTGACCAGGAAGGTCACCGAGGTCGTCCGCGGCGAGCTGCGTCCGGGGGTGCACGCCTACCTCGACCGCTGGCTGTGGGGCCACGCGACCCCGGCCGCCGCCGGCGTGCCGTACCAGGACGTGCGGATCCCCTCGCCGCTCGGCGACTTCCCCGGCTGGCGGACCGAGGGCACCTCGACGACCTGGGTCATCGCCGTGCACGGCCGCAACGGCGGCCCGGCGGAGGCGCTGCGCGTGCTGCCGGTTTTCCACAGCCTGGGGATGCCGGTGCTGGGCATCACCTACCGCAACGACGAGGACGCCCCGGCGAGCCCGGACGGCAGGTTCCACCTCGGCGCCACCGAGTGGCAGGACGTGGCCGCGGCGATCACGTACGCCAGGAGCCGGGGCGCGACCGGGATCGTCCTGTACGGCTGGTCGATGGGCGGGGGCATCGTGCCGATGGCCGTACGCCACCTGCCGGGCGAGCCGATCAAGGCCATGATCCTGGACAGCCCGGTCATCGACTGGCGGGCGCCGATCGCCCTCGGGGCCGAGCAGATGGGCGTGCCCGGCTTCCTCGTGTCGGTCGGCGAATGGGCCGTCGAGCGGCGCACCGGCCTGTCGTTCGACGACGTCGACCACCTGCGGCACGCCCGCGAGTTCCGGATCCCCACGCTGCTCTACGTGGACGACGACGACGCGACCGTGCCGACCGGCCCGGCGCTGCGGTTCGCCGAGGCCCGCCCCGACATCGTCAGGCTCGTACGGACGAGCGGAGGCGGGCACACGGGCTCCTGGAACGCCGATCCCGGGCGTTACGAACGGGAGTTGAAGGAGTTCGTCACATCGATCGGCCTGGGATGACGACCGTCATCGAGCTGGCGACCAGGGTGAACCCGAGCCGTTCGTACACGCGTCTGGCCGGATTGCCCTCGGAAACGACCAGGCCCAGCCGCTCCAGTCCGTCTGCCGCCGCCCTGTCCCGTACGGCGGCCAGCATGCGTGCGCCGAGGCCGGAGGGCGTTCGGGCGGGATGGCGGAAGACCTCGGCCACCCAGGGAAGGCCGTGGAAGAGGGTGACCACGACGCCGCCGGCGACGTCGCCGGCCTCGTCGAGGGCGAGCAGGCTGCAGGGCAGGACCTCGCCCGTCATCTTTCCCGCGAGCAACGGGGTGAGCTGGTCGCGCAGCGCGGCGGCGTCGTCCACGTCCCTGTGGTCCGGGTGGCCCGGCGGATAAGCCGCCCGCCACGCCGCGAACACCTCTTCCGCCGAGCGGTCGCAGGGCGCGAACCGGAAGCCGCCGGGGGCGCCGGTCTCGGCCGGCGGCGCCGTACGCAGCTCGCAGGTCATCTCGTGGGCGTGCCGCATGACGCGGGCGCCGCCCGCGACGAGCGCCTCGCCCAGGTCGACCGGCCCCGCCACCGCCCAGCCCGGCAGCTTCGTCATGATCGCGTCGATCGCCCCCGGGCCCACGACCTCGACCAGGTCGGCACACGGCAGGCCGTACCGCTCGTCCTCGACATAGCTGAAGGCCGGGGCGCCGTCCGCCCCGGCCAGAATCACTCGCTCCACAGGAGGGAGGCTCCCGGAGCACGGGGCGGCAGGGCAACCCCTTTTCAAGTGGTATGTCCACTTACCGACGTCGCGATCTTTGTCCGGACAGGGTGCCCCTGGTCTGTCCGGCGGACGGGGAGTCGGACGTCGTCCCCGGCCTCGCCGCCGCCGGACCCGGGCGTTACCGCGTGCGCGTCTACATGCGGAAACAGGAGGAGGCCGCGAAGTACGACACCGACTACCCGGTCGAGGAGCACCTGGTCGTCGTCTACCCCGGCAGGTCCGGAAAGACCCTCTTCCTCCGCGGTTGAGGACCGGACTCCGAAGATCGGACCGGAAAAAGATGGCGTGGCCCGGGAACAACAGGGGCGGGCACGTGGTTGGATGAAGCGTGGCCGGTGTGCAGGTGTCCCCGGGCCTCACCTAATTTGCCTTCGCGGACTACCGTTCGGCTGGAGCCGCGTTGTGCCTTTCGCCGAGAGGCGACCCGGCACCGGCACCACACGTGCGGGACCCCGGCAGGAGACTCTCCTGCCGGGGTCCTGACGTGTGCGGAGCCTCGTGGAAGTGAACCGTTCACCCCCGTGGGCCGTCTGACCCCTGCGGACATCACACGCGTTACTCTTGGCATCCACTTTTGTCGGCAGCGGGTGACAAGATGCGGTCGTGCCCGATCTGGATCCCCAGTCGATCGCCTCCTACTGGGACGCGGAGGCAGACACCTTCGACGACGAAGCCGACCACGGGCTTCGCGACCTCCGGGTCCGCGCGGCCTGGGCGGGACGGCTGCGGTCCTGGATGCCGCGGCCCCCGGCCGACGTCCTCGACCTGGGCTGTGGCACCGGCTCGCTGACGCTGCTGCTGGCCGAGCAGGGACACCGGCCGGTGGGCGTGGATCTGTCCCCCCGTATGGCCGAGGTGGCGCGGCGCAAACTCGCCGCGGCGGGCTTCACGGGACGCGTCCTCACCGGGGACGCGAGCGCCCCTCCGGCCGCCGCCGGCCTCTCCTTCGACGTCGTCCTGGCCCGGCACCTCCTGTGGACCCTGCCCGCGCCGGAACGCGCGTTGCGCACCTGGCTGAGCCTGCTGCGCCCGCACGGCCGGCTGATCCTCATCGAGGGCAACTGGCGGGCCTCCGGGGACGGCCCGCCGTACGTGCCGGGCGCGGGCTCCCTGCCCTGGCTCGGCGGAGTGAGCGCCGAGCCCCTCGTGGAGGTGCTGCGGCCGTACGCCGCGAGCGTGCGGGCGGAGCCGCTGACCGATCCCGTGCTGTGGGGCAAGCCGATCCACGACGAGCGGTACGCCGTCATCGCCCGTCGCTGACCCGCGGAAGCGAAAGTCCGACGCAGCCAACCGGGAAAATACGCAATGCGTAACAGGTAAACGTGTCGGCAACAAGTGCGACGGTATTACGCCCGGCAGCGGACGGCAAAACGGTTTCCGGTCATCCGGCACATATTCGAGGCACACGCCCATCGGAATACATGAAGTGGCGATGCGAAGGGCCTAGGACGGGTCAACTCGCCTGGACGGGCTCCGGCCCGGGTGCCAACGATTGAGATACACCCGATCGCTGATCGGAGAGGAGTATCTCTATGCACGGCACTCGATTCTCATTACTGCTGGGTCCGGCAGTCCTGTCCGCGATTACGCTCTGGCCGGCCATCGCATCGGCCTCCACCGCCGCCCACCCCTCCGGCCTCGCCGCCGCGCTGAGCGCGCCGCGGGCCGAGGAGCCGGGCGCCAGCCTCGGCGAAGAGTCGGAAGAGGCGGCCGAGCAGAGCGGACGCGCGTACGAGGAGGAGAGCGGGTACGGGCGGGAGAGCGCCCAGGAAGGTTCATCGAGCGAGGAGTCGAGCGGCAACCAGTCCCAGAGCAACCTCGCCTACCACCACTCACGGGCCTCGCTGCGCGAGTCGTCACTGCGCTCGTCGCTGAGCGAGTCGTCGCTGCCCGAGCGGTCGTCGTACAGCCGTCCGATCAGCTACACGCGGACGATCACCTACCAGCGGCCGGTCACGCAGACGCGCATGGTGACCGAGAGCCGCCCGGTCACGTTCACCCGGCAGGTCACCTTCCAGCGCCCGGTCACAGAGACGCGGCTCGTCACCCGGATGCGTCCGGTCACGGAAACGCGCCAGATGACCTACCAGCGCCCCGTGACCTACACGCGCATGGTCACCGAGAGCCGTCCGGTCACCCGCCAGGAGACCTTCCAGCGCCCGGTCACCCAGACGCGGTACGTCACCGAGTCGCGTCCGGTGACGCGGTACGTCACCTACCAGCGTCCGGTGGTGAGCTACGTCACCGAGAGCCGCCCGGTCACCCGCCAGGTGACCTACCAGCGGCCCGTCACCGAGACGCGGTACGTCACGGAGAGCCGGCCGGTCACCCACCAGGAGACCTTCCAGCGCCCGATCACGCAGACGCGGTACGTCACAGAGAGCCGTCCGATCAGCTACACCCGGATGGTGCCGGAGACGCACGCGGTGAAGTCCACGCACTTCGTCAGCGAAAGCCGTCCGGTCAGCTACACGCGCATGATGACCTACCAGCGCCCGATCACCGAGACGCGGTACGTCACCGAAAGCCGGCAGGTCAGTTTGAGCCGGCCCATGATGCACTCCTCCTCCAGCAGCGAGGCATGTGAGTGAGCCGGGCAACGAGGTCCTGACAGCCGGTGAGGGCCATGAGGGGCACGGGCGATCCCGCCCGTGCCCCTTCCGCGTGCCGGGCAGGCTCAGCGTCGCCTGCCGAGGAAGTCGCATCGTCCGGAGAGTTGCGCCGACCGGGCGATCTCCTCTCTCGAGCACTTCTCGTCGATGACGCTGGACACGCCGGGCAGGTCCTTGGCCGCCCTGGCCACGGCCAGGTGGTCGGCGCCGGGCGCGACTTTCAGACGGAAGGACTCGGGCATGTCCTCGGCCCTGACCACCTTCAGCAACGCGGCGTTCCGCTCCTGTCTGCGGAAGTTCTCGAGCGCCGTCCGCTGGTCCTCGAACACGATGGTCCGCACATCGGGGCGGGCCCGGAGAGCCTGCTCGATATGCCCCCTCTCCCTGTCGGTGACCGCGCGGCCCTTACAGCTCGCGAACGCCGGATGCTTCGTACAGAGGTAGACCGAGATGTCGACCATGTCGGACGAGGCCGCGGCGCCGCTCAGCGGAATCGCGGCGAGGCCGGCCTCCCGGGGGTCAGGAGAGGGCTGCGCGAGCCGTGCCACGCCCACGATCGTGCCCGCCACCGCGAGCGCCGCTGCGGCGATCGCGAGGCCGCGCGGCCGGGTGCGGTGTGGCGCGGGCAGCGCGTGGTCGAGGCCGTCGTCCGGCACCGTACGCGCGCGGGCCGCCATGGCGTCGCGGAGCCGATCCTCGATGGCGCTCATGCCCTCTCCTCGCCCTCGGCTCGGAGCCGGGCCGTGCCGGAGGAGCGCGATTCGGCGCCTCGCCGGGCTCGGTGTTCCCTGATTCGCTCGCTACGCTCGCTCATTAGTCCTCTCCCAGTTCGCGAAGGAGCCTGGCCAGGGCTCGTGCGGTCGTGGATCTGACGGTGCTCTGCCCCACCCCCATGACCAGGGCGATCTCGGAGTCCGCCAGGTCGAGGTAGTAACGCAGCACCAGCGCCTCCCGCTGGCGCCGGGGCAGCCGGGCCAGCGCCAGCAGCACCTGCCTGCGGGACTCGCCGATGAGGACGGCGGTCTCCGCCGAGTCGGCGAGGTCGGTGACCCGCTGCGTGCGGCGCAGCATGACCGCGCGGCGGCGCAGCACCGAGCGCGACCCGTTGAGCACGCAGGTCCTCAGGTAGGCGAGCGTCAGGTCCGGAGGCCGCCGCCGGCCGTGCAGCCGGGCGAAGACGTCCTGCACCACGTCCTCCGCCGTCTCCAGGTCGCCGACGAGCAGCACCGCGAGCCGCACCAGGCCGACCCGGTGCTCGCGGTACAGGCCCGCCAGATCGGCCTCGGGAGGCGGCTCGGGCGGCGCGAGCGCCGTCAGCCGTAGGGATTCACGGTCCATGCAGTGTGAACGCGCGCCCCCGCCGATCCGCTGCTCGCGGATTTCCCGCGATTCGCCGGTCTCGTGTTCCCGGCGACCCGTTGCTCGTGTATTTCCGGCGATCCCTTGCTCGCGTGTTTCCGGCCCGGTACGCGCGAAGGCCCCTCCGGGTGGTCCGGAAGGGCCTCGCGATTTCGGGCCTCGCGTCACGCCTCGCTGGCGTGGGCCGCCAGGACGCGCCAGCCGTGCTCGCCGGTGTGCACCCACGTGCGCGTGTAGCGCAGCCGCCCGGCGAACGGCTCGCCCGCGAAGGAGCCTTCGAGGGTGCCGAGGAAACACGTGACTCCGGTCGTCCCCGCGACGACGACGGTGAGGTCCTCCTCGGCCACCTTCGTCATCACCTGCGTACGCGAGCGGTGGTTGTGGAGATCGAGCTGCTTGGCCTCCGGGTGCAGCCGGCCGTCCGGCGGTCCCGTGAAGACGAGCCGCTCGTCGAGCAGCCGGTCGAGCTCCTCGACGTCACCGGTGAGCTGCGCGTTCTGCAACCGCCTCTCGGCCTCGTACAGCTCGTCCACAAGAGTGCCTGCCATGGGGGATCCTCTCCGTCGTAGCGTGTCCTCGGCACGACGGTAGTCCCGGCGGTCGCCACCCCGCCGTGGGACGCGGGCCACGGCGGGGCGGCTCCCGGTCTCAGCCGGTCACTCGCCGGTGCCCTACTTCCCGGGCGTGCAGTACGGGCAGAACGGCTCGCGCTGGACGCAGACCTTGACCGCGTCCCTGTTGTCGGCGGGGTCGAGGTCGAGCTCCTTACCACCGGCGGCCGCGGTGTTGACCGTCTCCCCGACCGCGGTGGCCTTCGCGTGGACGACCAGTGTGGCCGTCGCGCCGGCGGCGAGCGTCCCCACGGTCCACGTGCCCCCGGCGTACGTGCCGGTCGAGGGCGTGGCCGCCAGGAGAGCGAGGGTGGCCGGCAGGGCGTCCTTGACGACGACCCCGGTGGCGTCGCTGGGCCCGGCGTTGGCGACCGTGACGCGATAGGTGACGGTCTCGCCCACGGTGACCTCGGTCTTGTCCGCGGATTTGACCACGCTCAGGTCGACGGCCGGGTTGACCTCGGTGACGGCGTCACCGCTGGTGGAGGTCAGCGGCTCGGGCTCGGGTCCGAGCCGGTTCTCGTAGGCGACCGTGCCGCTGTTGACGACCTGCTTGCCCGCGACCGGCCTGCCTGCCTTGACCCGGAACTCCACGGTGATGCCGTCCGGCAAGGTGGTGTCGTTGGCCACTTTGCCTCCCGTCGTGCCCGTGGCGCCGTCTCCCAGCCTGAAAGTGACGGCACCGGTGGCGGCGTCGAACTCGGCCTGGTCGTCGCCTGCCTGGTCGGTCATGGCGCCGCTGTTGGGGCCGCTCACGACGCGCAGCGAGCCGGGCACGTAGGTGGTCCCGGCCGGGACCTTGTCGGTGAGCCGGACATTCTGCGCGACGTCGCCGCCCTTGTTGACCGCGGTCAGCCGGTAGGTGATCTCGTCGCCGACGTCGACCGGCCCCTGCGGGCTCGCGGACTTGGTGACGACCACGCACGGCGGGGTGCCGAAGAAGACGTCGTCGAGGAAGTTGCCGACCGACGCGTTGCCTCCGGCGGCGGAAATGGAACGGAAGGCGAACCTGGTGGTCGTCTGGCCGGCGGGCACGGTGTAGGTGCCGTAGTAGGTGCCCCACTTCCCGGTGCCGTCGGACATCGTCCCCTGCTGGGTGGGGCCCGAGGGGGCGCCGATGTCCAGCGCCATCTGGTCGGTGCCGAGACGCCCGCGGTGGGACAGCCGCCAGTACAGCTTCTGGCCCGGCGTGGTCGGACGGTCCTGGTAGAGGGTCGAGACCTGGTTGGCGTTCAGCTCCGCGAACTGCGCGCCCTCGACCGCCGGAACGTTCATCCGCGGGCTCCAGACCTCGATCATGTGATCGGTGGCGGTCGTCCGCCAGCCCGGCACCGCGTTCGAGGTGTTCTGCGAGGCGTCAGGGACCGAAGCCCACGTCCCGGTGACAACGGGCTTCTCGAAACCGCCGTTGACCAACGCCACCTGCTCCGGGCACGACGCGGGGTTCGGCGCCGCGGCCCGCTGCGCCGCCGTGGCCGCGACCTCGGGGCGGGTGGGCGCGGCGTCGGCCGGGACCGCTCCGGACAGCGTCAGCGGGACAGCCGCCGCCACCAGGGCGGCGAGGGGGTAACACATCCTGCGGATGTGCCTCATCATGAACGTCCTCTCGTCGTGGCGATTCACCAGACCGTGCGACCGGCGCTGGCACCGCAGGGAAGACTCGTCCGACGGGGACGACAGGCGCGGCATGACACGTGCGGTCGTGCCAACAGTTGGCCGGATCTTGTTGTCTCCCGACCCTGCACAGGGAAGATCTGGATCTAGGTCGAGGCCCCTCGCGGCCAGAACTGGACCAGGAACCGCTCCCGCGGATCCGCTTCGTCGTCCACCCGCGTGTACACCCGTACGTTCCAGGACCGGTCAGGCTCGCCGAGGAGCAGGAACCCGTCCTGCACGTCCGTGTACAGCTCCGCCGCGCATACTTCTCCAGTCTCCGAGCGGAGGACGCGGGTGACGACATCCGCCCACGCCTCGCGCTGATCCCCCGGCTCGTCGCCCCACGCTTCGAGCGTGACGCTCACGAGGTCGTCCTCGGCCGAGAGTCTGAGGCCGCAGTGGCCGGACGGCTCGAAGGGGTCCCAGGAGAACGACACATCGACGACGAAGAACGTCCCGTCGTGGACGTTCACCTCGCAGTGGCTACGGGACATCAGCGCCATGGTGGTCGCCTTCTCGCTCGAACCGCCCGCGTCATGGCCGGTGGGAGACGACGGCCGCGCCCAGCAGCCGATCGTGCGGGACCTGCCCGCCGTCCGGCGCGTGCGGCGTCCGGGGTTCGGCCACCTCGCGATCTTCACTCATCACTGGCCGGGTGGGAAGTCCTGTCATCGCTTCCGCAGCAGGAGCTCGGTGTTGCGGTCGGCGGTCAGGCCCGCCAGCGTGCCCCGCATGCCGGGCGAGTTGAACGACAGCTCCCGGTACAACGCGGCGAGGCCGTTCTGCGACAGGTCGGTGAAGTCGGTGCGGCGCGGCGCGGCCGACTCCACCAGCGTGGTGAACAGGGAGAGCGTCCCATCGTGGTTGTCGGCCAGCTCGACGACCCTCGCCAGCTGCGGGTAGTCGATGTGGGAGGCGGTGGAGATCTCCCAGAAGCCACCATGGGGCACGATCTTGTTGTAGTGGGAGTGGCCGTTGATCCACGCGGCCACGTTGCGGTGCCTTTTCAGCGTCGCGAGCAACTCCTGCCCGCCGTGGCGCTTCTCGTGGGCACGGGCCGGGTTGGGGGTGAGGTTGGTCATGGCCCAGCTCGGATGGTGACTGAAGATGAGCGCGACGTCGTCCGCGTGGGTTTTCAGAGTCCGCTCCAGCCAGGCCAGCTGCCGGTTGCCGACGGACCCGCGGTAGTCGCCACCGCGGTCGGTGGTGTCGAGGCTGATGCCGACGACCCCGTCGGCGATCCGGAAGAGGTAGTCCAGTGAGCCGCTGTCGAGGTTGTCGCGAGTGTATCCGTGGCCGACGGGTCCCGCACCGGTGTACGCCGGGTCCAGATGCGCGGCGACGTACGCGTGCGGGCTCACGGGGGCGCGGCGCTCGTCGGCTGTGACGGTGCGGGCCTTGCCCTTGTAGCGCTTCCATGCGGCACGGAAGCGCGCGCCCGTGGGGTCGCCCCGGCGCAGCGACTGGTAGACGGCGCCGGCCTCGGAGGCGGGCAGCGCGAACAGCTTGCGCGAGCCGGTGGCGATGTCGGCGAAGAAGCCGCCGGACGCCGAGTAGGAGCCGCCGAAGAGCCGGTCGTGGTTGCCGACGGTGGAATACCACGGAACGGCCAGGCCGGGGCTGCTCACCTCGCGGATCGCGGCCTCCAGGAAGCCGTCCAGACGCGGGAATCCCACCCGCTTGTCGATGTCGCGCATGCCGGAGTCGGGCTGCCAGTACAGGCCCAGGCCGGAGTCCTGCACGCCCTCGTACCCGCTCGGGTCACCGGTGTTGGGAGTGAAGCGGCCACCGGTCATCGCGGTCAGAAACCACTCCAGCTCGATCCGGGAGTTGTTGTCGGTGTTGTCGCCGGTGGTCATGACGAAACCGATGGGCGCCCGGGTGACCGGGCCGCGGCGCAGGGCGTTGACCTGTTCGATCAGGGAGACCGCTCCGACGGCGGTCAGCGCCTCCTGCGGACGCCAGAAACCCAGGTCTCCCGCCCGCAGGAACTCATAACGCTGCGGACTCTGCACGTCGGTGATGTGCAGGTCGGTGAACTGAACGAAGCAGGCGAGCGCCGTACGGCGTTCGGCCCTGCCCTTCTTGGCCCCGGCCAGTTCGGTACGCGTCACCCGCCGCCACCCGGGCCCGTCGGCGAGCCTGCGGTAGCCGGTCGCGCCGCGCGGCCTGGCGACGGTCCGGACCGTGGTCATGGGCGCCGTGACCGAGGGCGCCGCGGTCAGGGAGGCGGCCGGAGCGGAGGCCAGTGCGACCTCCAGCGCGACACCCGACGTAGTCATAGCGGAGGCGAGCAGGAAAGAACGGCGGCTGAGGGCGGGATCCATGATGCTCCCCGGTGGTGGCGTCGAGGCGAACGTCCACCGGGGATGTTTGACACCGGGAATGACTCCCGGCCGAACAGGAAAGAAACGCCGAACAGCTATCTATGGCACAGCCGGACTGCGTGCGGTACGGACACCCGGCGGCAGGCGACCGGACGTCTGCCGCTTTCCCGCCGTTCAGAAGGGCGCAGAACTCCGCTCCTCCCGGCCGGCGCGGTCACGCGGTGGCGCAGATCGCTCGCGACTGGAAGATCGCATCCTGTGTGTCAGAGCCGTTGTAGAAGAGCGCTTGCCAGGTGGTGTCTCCGCCGGACACGCTCGCGAGGTTCGAGAAGGAGAACGGCGGCCCCGGAACCTCGACAAAGGCCCAGCCGCCGCCCACCACCCGCTTCCCCGCGGGGCACTCGGCGACGGCGACGCAGAAGTCATTGGGCATGCAGGTGGTGGGCGGTCCTGTGACGGTCTCGTAGCCGGACACCCCCGCAGGTCCGGGTGGGCCGGCCGACCCCGGAGCACCGGGAGTGCCGGGAGTCCCGGGATCCCCCTTGGCCCCCTTCGGGCCCTGAGGACCACGCGGGCCCTGAGGACCACGTGGTCCCTGAGGTCCCCGTGTGCCTGCACGACCCCCGGGACCCCGCCGGCCCGCGTCATGGTGATCACCCCTGGGGCCCCGGCGACCCTGTTGCAACTGCCGGTCGTTGATCAGTGTGTCGTTCAGTTCGTTCTGATTCGTCTGGGGACTCACCCGCGAGTCGGTCGCCTGCCGGTTGTCAGGCGCCGCCACTGCGCCCGTCTGCACCTTCTGGACCGGCGCCAGGATGTGCGTGAGGTCCCGCATCAGGTTCTGGCTCTGGGCCTGATTCCCCTGGCCGTGCTGCCGCTGCTTGTTCTTGTTCTTCCCCGCGGGGGCAGGTCTCGGGACCGGAGACGTGGCGGTGGGAGGAAGCGTCGGGCGGTTGGAAACGGGGCGGCCGGCCATCGTGGCCCTCGCGGAGACGCCCCCCACGGTCACGACGCCGACGGTCAACACCACGCCGAGCATGGCGTTCCCGGCAAGGTTGCTGGGCCTGCGCAACTGACTCCCCCTGAATCACTGGTGCAAGCAAGACAAACTCGCCCTCAACAAGCGGAAATGCCAGAACGAGGGCTGATCTTGCGTCATCCTGATTCCTCGGCCACCCGGAAGGGAGACGGGACACGGCCGCTTTTACCTTGTCGGTTGCTGAATAGGTGTAGACGTCGCCGAATTCAGATCACCGATGCTCGGAATCTCCCATTGCTTCCGCAATGACGTAGTACGCATACTTGTCTGCGGGTTGCATCGAGGCGAGGGTTCCGGCTACACGCGTTGTTCGCCACCATGCGCCGGGCGACGCCAAGTACGTTCACAGGTACACGTAGAAGGCGGCGGGAGCACTGGCCCCACCGGCCGAGCCCACGGTCACACCGGCCGTCCCCGCGCCGCCTGGCGCCGTGGCCACGATCTGTGTGTCGGAGACGATCGAGAAGGGCGCCGGGGCTCCGCCGAAGTGCACATCGGTCGCGTAGGTGAAGCCGGAGCCGATGACGGTGACGAGATTGCCGCCGGTCACGGGCCCCTGCGCCGGGGACAGCGTCATGACCGTCGGCATGACGACGTAGGTGTAGGAGGTGAGCTCGCTCGTCGCGCTCGTTCCCCCAGGCGCGACGACCGTGACGTCGACGGTTCCCGCACCTGCGGGCGCCGTGCAGGCCAGCTGCGTGTCGGTCACCACCACGAAGACGGCCTGCACCGCTCCGAACCGGACGGCGGTGGCTCCTGACAGACCGATGCCGGTGACGACCACGGGCGTGCCGCCGGCGAGCGGGCCCTGGCCGGGTGCCACCCCCGCGACGAAGGGGATGGGGGCACTCGCGGCGGTGTAACAGTACGGCAGGGGGATGCTCACGCCTCCGGGCGTGGTGACCGCGACGAGCACAGGGCCCATGCCCGCCGGCGCGGTGGCGGTGATCTGCGTCGAAGAGTTCGTCGTGTACGAGGCGGACAGTGCCCCGAACCGCACCTGGGTGGCGCCGGTGAGACCGCTGCCGGTGATCGTCACCGTCGTGCCACCGGCTACCGGTCCCTCCCGGGGGCTCAGCGAGGTGATGACCGGCGCCGGTGCGTTCACGTAGGTGAACGGGACGAGCTGCTGGCTCGTCCCGCCGGACGCCGTGACGGTCACGCTGACGGTTCCGGCTCCCATAGGCGATATCGCGGTGAGCGTGGTGGTGGATACCACGTTCACGCCGACCGCCTGGGCGCCGCCGAATCGGACGGCGCCGACGTTCACGAATCCGCTGCCGGTGACGGTCACGGGGGTGCCGCCGACGGTCGATCCGGAGCTGGGCGTCACGCCGGTGACGACCGGAGCCATGACCTCACGTCCTTTCGATGCGGGCGCGTGCCCTGACCGGACGACGCCGGTCAAGGCACGCGTCTGTTCCAGGGAGGCCGCGAAGAGCCGCCCGCCGTACCCGGGACGGCGGCGGCGACTATGCGTACGTGAACGTCGCCGGCGCGCTGGGCCCGCCCGGAGTCGTCACGACGACGTCGGCCGCACCGACGGGATTGGTCGGGGCGAAGGCGAGGATCTGCGTGTCGGAGTTGATGGTGAAGTCGGCCTCGACGCCGGCGAACGTCACGCTCATCGCCGATCCGACGAAGCCCGTCCCTGTGATGATCACCTGGGTGCCGACGGTGCCGGTGATCGGGTCCAGAGCGGTGATCGTGGGCGTGTCGAAGAGGAGGGCGGCGTTGGGAAGGGTGAACGATCCGCCCGACGTGCGCACCTCGAGGTTCAGCGACTGGAACCAGGGCGGTGCCCCGAGCGGAGTGACGGGGGCGGGCGTCGCGACGATGGAGGCGTCGGAGGTGATGGGCAGTGCGAGTGTGGCGTCGGTCCCGGAGAACCGGACGCGGTTGGTCGTGAGCAGGGTCTCGCCGGTGATCGTGACGCCGTCCGGCGCCTGCGCCGAGTTCTCGGCCGGCGTCAGCGAGGAGACGAACGGCGAGTCGATGTAGTAGAAGGGCAGCGAGTTGCTCGTCCCGCTCGGGGCGACGACGCTGACACTCACCGGGCCACATCCGGAGGGGAGGGTGCAGGTCACGGCCGTGCCGCCGGGGTTGGCGGTCGCCGGGACCGTCCGCGAGCCGATCTTGGCCGCGGTGGCGCCGGTCATGCCGGTGCCGTTGATCGTGAGGGTCTGGCCGTAACTGCCCTGGTTGGTGCCTTGCGGGGCCGCGCTGAGCGAGGTGATGACGGGTGCCATGGGCTTTCCTTTCTCTTTTCGCCGGCACTATCGGCGCATGACGACGCGTGAGTGAACTCTTCGAGTCGGCGAGGCGCCGGCCACGGGCCGGTGGGCGCGTTCCGGGCGCCGGCGATTCGAGCCGCCGGATGTCGAGGAACACGTGGGCGCGGGGCCGGGCGTATTCGAGGGCGAGACGGAGCAGCGCCTCAGAATCGGATCGTGTATCGCGCGGCACGGGCCAGTGGGACGCCCGCCGGATCGGCCGCCTCAGGAGAGAAGCTCTGTCAGGCTCTGAAGAAGCGCGGAGAATTCCGCACTGAATATGATCGAGCGTCTTACTGTCACTGCCGATTGAACGCTCGGCGACAGGGCCTGTAAAGAGGGGGTGGCCACAAATAATGCCAGGTAATAAGACCCTGACGCGACCGGGTATTACATATGGATTGAATTACCGCCACGTCGGATTTTTCATCATATCGGGGCATCACGCGCTGCATCCGGCAGCCACCCGCCACCGGTCCCCTGCTACGCATCCCCCGAATCTCGAAGGCCCTCCACCGCCCTGGTGTCGCGCCACCAGTTCGGCCAGGCGTCCACGAGATAGACGACGAACGGGATCCACCACACCAGGTCGTTGGTGACCACGAGGATGCCGGAGGAAATCGGCCACTGGCCCGAGGAGAAGAGCCACAGCCAGCCGAGCGGGCCGAAAATCTTGCCCGCCAGCCCCACGGCCGCGATCAGGAAGCCTCGCTCGGGCCGCAACGCCACGTCCAGATAGAGCACGCCGTAAAGCGCCAGGACCATGCCCAGGGTCGTGAAGATCTGCGGATGGTTCTGGAGCGGCATCCCCGCGAACCGGAAAAGCCACTGCGCGTCCAGGGCCGCGTACGCGCCCCAGGCGATGTTGTAGGCCCCGGCGGCGGCGAAGACGGCCCGGTGCAGGCGCCGGCGTCTCACAACGGATTCCGGCCGGTCCACCCCGTGTTGGCTCGTCATCCCCGGCACACCCCTCACTTGTGATCACGACATGCTTGGCCGCGTCCGCGCCGCCGTCTCATCTCCTGTCGAGGTCCGGCCGGAACTCGTGCACCACTTCGATGAGGCCGGAGATGTGCGCGTTGAATTCGTCCAGTTCCTCGGCGGGCACCCACAGTTCGAGAATCGTCTCCCCGCCGACCTGCCGTATCGCATAACGAGCCAGGAACTCAGTGGAAACCCGAAAACACGTCACGTAGCCCACTCCGTGGCGGGGAGCATTCCAGTCGCGCGCGATCCTGATCGCGTAGTCCTCGTTGAGCACGGGATAGAAAATGGGCTGCTCAGGCAGCCGCGGCGGCCACACCCGCCACCCGGACCGCCGGACCAGTTCCAACTCCTCCGGCCCGGTCGGCCGCCACAAGGTCGTCAGTCCGCCCGGCACATTCATCCCTCCTCGCGGCCCTCAATTTAACCGATCCGACCGGGGAAAGCACCTTAAATATGGCTCAAGCGTCAGCAGTCGCCGGAAATGACACGTGGTGCCCTGCCGGGCCGGAAGCTCGGGTGGGTTCCGAGGCATCCTTCGACCCTGATCGAAAGAGTTGGCGCATAGGGTTTCCGCATCCATGGAAACGACCATTCCGAGGAGTAGCCGGATGACGAACCAGTACGCCGATGCGACTGTCGAGCACGTTTTCCAGGCCTGGGATGAGGCCTTGGGGGCCAAGGACCTGGATGCGGCGATGGCTCTGTATCACGAGGACGCCACCCTGGAGAGCCCACTGGTGTGTTACCTGCTCGGCGTCGAGGAGGGGGTGATCCGCGGTCGTGACGAGCTCCGCCGGTTCGTCGAGCGGGTCTTCGCCCACCACCCGCCGCAGCGACGCCGCTTCCGCACCGGCTTCCTGTCGGACGGGACGACCTTGACTTGGGAGTATCCCCGCCAGACGCCCGATGGCGAGCAGATGGACATCGTCGAGGTCATGGAGATTCGCGACGGGCTGATCCAGCACCACCGGGTGTATTGGGGGTGGTTCGGCGTCAATATGATCACAAATGGCATGCTTCCCCGTTAGCAGAAATCGTCAGGTCCGGACAGCCCGAAGCCGGCACCGGCGAACGAGTATGGGAAGGCCATCCTGCATGACAGGATCGAATCATGGACGAGAAGGCCGAAGGGCAACTGCGTGTTATCCGCAGGGTCGTCGCGGTCATGCAGGCGGCCGACATCCCAGCATGGCTGTTCGGGGGCTGGGGACTCGATGCGAGGATCGGCCGGATCACCCGCGAGCACGGTGACGTGGAATTCTGGGTTGAACGTATTCACGCCGAGCGGTCGAAGGAAATACTCGTGGAAGCCGGCGCCACGGCTCTGACGACTCAACCGCCAGAGGAGTCCTGCGAGTTCGCGCTGGACGATGTGCTCTTCAGCACCGCTTACTTCGACCGGCGGCCGGATGGATCGTTCAGTCCCCTGGGGCGATGGTCCGACTGGCTGTTTCCGCCGGGATCCTTCGGCGATGAGCCCGTGGCACTTCATGGCACGCCGGTGCCGGCCATGAGTGTCTCGGGCATGCTCGCCATGAAAGAGCAGTTCCCGCACCTGCGCAACGGACGGCCATGGCGGCAGAAGGACCTCGCCGATATCGAGATACTCCGGCGGCTGGCCTGCCTCGAAATCGGCGACGAGTAGCCCACCGGCACGCTCATCAAGGGCCGTTCGAATCCGTTGTCGGCGTACGTGCCGACAACGGATTGCGCCGAGGATCTTCATTGATTAGGGGATGATGCTCGGCCATTTGACTATATCGGCCAAATCACTGTTTGTGTGATAAATGTGGTAAACGAGGCCATCCGACTGGGGGACCAGGCCGTCCTGCTCACCCCCGACGACGACCCCAACCGCAAGGGATACTGAACAACCTGAGAAACGCGCTACAGGCCCGGTTCGACCGCACCGAGGACTGAACAACCGCCAGTTCATCGGTGGTGCCCGGCCGCGGCGCGCGCGGTCTCACGCGCCGCGCGGGCGAGCTTCTCGTCGTACGGCCGGCCCAGCTCACGCGCGAGCTCGATGGTGCGGTCGAGCAGCGCCAGCGCCTCGTCATAGCGGCCCGCCGCGCGGCACGTCTCGGCGTAGGTGTGCAGGCAATCGATCTCCAGCTGTACCTCGGCCAGCGGTTCCAGCAGCTCGAAGGCCCGCCGGTGGTGTTCGAGCGCTTTGGCGGGCGAGCCCGTGATCCGCAGCGCGACACCGAGATAGTTGTGGCACCACGCCTGGTTGTGCTGGAGATTGTGCTGCTCGGACAGCCGCAACGCGTCATACAGCGTTCGCAGCGACTCCGCCGGGTCGTCCGGCGCCAGTGCGAGGCCGAGGGTGACCAGCCCGGTGATCCGTGCGGGCCCGTCCGCCAGGGCGACGGATGCCCGGGCGAGTTCCACAGCTTCGCCGCGCCGCCCGAGGTGAAGTGTCACCCATCCGTCGAAGGCCAGCGCCTGGGACCGCCCCGCGTGGCGCCCGATCTTCTCGAACAGCTCGCGTGCCCGGCGGAAGTGCGTCTGTGCCGCTTCGAGGTCACCGAGATCCCGGCGCACCATGCCGATACGCAGGGCCAGGGCGGCCGCGACGTCGTCGTCCGGCCCTGACTGCTCGGCCAGTTCGTAGGCGGACAGCGCCTCGGTGAGACGTCCGGCGGTGGCCCGGACGTATCCGAGGTCCGCGAGCAGCGAAGCCCGCTGCCGGTCGCGGCCGAGACGCCCCGCGGCGGCCGCGGCGGCTTCGAGCAGGCGTGCCTGGTCGTCGGTGCCGCGGTGCCGGAAGAACCAGACCCGCATGGCCTGTGGCAGCTCGGCCACCACCTCGTCCACACCGAGCCGTACGGCGGCGTCGAAGCACGCCACCAGGTTGACGTACTCGAGGTCGAACCAGGCCATGGCCCTCGCCGGATCTCCCGGGGAGGGTTCCTTGCGGTGCGGCGACGGCAGCGCCTGATCGTGGGCGACGGCCTGCGCCAGATAGTGCGTCAGGACCCGGCGCAGGGCGGCTTCGGCCCGCGGCTCCTCGTCGGCGGCGATGTCCGCCGCGTACTGCCGGACCAGATCGTGCATCCGGTAGCGCCCGGGCGAGGGCTCCTGGACCAGGTGGGCGTCGACCAGCTCCTCCAGCGCCGCGTCGGCCCGGTCGGGCGGCATGTCGGTGAGCGCGCCCGCCACCGCCGCGTCGAAGTCGGCCCCAGGAAGCACGCCCAGCAGCCGGAACATGCGGCGCTGGACCGCGTCGAGCTGCTGCAGCGACATGCCGAAGGCGGAGTCGAAGCGGCTGGGGGTGGCGCGCAGCCGCTCGGCCAGTACGGCCACCGTCCAGCCCGGACGGTGGCGAAGCCGCGCGCCCGCCATCCGCAGCGCCAGCGGAAGTCCGCCGCACTGCCGCAGCACCTGACCCACCGCTTCCTCTTCGGTGAGCGAGAGCCCGGCCGCCCGGCCGAACAGGTGTACCGCGTCGTCGTCGGTCAACGGCTCCAGGGACACCGGCGGCACTCCGTCCAGGCTGACCAGCCGGTGCCGGCTGGTCACCAGGACCGCGGACTTCCCCGCGCCCGGAAGCAGTGGGCGCACCTGCTCCGCGTCGACCGCGTTGTCGAGCACGACGAGAATCCGCCTGCGGGACAGCTCCGACCGCCAGAGCGCCGCGCGTTCGGCGGTGCCGGGCGGGGGGTGCGTGACGTCCAACGCGTCCAGCAGCCTGCCCAGCGCGGCGTGCGGCTCCAGTGGCTCCTGACCCGGGGTGAAGCCCTGCAGGTCGAGATAGAGCCCGCCGTCCGGATAGGCGGGGACGAGCCGATGGGCCACATGCACGGCCAGGCTGGTCTTGCCCACGCCCGCCATGCCGTCGATCGCGACCGCGCCAGTGGTGCGCAGCAGTTCCTCGGCCAGCGCGCACTCCGCTTCCCTGCCGGTGAAGTCGAACAGGTCGGCCGGCAGGTCGTTGCGGCGCCGGGCGGGCGCCGCGCCGGCTTCGGCCGCCTCGGCCCACAGCGCGCGCAGGGGCCGGGGATCGCGTCTCACAGCGCGGCACAGCGCCACGACGGCCTCCCACGGCGGCACGAGCTGGCCGGTGAGGTACCGCGACAACGACGAGCTGCTCAGACCCGTCTGGCGGGCAAGGGCACGCAGGCTGAGCCCGCTCAGCTCCTTGATCCTGGCGAGCTGAGCCACCAGTCGCTCCTGGGGGCCGGACACGTGGAACACCGTACCCGTCCCGGCCCACACGGACGGATCGGCGGTACGTTCGCGCTGCTCAGCCGGGTTCCGCGTGTCCCACGGTGTCCCACGGACGATGCGGGCCCCGGCACGCCGATGGTCGTATTGCTCCTGTCGGAAACACCCGCGGCGAAGGAGAAGCGATGTCGACCGAGCGCATGCCGAACCCGGCGGCTTTGATCCCCGGGGCGATGGAGGCCCTGATGGCGGTCAACAAGGCCGTCGCGGGTGCCGGAGTGGACGGCAGGCTGCTGGCGCTGAGCCACCTGCGGGCCAGCCAGATCAACGGCTGCGCCCCATGTGTGGCAGGGGGCGTCCACCAGGCCCAGCGGCACGGGGTGACCGCGGACCAGGTGCACGCCGTCGCCGCGTGGCGGGAGACGCCGTGGTTCAGCGACGAGGAGCGCGCCGCGCTGGCCCTGACCGAGGCCGTGACCAGGCTCGCCGACCAGGCGGACCCGGTGCCGGACCAGGTGTGGGACCTGGCCGCCAAGCACTTCGACCAGAAGGAGCTGGCCGCACTGCTGCTCAACATCGCGATCGCCAACGCCTTCAACCGGCTCAACGTGCCGACCCGCCAGCAGGCGGGCCAGTGGTGACACTGCTCCCGCCCACCACCAACCCCAGCCACTCATCGCAGAGAGAGGACGTCGTCATGTCGAACACCACGAAGACCACCACCGCCAAGGGCCAGAAGTACGACGGGTTCACCGAAGAAGAGCGCGACGCGATGAAGCAGCGCGCCAAGGAGCTGAAGACGAGCGCTCGGCGGGGCGCCAAGACGGCCGACACGGAGAGCGAGGTGCTCGCGAAGATCGCCGAGATGGCGGAGCCCGACCGTGTGATCGCCGAGCGGTTGCACGCCCTGATCAAGGCCAGCGCGCCGGACCTCACGGCGAAGCTGTGGTACGGGATGCCGGCGTACGCCCGCGACGGCAAGATGATCTGCTTCTTCCAGTCCGCGGCGAAGTTCAAGGCCCGCTACGCGACGCTCGGCTTCAGCGACGAGGCGACCCTCGACGAAGGCGCCATGTGGCCGGCCTCGTACGCGCTGACCGAGATCACCGCCGACGTCGAGGCGCGGATCGCGGCGCTCCTGAGGCAGGCGCTGAGCTGAGAAGGGCTATTCGGCAATCGGGCCCAGCCCGAGAACGGCGCGCAGAGTGTTCTCCAGGTCGGTGGCGCGGTCGAAATCGCCGGCATGGCCAGTGAGGAAGGCGAAAGAGTAGCCGGCAGCGGCTCCGGCGTAGTTGCCGCCCAGGCCGCCCATCCCGTAGTCGTCGCCGTCGACGCCGAAGCCCAGCCCCCAGGTCGTCCGCGCCCCGAAAACCGCGTCCGTTCCCGAGCACTGACCGGTGGTGGCCTCGGCGAGCAGGTCGGCTGACAGCAGCCGCGGCAACGCGGAGTAGAACCCGGCGGCCGCACGGGCGGTGCCGTGGCCGTTGACCGCGGGGATCTCGGCGGCCCGCCAGGCGGCCGAGTTGACCACGGCCGGGTCCTGGGCACCGGGCGGATTGCCGATCGCACGGTGGTAGAGGTCGGGTTTGCCGTCCAGTGCGGCAGCCCGGAAGGCCGGGGTCAAGCCGGTCAGCTCGATCGCCCGTGCCTGTTCGGTGGGGCCGAGGCCGATGTGGAAGTCCAGCTCGTGGGGGCCGCAGACCTCCTCGGCGAGAAAGCGGCCGAGCGTCCGCCCGTCAAGGCGCCGGACCAGTTCACCGACGAGGTGCCCGTAGAACAACGCCGACTCGCCGTGCGCGGTGCCCGGCTCCCACGACGGCTCCTGCGCGGCGAGAAGCGCGCACATCCGATCCCAGTCGTAGAAGGTCTCGGTGGGCACCGGTTGGTCCAGCGCCACCACACCGGCCTGGTGCGACAGGACATGGCGTACGGTCGCCGGCGCGGTGAACTCGGGCCAGTAGCGCTGCACCGGAGCGTCCAAATCCAGCACGCCCCGATCCACGAGGAGCAACGCGCAGACCGCCGCGAACGGCTTGGTCACGGAGTAGGGCATGACGATGCTGTCGCGTGACCAGCCGGGCCCGCCCCACAGGTCGACGACCCATCGGCCGTCGACCTGGGCGGCGACCGCCGCCCCCGCTCCTGCGGCCTGCCGCTTCAGCACATCGGCGAACACGTCCCGCACCTGCTCGAAACCCGGTTCCACCGTTCCGTTGATCACGCCCACAAACCTAGTGTCATACGCCTGAAGCTTCGGGCTGAAGGACCCGTGGGACGAGCCCTACCGGGACCTCATCGACGCCGTGACCGCGACCAGCCACCGGCTGAGCGGGCTTCTATCCGCGCCGGCGGCTCTCCCGAAGCCGCAGGGCGATCACGGTGAGCGCCGTCACGAGCGCGATCAGACCCAGCACGACGAGCAGGTTCCGCCCGTAGTCCAGCGGCAGGAGTGAGGGGTTGTCGGCCCGTCGGCCGATGCCCGCGACCATCGGCAGGGCGAGGAAGGACAGCACGGCCGCGACGGTCAGCCCCGCCCGCACCGGCGACGGCTCGCGCAGCCTCCCGGTGGCGACGCCGGTCAGCAGGACCAGGGGCACGAGCACTCCATCGTGCGCCACGATCAACCCGCCGAACCACAGGGCCCAGCCGAGCGGGTCGGTCAGACGAGCGTCCACGACCAGGCCGGCGATCCCGGCCACGACCAGTCCGCCGCCGAGGCCGTACCCCAGCGAACGCGCCACGTTCACGCCGCCACCACCTTCGACACCCACTTGGTCTGCAGCGCGCCCGGCCTGTTCGGCGCGATCAGCCGTACGGGGAAACCGTGGTCGGGCGCGAGCGGCGCGCCGTCGATCCGCAAAGCCAGCAGCGTGAGCGGGTCGTTCCAGTGCGGTGGCCTCACCTCGCTCGACCGGTAGCCCCCGCCCCTCTCCAGCGACTCGACCGTGAGCACGGCGTCCGGCGCGACACCTGCCAGGGCGGCGAGGTCGCGCAACCGGATGCCCGACCATTCGGCCTCGGTGCTCCAGCCCTCCACGCAGGCGATCGGCAGCCGGACGGTGTGCTGCGGGAGCCGCAGCAGGTCGTCGTACGCGAGGGACAGCGGCGTGCGCACCGCGCCGGTCAGGGTGAGCCGGTATCCGGGATCGTGGATCACCGCGGTCACTCCCGCCGCGGCCGCGGACTTGTTGACCGGCAGGCCCTGCGGACCGGTATGCGGGTCGCGCGGCGCCAAAAGGGCGAACCCGGAAAGCGGCACATACGTCTCGCCCACCGTGAACAGGACGGTGAGGCCCGACGCAGCGGCCACGGTGCCGAGGAAACGCCGCCGCGTCGTGACCGCCTCCCGTGGCTCGACCTCTTCCCGCGTCCACAACTGCCTGCGCACCTTCGCCCATTCATTCACAACGTGAATGACCAGGGCCCCGTACAGGAGGTATGCCGTCCAATAGTGCGCGGCCGGAAAGGAGAACGGCCACAGGTAGGCGTACGAGACGTTCAGCAATCCGGTTGTCGATTGAAACAGCGAAGCACCGACGAGAACGAGCACGAGCGCGCGTTCCACGGCGTGAGAGAGCGACCGGAAGGGCGGCCACTGCCACAGTCTGGGATAAACGGTCCAGAGTTTCGCGAAAAGCAGCGGAATCGTCGCCAGCCCGCCGATCACGTGCAGGCCCTGCGTGACCCGGTAGAGCCCGACCGGCCGGGACGGCCACGTCAGCCGCCCGGGAGGATGCTGCATGAAGTGGCTGAACAGGCCGGTGGCGAAGGCGACGGTGAAGCTGATTCCGAGCCACAGGCCGAGCCGGGCGGCCACCCGTTCGGAGTGCAGCCCACTGGCGAAGCGGCCGGGCAGGCCGCGCATCAGCGTTTCGACGCGTTTCTTCACGGCGGAATCACGCACCTTTGTTTTCCCGGCACGGCGAATCGAGGTCCGCGCCGGGAAGGACATTCACCAGCACAATCGCGACCGTACCGCCGCCCGGGCTCGCGAATGCTTACGGAACAATGACGGGCAACCGAAGAAGGCGGCGTGGAAACCACCGGAATGCCGTCGCGCTCGCAGCCGGCGTCGCCGAGCGCCGGCTCGTCATCGACTGGGTCGACCGTCGCCCTTCGACCGCCTGGCGGTCGCCGAGCACCGGGCCGGACACACCAGCGTGCTGCGGTCAGCGCGCGGTGTCGTCGACGATCCGGCCGTCCCGGATGCGGATGATCCGATCGCAGTGCGCGGCCACCCCGTCGTCGTGGGTGGCGACCAGCAGGGTCAGCCCCTGCTCGGCGACCAGGCGATCGACCAGCTCCATCACCTCCCGGCCGGTGGCCGAGTCGAGGTTGCCCGTGGGCTCGTCGGCCAGGATCAGCCGCGGGTCGCCGATCAGCGCACGCGCCACCGCGACCCGCTGCTGCTGCCCGCCGGACAGCTGCGACGGCACGGCGTGCGCCCGGTCCAGCAGGCCCACGGCGGCGAGCAGCTGCCGGGCCCGTTCCGTACGGTCGAAGTCCAACCGGCGGGGCAGCACGGGGGCGAGGACGTTGTCCAGGACGGTGAGCGCGGGCAGCAGGTGGAACCGCTGGAAGACGAAGCCGACGCTGCGGCGGTAGACCGACAGCTCACGGCGGCCGAGCGCGGTCACCTCCCGGTCCCCGACGGTGATCGTGCCGCCGTCCACCCGTTCCATGCCGCCGATCAGGTGGAGCAGGGTGGACTTGCCGGAGCCCGAAGCACCGACCACGGCGACCCGTTGCCCCGCCGGCACGTGCAGCGACACGTCGTCGGCGGCGACGATCCGGCCGTCTCCCTGACCGAACCGCTTGGCCAGTCCCCTGATCGTCACCTCGACACCGCGCCGGGTGCCGGTCGTAGGCGTCTCCATCGTCACCTTTCCGCCCTCGCCGCGGGTTTTCGGAGCCGGTCCCGCTCGCCCACATCGTCCCGCGACCCTGACACGACCACCAGCGCCCGGTCGCGCCCAGGACCGCGCGCGGCGCGGTCGGCGTGAAGCGGGATCCACGTGCCTCATCGACGGTCTCAGTCCTCCGCCAGCACGGCGGCGAGCGGCAGCCGGCGCATGAGCTGCGCGGGGACGGCGGCGGCCAGCACCGCGAACGCGGTTCCGGCCGCGGCGACCGGAAGCGTGGCGCTCACGGTCGCCCAGGTGAGGCCGCCCAGGAACGCGGCCAGCACACCGAGGCCGAGACCGGCCCCGAGCACCGCACCGGTCAGGCCGAGCAGCGCACCCTCGGTGACGATCAGGCGGCCGAGCTCCCCGTCGGACCATCCGCACGCGCGCAGCGCGGCCAGCTCGCCGCTGCGTTCCCTGACGCTCAGGTAGAGGGCGTCCGCGATGGCGAACACGCCGAGCGCCACCGTGGTGACGGCGGCGGCCAGATCGACCCCGCGCACCTGGAGCGAGACGGCGTCGCCCAGCAGCGTGCCCTGGGCCTCGCCGTGGAACCGCCAGGTGATCACCAGCAGTGTGGACACCGCCGCAACTCCGGCCGCGAGGGCCAGCACGCCGACCAGGCTGCGGGTCGGGACCCGGACCAGGTTGCCCACCGCCATGCCGTACACCGTCCGGGCGCGCCGCGCCCGGGTGCGGGTGACCACGGGGGGACGGATCGCCGCCATCGGGTGCGCCCGCCCCGCGCGCAGCGCGGGCACCAGCCCGCCGAGCAGGGCGATCCCGCAGGCGACCGGTACGGCCAGCAGCGCGTGTCCGGCGCTCACCTCGATGCCGGTGGCGGCGGCCAGCGGCAGGGACACGGCGGCGCCCAGGACCCCGGCCACCAGGCCGACCAGCACCACCTCCCCCATCACCAGCGCGGCCAGCCGCCCGGCCGGCCAGCCCAGACAGCCGAGGACGGCCAGCTCGCGCCGCCGCACCCGGACCGACGCGGCCACCGCGTTGCCCAGGAACAGCACGCACACCACGAGGATGAGACCGAACAGCAGCGCGCTCTTCTGGTCGACGGCCCTGGTCAGCGCGACCGCCACGCCCTTGGTCGTCCAGTTCTCCAGCAGGCGCAGCTCGGGGCGGCCGAACACGCCGGCCGGCAGCTCGACCGAGCGCGGGGCCGGGGAGGAGCCGATGGTGATGTCCACCTCGAGCCCGGTCGTGGTGGCGATCTTCTCGGCGACCGCGCGGATCCGCTCCTGAGACAGATCGTCCAGCCCGGTGACCCCGGCGACCCGCACCCGGATCGCGGAGACCGGCGCTTCCTGCGCCGGGTCGTCGCCGCGGATGAGCAGGGGCAGCGCGGTCAGCGTCGTCAGGAGCTGGGGCGGGGTGGCCAGGTAGCCGCCGGGGTTGCCGTTGGGCAGCAGCGGGCGGTTCCCCAGCGCCGCCCGCGCGGCCCGGTCCGCGCCGGTCGCGCTCGCCGGCTGATACGTCTCCAGCGGCACCGCGGACAACGCGGAGAACTCGGTCAGCCCGGCCGCGTCGAATTTGCCCACCACCCGCGGGAACGCGTATACGGACACGCCACCGGGGCCGGCCAGCTCGCGTTTGGCCAACGGCCGGAGCGCCCGATCGTGCGCGAACAAGGGGGCCGAGGTGTCCACGAGGGAGTTCTCCTGCCGCCACACCTCGTCGAGGTCGACGGTGACGGGATCCGGCTTCAGCACTCCCTCTCCGCTCCCATAGCGTGGGCGGCCGGACTGGATGACGCGGTCCACGTTGAGCCACGTGTCGCCGGGGTCGGTGATCGGGCGCTCGCCGACCTGCCGGTAGACGCTCTCCGCGTCGACGCGCACGGTCGACGTGCGCCGGGCCGGCTCCGCCCGTAGCCGCTTCCACAGCTCATCGCCGCGCAGACTCGCGATCTCCGGCGGCAGGTCCAGCCGGGAGACTCCGGCGGTCAGCTGCTCGTCGATGTGCGCGGTCGACGAGAGCAGCATGGGAACATCGGCGAACAGCGCCCACCTGGTCGGCGTCGGGCCGTCGGTCGCGCGCAGGTGACGCCCGGTGACCACGGCGCGATCCAGCCCGACCAGTTCCGCCTCCTGCACGGGATCGACGGCCGCCAGCAACAGCGGCACGGGCCAGCTGACGGGGAGCGTCAGGCGCGGCAGCCGGACCTGTCTGGGAATGATCCCACCGCCAGCGTCGCCGAGCCGGGTGCGGAAACCGCCGTCCGGCAGCATCTGGTAGACGTCCACGCGGGACCGGTCCGCCGCCGTCAGGTAGGTGCGTCCGGGCTCCCGCTTGCGCGTGGTGGGACAGATCGGCTGAATCCGTCCGTCCGGGAGGACTTCGGCCGCCGGGTGGCCGGACGACATCCCCGGGCGGTCACATACCGCGTCGTCCACCCGCACCTTCCGGCCCTCGTAGCGGTAGCCGGCGAACTCCACGAAGTTCGTCTTGCTCGTCGTGAACCGCGGCCACAGCACGGGGTTGCGGGTCACGTACACGTACCTGTCACCCGGGTCGTCGATCGTCGACAGTCCCCGGTCGCTGGTCCACGTCCTGTCCACCTTGAGCAACTGCCGTCGCGCCCCTCGGTCGAGCTGCTCCGTGAGGTCGATCTCGGCGGTCGCCGTCACGTCGACGTACCCCACCATCGCCACCGGAGCGGCCACCTCGACGCCGGGCAGCGCGAGTATCCGCCGCCACTGGTCGAGCGTGATGCCGCCGAACTGGCCGGAAAGGAAGTTCGGACGCACCTGCCCGTGCGTGAGCTCCTGCGCGTCCCGGCTCCCCTTGGGCCGCACCAGCACGTCGTACGTGCTCCGGTAGTTGTCGTCCACGGTCCCGGTCACGCGCAGGCGTGAGGTCTCCACCGAGCCGGTGAGCAGGGTGAACCCGCTCGTGGCCAGCAACACGCCGAGCAGCATCGTCATCGAGCGCACCGACTGGCGGCGTAACTGGCCGATCATCAGCCTCAGCATGAATCCCCATCAAACGGCCACATTCGCCGGATCACAACACCCGGAGGACGCTTTCGGCGACATGTTCGCGACATTCAAGACTTCGCCGCCTACCTGAGGCTCATGGCGGATGACTTCGATGCCGATCGTGCCGAGCACGAACGGCAGGTCTCCGAGGGGAGGCGGTTCCTCGATGGCCGCTGGACCCGTATGTACGTTGGCGAATTTTCTCAGAACTTGGGCAGCATGGCTAAAAAGCCCCGTTCAAGGACGATGTCACCCGCCGAGATGGCAATCGCTCGCTCTCCAGATCCGCGCCACCCGCCTTTACGATGTGCCGGTCACGCAGAAGCGGACTGGGGAGGTTTGGGGGGGAACATGTCGTCACCAGACTGAACCCCAGTAAATGTCGTATCGGGTCAGTAGGCTGTGCGTCCCGTGTAGCGCCGTACCGCCTTCCCCGGGAGAACCTCGTGCGACTGTTAGCCTCCACCGCCATTCTCGGCCTCATCGCGACCGGCCTGACCGCCGTTCCGGCCCAAGCCTCCTCCTCTCCCAAAGTCGCGTACGGCTGGGCCTGGCCGGACGGGAAGGGAAAACTCCGTATCGTGCCGCGCGCAGCCAAGCCGGTCACGATGCACTACGGGATCAGGAGTTTCGCCCTGAAGCCTATGGCCGGAGCCAAAGAGATCCGGCTTGACTACTCCTCGGCCTCCTTCTACCGGACAACGGTCACATGCGAGGCCAAGGACAACGCAGGCAAATACGCCGTAAGCGCCAAGGGCCTCGGCAAGACCGCATGTGCTCCTCGCGACCTCGCTTCCGTTTTCACTCTCGGCCCCACACTGGTCCGCATTGTTTATAACGGCACCAGGGCCACTACGATCCATCAGTTCTGGGCCGGTGTCGCGACTGAGAGAGGCAAGGTCGCCTTCGGCACCCTTCGGTATCTCGGAGACGGAACTCCGGACCCCAGCATCAGCGGCATCGTGACCTTCACCCCGGAGGGCGGTCAGCCGATGAAACTCGGGTACGACTGGATGGTTGGATTCGTTCGAGTCACTGAGGCATGTAACGCCGACTGGCTCACCCGTACTGATCCGCGCATGCCCGACGAGGAGGGCGTGGGCTCAATAGCCTGCAGTCCCCGTCAGATGACCGCGGTTCTCAAGCGCCTGAAGCACCCCGTTCTCGCCAAGATTCACTACTCCCCTTTGGCGGGAAGTATGGACCAGCTGTGGGAAGTCAGCCCCGAAGCCCGACAGTCCGGTGGAAGCTGATATATCGCCTGCTGAGCCCCAAGCGTCGGCAGCTCCGTGACGGCAACGTCCACCACCGAAGGCATCTCAGGTCTCGGTCGGCACCGGGTCGAGCCGGTCGGGAGGCGGACTGGGGCGGTCGCGGTCAGGGCCCTGTGGCAAGGGTGACAAGCAAAAACCCTCCCGGATGCTCCCGGGAGGGCCTCTGAGGTGGAGCCGCCTAAGGGAATCGAACCCTTGTCCCCTTCATTACGAGTGAGAGGCAGTGTCTAGGTCGGCGGGCTCGCGCCCTGATCGGGCGGTAGGTGCGGGCCGGTGGGGTGTGAGTGCGTAAGGCGGTGTTGCTGTACGGCGCTGCTGTACAGCACTCCCCGTGAACTGCGGTGCCGTCCTCTGGTCAGCGCTCGCGATGCAGAGCCCAACTCCCCCGGACCCTGCTGAGGTCAGCGGTGCTGGGGCGGTTGTCGGCGCGCGGTCAGGGTGGCCGACGTTGTCGTCAGATCAGCCGTGGCGCTGAAGAATATCGATGGCTTGCAGTACGTCGGTAACCACATGGTCGGCCTGGTGGTCGACTCCGGGTCAGGTGCCTCGGTTAATCCAGATCGTTCGAAGGCCCACGGCGCGTCCGCCGGCTATGTCAGCGGTTGGGTTGTCACCGATCATCCATCCACCCTCGGCGAGAGTCGCGCCGCAACGCTCAGCCGCGATGGCTTCCACAAGTATGGTGGCCGTTCGCAGCTTCGATCGCCAACACATCCTGCTTGACTCGCGAGTCATCGACTACCCACGGATGGCACTTTGGCAGGGCTTAGGAGAGGCTCAGATCTTTACAACTGAGCAGCACGCCCATCCGATCGAGAATGGTCCCGCACTGACGTTCACTTCCCTTGTTCCAAATGTCCATCACTCTAATGGTCGAGGCGGGCGAGTATTGCCACTCTTCCGGGACAATTCTGCGCTGCCCGCCCCCAACCTCGCTCCCGGCCTCGTCCGCCTGCTGTCTCACCACTTCTGCCTTCCCGTCGCGGCTCCGGATGTGCTCACCTACATCGCCGCGGTGACCGCGCACGGCGGATATACCGCGCGCTTCGCCGAGGACCTGCGGACTCCCGGGGTGCGGGTGCCGCTCACGGCTGACCCCGAACTGTGGGCGCAGGCCGTACGACTCGGCCAGCGGGTGATCTGGCTTCATACCTACGGCGAACGCTTCGCCGATCCTGCCGAGGGCCGCCCCGCCGGCCCGCCCAAGCCAAACCCGGCCCAGCGCGCCTACAGTGGCGGCGTACCTCAATCGCTGGCTCGCCGAGGTCGTCAAGCCCAACCGCGCACCGACGACCTACGCGGGTTACGAGGCGCTCGTCCGTCTCTACATGATTCCCGGGCTCGGCAAGAAGCGGCTCGACAAGCTGACCGTGCACGAGGTGCAGACCTGGTTGAGCACGCTTCCGATGCTCTGCACCTGCTGCGATCAGCAGAAGGATCTCAAGCGCCCGGAAGCCAAACGGTGCTGTTCCAAGGGCAAGTGCTGCAAGAGCTACCCGTCTCGGGGCACCATCGCCAGTATTCGCCGGGTCCTGCGATCCGCCATCGGTCAGGCCGTCCGCGAAGAACTGCTCGCCAAAAACGTAGTGGCGCTGACCACGCTGCCTAGCGCGAACAAGAGCAGCAAGAAGCGGAAGCATGACACGTGGAGCGTCGACGAGGCGCGCCGGTTCCTCGAACACCTTCGGGCCGTGGAAGAGCCGCTCTACGCCGCCTTCGTGCTCACGCTGGTGCTCGGTCTCAGACGGGGAGAGGTCCTCGGTTTGACCTGGGACTGTGTCGACCTGGCCGGCCAAGAGCTATGGGTCTCTCATCAGCTCAACCGCGTGCGAGGCGAGCTTCTCCACCGGGACACCACCAAGACGGAAGGCTCGGCTGCCTCGCTTCCGCTCCCCGGGCTGTGCGTGACCGCACTCAAGCACCGTCGCCGTGTCCAGGACGACGCGCAGAAGGAAGTGGGAGAGCGCTGGAAGGACTCGGACCTCGTCTTCACCACGAGGTACGGCACGCCGATCGAACCGCGGAACTTCAACCGCTCGTTCGAGATGCGCTGCCGGAACGCCGAAGTCCCGCGCATCCGCGTGCACGACACCCGGCACACTTGCGCCTCACTCCTGGCTGCGCTCGACGTTCACCCACGCGTCGCAATGCGCGTCCTCCGGCACTCGCAGATCTCGGTGACGATGGACGTCTACACGCAGGTCCCAACCCCGGAGACGCGTAAGGCTCTCGACCGGCTGAACAAGAGTCTCGGCCGAGAGCTACCTTGACGCGATTTAGCAGGCTCACCGACTACAACACACTGCTGGGCCCTCCATCAATGGGAGGGCCCAGCACACGATTCGCCCTGGACGGCACCGACCATGCCAGTCACAAGGAGCAGGGCAGCATGATCCGCCACTACATCATCTGGCGCAACCGCCATGCCGACGACCGGCGTCTACGCGCCGTCGTCGACAGGGCGAACGTTGCCTGCTACGGCACTAGATAGACCACTCCAGCGGAGGTGAGTCGGCCCACCGGTCAGCGCTTTCCCATGGGGGCCGGCAAGGTGGCAGTCGAGCCAAGACATCGCAGGTCTACCGCACGGTCCTGGCATAGCCACCTGCGCTCATGCCGAACCGCCGCCGAAAGTGCCGGTTGAGCTGGCTCTGGTCGCAGTAACCGAGCTCGGCGGCGGTCTCTGCCACGGGTCGTCCCGCTGCCAGCATGGACTTGGCGCCGGCCAAGCGCAACAGGGTCCGGTAATGGTGCGGTGGAACCCCGTAAGCCTGCCGGAAACTCCTGATCAAATGGCGTTTGCTGCAACCGGCGACTGCCGCGAGGTCGTCGAGCTTGATGTTGGAGTTCAGTTGGCTGTGGAGCATCTCCCGTACTTGACGAAGCGCTCGAGGACGCAGTGTCGGACTCGCTGCGCCGGGAGCATCCGCATGCCTGGTGAGCAGGACGTTCAGCAAGCGGATCAGCGACGACTCGAGATCCAACTCGTCCTCGCCGTGCGCCAAATCCCTGTGCAGCGCAGCGATGCCGTCGAAGAGGCCGCGGTCTGAATAGGTCACCTCGTGAAAGCGCGGCCGGCCTGTGCCGACCGGCATGAGATCGGCGTCGAGGAACATCAGTTGCACAATGGCCTGGCCGTCAGCGGCGGCTTTGTCCTGTTCGAGGCAGCTCACGACCTCATGGGGCTCGATCACCGTCACCGCGCCAGGAACAGGGGGGCTCTGGGTTCGCCCGAGGTACTGAAAAGGGGGTGCGGAGCCACCATGCGTGATCTTGACGGTGTACCCGCCGTTCACAGCGGTCGGGAAGTCACCATCGGCAGCGCGCACAACCAGGCTCTCGACTCCGAACCGTGCTCTTCTGCGACGCCCATCGGTTGCGGACTCAGCCATGTCACTTTCGCCCTAGTTCGGGTTGTCCGATTGATCTTACAGTTCCCGGTAGACAAGTGCACCCGTCGGGCTAGGGAGGCATGACAGTCGATGGTCGAGCCAGTCGTCCTCCCCCTGCCGCAAGACCGCGGGACGAACACCTGACGAGATTTGTGCACCGCCGCGGAGATCGCCGTCCACACCGACCCAGGTGTCGGGCGGCCGTCCCTGGCCCATCAGGCTCGCGGCCACGACCGCCGATTCCATGCCTACCGCCAGTTACGACACGCGCTATGTCGACACCGATCTCGAAAGGGCTCCGATGAGCAAGCCGTACAGCGACGCCGCCAACATCCCGGTCAACGCGTCGCAACCCGTCCTCACCTACCACCCGGTCACCCTCGACGTTCCCGGCCGGCCCGTGCCGCTGGAGGTCAAGGTGTCGATCCCCGCGACCGGCACCGACCTGCCGCTCATCCTCCTGTCCCACGGGCACGGGCTGGCGAACTTCCTGTCCTCCTACAACGGCTACGGGCCGCTGGCGAACTTCTTCGCCGCCCACGGGTTCGCGGTCATCCAGCCGACCCACCTGGACTCGACGGCCCTCGGTCTGCGCGACACCGACCTCAAGGACGCGCCCCTGTTCTGGCGTGACCGCGCCACCGACATGCACAACATCCTCGACCGCCTCGACGACATCGAGGCCGCCGTCCCTGGTCTTGCCGAACGGCGGATCGACAGGGACCGTGTCGGTGCCGTAGGGCACTCTCTGGGCGGCAACACCGTCTCCCTCCTCCTCGGAGCCCAGATGCTGGACCCGGACGACGACCGGCCGAAGGACCTCTCCGACTCCCGTGTCAAGGCGGGAGTGCTCATTGGAGCTCCGGGCATCGGCAACGACGAACACTTCGCCGAGTGGGCCAAGACGAACTACCCGGTGCTGTATTACACCGACTTCAAGCAGATGACAGGCACCGGCCTGATCATCGTGGGCGATCAGGACCTCAACCCCAACTTCTCCAATCGGCTCAGCTACCGTGCTGACGCTTACTCGGCCAGCCCCGGCGGCAACAAAACCATGGTGACCATGTACGGCGCTGGTCACATCTTCGGTGGCATATCCGGATATGACGCGGCGGAGACGAACGACGAAAATCCCGAGCGCGTGGCGACTCTGCGGGCTCTCGTGTGGGCCTACTTGCGCAGCCAGCTCTACTCGGCCGACCCGTCCTGGAAGAACGCGGTGAACGCCCTGGAGAACGGTGAAGACCCGATGGCCCAGGTTGAAACGAGGTAGTTCCGCGCGGTGGGCGGCGGCGCGACGGCCGCCGCCCACCGCACTTCATCGCACCGAGACCTTCCACCCCAGCACGGATCGCCCAGGAGCAACCGCCATGTGGACCACGTTCGCCGCAACCGTCGGCGGAAGCGCCGCCGGCCTCACCGGCCTCACCTTCATCGTTGTCGCCTTCCGCTTCGACGTCGTCGCCACCTCCAAGGAATACCGCAACCGCGCCGCGCAAACCGTCTCCCTGTTCCTGACAACCACAGTCACCGCATCGCTGGTCACCCTGCCGCAGCCGACCTGGGCACTCGGGGTCGAACTGTTGGTCGCCGCAGCGGCAAGCGCAAGTCTGCTCTCGGTGCTCGACCACGCAGCCCGCCGCGGCACGTCCCAGCATGCGCGGCCCATCCTCGTCGTCGCGCTCGTCGTGTTCGCGGCAGGTATCGCCGCCGCCGGACTGTTCGCCACCGTCGGCTCCACCAACGGAATGGGCTTCTACGCCGCGAGTTCGCTGCTCGGCCTGATGTGGGGCGTCTACGGGACGTGGGTCTTCCTCACCCAGGCGGGCACAGATCAGATCAACACGGTAGCAAACGTGCATGACCAGCCCGGCACCGTGCCGGCCGCCTGACCGGCCCCACACAGTGAGGCGATGGGGTGTGTCCAGTTAACGGTGTAACTCGATCTTCATTGGTTATCGGGAAGTCGGGGTCAGACGGCCTTCGAAGGTGATGGCGAAGGCGTTCAGCGCGGCCTTCCACCGTGTGATCCAGCGCTTGCGGCCATTGCCGGTCGGGTCCAGGCTCATGATCGCCATGTAGACGCACTTGAGCGCGGCCTGCTCGTTCGGGAAGTGACCAAGGGCCTTGACCGCCCGCCGGATCCTGGCGTTGACCGACTCGATCGCGTTGGTCGAGCAGATCACCCGGCGGATCTCGGCATCGAAGGACAGAAAGGGCACGAACTCGGCCCAGGCGTTCTCCCACAGCTTGACGATCGCCGGATACCGGCCGCCCCACACCTCGGCGAACTCGTAGAACCGTTCCAGAAACCGTTCCAGCGCGGCGGCCTCGGTCGGCGCCGTGTAGACCGGCCGCAGCGCCTTAGCGATGGCGTCCCAGTGCTGGCGGGCGGCGTACCGGAACGACGCGCGCAGCAGGTGCACCACGCACGTCTGCACGACGGCCTGGGGCCTGACGGCCTCGATCGCGTCCGGCAGGCCCTTGAGCCCGTCGCAGACCACCATCAGAGCATCGGCCACGCCCCGGTTCTTGATCTCGGTCAAAACGTGCAGCCAGAACGTGGCGCCTTCACCGCCGTCACCGGCCCACAGTCCCAGGACGTCGCGCTCGCCGTTGACGGTGACCGCCAGCGCCACGTAGATCGGCCGGTTGGCGACGTGCCCGTCGCGGATCTTCACGTGGATCGCGTCGATGAAGATGACCGGGTAGACCGGATCCAGCGGCCGGTTCTGCCACTCGGTCATGCCCTCGATGACCTTGTCGGTGATGGTGGAGATGGTCTGCTTGGAGACCTCGGCGCCGTAGACCTCGGCCAGGTGCGCGGAATCTCCCCGGTGGTCAGGCCCTTGGCCGCCAGCGAGATGACCATCTCGTCGACGCCGGACAGCCGCCGCTGTCGCTTGCGTACGATCTTCGGCTCGAAGCTGCCGTCGCGGTCGCGCGGCACGGTGATCTCGACCGGTCCCACGTCGGTGAGGACGGTCTTGGCGCGAGTGCCGTTGCGGGAGTTTCCCGCTTCGCCGGCGGCTCGCTCGTGCTTGTCGTAGCCGAGGTGGTCGGTGATCTCACCTTCCAGCGCCGACTCCATGACCAGCTTGGTCAGTCGACCCAGCAGCCCGTTCTCACCGACCAGGTCCAGTCCTTCGGCGCGGGCCTAGTCGATCAGACGGCCGACGAGCTCGCGATCCGATGCTCCGGGCTCCTTGGGCGCCACCGCGGTGTCATCCAGGTCGATCTCCGTCGATGCCTGGATCACAGTACTCATCAGGGGTGTTCTCCTTGATCAGGAGTTACACCGAAAACCGTACAGTCCCCATCGAGGCCCAGTTCACCGCCCTGCGCTACTTCGCACTGGACGGGACGGACCACGCCCCATAAGGAGCAGAGCAGCATAATCCGCCGCCACATCATCTGGCGGAACAAGCACGCCGCCGACGAACGCCTACGCGAGGTGGTCGACAGGGCAAACGTTGCCTGATGCGGCACTAGGTGGCCGGTAAGCGAGACGACTCTCTGGCAGCCAGTCGCGCGGCCTAACGCGACTGTCCCATAGCACTGCTCGGGGCAGGGGGTTGCAGGCATGCCTACTCAGAAGCTCGGCGAGGACCCCCGGTTCCTCGTTGCTGTATGCGTTGCTGTACGGAGACCAAAAAGGCCCTCCCGGTAGTCCGGGAGAGCCTCTGAGCTGGAGCCGCCTAAGGGAATCGAACCCTTGACCCCTTCATTACGAGTGAAGTGCTCTGGCCGACTGAGCTAAGGCGGCACGCCGCGAACGGCTTCGCACAGTCTACAGGGTCGTCACAGTTCTCGCGCACCCGTCGCCACCCGGGAGCGTCGCGCCCTCGGAGCGCGTCCGGGAGACCGGCACAATCACGAAGATCGGTAAAACTTCTCCAGCCGCCCGATGAGCCTCTCTTTGCCCTATGACCAGCGGAAACAGGGCGTACCAGGCACATCTGTCACAGGAAAAATCCCGTGTCCCGCATGACGGCGCCGACGAGCCGCCAGACATTTGGCCTCATCCTTCGCCACCCTGGCCGGCAGGTCTCCGCCCGCCCCCGGCAGGCGGCATGCTGGTCTTCGTCACGCAGGCCGACGGCAGGGGAAACGACGGGTATGCGATCGGGTGGGCAGAAAGCGAAGGTCACGCCGCCTCGTACTCAGTACGGCGGCAGTTCGAGCCGGCGAATGGCGGTCGCGGCGTTGGCCGCGCTGCTGCCGTTCACGGCGTGCTCCAGCCACACGCCGGCCGCCACGGAGCAGCCGAGCACGGGGGCGAAGTCACAGCCGGCCGTCGAGGCCCCCACGGCCGAACTGCGCCCGTTCTACGCCCAGCGGCCCGCCTGGCGGGGCTGCGGCGACGGCTTCCAGTGCGCCAGAATCCAGGTCCCCCTCGACTACCAGAAGCCCTCCGGCGAGCGCATCGAGCTCGGCGTGATCCGCCTGCCGGCCACCGGCAAGCGCGCCGGTTCCCTGCTCATCAACCCCGGCGGGCCGGGGGGTTCGGGCATCCAGTACGCCCGGGCGGCCCGGTCCGTGGTCAGCGACAAGGTGCGCGCGCAGTACGACATCGTGGGCTTCGACCCGCGCGGCGTGGGCGAGTCGACCCCCGTCACGTGCATGACGGCCTCCCAGCTCGACGCGTACATCGGGACGGACACGAGCCCGGACACGCCGGAGGAGGTCACGACACTCGACAAGGTGTCCAAGCAGTTCGCCGACAGCTGCGGGGCCAAGTCGGCCCGTCTGCTCCCCCACGTCGGCACGGCCGACGCGGCCAGGGACATGGACGTCCTGCGCGGCGTCCTCGGCGATCCCGGGCTCACCTACCTCGGCAAGTCGTACGGCACCTACCTCGGCGCGATGTACGCCGATCTGTTCCCCACGCGCGTGCGGGCACTCGTGCTCGACGGCGCGGTGGACCCGGCCGTGCCGTCGCTGAAGTCCAACGAGGTGCAGGCGAAGGGCTTCGAAGTGGCGCTGAAGGCCTTCGTCGAGGACTGCTTCCTCAACGGCTCCTGCCCCTTCAAGAGCCGTACGGTGGACGGCGCGATGCGGGAGATCAGCGACCTGTTGACGAAGGCCGACCGGCAGCCGCTGAAGAACGACCTCGGCGACGGCCGCGTGGTCAACGAGGCGTGGACGGTGATCGGCATCGCCACCCCGTTGTACGAGCGCGCGGCCTGGCCCCGGCTGCGTGAGGCCCTGGGCAAGGCGATCGACCAGGGCGACGGGACGGACCTGCTCCGGATGGCCGACCTGCTGGTCGACCGGCGGTCCGACGGCTCGTACTCGAACCAGACCGAGGCGAACATGGCCGTCAACTGCGTGGACCACCCGTTCCCCAAGGCGCTGGGCGCATACCGGCGGGCCGCGGGCGAGGCCGCCAAGGCGGCGCCGCACTTCGGGTCGTTCGTGATGTGGGGCTCGCTGCCCTGTGCTTACTGGCCCGCGAAGTCCGTCGGCACCGACAAGCCGCTCAAGGCCGCCGGCGCGCCGCCGATCCTCGTCGTCGGCACCCTGCGCGACCCCGCGACGCCGTACGAGTGGGCTCAGGGGCTCGCCAAGGAGCTGACCTCGGGCGTGCTCCTGGGGTACGACGGCGACGGGCACACGGCCTACCGCAGCGGCTCCTCCTGCGTGGACAACGCGGTCGACGACTACCTGCTCGCGCTGCGCGCTCCCAAGAACGGCACCATCTGCCCGAAGACGGGCTGAAAGGACCGCGCCCTTCAGGGCCTCGAATGGTGTAGCTCGGTGATCGTCACAGTCGTGTCGAAGCCGAGCACGGGATCGGGCGCGCCGGACAGCAGGCTCTCGTACAACGGCCTGTGGCGCGCCGTCTTCCTGGGCGTGCGGCCGTCGTGGCCGTACGCCGCGAGCAGGGTTCCCGTCCGTGCGGCGAAGCCGGTGTTGGCGGTGTGGTCGACGACCACCTCCACATCGGTCTCGCCGAGGGTGAAGGTCGTCCCCTTGCTGCTCTCGCCCGTGAGCCAGCTCGATCGGAGCGAGGCCAGACCGATCCTGCCGCGGGAGCGGTACTCACAGGTGGCCCAGGCGCTCGCGCCGCCGTCCATCTCGCTGAGCGAGGTCAGCGCCACCGGCTCGACGAAGCGGGCGAGCATGCTGAGCTGGTTCACCCCCGAGTCCATCCAGCTCGACACGTATGACGCGAACGCCTGCTCGCCCCGCAGGACGTACGGGTCGTAGAAGGCCGAGGTGACCCGGGTGATCGGACCCCACTCGGGATGTGCCGCGATCTGCTCGGCCGCCCAGCGGACCTCGGGCGCGAACGCGAAGTGGTGCGCGGTGAACACCCGGCCGCGGACATCGACCTCGCCGTCCAGCGCACGGAGCCGGGTGAGCGCGGCGAGGTCGTGTACGAGCGGCTTCTCGACCAGCACTCTCGCGGAGGACGCGGTCAGCGCCTGTGCCGCCAGCTCCTCATGGGTCTGCGTCGGAGTGGCGATCACGATCAGGTCCGCCCGGTGCGCGTCCAACGCCTCCGCGAGGTCGCGGTAGTGCGGGGGCGTGGTGCCGCGGAACGCGGGCGGCTCCGTGACCTTGGGATCGACGGCGAACTCCAAGGCGACCTCGGGTCGCTGTTCGAGCACCGCGAAATGGCTGCGGGAGGTGATCCCCAGCCCGACGAACCCAACCCTGATCCGATCGTCCATGAAGGGCGTCCTCCTCGCGCTCCAACGCGTCCCCAACCGTACAGGGGAGTACAGAGCTGTCCTCAACTCCTTTTTCGGGCATCGTCGAGCCGGGCACGGGCAACCGCGGCTTCTTCTACGTGTCGGCGCCGCCGCCTGGCGTCACGAGCGTGACCTTCGACGCCCCTTCGGTCGGTTCGACCACGTGCCCGTACGTTAACTCCCGCCAGTGGTGAAATTTTCATTTCCCGGCAAGGATCGGCGGCCTCCTCGGCGGGGCCGCGGGCGCAGTTCAGCACAGGTGACCGGTGGTGACCGCCGAACGGGAGCAGGCCCGACACCTTGACCCTTTTCCGCTGATGAGGTTGGCTCCGCCGCATGGCAGGGTCCCTCATCCGGTAATTGTTAGCGCTCACATTAACTTTCGAGTTGTCAGCGCTCACGTCACGCGCTCACGTCACGCGCGCAGGTCACACGCTCACGTCGCAGCGCGAGGAACGCGAACGGTTGGAGCCCTGCCCACGGTCAGGACGCGCACCACCAGCGTTTCAGGAGGCGCATGTGAGATACACGCTTTCACTGTCCAGGCGCACAGTCGCCTGGATCGTGGGCCTGCTTTGTGTCATGGCGTTGCTCCCGGCCACCGCGGCCAGGGCGGACAATCCGATAATCCAGACCATCTACACCGCGGACCCCGCCCCGCTCGTCTACAACGGCCGGGTCTACCTCTACACGGGGCACGACGAAGACGGCTCGACGTACTTCACGATGAAGGACTGGCGGGTCTGGTCGTCGGCCGACATGGTGAACTGGACCGACCACGGCTCCCCGTTGAGCGTCTCCAGCTTCAGCTGGGCGAAATCCGACGCGTGGGCGGGCCAGGCCGTCTACCGGAACGGCAAGTTCTACTGGTACGTGCCCACCACCAACCGGTCGACCGGCAGGATGGCCATCGGCGTGGCCGTCTCCGACAGCCCCACCGGTCCCTTCAAGGACGCCATCGGGCGTCCGCTGGTCGAGAACGGCGAGATCGACCCCACCGTCTACGTCGACGACAACGGGCAGGCCTATCTCTACTGGGGCAACCCGAACCTGTGGTACGTCAAGCTGAACGCCGACATGATCTCCTACTCCGGCAGCCCGACCAAGGTCAACCTCACCACCGCCGGGTTCGGCACCCGCACCGGGGACGCCAAGCGACCGACCCTGTTCGAAGAGGGCCCCTGGTTCTACAAGCGGGGCAGCCTGTACTACATGGTGTTCGCGGCCAAGTGCTGCTCGGAGTTCATCGCGTACTCGACCTCCTCCAGCCCGACCGGGCCGTGGACCTACCGGGGAACGATCATGCCCACGCAGGGCGGCAGCTTCACCAACCACCCGGGGATCATCGACTTCGCCGGCGGGTCGTACTTCTTCTACCACAACGGCGCGTTGCCGGGCGGTGGCGGTTACACCCGTTCGGTCGCCGTGGAGAAGTTCACCTACAACGCCGACGGCACGATCCCGACGATCACCATGACCTCGACGGGGGCGCCCCAGATCGGCACCTTGAACCCCTACGTCCGGCAGGAGGCCGAGACCATCGCCTGGGAGTCGGGCGTCGAGACCGAGCCGTCCAGCGAGGGCGGCATGAACGTCGGCTTCATCGAGAACGGCGACTACATCAAGGTCAAGGGCGTCGGCTTCGGCACCGGCGCGAAGACCTTCACCGCGAGGGTCGCCTCGGGATCCAGCGGCGGAAAGATCGAGGTGCGCCGGGACGGCGCCACCGGCACGCTCATGGGGACGTGCGACGTCCCGGGCACCGGCGGCTGGCAGACCTGGACGACCGTCTCCTGCCCGGTGACCGGCGCGACCGGCACCCACGACCTGTACCTCAGGTTCACCGGCGGCAGCGGCTACCTGTTGAACATGAACTGGTGGCAGTTCGACGGGGGGACGACGACCTCGCCCTCGCCGACGCCGCCGACCTCGCCGACGCCGCCGACCTCGCCGTCGCCCACGCCCCCCACTTCGCCGTCGCCCACGCCCCCGACCTCACCGTCCCCGACGCCCCCGGCTTCGCCGTCGCCGGGTGGCGGCGCCTGCAGCGCGAGCTACCGCACCACCAACTCGTGGGGCGGCGGCTACCAGGGCGAGGTCACGGTGACGGCCGGCGGCTCGCCGATCAACGGCTGGACCGTCAAATGGAACCTGAGCAGCGGCCAGACCATCACCCAGGTCTGGAACGGCACGCTGAGCACCACCGGCTCCACGGTGTCGGTGAGCAACGCCTCCTACAACGGCTCGCTGGGGGCCTCCGCCTCGACGACGTTCGGCTTCACCGCCGGCGGCTCGCCGTCGACGCCGACCCTCACCTGCACGAGTCCGTGACCCCGGCGGCGGAGTGCCGCTGACGGACGAGCGGCGAATCCACGAAGCCGAGCGAGCGCCGGTCGCCGCACGACGACGTGGGTTCGCCGCCACCGCCTGCCCGCGGAGACGGCCCGAGGACGCGTACGGCACGCACATTCCGCGGTTGAGACGGGGACGCCCGCCTCGGCAAATCCCGTCACACGCGCCGGCGAGCGGCTCGCTCGATGATCGTCGCGCCGGTCTCGGACTCCAGCGCCGGGGTGTAACCGGCGGTGCGCAGCCGGGTCAGGGTCTCCTCCTCGCCCGCCGCACTGATGAGCACAGTCGAGGCGATTTTGCGCAGGCCCAGCGCGCGCAGCGCCTGAGATCGGGCGAGTTCCTCCACGAGCGCTTCGTCGTCGCAACGGATGCAGCACCCGGAACGCACCACCCGAACCCGCCCGTGCGTACGGGCGGTGTCCTTGATCATGTACTTCAACGGCTGCGGCAGGGGCGCCTCGGCCACCTCTGCCAGCCGTTCCAGCAGTGCGCCGGCCTCATGCCCCCCGTCGAAGGCACGGCGTACGGTCGAAGCGGTGAAGCGCCAGACCACGGCGTGCCCCTCCGACTCGCGGTCGGCGACGCCGTCGAGCAACTCGGCGAGCTCGGGGCCGGGCATCCCACGGACCACGGCCGTGAGGTCGGTCTGGAAGAAGGCGGTGGCCCGCGCGGGCGGGAGCATGGCCGCCAGGGCGTCGGCCAGCGCGGGCTGCGGCGACGTCCACGCCTCACCGGTGAGCAGCAGATCGCGAGCGACACGGCCGACGCCGGTGAGGGCGCCCCCGGCGACCAGGCCGAGCATCTCGGCCTCACGCACGACGGCGCCGACCAGATCGTCGTCCGCTCCCGACTCGGCGAAGTGGTGCGGGCGGTGCCAGGCCGCCCGCTCCGTCACGTACGGCAGGCCGGCGGCGGAGACGCCCTTGCCGGCGGGCACCGCGGCGAGTGCCTCGAGCACGGCATACCTGATGCCGACCGCGTTCGGATCACTCGGTTCGGTGAGAGCGATGGGCGTCCCGGCCTCCTCCGGCCAGTGGGTGTAGACCGCCGGAGTGGTCGTCCAGGTGGCGACGATCCTGGTCAGCCGCTCCACGGGAGACCGCTTCAGCCAGTCGTCGTACTCCGTCGTGGGCAGCAGGCTCACGACCGGATCCGGCAGCTTGCCGCGATGGCCCTTGGGCCGCGGCACCGGCTCGGCGTGCAGGCCGAGCAGCCTGGCCTGCACGGACAGGTCGAGCCATAGCCGGGTGACGTCCTCGGGCGCACCGGCCGATTTGGCTGTCCGCCTGGTGTCGCGAACCGCGAGACCGCCGGACTTGCGCAGGACGGGAGGCTGCTCGGCGCACGCGGCGAGCACACGTTCGATCTGGGACAGCGCCGTGGTGGCCGCGGCCTGGGCGGAACCCTCGGCCCCGGCGGCCAAGGGTAGGCCGACCGGGGGCAGGCCGGCCTGGGGCCGCGGCGGCTCCGGCTCGAACGGGACGCGCAGCTCGCCGAGGGCGGCCACGGCGACCTCGATCGGCACCTCCGCCATGTCGTGCGGCCCGGCGGGCAGGAGGAGCCCGCGCGCGGCCAGCCAGTCGGTGTTCGGGTCGCCGGAACCGCCGGGGCGGAAGGCGTACTTCGGCGTGTGCTGGTAGAAGCCGCCACGAGCCTGATAGGCGTGGGTGAGCATCCGCGATCCGTGCCCGATGATGTCGAGCAGCCACTCCCGGGCGTCCGCCGGGGCCTCCGCGAGCAGGGCCCGCACGCGCTCGGGATCGGTGAGCAGGCCGAGCACGTTCCGCTCCGCGGCCTCCCGCGCTCTGGCCTTGGGGAACCCCAATGCCTCGGCGATCGCGTGCACCTCGGGAGCGTTGAAGTGGAGCCCGATGAGCTCGGCCGCCGGGCGGCCGAGCCCCGCCTCCTCGGCGAGGTGCGCGTGGACGCCGGTGGACACGATCACCTGGTCGCCGTGCGGAGGAAGCACCAACGCCAGGTCGGCGAGCGTGTCCAGAACGGCCGCGGCGTGCGCCCGCAGGGCGTCATCGCTCCCGGCCAGCAGGTCGAGCACGTCGGCACGGGGCACGGCTCTTGTGGCCGGGTCTCCGTCGTGCCAGAGGTTGAGCAGCGGGCCGTGCCGCCGCGCCGCCAGCCACGCGACGGCCGCCAGCGTCTGGTGCTGGGGAAGCGTGCAGAGCCGCGCCAGCGAAAGCGCCGCGCGCGGCTGAAGCAGCAGCCGGGCGAGGTCCTGCGGGGGTATGTCCTCGTCGGAGGCGAAGCCGACCCGGGCGAGGATCAGCCGCCGGTCCTCCGGCGACTTCGTCTTCAGCCACGTCGCCAGGCGTCGCCGGGTGCTCACCACCGCAGCGTATTACGCCGCATCCGGCGGCAGGACCGGTCGCCGGTCAGGGCCCCGATGCGCGCCGCCGACTGTGGCCTCGGGCTGCCGGACCCGCCGGTTCCCCGGCGAACGGCACGATCCGTGCCGCGCCGAGTCTCCCGGGCGGTGCCAGCCCTACCCCTCCGGATCGCTCACGGCCACCGTCTGCGTGTCGCCGTACATCGCGTCGTGCTGTTTCCGGGGGGCGCAGACGCTGGCCTTGGAGCAGGCGCAACGGCGGCCGCCCTCGTTCAGGCGGACGATGACCGAGTCGGACGGCACGTTGTGCCCCACCACCGTGCCCGGGCCCTGCGGGGTGTCCACCGCGAGGCCCGTGCGCGGCGCCGACGCCCGGAACTCCTGATAGAGCGGGTGCTCGTACTTCAGGCAGCACATCAGCCGGCCGCAGGCGCCCGCGATCCTCAGCGGGTTGACCGGAAGGTCCTGGTCCTTGGCCATCCGCACGGAGACCGGCTCGAAGTCCTTGAGGAACGTCGCGCAGCACAGGTCGCGTCCGCAGGGGCCGATGCCGCCCTGGAGCCGGGCCTCGTCACGCGGGCCGATCTGCCGCAGCTCGACGCGGGCCCGCAGATTGCGGGCCAGGTCGCGCACGAGCGCGCGGAAGTCGACCCGGTGGGGCGCGGAGAAGTACACGGTGTAGACGTTGTCGGCGTCCAGATAGTCGACGCCGACCACCTTCATCGGCAGCTCGTGCCGCTTGATCAGGCGCTTGGACACGCTGCGGGCCTCCGCCCTGCGGCGGCGGTTGGTCTCGTCGCGGGCCAGGTGCTCCTCGGCCGCGATGCCCTGGCAGACGGGCAGGCCCTCGACGTCCTCGCTCACGTACTGCGGCGCCCACACGCACTCGGCGACCTCGGGCCCGGAGTCGGTCGGCACGAGGACCTTGTCGCCCACCTTGGGAGAGTGGCCGCCCGGATCGAGGTAGTAAAGCCGTCCGTAGCGGGTGAAGCTCACGGCCATCATCATGCCCAAGCGTCGGCCCTCCTCGATCCCGTACGGCTAACACGTCCGAACCCACCATACGTGCCGTACGGCACCGGCAATCATCGCCTGTGGACAACCTCCGGCGGACCGGGAGACCCGGCCCGCCGGAGGACGCCGCCTGCGGGCCGCCTACCAGGCCGCCGGCCGCGCGACGCCGCCACCGTCCCTGAACAAGCCGCCACCGTCCTTGAAGGAGCCGCCACCGTCCCTGAACGAGCCGTCACCGTCCCTGAACAACGCGTGGTAGCCGGATTCCGTCACCTGTCCCGTCTCGTCCGGCCCGACCACCAGCACGAACCGCCCGGTGCCGTCCAGGTCGAGTTGCTCGAAGGGAGGCCGTCCGTCCTGACGGCGATAGAGGGTCCGCACGAACCGGCCGGTGCCGGCGTCGTACGCCACGACCCCGGCGACGGCTCCCGCAAGCGCTGTCCCATCCTGCGTCCGCGCCGGCTCGCCCCCCGCCAGCGCGGCCAGGACGCGTCCTCCGTCAGGGGTGAGGGCGATGTCGTAGACCCCGCCCATCGTCTGGACGAACGATTCCCCGAGGGTGATCGTCCGCACGTCGTCGAGGCTGCCGGGGCTGCCGCTGTCGAGCACCCACACCGTGCGGGAGGCCGAGCATTCCCAGGCATCCTCCGTCGCGCCGTGCGTCGTGCCCGTGGCCGGGCGCTCCGCCGCCCCACCCGGCAACACACACGTCCACCCCTCGGGCAGCGGCGGAGCCGAGGGCTCGGACGGCACCGCCCGTTCTCGCGGTATGGGCGCCGCCTCCGGAGCCTGCACGATCGGGAACGGTGTCCCCGGTTCGTGCGGCTTCACCCGAGGCTTCTTCCTGGCGGTGGCCTCCTCCCCCGGTGGTTCCACGGTCGCGGCGGGCCTGTCCGGCTTCGCCGTCACTCCCGAATCCCGCGGCGCCGGTTCCTCGAGCAGCGGCTCCCGTGACGCGGACGGCGCGGTGGTCGCCTCGTCCGGCTTGGCCTCCGGTGTGGCCTTCATCGAAACGACCCGGGCCATACCGGCCCGGCGGAACACGAGGGTGCGCCCGTCCTCACTCATCGAGACGTCCTGGACGGTCCATGGGCGTGCGGACGTCCAGGTGCGGCTGTCGCCGGTCGCCGTGTCCGTGACGACCAGGGAGGCGCCTGCCTCGCTCGGCGTACAGGAAGACAGCCCGTAGGCCAGCGTCGAGCCGTCCCCGTTCACCGCGAGCGAGGTGACGGCGGTGCCCTCCGGCGGCGTGAACGGGAGCGCGCCGATGGAGCCGACCTCTCCGCTGTCGCCGAGACGGAACCGGTAGAAGCGGGACCGGCACCCGCCTTGCTCGGTCACGGCGTAGAAGAGCCGGTTGTCCCGGGTGGCCTGCACCCGGGTGAACCGCTCGCCCTCCGGCCCCGGCACCGTGGCCGTCACGTGGCCGTCGGCGACGCTCCTGACCGCCATGTCCCCGGAGCGGATCTGCACGAGGAAGGACGGCTCGGCGGCGGGGCCCGCCGTCGAGCCGGCGGCCGTGTCCGTCGTCCCGCCGCCGTGGCGGGCGACGGCCGCCCCACCCGCGACCGCGACCGTCACCGCGGCCGCCGCCGCGACGGGAAGCAACCAGGCGTTCGCCCGCCTGGAAGCGGCAGGCGTACGGCGGGCCGCGGCGACGGCCGGGTTGAACGGCGGGACGGCCTCGACCGTCCCCCCCACCGCGTGGGCGGCGTCCTGCAACCGGCTGATGACGTCGTCGTTCATCGGGTCTCTCCCAGGAGGCGGCCGAGCGCGTCGAGCGCCCGGGAGGTGGTGGACTTGACGGTGCCCCGGCTGATCTTCATGACCCGGGCCGTCTCCTCTTCGGACAGCTCGGCGTAGTAACGCAGGACCAGGGCCTCCCGCTGGCGCCGGGGCAGGCGGTGGAGTGCCTCCATGACCTCCCGTCGCTCCGCGCCGAGGAGCGCGGCCGACTCGGCCGACCAGACGGGCGGGTCGTACGTGCCGGCGAACCAGGACGGCAGCCGCCGCCTGCGCAGCACGGAGCGGGCGTTGTTCAGCACCGCGGCGCGCACGTAGACGAGCGCCTTGTCCCGGTCACGCAGGCCGTCGAACCGCCGGTGCAGGCCGAGGAACGCCTCCTGCACCACGTCCTCGGCGCTCTCCCGGTCACCGACCATGATCAGGGCCAGCCGGGTGAGGCCGAGGGCGTGCTCGGCGTAGAGCCCGCTGATCGTGTCGTCGGCGCCCGCCGACAGGGGCGGGACGCTCACGGGCCCCCCGGATTGCTCATCGAGATCGAGCGTTTCGGCCTTCATGTACCAGAGACGCCGTACGCCCGCCGGGGTTGCTCGCCTCCTACGCGGGAGAGCGGAGAGCGAGCGTCATGGCCTCGACCGCGATCTGCGGGTTCACGTTGGCCGCCAGCCGCTCCCGGCACTTCATGATCGCGTCCGTACGGCGGAGCGTCTGCTCGGGCGTGGACGCCCGCGCCACGGCCTCCACCTCGTGCCTGCGGTCCTCGTTGGCCAGCTCGACCGGGGCGCCGAACTGCACGGCCAGCACGTCACGATAGAACGCCACCAGTTCGAGCAGCGCGAGGTCGAGGGAGTCGCGCTTGATGCGGGTCGCCCGCGACTTCTGCATGGTCTCGAGCTCCTTGAGCGCCCCCGCGCCGCCCCGCACGAGGCCCTTGTTGAGCCCCTTGCCGGACGAGCCCTCACCGTAGACCTTGCGCAGTTCGGCGGTCTCGGTCTCGTTGAGGGCGGTCGTGGCCGCGTCGGCGTCCTCGGTGGAGGTCTTCACCAGCCGCTCGGCGGCGGTGATGCACTCCGCCACGCCGGTCAGCGACCGGGGGATCGACAGCACGTCGTCGCGCCGGCGCCGCACCTCCTCGTCCAGCGCGAGCCGCCGGGCCCGGCCGATGTCTCCCTGGGCCGCCCGCGCGGCGTCCAGGGCCACGTCGTGGGGCACCCCGTCGCGGGTCACCAGCACGTTCGCGACCGCCTCGGTGGAGGGCGTGCCCAGCGTCACGACCCGGCAGCGCGAGCGGATCGTGATGATCATGTCGTCCGGGGAGGGCGCGCACAGCAGCCACACGGTCCGCGGCGGCGGCTCCTCGATGGCCTTGAGCAGCGCGTTGGCCGCCGCCTCCGTCACCCGGTCGGCGTCCTCGAACAGCACGATCCGCCAGCGGCCGAGGGTGGGCGCCCCCGCCGCCTTGAGCACGAGTTCGCGCGTCTGCCGCACGCTGTACGACAGACCCTCGGGCCGTACGAACGTGACGTCCGGGTGGGAGCCCACCTCGACCTGGTGGCAGTCGTCGCAGTGGCCACAGCCCTGGTCGCGGCACAGCAGCGAGGCCGCGAACGCCGTGGCGGCCGCGGACCGCAGGGCCGGCCCGGTGAACAGCCAGGCGTGGGTCATGCCCGCGCCGCGCCCTCCGGCGACGGCCTCCGCGGCGGCCGCCGCCGCCCGCCGCATCACGTCGATCGGCCGGTCCTGCCCGATCAGATCCCCGAAGACGGTCATGTGCGGTTATCCGAAGTCACGGATGGCGGGCATCGTGCCGGTGGCCTCCTCGGCCTCCTGCGGCACCGGGTCGGGCAGGATCTCCCGCACCCGGTCCTGGATCAGGCGCGTCACCTCACGCTGGTCCAGCGTGCCGTCCACCACGAGGTACCGCTCGGGGTCGGCCGCCGCCAGGGCCCTGAACTCCCGGCGCACCCGTTCGTGGAACTCCAGCGGCTCGGCCTCGATGCGGTCGGCCGGCGAGGCCATCCGCTGGAGCCCGACCGAAGGGGGCACGTCGATGAGCACGGTCAGGTCGGGGACGAGCCCGTCCGTCGCCCACTTGTTGATCCTCGCGACGTCCTCCTGGTCGAGCGACCGCCCGGCGCCCTGGTAGGCCAGCGACGAGTCCACATATCTGTCGCAGACCACCGTCGAACCCCGATGCAGGGCGGGCCTGATGACCTTCTCCACGTGCTCGGCCCGATCCGCCGCGTACAACATCGCCTCGGCACGCGGGGACAGGCCCTGGTGGGCCGCGTCCAGCAGGATCGCCCGCAACCGCATGCCGACCTTGGTCGAGCCCGGCTCGCGGGTCTGCACCACGTCGTAGCCCTGGTCGCGCAGCCAGATCGCGAGCAGCCGCGACTGGGTCGTCTTGCCCGAGCCCTCGCCGCCCTCGAAGGCGATGAACAGCCCGCGCCCGGGGTCCGCCTCCTGCGGGACGACCCGCCGCCCGCGCAGGGCGTTCAGCAGGTCGACCGCGATGGGAACTCCCGGCCGGTCGTCCATGTGCCGCAGCGCCACCACCCCGACCGCGATCGCCAGCAGCGCGCCCAGGAGCAGCACGAGATTGGTGCCGTCGAAGCGGTAGCTGAGCCCGGCGATCCGCAGGGCGTGCGCGCCGAACAGCGCCGCCAGCGTGGAGGCCACCGCCACGACCAGCAGCAGCACCACCCGGGCCAGCGACTGCAGGAAGGAGAACGTGCGGCCGCGCAGCCCGTCCTCCACCTCCAGGCCGATCACGGTGTAGCCGATGATCCAGGCGATGCCGGCGCAGGCGCCCAGCACCACGGTCAGCACGACCACGACGACCAGGTTCTGGATGAGCGCGACGGCGGCCAGCGTCAGCCCCGCGAGCATGATCGACAGGCCGAACAGCCGCCGCCGGGACAGGCCCTTCAGCAGCCGCAGGCCGAAGAACATGCCGAACGCCATGCCGAGGAAGACGGCGCAGAACACCGCGCCGTACCCCGCGTCGCCGCCGCCCAGGGCCTGCACGTACGCCTTGGCGACCCCGATGACCGCGCCTCCGGCGGCGAACGCGCCGAGCATTCCGATGATCAGGCCGCGCACGATCCGGTCGCCGCCCACGAACCGCCAGCCCTCGGTGATCTGCCGGAGCACCGACGGCGCGGACACGTGCTTGACGTGGTTCTTCGGGATGGCCCGCAGTGTGAAGACCATCACGGCGGAGGCGAGGTAGGCCAGGGCGTTGGCGTACAGCGCCACGCTGGTGGCCGCGACGGTGAACGAGGGGATGGCCGCCGAGATCGTCGTGACCACGCCCGACACGATCGCGAACAGCGCGGCGGCCACGGGGGCGGTGCCGTACGTGACGAGAAGGTTGAGCTGGTTGGCCTCCTCGAGCCGCTCCTTGGGCACGAGGTTGGGCACGGTCGCGTCCTTGGCGGGCACCCAGAAGAGGTTCACGCACTCGACCAGGAACGTCGCGACGATCACCCACTGATAGACGCCGACCAGCGGGATCGACAGCACCACCGCGAACCTGGCGAGATCGGCGACGACCATGGTCAGCCTGCGGTCGAACCGGTCGGCCACGGCTCCCGCGAGCGGGCCGAGCAGGATCGCGGGCAGCATCTTGGCGATGAAGACGCCGCCGATGGCCAGGCTCTGCGCCTGGAAGCCGGACCCCGCGGTGAGGTTACCGGCCAGGGCGGTCAGCGCGATGATGTTGAGCCAGTCGCCGAGGCTGCACGTCGCCATCGCCGTCCACAGCCTGCGGAACGGCGCGTTCGCCAGCACGTGCGGCTGCTTGCGTCGCGCGGCGGCCCGGGCAGGGATGCTCATGATGTCAGCGTATCCAGGGTGTTCGCTGGGCTGGGAGACGGACGAGCCGGCCGCTCGGGCCTGCCCGTCGCCTGAGGGTATTACGTCCGCTCCGTCCTCGCTGTCGAGATGGCGCCAATGATCTGCCCGATTCCGGCTCTCTGCGCGAAACGGCCGGGCCGGGGATGGCGGGCGGCGTCAGGCGCGCAGCTCGATGAGGGTGATCTCGGGCGGCGCGCCCACCCGGACCGGCGGTCCCCAGAAACCCGCGCCCCGCGTCACGTAGACCTGGGTGTCGCCGCCGCCCCTGCGCGGCACGCTCGCCAGCCCCGCCACCACGGGCTGCTGCAGCGTCACCAGCAGGTTGAACGGCGCCATCTGCCCGCCGTGGGTGTGCCCGGACAGCTGGAGATCGACGCCGTGGGCGGCGGCCTGCGTCACCTGGACGGGCTGGTGGGCCAGGAGCACGACGGGCCGGTTCGCGTCGCGGCCCCCGAGAGCCCTGTCGAAGTCCGGGCCGTCGCCCGACGGCGCGCCGTTCAGGTCGTTGACGCCCGCGAGGTCCAGTACGGCCCCCGCGTGCCGGATCTCGACTCGCTCGTTGCGCAGCGGCCGGACGCCCAGCGAGCGCAGCTCCTCGATCCATTCCAGGGGGCCGCCCGCGGTGTAGTACTCGTGGTTGCCGGTCACGAAATACGCGCCATAACGGGATTCGAGGGACCGCAGGGGCGTGGCGAGACGACCCAGTTCGGCGACCGTGCCGTCCACCAGGTCACCCACGATCGTCACGGCGTCGGCCTCCAGGCCGTTGATCATCCGGACGATCCGCTCGGTGTGGCCCCGACCGGTCAGCGGGCCGAGATGGATGTCGCTGACGACCGCGATGCGCAGCCCGCTCATCCGGGGGTCGAGCCGGGGCAGGCGGATGGGCACCCGCTCGATCACCGGATCGCCGAGGGCGCGGCTCACGCCGTAGCCCACGGTCGCGAGCGCTCCCGCGGCCACGACGGCGGAGGCCGTACGGGAGATGAACAGCCGCCGGTCGATGGCCGGCGCGTCCGCCGCGGTCCCTGCCGGCACCGGCCTGCCAGTTGTGGCCGAGCCGCGCGAGGGGGAGCCTCCCTGGGCCGGCGCGCCGGCGAGGACCACCTCGTCCGCCGGCGCGGCCTCCCCCTCGGCCCGCTCGCCGGGGGCCGCGGGACCCGCCGTACGGCGGCGCCTGGACAGGAGGAACGTCGCGATCGCCCGGGGCACCTCCATGACCAGCCCGAACACGAACAGGTAGAACATCAGGGCCAGCCACAGGTAGCCGGGCCAGGCCACCGCGCGCTCGACGTCCATGCCGAGGCCGAGCCGGCTCCCGGCGAAGGTCACCACCATCAGAGCGGCCAAAGCCACGAGCATCCACGTCAGCACCCGGCGCGAACGCGCCCCCGGCGCCGTCGACGCCCTGACCAGCCGCCACCACAGATACAGGTGAACCACGACCACGGCCGTCAGGATCATGCCTGCGAATCCCACCAGAACTCCCCTCGACCGGCTGGCGATCAAGGGCCGGCTGACGACGATGCTACGAGCCCACGCCGACCGCCACGTTCCCGGGCGCGACGACGAGAAGGGCCCGACGCCCGCTGAAATTTTCACCGTCGAGTCGGCCTCATGCCGTGCCACCGCCGGTGATCTTTGCCCGCCGCGCGGAACGGGCGGACGATCGCGGCGGAAGCGTTCTGGAGACGATGCCTCCGGCAGATCTCCGGGGGCCGGACGACACGAGGTGACACATGAGAAGCCCCCGGCACCTGGCGTGGATGGCCGCAGGAGGGATGGCCGTCGCGGCGATCGCGCTGCACGGCACGCCCGCCGCGGCGGTGGACGCCACGCCCTCCCCCACCCCGCGGACCAGTGTGAGCCCGTCGCCGAACGGCGATCCGGCCGTGCCGACCACGCCCCCGAACGTGCGGCTGTGCCCGCCGCCGGTGCCGGCCGGCACCACCGAGGGATACGTCGGCCTGTGCTGGAGCCCGTCCACCGACGACGCCGGCGTCACCGGCTACGAGGTCTACCGGCTCACGGCCGACGGCTTCGTCAAGACGACGTCGACCACCGGCACCACCGTCGTGATGGGCGGCCTGGGGTACGGCCGGACCTACACCTTCTACATCGTGGCCAAGGACGCCGACGGTCACACCAGCCCGCCGACGGCGCTGATCAACGCGCAGGCGGTGACCGGCATGGTGGTCAGCCCGAGCCCGGTCACCGGAGACACCACCTCGCCCAGCAAGCCCACGGGACTGCGCGACGGCTGCGTGGCCGACTTCCCCGGCACGGGGTTCTGCTGGCAGGCGTCGACCGACAACGTCGGCGTGACCGGTTACGTCGTCTTCCGGCTGACCGAGACCGGCTGGGTGCGGGCCGGCGCCACGTCCTCCCCCTACTTCATGGAGGGCAACCTGGTGACGGGCCACAAGTACACCTACGTGGTGGTCGCCAGGGACGCGGCCGGCAACCTCAGCCTGCCGTCCGACCCGTTCACCACTGTGGCCCAGCAGGGGTTCCCCACGTACAGCCCGTCACCCAGTCCCGCGGTGAGCCCCTCGGTGACCCCCGCTGTCACCTGCGAGGTCGACTACAGCCAGTCGGCGTGGAGCACGGGCCTCACGGCCGACCTGGTGGTCACGAACACGGGCACCACGCCGATCTCGGGCTGGACACTGCGGTTCGCCTTCCCGTCGGCGGGCGAGCGCATCGTCCAGGGCTGGTCGGCCGTCTGGAGCCAGGCGCCGGGGATCGGGGTCACGGCGGCCAGCCTGCCCTGGAACGCCACCCTCGCACCCGGCGCGTCCGCGCGCATCGGCTTCAACGCCTCCCACACCGGCGTCTCCGACCCGCCGAGCGCCTTCACGCTCAACGGCGCGACCTGCGCCAAAGCCTGACCCGCGCACCGCGCCGGGGCGGCGGCCTGCGGCCGCCGCCCCGGCGCGGTTGATCACGACTTCGCGGCGGGCTTCTTCGTGGTGGCCCTGGTCCGGGTGGTGGCGCGCTTGGGCGCGGGCGCCCGCTCCCGCCGCTCGGCCAGCAGCTCCGCCGCCCGCTCCAGCGTGATGTCCTCGACCGTGTCGCCCTTGCGCAGGGACGCGTTGGTCTCGCCGTCGGTGACGTACGGGCCGAAGCGGCCCTCCTTCACGACGACCGGCTTCTTGGAGTTCGGGTCCTCGCCCAGCTCGCGCAGCGGCGGCGCGGCGGCGGCACGGCCGCGTCCGCGGGACTTGGGCTGGGCGAACAGCTCCTTGGCCTGCTCGATCGTGATCGTGAGCAGGTCCTCCTCGGAGGTCAGCGACCGCGAGTCGGTGCCCTTCTTGATGTAGGGCCCGAACTTGCCGTTCTGCGCGGTCACCTCCTCGCCGTCGAGCTCGCCGACCACCCTGGGCAGCTGCAGCAGCTTCAGCGCCTGCTCCAGCGTGATCGTGTCGAGGTCCATCGACTTGAACAACGAGCTGGTGCGCGGCTTGGGGGCGTCCACCTTCTTGGTTCGCTTCTTGCCGTCGGCCGGCGCCGGCTCCTCGGGCAGGATCTCCGTGACGTACGGGCCGTACCGGCCGTCCTTGGCCACGATCCTCCGGCCGGTCGCCGGGTCGACGCCCAGCTCGCGGTCGCCGCTCGGGCGTGAGAACAGCTCCTCGGCCTTCTCCGCGGTCAGCTCGTCGGGCGCCATGTCCTCGGGGATGTTCACCCGGGCGCCGTCACGGTCGAGGTACGGCCCGTAGCGGCCGACCCTGATCACGATGTCCGTCCCCCTGATCGGGAACGAGCTGATCTCCTTGGCGTCGATCTCGCCGAGGTCGGTGACCATCTCCTTCAGGCCCTCGTCGCCGTCCCCGCCGCCGAAGTAGAACCGGCGCAGCTCGGGCACCCGCTCGGCGCGGTCGTTGGCGATGTCGTCGAGGACCTTCTCCATCTCGGCCGTGAAGTCGTAGTCGACCAGGTTGCCGAAGTGCTGTTCGAGCAGGTTGACCACGGCGAACGCGAGGAAGGACGGCACCAGGGCGGTGCCCTTCTTGAACACGTAGCCCCGGTCGAGGATCGTTCCGATGATCGACGCGTACGTCGACGGCCGCCCGATCTCCCGGTCCTCCAGCTCCTTGACCAGCGACGCCTCCGTGTACCGCGCGGGCGGCTTGGTCGAGTGCCCGAGCGCGGTCAGCTCGGCCGCCGTGAGCCGGTCGCCCTCGGCCAGCGTGGGCAGGCGCTTCTCCGAGTCGTCCCGGTCGGTCGAGGGGTCGTCCGCACCCTCCACGTACGCCTTGAGGAAGCCGTAGAAGGTGATCGTCCGGCCCGTGGCGCTGAACTCGACGGCCTCCTGGGCACTGGACGTGCCGCCGACCTTGACCGACACCGACTCGCCGACGGCGTCCTTCATCTGGGAGGCGACCGTACGCTGCCAGATCAGCTCGTACAGCCGGAACATGTCCCCGGACAGGCCGGTCTCGCCGGGCGTGCGGAACTCCTCGCCGGACGGCCGGATCGCCTCGTGCGCCTCCTGGGCGTTCTTGACCTTGCTGGTGTAGGCACGCGGCTTGTCCGGCACGTACGCCGAGCCGTACAGCTTGACCGCCTGGTTGCGGGCGGCGGCGACGGCGGTCTCCGACAGCGTGATGCTGTCGGTACGCATGTAGGTGATGTAGCCGTTCTCGTACAGCCGCTGGGCCACCTGCATCGTGTACTTGGCGGAGAAGCCGAGCTTGCGGCTCGCCTCCTGCTGCAGGGTGGTCGTCCGGAACGGCGCGTACGGCTTGCGCGTGTACGGCTTGCGCTCGACCGAGCGCACCGCGTAGGACACGCCTTCGAGCCGGGCGGCGAGGGCCGTCGCGGCGGCCTCGTCGAGGTGGAGGACGTCGGAGCCCTTCAGCCTGCCGGTGGAGGCGAAGTCGCGGCCCTGGGCCACGCGCTTGCCGTCCACACCGGTCAGCGTGGCGGAGAACGTCCGCGGGTCGTCGCCGGCCCGGCCGGTGTCGAACAGCGCCTGCAGGTCCCAGTAGTTGGCGGCGGTGAACGCCATCCGCTCCCGCTCGCGCTCGACCACCAGCCTGGTGGCGACCGACTGGACACGGCCGGCGGACAAGCGCGGCTTGACCTTCTTCCACAGGACCGGGCTGACCTCGTAGCCGTACAGACGGTCGAGGATGCGCCGGGTCTCCTGGGCGTCGACGAGGCGGAGGTTGAGCTGACGGGGGTTGGAGACCGCGTCCCTGATCGCGTGCGGGGTGATCTCGTGGAACACCATGCGGTGCACCGGGATCTTGGGCTTGAGCACCTCGCGCAGGTGCCAGGCGATGGCCTCGCCCTCCCGGTCCTCGTCGGTGGCGAGGTAGAGCTCGTCGGCTTCCTTGAGAAGCTGCTTGAGCTTGGACACCTGCGACTTCTTGTCCGGGTTCACGACATAGAGCGGCTCGAACTCGTGGTCGACGTTCACCCCGAGACGGGCCCAGGCCTCGTTCTTGTACTTCTCCGGGATGTCATCGGCCTTCTCCGGAAGATCACGGATGTGACCGATGCTCGACTCGACGATGTAGCCGCGCCCGAGGTACCCGGCGATCGTCTTCGCCTTCGCGGGCGATTCCACGATCACCAGGCGGGTTCCGCCGGCGTTGCCGTTGTTGGCTGGCACGCTGCTTCCTACCTCGCTGTCCGCTGTCATTCCCCGTGCTGCCGGGCTTTGCTCTCCCGGCTCATGTGACACCCTCGTCGTCCGGGCCGGGGGCCGTTACCCCCTTCGGGCGCCGACGAGGCGCCGCTTTGAAGGTACCTGCCGCCGGACGTTCCTCCCCCTCGGGCTACCCGGTTATGTCCGGGAATGTAACCCGCCTGGCGCTGTTATCCACGGAGACGCAGAATAGAGCCCAACGAGTTCCCTAGCACGCCCTGGAGACCAATGGCTGTGCTCGACTACTCCTACCTGGACCTGTATCTCCCTCGTGACACCCCACGAGAGGTGGCGAGGCAGATGCTCACGGAGCATGCTGAGCACGGAGACTGGGAACTGGAGCGGCTACGCCTTTATCCCGACGGCAGCAGGCGCGTCCGGCTGCGTCGGAAGATCATACGGGCCGCCCGGACCATGTGAGCCACCGGGACGCGGGCGCCACGGTCAAAAGGGCTTTGCCCGTCCCCGATGCCGTCGGCGTTCCGAGCGTCGCTCGTAACACTACCGGGCAAAAGGGCTTTGCCCGCCCCGGGCCGCGCCCCCGGAACGGGCAAAGCATTCGTGCCTCCCTCCACTGGCGGTGGGGGGGCGTTCTGGTCGCCCGCGCCGGGCGACACCGCGAACGGCCGGATCGCCGCCGCAGGCCCTGGGTCGTGTCGCAGACACTCCCTCGCGCGGGCGAGTGATATCCCTCGCCTCCGTCAGCCGCGCGCCGCCGGGTCACCTCCGCACGGCCGTCGCCGCCGGAGGCGTTCCCGCGCCGTCACACGCGGCCGTACGGCTACTTGCGGCCGAACCGGAAGCGGCGGGTGACGGCGAACAGGCTCGCCGAAGCGGCGAACATGGCGCCGAGGGCCAGAGCGAGGAACGAGGCCGGGTTCATCCCGGTCAGGCCGACGGGCTGCTCGGCGCTCATCAACTTGAGGCCGCTCAGCTTGCCCAGCGGCAGCACGTCGGTGGTCTTGCCGAGGTCGCCGGCCGGGAGGTCGCGCGCCGTGTCGGCGACGGGCAGCGAGGCGGTCGCGTCCTCCAGCGTCTGCTTGGCAGGCAGCGTGCGGGTGGCGTCGTCGACGGTGCCGGTCGCCTTGGAGACGGCGGCGGGGGTGCTGCCGCCCTTCGTGCCCTTCGCCGCGGGGGCGCCGGGCAGGCTCGGCGTCTCCGGCAGACCGAGCATGTTCGGCAGGTCGCCGACGACCGGAGCGGAGGGAGCGGCGGCGGCGCTCATCGGCTGCACCGTCTGCTTGCCCGAAAGCACCGACGCGCCCGGCATCGCGGGCATGACCCCGCCACGAGCGGCCTTGTGCTCCGCGTGCGCCCAGTAGCCGTGGCGCTTCCAGCCGCCCACCTGGGCGCCGCCCAGGCACCCCGCGGCGGCGTCGCCGAGCACGGCGACCGAGTTGCCGCAGACGTTGATCGGCGCCGTGATGGGCGCGACGATCTGGTTGCCCGCGAGGATGCCGTGCTTGCCCGAGGTGATGTTGCCGCCCGCGCCGACACCGCCGCCGAGGACCGAGGCGCCGCCGCGGCAGCCCGCGTGGGACCGGCCGATGACGCTCACCGCGTTGCCGCAGACGTTGATCGGCGCCGTGATCGGGGCGACCACCTGGTTGCCGCCCAGGATCGAGCCGCGGCCCGACGTGACGTTCCCACCGGCGCCCCAGCCGCCACCGTGCCTGCTCCAGCCGCCGATCACGGTCGCGCCGCCGCGGCAGCCCGCGAAGGCGTGACCCACGACCGCGATGGCGTTGCCGCACACGTTGATCGGCACGGTGATCGGCGCGACCACCTGGTTGCCGCCGCCGACGCTGTGCACCCCGCTGGTGCGGTTGCCCCCCGCGCCGCCACCGGACCATCCGCCGTGCCCGTGACCGCCGTGACCGTAACCACCGTGACCGCCGTGGCCCCAGCCACCGTGACCGCCGTGACCGGGCGTGGATCCGCCCGTGCAGCTGCCCGAGCCGTTGCCGCACACGTCGGCCGGCGTGACGATCGGCGTCACCACCTGGGTGCCGCTGCCCACCGAGTAGCGGCCGTCGTTGTCGTGGCCGCTCGAGCCGGGACGGTGCCAGTTGCCGCCTCCGTGGTGGCCGCCGTACCCGCCGTGGCCTCCGTGGCCTCCGTGGCCTCCATGGCCCCCATGGCCCCCATGGCCGCCGTGGCCTCCGGAGCCGCCCGCGGACGAACCGCCGTGGCAGCCCGAGAACGCCTTGCCGACGACCGCGACGGAGTTTCCGCAGACGTTGATCGGCGCCGTGATGGGCGCGACCACCTGGTTGCCGCCCAGGATCGAGGAGCGGCCGCTGGTACGGTTGCCGCCCGCACGGACGCCGTCACGACCGCCGCCGACGAAGGCACCGCCACGGCACCCCGCGGTGGCGTCGCCGAACACGGCGATCGAGTTGCCGCACAGGTTGATCGGCGCGGTGATCGGTGCGACCACCTGGTTGCCGCCTCCGATGCTGTGCACGCCGCTGGTGCGGTTGCCGCCCGCGCCTTGGCGCCGTCCCGAGCCCTTGACCTCCGCGCCGCCCCGGCAGCTCGCGTCGGACCGGCCGATGACCGACACCGCGTTGCCGCAGGCGTTGATCGGGGCGTTGATCGGGGCGACCACCTGGTTGCCGCCGAGAATGCTGCCCGCTCCGGAGGTCTTGTTCTGCCCGGCGTCCACGCCCGCGCCCTGCACGGCCGCGCCGCCCAGGGAGGAGGCCCGGGAGTCGCCGGCGACCGCCACCGCGTTGCCGCTGATGTCGATCGGCAGGGTCACCGGGATGTCGACCTGGTTGCCGCCGAGCACCGAATGGCTGCCGTCGGTGTCGGCGAAAGCCGCACCGTTGCCAAGAGCCATGACGCCGGCGGCCAGAAATGCCGCGGAGGCCGAGCCCTTCGCCCACGTTCGCATGATGAATGCTCCTAGTGGTTCTTCTAGGGGGTTACCTGACAGCTCGCGACACAAGTCCAGGCTTTTCGAGCACAGCGGAGCCGTGGACGGTCACGAGGATGGAAGATTCCGCGTCACCCGCGGGAGCCTGCCGCTCGGGCACCACGAGCGAGGGCAGGCGGTGGCACCGGTCGCCGTACGACGGGAACCGGCGCGAAAGGCGGGATCAGTCAGGAGAGAAAGACGGGTCGTCCGCCGCTGTGCGGACCACCGGGGGAACAACCGCCGCCAGTGGGGCGGGCAGCGTGGTGAAGCGCGGTTGGTACACAACCCGCGCGACTTCCCCGAACAGGGGGTTTCCACCGCTCGACTGCGGGATCAGGCCCTGGTTCGCGGGCGCGTGGTCCGCAGTGGAGGGCGGCGGGAGCAGCGGCTTCGACTGGCTGGTGAGCCCGTCGACCGTGCGCCCCGCCATCGCCTCGGCGTTCACCGAGACGTCGTTCGTCGCCGTGGGGAAACCGTCGGCACTCTCCCCATGGGACTCGGCCTCGCCCGGCAGGGGCGGCAGACCGAGGTCCGGACCGGTGAGACGGTCGGAGAGAACCGACCCGGCGACGTCATGTGAGGGTGCGGCCCCGGCCGCGGACGACGCCGCGCCGAAGACTCCGAAGACCACACCGAGCAGCCATCCGGCGGCGATCAGCCCGCCGATGACCAGCAGGCGAACCGGACGGGAGCCGACCGCGAACCGCGCCATCCGGCCCCGCTCCGCGGTGCCGGGAGACGCGACGCGCACGCCGGGAACGGCGGAGGACCTGTCGGCCCTCCACTGCTCCTGCGACGTGCGCGTCACGCGACCTCCCCAAACCGCTGGATCCACCGTCCGCTGGGTTCACCCAGTGCGGAACCAACCCCAACGGACAGTCACTGTAGCGGCACGGAAGGTGATCGCAAGGGCTTTCTCAGCAGTATTCGAGGAAACGGTCAAGGACCCGGACGCCAAACCGGAGCGAATCAACCGGAACTCGCTCGTCGATGCCATGGAACATCCCGGAGAAGTCCAAGCCTTCGGGAAGCCGCAGCGGCGCGAAGCCGTACCCGCTGATGCCGAGACGGCTGAACGCCTTGAGGTCGGTGCCGCCGCTGAGCGTGTACGGCACGGCCCGTGAGCCCGGGTCCTCCTCGTGCAGGGCGTCCGCCATCGCCTTGACCAGCGAGCCCTTGAAGGGGGTCTCGACCGCCACGTCGTGATAGACGAACTCCCGGGTCACGTTCGGCCCGAGCAGCTCGTCCACGGTCTGGAAGAACTCGTCCTCGTAGCCGGGAAGGAACCTACCGTCCACGTGCGCGGTCGCCACCTGGGGGATGACGTTCGCCTTGTAACCGGCCTGGAGCATGGTCGGGTTGGTCGTGTTGCGGAGAGTGGCGCCGATCATCCGGGCGAGCGGCCCGAGGGTGGCCACCGCCGCCTCCGCGTCCTCCGCCTTGACCTCCGTGCCGAAGACCTCCTCGAAGAACGCCTGCACGGTGGGCGTGAGCCGCACCGGCCACTTGTGGCGGCCGAGCCGGCCGACCGCCTCGGCCAGCTCGGTCACGGCGTTGTCGTCGTTGAGCATCGACCCGTGGCCGGCTCTGCCCTTGGCGGTCAGGCGCATCCAGGCGATGCCCTTCTCCGCGGCCTCGATCAGGTACAGCCGGCCCTTGTCTGTGGTCACGCTGAAGCCGCCGACCTCGCCGATGGCCTCGGTGCAGCCCTCGAAGACCTCCGGATGCCGCTCGGCCAGCCACTGGGCGCCGTAGTGCCCCCCGGCCTCCTCGTCGGCGGTGAAGACGAGGACGACGTCCCTGGGCGGCCTGCGCCCCTCGCTCAGCCGCCGCCGCACGACGGCGAGGATCATCGCGTCCATGTCCTTCATGTCGACCGCCCCGCGGCCCCAGACGCAGTCGTCGGCGATCTCGCCGCTCAGCGGGTGGTGGGTCCAGTCGGCGGCGTCGAACGGCACGACGTCCAGATGGCCGTGGAGGACCAGGGCGTCCCTGCTCGGGTCGGTGCCCTCGACCCGGGCGACCACGTTCGCCCGGCCGGGGTCGGACTCGAGGATTCGCGGCTCCAGGCCGACCTCCGACAGCTTTCCGGCCACGTACTCCGCGGCCTCGCGTTCCCCGGGCCCCGCGTTGTCCCCCGCGTTGACCGAGTCGATGCGGATCAGGTCGCGGCACAGCTCGGCGACCTCGTCCTCCCCGTAGCGTGGGGTCATTGCGCCTCCTCCTGCCGGCGGGCCCGTCCGAGAGCCCGGCCCGCCTTTCACGTCGTACGGCTCGCGCCTCCATCCTGCCGCCGTACAGGCGTCACGTTCACCCCCGGGTTCCGCCGATCCGTGCCCGGCCGGTTCCCGGTATGAAGCAGAGCGGAGAGAGTGCTAACCTGTATCCGCCGACGCGGGATGACGATCCTGCGTGAGGCACCACGTCCGGGTGGCGGAATAGGCAGACGCGCTAGCTTGAGGTGCTAGTGCCCAGTGATGGGCATGGGGGTTCAAGTCCCCCCTCGGACACAAATCTCTCATCATGTGAGGGCTGAGAATCATCTCGGCCCTCACTTTCGCTTTTCCGGGGCGATAGGTCAGCCGCAGACCGAGGCGCTGGTAGACCGGCGTCTTGAGATCGACCGGAGCCTCGCTGATGGCTCTGTCCTCGCGCGGGTAGACGTTGCGGAGTTGTTCCAGCTTGTTGCCGATCGCGTACTCGCGGGGGAAGGTGCAGCGGAAGATCCTCCGGACGACCGGAGCGGCATACGGTCGTCGCACGGCGGGCGGCTCATCTCCAGCACGAGCCGAAGCAGCGCCCTTCCCACCTCCGGCGACAGCTCGTCCGGGAAGTCCGGCAACTCGACGTCGACGTCCCGTCCCGGATCCTGCCGCCCCGTTTCCCGATCAGGCCGACCCCAGCGGCGAATAGTCCTTCGCGAACCGCGTCCGCTTCAAAGGAGGCCGTGGACAACCTGCGGGTTCCCGATCGCAGGTCATCAGTGGCGGGCGACGCTCCGGCAATCCATGTGCCGGCCTTCTTCAGTCGCCGGCGGCCGGCGCCTCATCCGCGCCGAGAATCCGCAGGATGTCGACCAGCGTCGACAATTGCTCGGGAGTGAGGGGTCTGAACAGCTCTTCGGCCGCCAGTTCATAGCTGGTCGTCCAGTCCTGGGCCAGGGCGGCCCCTTGCTCCGTTACTCGGAGGAGTACGGACCGGCGGTCGTCCGCACTGGTCTGGCGTTCGAGCAGGCCGTCGCGGACGAGCGCGTCGACCAGGGTGGAGGCGGTCCCCTGGGCGATGCCGACCGCGAGAGCGAGTTCGGTCAGCCGGACAGGCTGCGAACGCGCCACCTCCACCACCAATCGGGACCGCGGCGTCGACACCCCGTGCTCGCCCAGACGCTCGTTGAAGTGACGTACGAGAACCTTCGCCGTACGGCTGAACTCGTCGGCGACCTGTGCCGCGGTCAGGCCCTGGTTCGCGTGTGGCATCGCCCACCTCCCACTTGACGCACCCATTGTACGAGGTTACATTGACGTCAATGCATTGATACCAAACCATTTGATGTCGATGTATATACGCGGAGCGGCCGGTTGCGTGCCGAGCGACAGCGGAAACCGGGCTTGCACGAAGAGTGCGTTCTCAATCACCAGGAGTCGAAAAATGAAGATCTTCATCACCGGCGGCAGCGGATTCGTCGGTGGAACCCTCGTCCATCGCCTCGTCGCCGAAGGACATGAGGTCATGGCACTGGCCAGATCGGGCTCGAGCATCCAGCGGGTACGCGCCGCCGGAGCCGATCCCGTCCCCGGCGATCTAGCCGAGCTCAGCCGGGCCGACTCCCCCGCGCCGACGTGGCTCGCCAAGCTGCGCGAGGTCGACGCGGTCGTGCACATCGCGGCCCAGATGGAGTTCTGGGGGCCCGACTCGCTCTTCGAACAGGCCAATCACGTGCCGACGGTCGCCCTGCACGCCGCGAGCGTCGCGGCCGGGGTGCGACGCTTCGTGCTCATCAGCGCCGCGTCCGTCTCCACGGGCAGCCAACGCCGCCCCGTCGTCGACGAGTCGACACCGGAAGGCCGGCCGAACATCGCCTACAGCCGCGTCAAGCTGGCCACCGAGCGCGCACTCCTGAACGCCCGCAGCGGGAAAACCGAGCTGGTGGTGCTGCGCCCGCCGTTCATCTGGGGCCGCGGCATGACGACACTCAACGAGATGGTCGAGGTCGCCGAGGCCGGACGGTTCGCCTGGATCGACAACGGCAAGCACATCGTCGACTTCGTGCACGTCGAGAACCTGGCCGGTGCCGCGATCCTCGCGCTCACACGGGGCCGCCACAAGGGGGTCTACTACGTGACGGACGGCACGCCGATGCCCATCCGGGACTTCCTCACTCCCCTGCTGGCGACCCGCGGCGTGGATATGTCCAAGAGCCGCAGCGTCCCCCTGGCGATGGCGGCGCCCTTGGCGGCGATGATGGACCGCACGGCACGCCTGCTTCGCCGGAATTCGGCGCCGCCGCTGACGAACTGGCTCGTGAGCTTCACCGGGCGTGACCGTTCCTACGACATCACCACCGCGAGGAAGGAGCTGGGCTACTCGCCTGACGTGACGCTGGAGAAGGGCCTGGCGGAGATGCGCTTCTCGTGAGGTGACGACCTCGCGGTCTCCCCGCCTTCGCCGTGGATGCGGTGCCTCCCGTTTCCCGTACGCGGTCCCTTGACGCCCTCGGACACAAACCTTTTGCACATGTAGAGGCCAGGGGCGACCTGAGCCTCCACAAGTCGTTTCTGGGGTCGGTACGTCAATCTGAGCCTCATCTGTGAGTAGATATCGGCTTTGTCGACCAGATCGGCTTCTTGGAGGACCTTCACGAGGTCCCCGAGCGCTGTGACGATCGCATCGATCTCCTCCTTGCGCAGGCTGGCGCCGCCCGCTCGCCTGGAGCAGTCGAGCCTGCACGGCGACGCGCTGTGGCCGGGTCTCGGCGATCATTTGGGGACCAGCGCCGGATCGGCACGCGCCTCAAGTGCCGCTCGGTGCTGAGCAAGCTTGCGGTCACATACAGCGATCTCCATTCGAGCCGCTTCGCTTGAGCTTCCGTTCGAGTTGCCGGGCGGCGATGCCGGTGTGCCGCTGCCGTCAGCATGGCACGCGTCGCACCTGCCCTCAGCGGAGGCGAACGATGACGAAGAAGACCGCCCACCTTATGGACGTCATACGGTGAGGCGGTCTCACGCGGCATTCCCGTCCCTCCCGCCGTCCAGCACGGCGAGGGGGCGGACGGGAGCGCCTGTCGCGCCCACGACGGGGAGCGGGGCACATACGAACAAGAACTCCGTAACCCCGCTCGCGCCGAGCTCCTCCAGGTTCATCACCTCGATGATGTTGATGCCTCGCTCCGCCAGCAGGATGCGGTGCACGGGCAGCATCGAGTGGCCGGTCTCCGCCTCGATGCGCTCCAGGGCGATGGTGTCACCGCCGACGGCGCGTACGCCGCACTCGGCGAGCCAGTTCGCACCCTCGGGGACCAGTCCTGGCACCCCGGTGCCGGTCGCGACGTACGCGCAAGGGTCGTGCCACAGTTGCGGCCAGCCGGTACGGATCAGTGCGACGTCGCCTGGACGCGGCTCCACTCCGGTCGCCATCAGGTCCGCCTCGGTGATGGCCTCTGCGGGGCCGAGCCGGGCGACCCGCCGCAGGCGCGGGATGTCGAAGAGCACTCCCCGGCACACGATTGGAGGAACCTGCTCGATGCCGTGGACGCGGTACCGCCCGCCGGTCACGGCGGTCGCCGCCTCGATCCCGCCATACATGAGGCCGTCGGCGGCGACGTGGCACAGGGCGTCCATGTGCGTGCCGACGTGTCCACCGAGCACGATCAGCTCGGCCGAGCCGGTGATGCCGTCGGGGCGCGGCGGCCCGTCGCCGTGGCGCTGGGTCAACGCGAGATGGAAACCCGGGTGAGTCGGTGAGCACGGCATGCCAGCCTGCAAGGGTTGCGCCAGGTCGATGACGGTCGGTTCGCCCTTGGCGAGGATCTCCAGCAGTTGCATGTGATCTCCCGTGGCCTCAGCTCAGGTCCTTGGCCCGCGTCTCCGGCAGCGTGATGACCGCCACGCTGGAGACGACGAGCATGAGCACGACGTAGGCGGTGAACACCGACCTGCCGACATGTTCGCCGACCCATGTCTGCAAATAGGGTGCGGTGCCGCCGAAGAGGGCGACCGCGACGGAGTACGGCACCGCGAGCCCGAGCGTGCGGATCCTGGTCGGAAACATCTCGGCGTACACGGCGGGCAGGATCGAGACGCCCGCGCCGATGAAGACCATGGCACCGGCCATGGCGAGGCCGAGCTGCCACGCGCTGTCGCGCACGAACGCCTGCAAGGGGAACAGCGACACGGCGGTGCCCACAGTGGAGACGAGGAGCACCGGCTTGCGGCCGACGCGGTCGGACCACCGGCCCCACAAGGGCATCACGGCCATGAACAGCACGCTGGCGCACACGCTCGCCAGCAAGGCCGCGCTGGAGGGGATGCCAAGCGAACTGATCGCGTAGGCGGGAGCGGAGATGACCCAGGCGTAATACACCACGGTGAACCCGACAGACAGGCCGACCACCTGGAGCGCCTGCTTGCGGTACCGCACGATGTCCCGCCACAGTCGAGGTCGCTCGGCCTGGTCGTGCCGTTGATGGGTGTACGTCTCGCTCTCCTCCATCGTGCGGCGCATGTAGGACGCGACCACGCCGAGCAGTCCCCCGAGGATGAACGGGATACGCCAGCCGAAATCACTCATCTGCTGGGACGTGAGCGTGAGTGACAGCAGGAGCCCCAGCAGCACGCCCGCAGTGTTGCCGAAGACGCTGGCGATGTAGATCAGGCTCGACCACTGGCCGCGCCGCTCGGCGGGCGCCGACTCCGACAGGTAGGTCTGCGCCGAGGGCAGCTCGCCCCCGCACGCGAGGCCCTGGATGACCCGCGCCAGCAGCAGGATCAGCGACGCCCATGCGCCGATGGCGGCATAGGTCGGCGCGATGCCGATCACCAGGCTCCCGGCCGCGATGCCACCCACAGTCAGCGACATGGTGAGCCGTCGGCCGGCGCGGTCGGCGAGCCAGCCGAAGAGCAGCCCCCCGACAGGCCTGGCGACGAACCCGGCCGCGAACACGGCCAGGCTGGACAGCATCGCCGACAGCTCGTCGCCGCGGTCGAAGAACTGGGTGGCGAAGAACGGCACGAAGATCGCGTAGATCCCCCAGTCGTACCACTCCAGCGCGTGCCCGAGTCCCGTACCGACGAGCACTTTGTTGCGGACGGCGGAAGAGGAGGCGGGCCGTGCGGCGAGGTCGGTCATGGCAGGTCCTTCGAAGGAGCGGGAACGCGGTCGAGCCGGTGCCGGGCGAGTTCGGCCAGCAGGGCGGCTCCGTCGGGCACCACGGCATCGTCGAACACCGCGCGCGGGCTGTGGTTGAACGGCGCCTTTTCCGGGTCGGCCCCGGGAGGTAGGGCGCTGAGCGCCAGGAAGGCTCCCGGCACCTCGGCGAGCACCCGTGAGAAGTCCTCCGACCCGGCGATGGGGTGTTCCATGGCGACGTGCCGCGCGCCGTCGAATGTCTCGGCGATGACGTCACGGGCGAACCCGGTCTCCGCCGGGTCGTTGACGGTCGGCGGTCGCTCCGGGATGTACTCCACCTCGGCGCCGACCCCGTGCGCGTCGGCGATGCCGGTCAGCAGCCGGGGCACGAGATCGTGCGCGCGAGCGGCGGCGTCGGCGGAGAAGCTGCGGATCGTCGCCTCGAACCGGGCGGTCTCCGGGATGACGTTGCGCCGGCTGCCTGCCCGCACCACGCCGACGGTCAGCACGACCGGGTCGAAGACGTCGAATCGCCGGGTGACCATCGTCTGTAGGGCCGTGATCATCTCGGCCGCCGCGGCGACGGGGTCGTGCGCCCGGTGCGGTGTCGAGCCGTGGCCGCCTTCGCCGCGCACGGTCACCAGCAGTGACGCCGAGGCCGCCAGCATCGTCCCTGGCCGACTGGCGAAGCTCCCCGCGGAAGCGAACGCCGGGAAGACGTGCAGCGCGTACGCGGCGTCGGCACGGGCTCCGGCCGCGTCGAGCACGCCCTCGTCGATCATTGCTCGAGCGCCCTCCCAGCCTTCCTCGCCGGGCTGGAACATGAACACCACGTCGCCCGCGACCCGTTCCCGGTGCGCGCAGAGCAGCCGTGCCGCGCCGACCAGCATCGCGGTGTGCAGGTCGTGCCCGCAGGCATGCATCGCGCCGTCCACCGTCGACGCGTAGGGCAGCCCGGTCGCCTCGTGCACCGGCAAAGCGTCCATGTCACCGCGCAGCAGCACCACACCGCCGCCGGCGCCCGCATTGTCCGCGCCCGCCTTGTCGGCCCGCCTCACCCTTCCCGCTCGGCCCCGCAGCACCGCCGTCACCGACGTCGTCCGGCGCCCGGTCGTGATCTCCAGCGGCAGCCCCGCCAGCGCCGCGAGCACCTTCTCCTGCGTCCGCGGCAGATCCAGCCCGACCTCCGGCTGCCTGTGCAGCTCACGCCGCAGCCGGACCAAATCGTCCGCCATGTTCCGGGCATCCTCGACCAGCGACAACCCACACCTCCCTCAGTCACTCACCGCACATCAGTGTGCGATCTCGACCTTAGAAAGCCGTAAAATCACATGATTCGTGCATTCATGGCGGAAAAAAAGGTAGATCCGTGCATATCGCAGACCTCGACGAGCGCGACCTCGAGCTGCTGCACGGCCTGCAGATCGCGCCCAGGGTCGGCTGGGCCGAGGCGGCCCGCATTCTCGGCACCACCCCGGCGACCCTCGCGGCGCGGTGGCGACGATTGCGCTCGGCTGGCCTCGCCTGGGTCACAGCGCATCCCGGCGGCGACTACAGCCGGATCATGCTTGCCTTGATCGAGGTTGACTGCCTCCCCGGCGCGCGGGCCGAGGTCGTACGCGCACTGTGCCTCGACCCGCGCGCGGTCACCGTCGAGGAAGCCACCCGCGGCCGCGATCTGCTACTCACCGTCATCGCCCCCGACCTCGCCGCCCTGGCCGCCTTCGCCCTCGACGACCTGGACCGGCTGCCCGGCGTCGAACGGCAGCGCACCCACCTCGTCACCGCCGTACACCGAGACGGCGGCGCCTGGCGGCTGAACGCGCTCAGCCGCCCGCAACAGCAGGCGTTCGCCGCCGCGGCGGCGGCGACGCGACCGGTCCCCGGCGTCACCCCGCCGCCGAACGCCTGGCCGCTGATCGAGGCGCTCGCCCACGACGGCCGCCGCACCGCCACCGACCTGGCCGCGCTCACCGGTCGTAACCCCGCGACCGTACGCCGCCAGCTCGGCCGGCTGCTCGCCTCCGGTCTGCTGTCGTTCCGCTGCGAGATCGCTCAGCCGGTCTCCGGCTCCCCCATCAGCTGTACGTGGATGGGCCGGGTCGCCGCCGCCGAGCACGAGCGCACGGTCGCCGCGATCGCCACCCTGCCCGAGTTGAAGATGTGCGTGTCCACCACCGGGGACACCAACATCGCGTTCACGGTGTGGGCCCGGTCGGTGTCCGACCTGCTGCGGCTTGAACGCCTCATCGGCGAGAGGCTCCCCTGGCTCCGGCTGCACGAGAGCGGCGTCAACCTGCGCACCCCCAAACGCATGGGCTGGCTGCTGGACGCGGCGGGCCACGCGACCGGCGAGGTGGTGCCTCCCGCCGGCCACCTCAGCCTGGGCGCGGGGTGACGTGATCAAGGTAGTGGCCTACCTGACCGGCATCACCGACCGCTTCCCCTGGTAGGTGTGGTCGACGGTCGCGGCTCGGCGAGGCACCCCTCAGGCGTCGGCACAGTCGTGGTCGCTTCGCTCTCCGCCGCGCGGGAGCGAGCTGCTCTGCGGGACGGGAACGAGGCGGTGGGCGTCGCCGTACGACTGCACGTGTCCGGCGGTGGGCGGAGGAAAGTGGGTGCCCAGGACCAGGATGCCGGTGTCGGCCAAGGAGGCGAGCAGTGACCGGCGAGTGGCCTCCGCTCGCACGGGGTCTATGTCCACACAGCTTCCGATCCCCGGATAGGGCATCTGGACGGGGTGGTGGACGCAGTCGCCGGTGATCAACGCCGTCTCTGTACGGCTGCGCACTTCCACCGCCACATGTCCGGGCGTGTGACCGGGCGTGGGCAGCAGGCGCAGGCCCGGCGCGACGTCGGCGGCCCGGTCCTGGACGTCGACGAGGTTGAGGAGCCCCGCCTCGCGGATTGGCTGCACCGAGTCGCGGAACATCTGTCGCCGCGGTTCGTCCATGTCGTATCCCGCCCAGAAGTCCCACTCCGTTTTGGTGGCGAGGTAGCGCGCGTTGGGAAAGGTCGGCACCCAGGTGGTGCCGTCAGCGCGGGTGTTCCAGCCGACGTGGTCCGTGTGCAGGTGGGTGAGGATTACCAGGTCCACCGACTCCGGCGGGAAACCGGCGCGGTGGAGCCGGTCCAGGTAGCCGGTGTCCAGGTCGTGCCAGGCGGGGTTCGCTCGTGGCTTGCCGTTGCCGATCCCCGTGTCCACCAGGATCCGCATGCCGTCCACCATCAGGGCGAAGCTGTGGCTGCTCAGGCGAAGGACCCCCTGGTCGTCGGCGAAGTCGGGGGCCAGCCATGTCTCCCCCTCCACGACCTGCCTGGTGGCTTCGGGAAGAAGCCACGGTCCGGTCTCGGGCGGAAGCGTGATCTCGTCGACCCGGTGGACGACGACGTCACCCACGTTCCAGGTCGAAGCCTCCGGATTGTGTGTGCGCCTCATCTGATTCTCCTCACTTGCAGGTGGCGGGAAGTGACGTGCCGGCGACAAGACCGGCCGCGACCGGCGCGGCCGCGCAGGGGGCGCCGGCGTGTTCCTCGGCTGGGACGGACGAGTGCCGCACCGCCGCGAAGAGTCTGGCCGCCGCGGTCACCGAGAGCAGGGCGACGGCGGCCGCATATAAGTGGGCCGCCGTCCGCAGCCCGTAGAGTTCCGTGAGGAGACCGGCGCCCACGGCAGGCAGGCTCATCGCCGCGTAGCTGAGCACGTAGTACGCGGCCAGCGTCGCACTGCGACCCGGCTGTGAAACCGGTGCGAGCATCAAGCGCAGTGAGCCCTGTGACACCGCGCCGAAGGCAACACCGGCCAGTACGGCCGCGGTGAACACCGCGGCCAGGCTCGCCAGGTGCATTCCGGCCAGGGACAGGGTCATGGCAAGGAGGGCGGCACAGCAGCCGAGAAGAGTGGCGGTCACCGGGCGCAGCCCGCGCGTGACCCCCATGGTGACGGCCGCGGACAGGGCCAGGGTGAAGAAGACCATGCCACCCGCCGCCTGCGGAGAGCCGGGAGCCGCCACGTGGACGAAGGCCGGTCCGAGGGACGAGTAGAAACCGCCCAGCGCCCAGACCGCGGCGACGCCTCCGCCGCAGAGCAGCAGGGCGCGGCGGGTCGCAGGCGGCATGGCGACACGCGGACGCAGGGAGCGCCATGCGCCCTGCTGAGGGCGGGCTGTCTCGGGGACGAAGAGGACGGCGACGGCCTGCGTGACGAAAAGGATCATCAGGGAGAAGTACACGGTGACGGTGGGGCCGGGCGCGTAGCGCACGAGCAGTGTGGCCGCCATGACCCCGATAGCCATGCCGGCCGCAGGGGCGACGCTGTTGGTCAAGGCGGACCGACCGGGCCGTACCGGGTCGTCGAGATCCACCAGCGCGGCACCCGCCGCGCTGGTGGCCCCGCCGGTGGCAACTCCCTGCAGGGCGCGGGCGGCGATGAGCGCACCCGTGCCGTCGGCGGCGGCGAAGGCGGCCATCGAGGCCGCTTCGAGGACCAGTGCGCCCACCAGCACGGGGCGCCGTCCGACATGGTCGGACAGGGTGCCCGTGGTGAGCAGGGCCGCCAAGAGGGCCAGGGCGTACGCACTGAAGACCAACGTCACGGCCAAGGCTGACAGCCCCCAACGCTCCTGGTAGGTGGGGTAGAGCGGAGTGGGCGCGCTGGAGGCGGCCAGCAGGGTGACCAGGATCGATGCGTACAGGACGAACGTCAGGCGCGTCGCGGTGCGGGTGCGCTGCACTGGTGCGCCCGTAGGAGCGCTGTGCATGATACTCCTCACTTAAAGCAATTTGTTTGCTTTAAGTGACGGTAGGCCCTATCGTCCCCTAAAGCAAATCCTTTGCTTTAGCGTGCGGTGCCGCCGCATGGGGCGCGAACAGCTCCCGCGCGGCACACCCACCCGACAGAGAGGGCGTACATGACCGCCACCGATCTCACCCCGCAGGAGGCCGCCCGCTGGGCCCTGTGGGCAGGACTTCCACTGGGGCACGAACGCCGCGCCGAGGTGGCCGCCACAGCCCGGCACATCCACGACGTCATCGCCATCCTGCGAGAACTGGACTTCGGAGACACGCCACCTGCGGCGGTCTACCGCCCCGGCTCCTCCACTCCGCCGGGGACAGGCGTGTCGCCGGAGACGGGCGACCGATGGGGGACGGGCGGCCCGTCCACACCGCGGGACGGGCACGACGGGCTGTACGGATCCCAGGCGAAGGCGACGAGAGGACGGGAGCAGACGGATGCAGCCGTATGAAATGACCATCACCGGCGCCTCGGCGGAGGTGCGGTCCCGGCGACTCTCACCCTTGGAACTAGTGGACTCGGTGCTAGGCCGGATCGAACAGGTGGAACCTCGTCTTCGGGCCTACACCACCGTGACCGCCGACCGCGCACGCCAGGCGGCGCGCCAGGCCGAGCGCGAGGCGGCGGCTGAGCGGTTCCGCGGTCCGCTGCACGGCATCCCGATGGGTCTGAAGGACCTGATCGACGTCGCCGGTCTGCCCACTACGGCGAGTTCCCAGGTCAGGGTGGACCACCTGGCGGCCGCCGACAGCGCCGTCGCCTCCCGGCTGGCCGACGCCGGCGCGGTCCTGGTGGGCAAGACCCACACCCACGAGTTCGCCTACGGTCTGATCACGCCGCAGACGAGCAACGCCGTGGACCACGGCCGCATCGCCGGCGGATCAAGCGGGGGCTCGGCCGTCGCTGTCGCCGCCGGCGCCGCGATGTTCGCCCTGGGCACCGACACCGGCGGGTCGATCCGCGTCCCCGCCGCGCTCAACGGCGTCGTGGGACTCAAGCCGACCTACGGCCTCGTCCCCCGGCATGGCGTTACCTCGCTGTCCTGGTCCCTGGACCATGTCGGCCCCATCACCCGGACCGTCGAAGACGCGGCGCTGGTGCTGCCGGCCCTGGTGAGGCACGACCCGTGCGACCCTGCCGGCCTGCGGGCGCCTGCCACGTCCTATGAGCCGCACGCGGACCCCGACCTGAACGGGCTGCGGGTCGGCGTCCCGCGCAACTACTACTTCGACCGGGTCGACCCGGAGGTCGAGGCGGCCGTACGGCGCGCGATCGAACAACTCCGGAGCCTGGGGGCGGAGCCGGTCGAGGTCGAGATCCCGATGACCCGCTACATCCAGGCCATCCAGTGGGGCCTGATGGTCCCCGAGGCGGCCTCCTACCACGAGCGGACGCTGCGCTCGGCCGCCGAGCTGTACGGCCCGGACGTCCGCGTCCTCCTGGAAGCCGGCGAGCTTGTCCTCGCCGGCGACTACCTCCGCGCTCAGCGCGCACGGACCCTCATGCGTGAGGCCTGGATGCGCATGTTCGACCAGGTCGACGTGATCGCAGCTCCCACCGTCCCGGCCACCGCGGCCCACGTCGGCCAGGACGCCGTCACCTGGCCGGACGGCGTCACGGAGAGCCTCGCCGACTGCTACGTCCGCCTGTGCGCACCGGCCAACATCGCCGGTATACCGGCGCTGACTCTGCCCGTGGGCCGCGACCAGGGGGGAATGCCGATCGGGATGCAGCTGATGGGCAGGCCGCTGGATGAGACCACTGTGCTACACGTCGGCCACGCCTACGAGCGAAGCACCACCACACCCGCCTCTCCGGCGGAGGCTCGTCCGGAGCCTCCGGCCGACCTCACCCCCACGGCCCGGTGACCACACACGGGGTGAAGCGCCCACCTACTGGCGTGTCACCTCGCACCCATAGCTCAGTGAACGAGGGGTGTGGCGTCCCCCCTGCCAGGACGCCACACCCCTCGGACGCCACACCCGTCGGAGCCGGTCATCGCGGATGCCACGGGCCACTCCGCGCGTTCTCCCGCGCCATGCACCTTCCCCCTGCGCGCCGCGGCGAGGAGAGGCACGGCCCGGACGGCCGGCTCCGGGTCGTTCACATGACACTAGACGCAACAGCTTTGCTTTAAGGTGTGGCCTATGGGTCGCAAACCGAGCGTACGTCCCGGCGGTCGCAGCGCCCGTGTCCAGGCGGCGGTCCACGCCGCGGTGCGCGAACTCGAGGCGGAAGTGGGACGCCCGGCGCTGACCGTCCCTTTGGTGGCCGCCCGTGCGGGCGTCACCCCGTCGACGATCTACCGCCGCTGGGGAGACCTGCAGGAGCTGCTGTCGGATGTCGCCGTCGAGCGCCTGCGTCCGGAAGCCCCGCCGGAGGACCACGGGCGCCTGTCGGCGGACCTGCAGAACTGGGCCCAGCAGTTCCTGGAGGAGATGGCCTCGCCTCCTGGCCGCGCCTACATCCGCGACGCGCTGCTAGGGGATCCGGACGGTGACAATGCAGGCCAGTGCTCCGCGTACGCGGCGGAACAGATCCGGATCATCCTCGCCCGGGCTGCCGAGCGCGGCGAAAGCTTCCCGGATGTCGAGACGGTGATCGACCGGGTCGTGGCGCCGATGATGTACCGCATCCTCTTCCGCCCCGGCAATCTCACGGCCGCATACGCACACACGCTCGTATGCGAGACGCTGGACGAAAGCGTGGCATCCCGGTGAGTGTCGGGCACGGTCGCCGGATGCGGTCGCGGCGCTTCGTTGAACCGAAACCCGGCAACTATCGCTGACGTCCACGGAGACGGGCAGCGGGAGATCCCCTCGGCCCCGCGGAGCGGCTCAGCCGTACCGGAGGATGAAGTCCTTTTCCGAGTCCTCGCTGTCGCCCGCTATTCGGCCGACCGCCCACATGCCGCTCGAACCGGGGATCCCGCTGATCGTCGCGTGCCGCACCGGAAGCCCCAGCTTGGGGCCGTACGACGTGGTCCAGGCACCCTGCACATACCGCATGAAGAGGACCTGCTTCGGGTGGGAGGGGTCGACGCCGCTCACCCAGATGTTTCCGGAGGCGTCGGCGGTGAGGCCGGTGATACGGCCCTTCGCCACCGGAAGGGGCACCTGGCTCCACGACTTGCCGTCGAAGTGCAGCACGAGCGGCTTGAAGTCACTCCAGTCGTAGGGGTTGCCGATCTGACCGACCGCCCAGACGTCGTTGGCGCCGATCGCCCGCACCTGGTTGAGCTGCCCCTCGGGAATCGCCGGGGTCCGGCTCTCCTCCCAGCGGACCCGGCCGCCCCGCTCGGTCCCCCGCACGACCAGCGGCCCGGTCTTCTGCGAGCCCACCGCCCAGATCTCACCCGTCCCGGGACGGGCCGACAGCGCGGCGAGCGAGCCCTTGTGGGTGTACTCCCTGGTGAATCCGGCGCTGCCGCTCCAGCTCAGGACGACCGCACGGTCACCGATCTCGTTGAGACTTCCGGTGAACCACACCCGCCCCCGGCCGATCCCGACGTCGGACAGGCTCTTAGTCCCGTCCTTCCCGAACGGCCGGTACATGCTCCAGCTCCTGCCGTTCCAGTGCCCGACCCGTACGTTCAGTCCATTGCCGACCGCCCAGACGTCGTGGGCGGAAGCCGCGCTGACGGCGGTGAAATGGTTCAGATCCGAGTCGTACCCCGCCGGCAGCCGGTAGGCGGGCATGGTCGCGCTCTTCCACTGGGTGCCGTTCCACCGTGCGATGGCGGGGCAGCTCTCGGCCTTCTCCCGCCCGCAGCCGTACCCGACGGCCCAGGCGTCCCGCGGGCCGGTCGCCGTCACGTCGATCAGGGCACTGCCGTCCGGCCCGAGGGTCGCGCCCTTGACGACCCGCCACTGCGCTGGGGCCGCCTGCACGGTGCCGGCCCCGATCGTCAAGCCGGCCACCGGGACGGTCACGACCGAGATGGCGACGGCGAGTGTGACGCGGGCCGAGGCGCGAGGGATGTCCATGGCAGGGGTCCTTTCGTCTGCGGTGGGACAGACGCAGTCTGAGACGGACCCCTTGCAGTCCCCTTGATCGGCGGTTACCGCCGATCTCACGAATTCAAGGGACATGCAAGCGGTCGACCTTTCACTGGGCGCGATCACGCCCGGCGCCGATCACGCCGGGAAGCAGCGCACCCAGGAGTTCGCCATGAAGCGCACCGCACTCGGTCTGGCCGTCACCGCGATCGCCGGCCTCGCCGTCCTCCCCTCCGCGGCCGCCGCCGGCACCACGACGGCCACCAGGTCCATGAGCGCGGCGCCGAAGCCGCTCGCGGGTGTCGCCGTCTACCTGAGCTACGGCAAGGGCTATCCGATCAGCCGCTACGAACCGGGCAAGGGGTTCATCAAGCTCGGCAGCGCACCGGATCTCACCTTCCAGGTCGCCGCCTCGCCCGACGGCACGAAGCTCGCCTGGGTCACCCTGGACCGCCTGCCGAAGGGCAGGCTCCATATCGGGGACGGGAGCACGTCAAAGGTCGTGGCCGAGGGAGTCGCAGCCAACTTCCCCTGCTTCACCCCGGTCTGGTCCCCGGACTCCGCCCGGGTCGCCTTCTTCGGCAAGCACGTCAACGCCGAGACCGGGACACCTCTCATGGTCATGAACGCGGACGGCACGGGCGTACGCAGGGCCGGCGCACCGCTTGGCGCCTGCCACCTCGCCTGGTCCGCCGACGGGCGCCACCTCGCGGGGGCGGCCGGCGACGGCGTCTTCATTTTCGATGTCAAGACCGGGCGGTCGGTCCGGGTCAAGGGCATCAAGTACGCGAACCACGTGCACAGCCTGTCGCCGGACGCCAGGAAGGTCGTCGTACACACGTTTTCGGTGAATGACCCGGAAGGCGACTACGTCTGGCCGATCGGGTCCACCCCGACGATCGTCGACACCGCCACGGGCAGGCAGGTTCCCATCCCGGTCAAGGGGACGAAGATGGGCGCGTTCTACCTCCCCGACGGCCGTCTGGTAGTCCGCGTCCGCGGCCGCACGCACAACACCCTGGTCGTGCTCGACTCGGCCGGCCGGGAACTGCAGCGGCTCGCCGAGCCGGCGAAGGCGCGCAACCAGGCCCTGCTCCAGATCGTGAGATGACCCTGCCGCCTGCCCCGAGAACGAGCGGGTCGGCGAGTGTCGTTCAGCCGGCGAAGCACCTGCCGAGAGTGCTGGTCGGGCGGGAAGACAGGGTAGAAGACATGCTTGATCCGCTCGTCGCGTACGACCAGAGTGAGGGCGTTGTAGAGCCTGACTCCGCCGGCGTGGGAGCTCGGCAGCTTGAGCACGTCGGCGAGGCCGGCCTTCTCGACCAGGCGGCCCCAGCGGGGCTACAGGCGAAGGCCTGAGCGATGGCAACGCCGCGGCTCGACACGCCGCATCAAAGAATGACCAGGACATTCAGCTAGAAATACCGGGAGGGCGGACAGCTTCACGGCGCTCGGTCAATTGCTGAGCCATCCACGCCTACGGCTGAAAGGCTATGGTGTGTTTCAGTTCGGAGAGGGGACGAGGCGTGACCACTGGTGATGAGGTATCCCTGCCAGTATGGACACTCGCTACAGAGGCCTTGAGCGTGCCGGACGTGCTGGGCGATGAGGGCATGACACCGGCCCGGCTCGCAGAACTGCGAACAGTCCTGGCAACGCTTGCGGATTCCCCCATCGCCACGTTGGAAGCGCATCCGATGTCGACCAGGCGCGATCGGAACGGTGGAATTTCGCTCCATGCAGCCAGTCCTCTCGCTCAGCAGTTGTCGCACCTCGTGGCTCAGACAGCGAAGTCAGCGCCTCCGACGCTGAACGTCGCCACTACTGGTGACGTGCTCTACCGGATGGTAGTGCCGGCCAAGGTAGCCGCACAGGTCGGTAAGGGACTCGTCCAGCCCATGAAGGCATCTGCCGGAGGTGTTCACAGCGCGCTGGTCAACTCCGCCGGCCGCATCACGAATCAGGCGAGATTTGTTCCCGTTGCTGGTAAGGCCGCTGTTGCGGGTGCCGCGACCGGCTCGGCCGGCACGGCCGGTGTGGCGGCGGCCACCGCCGGAGCGTTTACCGTGGCCGCGCCACTCGTGCTGATGGCCGTCGCGGTCGGCGTCAGCGCCTACGCCGATCACCAGCGACAGGAAGCGATCGAGCGGATCACCGACCTCCTGGAGCAGTTACACGAGGACAACCTCGAGAACGAACGCAGCGAGCTGGACGGTTGTCGTGACGCGATCGACAAGGCGACGTCGATTCTCCTCGACCAGGGCAGAATCGGCCTGTCGCTAGGGCTGGACACCTCGTCGTACGCAATCAGCACGGCGATCGAACGGGCCAAGCGTCGGCTCATGAAGTGGCAAGATGCGCTGGCCAAGCTGCCCGACGGTCCTGTCGAGCTTGATGTGTTGACGAAATCATTCCCCGGCGTCAACGAGGAAGGCGGAGCATTCCGGGCGCACGTGGAGCTGGCACGACTCGCCATCGCCCTCAAACGCCGAGTGCTCGTGCTTCAGGCGGTTGAACACGCGCAACTGGCGGGCACGGACAATCCGTTCAAAAGCTTTGCCGCATCGTTGCACGACGACGAGCGTCGCGTCGACGAGTTGGAATCAGGCATCAACTCCCTCCTTCTTCGACTGTCGACTCTCGAATTGAAGCGTGATGGCGGTTTCCTAAGCATCATGTTCACGCAGCGCGAGGTCGACGACCTACTCAAAGCCGTATATCGCCTTCGCGCCCTGGGCGATGGCCTCAACGTGGGAACCCACCAGGCTGACGTCGCGATCGAGATCGAACGAAGCAGGGACGGATCACTCGTGGTGTTCCCTGCGGTCACTGCCTGACCGGGCCCCACGCGCAACCCGACACGGCTGGGCCACCGCCGGCTACCTGCCCACCAAGTTGGTGCCGAGTCGGGCTGCCGCCCACAGCGCGATCTTCGAGCAACCCCACCACCTCGGCCCTCGCTTTTGCTTTCCCGGGTGGCAGGTCAGCCGTAGGGGTGCGCCCGCGCGTCTCATGCCGCCCTGAAGACTTCGTCGCCGGATGCCCCGTCCGAGTTCGGCGCGGGGGGAGGCAGGGCCTGTTCGCACCAGATGGTCTTGCCGCGTGTCGTCTGCCTCGTGCCCCAGCTCTGCGTCATCTGTGCGACCAGCAGCAGTCCGCGGCCTCCCTCGTCGAAGACGCGGGCCCGGCGCAGATGCGGTGCGGTGTTGCTGCCGTCCGAGACCTCGCAGATCAGTGTGCGGTTGCGGATCAGTCGCAGCTGAATGGGGCCGGTCCCGTGGCGCATGGCGTTGGTGACCAGCTCGCTCACCACGAGCCCGGTGACGAACTCCATTTCATCCAGTCCCCATACGAGGAGCTGCTCGATGGCGAGCTTCCGGGTGTGCGAGACCAGGGCCGGGTCGCCGGGGACGTCCCACGTGGCGATCTGGTCCGGGGAGAGGGCTTCGGTGCGCGCGAGGAGAAGGGCCGCGTCGTCAGCCGCGCGGCCGTCGAGCAGGGCGCGGGTCACGGTGTCGCAGGTGTCTTCGAGTGATGCCGTCGGCAGTGCCAGGGCGTGGCGCAGCTCCGCGAGGCCCCGGTCGATGTCCCGGTAGCGGGCTTCGATCAGGCCGTCGGTGAACAGGGCGATGATGGTGCCCTCGGTCAGGCACAGCTCCGTGGTTTCGAAGGGCAGGCCGCCGACGCCGAGAGGAGGGCCGACCGGCCCGCTCACCAGTTCCGTGGTGCCGTCGGGAGTGACCAGGACAGGCAGTGGGTGACCGGCGGTGGCTGTCGTGCAACAGCGTGAGACGGGGTCGTAGACGGCGTACAGGCACGTGGCGCCCAGCTCGGCGGACGCGGCCGTGTCGCCTTCCGCCATGCCGGGCTGTTCGTCGCCGGTGAGGTGGATGACCAGGTCGTCCAGGTGCGTGAGGAGCTCGTCGGGTGGCAGGTCGACGTCGGCCAGCGTGCGTACGGCGGTGCGCAGCCGGCCCATGGTGGCGGCTGCGTGGATGCCGTGGCCGACGACGTCCCCGACGACGAGGGCGACCCGGCAGCCGGACAGCGGGATCACGTCGAACCAGTCGCCGCCCACCCCGGCCTGTGCGCCCGCCGGCAGATAACGGGAGGCGATCTCCACCGCCGCTTGCACCGGCAGCCGCTGGGGCAGCAGACTGCGCTGCAGGGCGAGCGCGGTATTGCGCTCGTGGGTGTAACGGCGTGCGTTGTCGATGACGACGCCGGCCTTGGCGGCCAACTCCACCGCGTAGGACAGGTCCTCCTGGTCGAATGGCCCGGGCAGACGCGAGCGCCAGAAGCTGACCACGCCCATCCGCGTCCCCCGGGCACGTAGCGGAGTCGTGATCAGGGAATGGATGCCGTGGTCCAGGATCCGCGCGGCCTCTTCAGGGTCCCGGGACCGCCACGCGGTGGAAGCCCGCAAGTCGGGCTCGATCACGGCGATGCCGTCGTCGAAGCTGCGGGCCTGAGGCGTGGACGGGGCCCACGTGACCAGCGCGCCGGGCGGGTGGAACGACGCGGTGTCCCCGATGCCTCCGATCGCCACCCGGCGCAGCGTCTCGCCCTCGTCCGGCTGGTGGTCATCGCATCGTATAACGGCCACTACCAGGTCCACCGTGACGAAGTCGGCGAACTCGGGGACCACCACCTGCACCAGTTCTTCCGCCGTCCGCTTCACGTCGAGGGTGGTGCCTACGGCCGTGCTGGCGTCGTACAGCAGTTTGAGGCGTCTGTGCGCCTTCTCTGTCAGCGTGCGGCTCTCCTCCAGCGAGCGTCCCATGCTGTTGAACGCGACTTCGAGCTCGCCGATCTCGCCCGCACCGGTTTCGGGCATGCGGGCCGTGAGGTCCCCGTCGGCCAGCCGGGACGCGGCGGCGGCCGCTTTGCGGACCGGCCGGACGATCGACCGGATCAGATAGGTGTCGAAGACGATGATGAGCAGGATCGATCCCGCCACACCGACCGCCGCCGCCGCGGTGGCACGGCCAGCTGCTTCGGTGGCACGCTCTTGCCGCGACGCGAGAAGTTGATTCTCAAAAGTCACGAAGCGCTGGAATTGGTCCCTGATCGCGTCGACACGGCGCTTTCCTTCTTCCGTCACCACCACGGTTCGGGCGGATGCCGGATCTCGCCGCGCGGCCTCCACGGTCGGCACCGAATAGTCACGGATGTAGGCTTCGACGGACTGCTTGATCCGGCGTGCCCGGTCTCCCTGCGCGGCGCTCTGGGCGCTCGAGAGCCGTTCCAGGGTGGCCGCCTGCTCGGGGATGGCGGCACGGGCCTGTCTCCATGGTTGCAGGAAGTTCTCGTCTCCGGCGATGACGAACCCCCGCTGGCCGGTTTCAAGGTCGATGACGAGCCTCTGGAGGTGGTTCGCGGTCGTCAGCACATGCCTGGAGTGGTTCGTGAGATGCACCGCCTCACGGAGACCCGAAATCGCCGGCAGGAGGAACGCGAAGGCGCCGCTGATGAGACCCAGGAGCAGCACGCTCACCATGATCGTGCGCCGGGTCAGTCCGCCCTTCCCCTCAGCCCATCGCGTAGGCCGCGAACCACTTACCCGCATGGCATGCCTCTTGACCAGCAGGAATATCGCCTATTTCGTCATCTTACGACGGTGACTCCTTCGCTCCGGGAACGGAGCGGCTCCTCGCTGGAAAAGGCGACGGGGTCCGCTCACCGGCCGCCTCCGGCCGGGGCGCGGGACCGCCGGGTGCCGCAGAACCGACGGCCATCGGCGCCGATCCGGTGACGGCCGCGCGGCGCCGGCAGCGGCTGAGCGCCTCGGGCGAGGCGTGGACCACCGTCGCCCTCGCGCAGCGTCAGATGCACGCGATGAGCATGGCGTCGGCGCACGCCGCGTCCGGCGGCTTCGCCCGCACCGCCGGCGCCTGCGCCGACGTCCCGCGCCGAGTCACAAGATCTGCGCGGGCTGTTTCATCTGGTAAGCGGTGCGGTCGGCCGCGCCGACGCCCCCGAGATACGAAACAGTTCTCGGAGGAAGAAATGCGGTCAATTGCGCGCCGGGGTCGCGTCCGCGGCGCCGAGGTGACATCCCTAGAGCACTCGCATGTGACGAGCAGAAAAGTGCCGTACCTCCACGATTAGTGCATATCTGGACATAGCAAGAAATACTTCGACGCTTATGGAGCTGCGACCTGCCACGCTCTCCCTGCACCCCTCCACAACGGACGTGACCCACGGTGCTCATGATTGAGATACTCATTCGTGACCAAATTGAGGACCTCCAAAAAAGGACCCGATACGTCCAACTCGTGCATGTCCGGAGCCGAGACAGGAAACGGCGACGGAGCTCCGGGCAGTCTCAGGATCAGGGAGCTGAAATGAACGACGAGCGGATATCGGAACGCAGAGGCGTGGAAGCCGGCCAACTGGTCATGCCCTTCTATCTGATCTGCGATGTCTCCGGTTCGATGTACGACGACATGGCGGCACTCAACGAGGGCGTCGAGCGGCTGCGCCGCGCGATCGTCAGGCAGCCCGTCGTCGACGACGTGGCGCAGATCTGCATCATGTCGTTCTCGGACACGGCGAAAGTGGTCATGCCGCTCTCGCAGATGAGCGAGACATCGGTTCCCACGCTCGCGGTCGAGGGCGGCACGAACTACAGCAGCGCGTTCCAGGAACTGGCACGGGTGATCGAGGACGATCGCGAGGACCTCAAGCGGCAGGGGTACAAGATCTACCGCCCCTGCGCCTTCTTCCTCACCGACGGCCAGCCCCTGGACAACCACTGGCAGCGGACCTTCACCAGCACACTGACCTATGACAAGACGACCGGGACCGGGATGAAATCCCACCCCATCTTCGTCCCGTTCGGTTTCCGGGACGCTCCCGAGGACGTTCTGAGAAAACTCGCGTACCCACGGGACAGGGGGAAGTGGTACCACGCCAGGAACACCGGTATCGAGCAGGCGCTCGCCGGAATCCTGGACATCATCATGAACACCGTCATCTCGTCCGGCCTCTCGGCCGGGGCCGGTCAGCCGACCCTGATACAGCAGTCTCCCGCGGCGGGCTCGGGCATCGTTCAGGGCGACTCCGAGTACGACGACGACTACATCTGATCCGCCACCAGTGACTTCCGCAGAAGGTCGGCCTGTATGACATCGATCCAGGTGGGCGATCCGCGTGTCGCCGCTTCGCCCTTCGCCATCGGCGACCCCGGCCGTGCCGGCACGGAGTTGCCGGCCGGCCCCCCCGGTGTCCGCATAGGGCAGTCGGACGTCGAGTTCAGTGCCGCCTCGCTGCCCGGAATGGTCGTCCGGGCGGTCACGATGAGAGGACTGCTGCACCGGGCGAACGAGCAGCCGCGGCAGGACGCCTTCGCGATCGCGCGGCACCGCCCCGCGCCGGACACGCCCGCACGCGCGGTCGCGGTCGTCTGCGACGGCGTGGGCTCTCTGGGGCGATCCGACGAGGCCGCCGTGCTGGTGAGCCGCCGGCTCGCCGAGCTGGGCGCATCGGGGGCGGCGTGGCCGGACGCCTTCCCGGCCGTGAACGGGGAACTGCGTGCGTTCGCCGGCGAACCGCCGCGAGGCGACGCCCGCGAAGCCGCCCGTCTCGGCATGGCGACGACGGCCGTGGCCGTGGCCGTTCACCGCACGGCGGAGGAGTGGATCGGCGAGGTGGCCTGGGTCGGCGACTCCTCGCTCTGGCACCTGGGGGACGACGGACGCTGGACGGCGATCACCGGAACCGCCGAAGGAGACGACGACGACTTCCATTCGACCGCCGTCAGACCCATGCCGACGGCCGACGGCGCGTGCGCCTTCCAGAACTTCCGCGTGCCCGCGGGAGCCTTGTTCGTGATGTCGGACGGCATCGCCAACCCGTTGAAGTGGTGTGACGACGTGCGGACGACGCTGGCGCACTGGTGGGAACGGCCGCCGGATCCGTTCACCTTCGCGGCGCAGGCGGCCTTCGCCCGCAAGTCACATGTGGACGACCGCACCGTCGTGGGCATCTGGCCCGACGAGGTGGGCACGGGCGCGGGCGACCCCGCATGATCGTGCCCGAAGCCGATCTGGGACGTCTGACCTTCCTGGCGAAGGGCGCGTTCGCCGAGGTCTACCGGGTTGAGGAATACACGCTGCCCGGGGACCCGGCTCCGCTCGCGTACAAGAAGTTCATCAGGGAGCACGCCGCGCAGGCCAGGTCCGCGCGCACCACGGTCGGGTTCCGCGACGACCTGAGCCCCTCCGAGCAGCGTGATCTGGACAGGTTCGCCGCATGGCCGAAGGCCCTGGTGACAGATGCGGCCGGAGACGTCTGCGGGGTGCTGATGGTCCTTCTTCCGGAGGACTTCTTCTGCCGGCAACTCGACGACTCCGGGCAGATGACGACGGCTCCCAGGGAGTTCTCGTGGCTCATCTCGACCGCCGCGCAGCGCGCCGCGGCTCAGGTCGACATCCGCGACATCGAGTTCACCGAACGGCTGGTGCTGCTCGCACAACTGGCCTACTTCTTCGGGCGGCTGCACAAGCACGGATGGGTCTACGGCGACTGCAGTTTCAGGAACATGGCCTTCGCGCTGGATCCGCCGAGATTGAAGGTGCTCGACTGTGACGGCGCCGCCGCGCTGACGGACACGAGCCGCGAACAGGCGTCCACCTTCTTCTGGGATCCGCCGGAGTGCCCGATCAGTCCCCCACCGGGGCAGCGCAGACAGCAGGAGCTGCAGGACGACGTCACGGACGTGTACAAACTGGGGCTGGCGATCCTGCGGTGCCTGACTCCGGGCAAGGGCGCACCCTCCACCCGGGCGGTCAGCCGTCTGTCCGGTGAGCTCGACAGCGAGGGAACGGACCTGCTGACCCGGGCCCTGTCCGCGGACCGGAGCACTCGGCCCACGTCGAAGGAGCTGTACCTCTACCTCAGGGGAGTCGTGGCGAGCAGGACCTCGCCCCCCGGCATCGTCCATGCCCGCGTCGCGACGCCCTACCGTGTACGGGGCATGGACGTGCGCGTCGAGTGGCGGGTCACCAACGCGACGACGATAGAGATCAGAACGGGAAGTGAGGCGCCGATCACGCTGGACGCGGCCCAGCACCCCGACGGCTGCGTCTTCCGGCCCGCCAGGTCCGGCCGGGTGACGCTGGAAGCGCGCAACGACTGCGCCTCCGTGACGATGGACCTCGGCGAGTTGACGCTCTACGAGTTGCCGGCGTTCGATCTGAGCCTGCATCGGCTGCCCACGGCACACGTCCCGCCCATGGAGACGTTCCAGCCGCCTTCGCCGGCGGCCGCGTTGCCGGGGCGCCCACGGATCGCGGCGGGATTCGGCGCCGTCGAATTGCCTTCGCTCCACGTTTTCGATTTCGTCCACAGCATGCTTCCGGTCGAACCGGCCCTGATGCCGGCCCCCCGGATCAGCGCGGTCGTGAGCGAGGCGACCGGCGTCGTGAGGGCGTCCGTGACGGACGCGGCAAGTGACATGGCTGCGGTGCTTCACCGTACGTTCATCGAGAAGGCCACAGCGGACAGTTCGGAAGGTGCCCAATCGTGATGGAGCGGATGAGCGAATTCCTCGCCTGGCTCGGAGGCGGGGAAAAAGAGGCCCTGCGGCACGTTCCCACGGAGCGGTCCAGGTTCACCCAGATGGCGCTCGTCCTGCTGACGACGGCAGGGCTCGCCGTGGTGTCGATGGCCTTCGCACTTCACGACGGCCTGAAGGTGGACTGGCTTTGGGCTGTGGTCTTCGGGCTGCTGTGGGGGTTCGTCATCCTCAACCTGGATCGACTGCTCGTGCTGAGCATGGGGTCGATCCGGGATCGCAAGCGCATGCTTCTCATGGCGTTGCCCCGGCTGGGCATGGCCATGGTGCTCGCTGTCGTGATCTCCACGCCCCTCGTCCTGCGCGTGTTCGCCAGCGACATCAACGTCCAGATCTACACGACGCAGCAGGAGACGTCGGCCCGCATGAAACTGCTGCAGGCCGACAGCGCGGAGCAGGACCGGGCCAACAAACTCCGTCAGAAGATCCAGGAGGATCAGGAGATCCTGGCCGGCAAGCTGTCGAGGCGGTTCACCAGCCCGCAGCTGCAGACGGCCCAGGCCAAGGTGAGCGAGCTCCAGCGCCGGCTCGAGACCGGCGAGGAGAAGGCGAATGTGGCGCTGGAAGCCTGGAAGTGCGAGCTCTACGGTGCCGGCGAGAAGTGCAGGAAGGCCTCCGACAAGGCGGGACCCGGTCCGCTGGCGGCGACCAAGGAGCGGGAGTACCGGCAGGCCGTGAGCGCGGTCAGGTCCATCCGCACGGAGTTGAAGGCCGCGCGGGCCGCCGCGAGCACCGCGGAGAAGGGAGTCGCGGACCAGCAGGCGGAGGCCCTTCGGAAGGCCCAGGACGACGCCCGGGCGGAGCTTCCCGGACTCCAGGCGCAGTACAGGGAAATGGAGGCCTCCCTCCAGGCATCGGCGGCCCGGGGTACCACGCTGAACGGGAACGACGACGGACTTCCCGCGCAGGTTCGGGCTCTCTTCGAGCTCGGCGAGCGGGACCTCTCCCTCTCGCTCGCACACCTTGCCGTGTTCTTCCTTTTTTTCATGATCGAATTACTTCCCGTCACCGTGAAGATCCTGATCAACATGGGCCCGATGTCCCCCTACGAAGCGTTTGTGAAGTTCCGCGGGGACGCGCAGATCGACGAGGCGAAAACCCGGCGCGTCGAAGCCCGGCGGATCGAGGAAGGCAGGTCGCGGGTCAGAGTCGAGGTCGCGGAAGGCAAGGAGCGGGTCAGGGGCGAGATCGAGGCCGACATGCGGAGACGGGAGGCGGATCTCGGCAAGCGCGCCAACGCGCACGTCGCCGCGGAGATGACGAAGATCCTCGACATCGCACTGCAGGAGTGGAGCGAACAGGTGCGCTCCCGGCTGGCGAAGACGCACTCGGACGGCGACGGGACGCCGCCGCCCTCGCACGGAACCACCCCCTCCCCGGGCGACGGCGGCTTCACGATTCCTCCCGTCAACGGCGTCCGGCCCCCCACCGTCCAGGTGACCTCACCGTTCTTCCTGCCGGACGGGGACGATTTGTGAGATCCCTGCCCGAGGAGTCGGATTCGCAAGGGTGCCTGCTGGTCGTCGCGAGCTACGCCGATCTGGCGAGCACCCTCGAGAGAGTGACGAAGGACGCGGCGACCCGGTTGCTGATGTCACCGGTGATCGGCGATTTCATCGAGCTACGTCTCGTGGACCTCGGACACCGCCCTCCCGGCGACGGCGTCCCCGCGGCCGCGGTGGAACGGATCGTGAACGAGATCACGCGACCGGCGGGCGGTGCGAGCGAGAACTACTTCGGTCTGCTGGTCGTCGACGGCTCCGCCGCGACCGTGGAACGGCTGCTCGACGCATGCCGCGCTGATCGGACGATGGCGGCGCTGCCGCTGCGGTGCCGTGGTTTCGCCGCCAAGGACGACAGGCACATCGGGGACACGCAGACCGGGATGGAATCCGCCGAGGGCCGCGAGGAGGTGGCGCCGCCGGCGGCCGGCAGCGTGGACATCGTGGTCCCCGAGGCCGGTCGCTGGACCCGGCGCGGCATGGTGGACGACCTGAAAAGGTACGCCGAGGATCTTCTTCACCACTTCGCCACCACCCACGTGTCCGGTCTCACCGGTGACGATCTCGACTCCATCCGGCGCGCCCGCACCTCCTCGCCGGAGGACGGGGACGTGGAGGCCGACGATGTCGTGCTGGACCTGGAACCCGCGGCCGGCGTCGCGAACGAGCCGGCCGCGGATCAGCCGCTCCCCGGAAACCGGCCGTCGTCCGAGAGCGTCGTCCCCGCCCTCTCATCGGCGGCTGTGGCGCCGTCCGCGCATCCGATGCCGCCTGCCGGGAGCGCGGGTGCTCCGTCAAAGCCGGTCATCGCCGCCCGCCTTCGACCGGCGGCTCCGGTCAGTGCGGTCACCGTGCTGCGGCGACTCGCCGGCCGCCTGCTGCGCAGACCCCCGGCCGCTCCGGCGGATCCGTTGCCGGTCGCCACCGCCCCGGCGCCGTACGAGGCGGATGGGGCGGTCGCTCTCGTCTATCTGGCGATCGCCGAAGGCGTCACGGTGGACGACTCGGACGCCTGGCGTCGCGGGCGCTCACTGATTCAGGAGATCGACAAGAGGATCGCCGCGATTCCGGGAGCCGCCTATCGGATCCGAGTGGTGACGAGTCTGGATGAGCCGGCGGAAAGAGCCCCTCGCCCTCCCGGCGAGTTGTCGAGGCGCGACATCAGGCGATCGGCCTCACGCTTCGACTTCATCGAACTACTGGTGAAGTTGAAGGCGCAGATAAGCGGGGACCTGGCGACGATCGGCGGTTCTCCGCCTCCCGCGGTACGCCCTGCCGTGGTCGTCTTCGCCGCGGACGTTCCCATGGGGGACGTGGTCACGATGCAGGAGTACCTGGAGCTGGTCGGCACCGCCTCGGTCATCTGGATCACACCTCTCGAGTCGTCGGCCCTGCTGTCCCCGGAATTCGCCGTGGACGGCGTACGTGTCCTCACCGATCACGACGGCATCGCCGACGAAGTGGCCACATATCTGCGTGTCGACGCCGGCGCGGGCGCGTGAAGGAGCAGACCGAGTCACCCTGAGCACTGCCGCCCACCGGCGGACGACGACCAGCACCGGGCCGAAAGTCCCACGTATCGCGGGACTTCCGAACGATCTCGCCGTGCCGTACGGCTCCTGCGGCAGGGCCGGTGCTCGCGGTTTCCTTGAGATGTCGCAAGAGAGAAGACGTTGAAAGGGGCCGGTCATGGCCATCATCGAAGGACGTAACCGGAGCAACCACCGCCTCACCGAGGCCGCGGCCCCCGTCACCGTTCCCGCCCCCCGCGCGCACGGCGAGGCGGTTCCCGCCGCCGGCACCGGCCCGGCCCGCTACGCCTGGGCCGCCGCCCGCATCGCCATCGGCTGGGTGTTCCTGTGGGCCTTCCTCGACAAGACCTTCGGCTGGGGCTTCGCCACTCCCGCCGCCAAGGCCTGGATCAACGGCGGCAGCCCGACCACCGGCTTCCTGAAGGGCACCGCCGACCACACCTTCGGCGGCCTGTTCAACGCCCTCGCCGGACAGCCCTGGGTCGACTGGCTGTTCATGACCGGTCTGGCCGGCATCGGCACCGCGCTCGTCCTCGGCATCGGCATGCGCCTCGCCGCCACCACCGGCGGGCTGCTCCTGCTGATGATGTGGGCGGCCGAACTGCCGCTGGCCACCAACCCCTTCATGGATGAGCACATCGTCTACGCCATCGTCCTGGCGGGTCTGGCCCTGACCGGCGCAGGCACCCCCCTCGGACTCGGCACGCAGTGGGCCGCCACCCCCCTGGTCCGCCGCCTCCCGATCCTCAAGTAAGTAACCCCGGCCCCACCGCTCCGGTGCCCACCTCCAGCCCCCTGGAGGTGGGCACCGGCATGTTCGGCCGACCGTGCATGGGATCGGATTCCCGGGGTAATCGCAATGTCGAGAGTGCGCACGGGGCCCGCGCGGGACGGCGGCGGACGGTTCGCCCGTCACGTCCCGCGCGGCCCCCGGTTCTCAGCCGTGGACGGTGATCACGTAGCCGTCGGGGTCGCTGAAGGAGAACGTCCGGCCGAACGGCCCGTCGACCGGCGCGGACAGGATCGGCACCCCCGCCGCGGCGAGCTCGTCGTGGAGACGCTGGGCATCGTCCGCTCTGAACCACAGCGCCACTCCCAGGCCCGGACGCGGAGCCGCCTCCAGGTCGACGCCGGGCAGCGGCTCGCGCACCGCGAACGGTATGGGGGCGGTGGCGAACACCACGGCGTGCGGCGGCCCGGCGGGGTCCCGCCGGAGCCCCAGGCGCTTCTCGTAGAACGCGGCCGCGGCCTCCAGGTCGCGCACCTGCAGCGCCACGAAATCCACTCCGGTCACGGTCACGACTACCTCCGATGTCAGAACGTTGACATGGGGACCCTATGTCAGAATGTTGACATGAGGCAAGACAGCGACGGCGCGGACCTCGGCCGCTTGGTGGGCTACCAGCTGAAGCGGGTTCAGGCGGCGCTGCGCTCGACCATGGACGCCACGCTGCGCCGCCACGACCTGACCACTCCGCAGTACGTCTGCCTGGAACTGCTCGACCAGCGGCCGGGGCTGTCCAACGCCGAACTGGCCAGGGGCGCCTTCGTCACCCGGCAGTCGATGAACGTGCTGCTCCGCAACCTGGAGGACGCCGGGCTGGTCGAGCGGCCGGCGTCCGCGCCGCAGGGCAGGGCCCTGCCCACCACTCTGACGGCGCAGGGCAGGGCGCGGCTCGCCGCCGCCCGCGGTGACGTGCTCGAGATCGAACAGCGGATGACCGGTCACCTCGACGCGGAGCAGGCCGAGCTCCTGCTGGGCCACCTGGAGCGGATGACCGGCGCCCTGGAAGACCGCCCGGACGCGGTCCACCGGAGGCGTTAGGTCATCCCGCCGCCGAGGCCGGTTTCGAGGGGTGCGCCTGGCACTGCGGCGCCACCCTCGGGTTCGTCTACTGTGACGTCACAGTAGGGTGATGCCGGTCACGTGGTCAGCCCGGCCGACGCGCAGCCGTCCCGCGACGTCCCCCGCGCCCCTCGCGGGATCAACCGGGAGACCAGGGATCCGGGGCGGCCCAGCCGCTCCCGGGGCCGCCGGCCCGCGCGGAGCCTCCTCCGGCGCGGTCCGACGGCGCCGGACACCACACGTGAAGAGGGAGGACGATGTCCGTCTACCGCATCAGGATGTACAGCGGGTTCCAACGCACCCTCACCGCCGATCGCGTCGTCGTCAACGGCGACAACGTCTGTTTCGAGCGGAGCAGGAACGGATCCTGGGTGGCGGCGCTTCAGCTGCCGACGCAACTGGTCACCCGGGTCCGCCGGCGGTGCGTCCAGTCGGACGGCACGGTGACCTGGAACGTCGAGAAGCCGGGACCCAGCACCTACTGACCGGGAGTGCTCACCGTCGTTATTGCTCTCTAACCTTCCGTGAGAGTAGAGTCTGCCCCGCTTGCGGTGGGACTCCGCTTCGCCGCGTGCTCGCCCATCGCAGGCGTCAACGCCACCGCAACGGCCCGCCTGGCCCTTCCCCCCTCGCCGGGCGCGCCGTCGCGGTGGGAGCCGGCCGCGCGGACTCCCCCTCGAGAGGTATCGTCACCGGGAAGTTCGGGGACCTGTTCTGCGAAACCCTACCCTTGCGTTAGGCAGGCCATGAGTGGCGACGGTACCCGCACACGAGCGGCCACGGGGTGGAAAAGGTGAGCGGAGCGATGCCTGAAGGTCTGGTGCAGATCGGCGAGGTCGCCGAGCGGATCGGGCTGTCCCTGCGCACCATCCGGCACTACGAGGAGGTCGGCCTGGTCGTGCCCGCCCGCACCCAGGGGGGTTTCCGGCTCTACAACGAGGAGAACGTGCAGCGCCTGGCGTTGATCAAGCGGATGAAGCCGCTCGGGTTCACGCTGGAGGAGATGCGCGACCTGCTGGAGATCACCGATCGGCTCACCCGCGGCGACGAGGACCCCGGCCTGCTCGTCCGGCTGCACCTGTTCGAGAGGGCGGTGGCCGAACGCGCCGACAGACTGCGCGAGCAGCTCGCGATGGCGCGGGAGTTCGCCGAGCAGCTCCGCCGCCAGCGCATGAACGCCCCGTCCGCCCGCTGATCCCGCGGCCGGCGTGTCCTCGCCGGGCATAAGTCCGTCCCAAGTGCCGTCTCAGCCCTGCCGCGCGTGACTGAGCTGGCCGCTCGTCGAGTGTTCCGCCGCCTGGTCCGCGTGGCGCCGGGCGGCGGCCCAGTCGTTGCGGCTCAGCGCGACCATGCACAGCGCCGCGTGACCGAGCGTCTGGTAGCCGAGCAGCCCGGCACGGTGACGGCACGGTGACGGCTCGCCGCGGTGGTCGCGGGTGTGCCGTGGCCGAGCCGCGTCCCATGGCCGACCGGACGCGGCTCGGCCCGCGTCCGATGGCCGACCGGACGCGGCTCGGCCCGCGTCCGATGGCCGACCGGACGCGGCTCGGCCTGACTGGCCCGCTTACTTCTTGGAGGAGCCCTTCTCGACGGCGCAGGCCTCGGTCTCGCCCTTGTCGTCCCCGGTGTCACGGGTCACCTGGCCGCCGGTCGCGGCGTGGGGCGACTGCGACAGGGCCTCGGTAGTGCCGACGGAGATCTCGCCGTCCTTCACGGGCACCTTCAGCTTGCCGTCGCTCGGCACCGAGCCGACCGACTTGCCGTCGAGGTAGACCTTTCCTGCCTCCACCCGTACGGTGCCGACGTTCGCGTCCTGGCCGGGGCACGTCCCGGTCGTGACGGTGAAGGTCGCCGGTTCGGTCCCCTTCGCGTTGGCGGCCGCCGTGATCGTGCCGGCCAGTCCCAGGGCGAGGACGCCGGCGAGCATGACGCGCGAGCGCTTCATGAGGAATTCCTTCCATGCGGTTACAGCGTGATTGCCGCTGAAAGGCTCGCCGGAAGTGCCTGAAGCAGGGCTGAAGCCACCTGAATTGATCTTAAGGTTGGCTTCAGGTGGGTTCGTTCAGGCTGTGGAGCATGCGTTTACTGCTGGTGGATGATGAGGAGCGGCTCGCCGAACTGCTGCGGAGCGGGCTGGGCGAGGAGGGCTTCGCGGTCGACGTCGCCCACAACGGGCGCGACGGCCTGTGGATGGCCACCGAGAACTCGTACGACGTGATCGTGCTCGACGTCATGCTGCCACTGCTCAACGGGTATTCCGTCTGCCGCCGCCTGCGCGACATCGGCGACTGGACGCCGATCATGATGCTCACCGCGAAGGACGGCGAGTACGACGAGGCCGAGGCGCTGGACACCGGGGCCGACGACTTCCTGTCGAAGCCCTTCTCGTACGTGGTGCTGCTGGCCCGGCTCCGGGCCCTGGTACGGCGGGGCGGGCGCGAGCGGCCGGTGACGCTGCGCGTGGGCGACCTGGTGATCGAGTCGGCGGGGCTGCGCTGCCGCCGGGGGGATGACGAGATCGCGCTCACGCCGAAGGAGTTCGCCGTGCTGCACGCGCTTGCCCGGCGGGCGGGCGAGGTGGTGAGCAAGACCGAGCTTCTTCAGCAGGCCTGGGATTTCGCCTACGACGGCGATCCGAGCATCGTCGAGGTCTACATCAGCGCACTGCGCCGTAAGATCGATGCGCCGTTCGGCCGGTCGTCGCTGGTGACCGTGCGCGGGGCCGGCTACCGGCTGGACGGGGTGTCATGAGGCGCTGGTCGGTACGGGTTCGGGCGACGGTGGTCGCGACCGTGACGGTCGCTTCCGCGCTCGCGGTCGCGGTCGCCGTACTCATGGGAACGTTGAAGAGCAGCTTGGAGTCGAGCGCCGGCCAGGAGGCCGCGCGGCGGGCGGAGACGGCCGTGCAGGCGCTCATCACGACCAACGAGAACGGCGCCACGACCCTCGTCACGACCGGCCCGGCAGGGGATGTCGCGATAGACCCGGACGTGCGTGTCAGCACGCACCCGGAGCAGAGCTGGGGCGAGGGGTACGCCACCGTCGAGCGGACGGTGACGACCTCGGGCGGGAAGGTCACCGTACGGGCGCGCTCCTCCCTTGAGCCGGTGCGCGACGCCCTGCATGCCCTTCGTCCCCTGCTGTTGGTCGGCATACCGGTGCTGGTGCTGCTGGTCGCCGTGCTGACGTGGCTGCTGGTCGGGCGGGCTCTCGCGCCCGTGTCGGCGATCCGGACGACGTTCGCGCGGATCACCGCGAGCGATCTGCATGAGCGGGTGCCCGTGTCGGCGTCGGGAGACGAGGTCACCCGGCTGGCGCAGACCATGAACGCCACGCTCGACCGATTGGAGCGCGCGGTCTCCAAGCACCGGCGGTTCGTCGCCGACGCCGCGCACGAGCTGCGCAGCCCGCTCGCGACCCTCCGTACCCGCCTCGAACTGGGACGGCGTGAGGCCCCGAGGCTGGTCCGCGAGGCGCTGACCGATGTGGAACGGATCCAGGGGCTCGCCGCCGACCTGCTCCTGCTCGCGCGGCTCGACGCCGGCGAACCCCTGCGTATGGAGGAGGTCGACCTGGGTCAGGTGGCGACGGAGGAAGCGCTGCGCCCCCGGCGTGACGGCGTCACGATCCGGCTCGACGTCGCCACCGACGTGGTCGTGCGGGGCTCCCGATCACATCTGACCAGGCTGGTCGCCAACCTGGTCGACAACGCCGTACGGCACGCCGAGACGACGGTGACCGTGCGCGTGGCACCCCCCGGGACGGTTGAGGTGTGCGACGACGGGCCGGGCATCCCGGTCGAGCACCACGAGTCGGTGTTCGACAGGTTCACCCGGCTCGACGAGGCGCGGGCACGCGACGCGGGCGGGTCCGGACTCGGCCTGGCCATCGCGAGGGACATCGCCCGCGCCCACGACGGCACGCTTGTCGTCGCCGGCGCAGCGGGACTGGGCGCCCGCCTGCGGGCCGACCTGCCGCCCGGGGACACGGCGGCCGGGTAATGGTTCGCTATGCGGATACCCGCCCGCGCCTTGGGGATAGCAGGCCTTCGCATGACCTGCCTAAACTGCGATAAGTGACGCTCTTTCCGACCGTATGACGCGCCCTATGCGGAGCGTCGGGGCGGTCTCCGCCCGCTGGTGATCAAGGAGCATGACACGATGAACTCGCAGACCGTGGACCGCGCCGACGTCTCCGCGACCGAGGCGGTCTCTTCCGTATACACGTGTCCGGTGCCGCACTCTCCTCAGGAGGTCAGCGGCGTGCGGCGGCGTGCGCTCCGGGTGCTGGCGGCTTGGGGAACTCCCGGGGCCGCCGCGGAGGACGCCCTGCTGGTGATCTCGGAGATGGTCACCAACGCCGTCCTCCACGCCATGCCGCCGGCCGAGCTTCGCCTCTTCATCCACGCCGACGGCGATCGCCGGGCCATCCGGGTCGAGGTCACCGACGGCGGAGCGGCACCGGTGTGGCCGGGAACCACACCGTGTCCGGACGAGAGCGGGCGCGGCGCCGTCGTCGTCGACGCCCTCGCCATCCGGCACGGCAGCGTGAGCCGCTCCTCCGGCACCACCACGTGGTGGGCGGACCTGCCCGCCCGCTGAGCGTACGCGGGCGCTCAGCGGCGCAGCGTCTCCGATGGGGACTCGCCGAAGCGGCGGCGATACGCGTTGGCGAACCGCCCCAGGTGGACGAATCCCCACCGATAGGCCGCGTCGGTGACCGTGGTGGTGCACGGGTTGGCGGCCGCCAGTTCGGCCCGCACGCGATCGAGGCGGACCTCCCGCAGATACTTCATGGGCGTCGTCTCCAGACGACGCCGGAACCCCTCCTGAAGCGCCCGCACGCCGACGCCCACGGCCCCGGCGATCTCTTCCACGGTGAGCGGTTCCGCCGCGCGCGCCTCGATCAGGTCCACGGCCCGCTCCACCACCGTCGGCGCGGCGCGGGGCTGCCCCTCCGACAGGGCCTCGCTGTAGTTGCTGGGCTGGGCCAGCAGCAACTGCGTCATGAGCAGCCCCTCCAGCTGCCTGAGCGCGACGGGCTGCTCCAGCATGGCGCCGCCGGTCTCCGCCTCCCGTCTGAGCAGATCGACGACCGCCAGCCAGGATCGGGCGGCCGGCCGGGTCAGGTCCATGCCCAGGGAGAAGGTGAGCGGCCTGCGCGGCGTGCGTCCGATGAGCTTGCCGAGGTGTGCTTCGAGCGCGGCGCGGTCGAAGCGGGTGACCAGTTGCACGTGCCCGGGAGCCCATCGCATGGTCATGGGCCGCGTCAGCGACAGTACGGAGGCGAGCTCGGGCGTCGACACGATCCGTTCACGACCGTGGGACACCTCCGCCGCTCCGGCGAGCGGGATCTCGACGAGCAGGTAGCGATCCAACGGCTGCGGCGTGATGAGCACTTCCGTGCCGTAGCCGAGCGAGTACAGCCCGGTCCCGTCGAACGTGATCCCGTTCATGCGGGCGTCGAGCGTGATCTTCGGATTCACCGGGCGCAGCCCGTGAGCGCCGAGGGCGTTCCCGACCGTCGTCCGGGCCTCGTCGACGTCGTGTGTGTGCAGCCGCCGGTAAGCGGCGAGCGGTAGCGATCGTTCGGCCATTTTCGCCTCCCCCGGGCCGGCAGACCCCCCGTTTCCGCAGGTAGTGGGCGCGCAACAAGCTTATGCGCGGGTCTGTCCCGACGGAACACGGCGCCGCGGGAGCCGTCGGCGCGTCTACCGGCCGGTGTCCGGGACGGGGGCGGACGATCCGCGCACCACGAGTTCCGTGGCGAGTTCGACGTGGTGGGACTCGACCCGCTCCCCCGCCGCGAGACGCAGCGCCGTACGCACCGCGACGGCGCCCATCTCCCGCAGCGGCTGGCGCACCGTGGTCAGGGGCGGCGAGGCCATCCGGGCGATCTGGGTGTCGTCGAAGCCCACGATGCTGAGGTCTTCGGGCACGCGCAGCCCCCGCGCCCTGGCGGCCTCGAGCACGCCGAGCGCGATGTCGTCACAACCCGCGAAGATCGCCGTGGGCTGCTCGGGAAGGTCGAGCAGGGCCGCCCCGCCCGCCATGCCGTCCTGGTAGTGAAAGGTGCCCGTTCGTACGTACGCGGGCGGGACGGGCACCTGCGCGGCCTCCATGGCGGCGCGGTAGCCGTGCAGGCGCGCCTGGTTGCAGGCGGCGGTGGCCGGGCCGCCGAGATAGGCGACGCGCCGGTGCCCGAGCGCGAGCAGGTGCTCGGTCGCGGCCAGGCCACCGGCGAAGTTCGTCGAGCCGACGCTGGTCACCCTGGCTCTCGGCAGGTTCAACGGGTCGATCACGACCAGGGGCAGCCGCGCCCGGGCCAGGGCGGCGAGCTGCCCGGAGGACAGCTCGCCGGTGACGGCGACCAGCGCCCGCCGCCCGGCCGTGACCAGGTCGCGGGCCCATCCTCCGGTGCGGTCGGCGTTGCGCCGGATGCTGACCACGACCGCCACGTCGAGGTCGGCCCCGGCCTGCACCGCGCCCTGGACGATCTCGGTCGAGTAGGCGTTGAGGTCCGCGTCGAACTCCACCTCGATCGTGTCGGGCGCCGCCTCGCTCCGGCGCTGCGGCGGCGCGACGTAGTCGTGCTCCTCCAGCAGCGACAGCACCAGTGAACGCGTCTCCGGGGCGACGTCGCTGCGGCCGTTGAGCACCTTCGACACGGTCGCGACCGACACCCCCGCCGAGGCCGCGACCGTGGCCAGGGTGGCCCGCCTACGACTGGGCGGCATCTGTTCCTCCCTGCTCGGGGCCCGCCGCCCGTCGCACCTCCACGGGGGTGACCAGCCGCCGGTCGTGACCGACGTGGCGCAGCGGGCCGGTCAGCCGTACGCGGCCCTGGCACGGCAGGTCCGACGCCGAGGTGCCGACGAGCACGTCGATGTCTCCGGGCTCGACGATCCGCCGCAGGTCGCGACCGGTGAAGGCGGTCCGGTCCGCGTGCACGGCGAACGACGCCCGCGCGCTTTCGCCCGGCTCCAGCCGCACCCGGGCGAACCCGGTGAGCTGCCGCACCGGCCGGGTCACCTGGGCGAGCACGTCGTGCAGGTAGAGCTGGACGACCTCCTCGCCCGCCCGGCCGCCGGTGTTGCGCACCCGCACCGACACGGTGAACTCCCCGTCGGTGGGCACCTCCGCGTCGCTGATCTCCAGGTCGTCGACCTCGAAGGTGGTGTAGGACGCGCCGTAGCCGAACGCGAACAGCGGGGTCGGGTCGAGGTTGCTGATGCCGTGGCTGTCGGCGCCGAGCGGCGGCTGCAGGTAGGTGCCCGGCTGCCCGCCCGTGGTCCGCGGGATCTGCACCGGCAGTTTCCCGCTGGGCTGCACCCGGCCGGACAGGACGCCGGCGACGGCCGCACCGCCCTCCTCGCCCGGCATGAACGCCTGGACGAGCGCGGCGGCCCGGTCGTTCACCCGCCCCAGCGCGTACGGCCGCCCCGACACGACCACCACCACGACCGGCGTGCCGGTGGCGGCCAGCTCGATCAGCAGATCCTCCTGGACCCCGGGCAGGCGCAGGTCGTCGGCGTCGCAGCCCTCGCCCGAGGTGCCCTGTCCGAACAGCCCGGCCAGGTCGCCGACGACGGCCACGCACAGGTCCGACTCGCGGGCGGCCGCGAGCGCGGCGGCGAAACCGGAGCGGTCGTCGTCCCGCCAGTCGCAGCCCCGCTCGTAGGCGATCTCGGCATCCGGCAGCTCGGCCCGCAGCGCGTCGAGCAGGCTGGGCGCCTCCACCCCGAGCCCGAGCTTCGGGTAACGGGGCAGCACGTGGTTGGGGAAGGCGTAGCAGCCCATGAACGAGCGCGGGTCGTCGGCGCAGGGCCCGACCACGGCCACCCGGCGGGGCTCCGGACGCCCCTCGCCGAGCAGCGGCAGCACGGTCCCGGCGTCGAGCAGCACGATCGACCGCTCGGCCAGCTCCCTGGCCAGGGCCCGGTTGGCGGGCGAGTCGAGGTGCACGCCGTCCGCGCCGGCCACCGACTTCTCCGGCGTCCAGTCCGGGTCCAGCAGGCCGAGCTGCACCTTCTGCGCGAGCAGGCGGCGCACGGCCCGGTCCACCAGGTCCTCGGGGATCTCGCCCCGCCGCACCCGCTCGACCAGGTGCTGGCCGAAGCCGAGCGTGTCGGGGAGTTCGACGTCGATGCCGGCGGTCAGCGCCTGCACCCCGGCCTCCTCGGCGTCCGCCGCGACCTGGTGCATGGTCGCGAGGAACGGCACCGCCCAGTAGTCCGAGACCACCGTGCCGGTGAACCCCCACTCGCCGCGCAGCAGGTCGGTCAGCAGCCACGGGTCGGCGGCGGCGGGCACGCCGTCCACGTCGGAGTAGGAGTTCATGACCGACCGCGCGCCGCCCTCGGCGACGGCGGTCTCGAACGTCGGCAGGATCATGTCCATCAGCTCGCGCCGCCCCATCGGGACCGGGCCGTGGTTGCGGGCCGCACGCGAGGCGGAGTATCCGGCGAAGTGCTTGAGCGTGGCGATGACCCCGGCGTTCTCCAGGCCGCGCACGTAGGCCGCGCCGAGCGTCGCGACGAGGTACGGGTCCTCGCCGATGGTCTCCTCGACCCGGCCCCAGCGGTAGTCACGCACGACGTCGAGCACCGGCGACAGACCCTGGTGGACGCCCACGGCGCGCATGTCCCTGCCGATCGCGGCGGCCATCCGCTCCACCAGCTCCGGGTCGAAGGTCGCACCCCAGGCGATGGCGGCCGGGTAGACGGTCGCGCCGTAGGTGGTGAAACCGGTCAGGCACTCCTCGTGGACCAGCGCGGGGATGCCGAGCCGGGAGTGCTTCACCACCTCGCTCTGCAGTCGCACCACCTCCGCCGCGCCCTCGGCCACGGTCACCGGAGTGCTGCCGAAAACCCGCGTCAAATGGCCGAGGCCGTGGCGTGCGGCCTCCTCGATCGGCACCGTGCCGGAGGCCGCGAAAACGTCCTGCATCGGGGCGACATTGTGCGCGCCGTCGGGCTCCACCTCCTGCTCGGGCTGCATGTCGTTCCCGATCCACCGGCTGCCGAGCTGGCCGACCTTCTCCTCAAGGGTCATCTCGGCGAGGAGTGCCTCGACCCGATCGGCCACGGGGAGTGCCGGGTCCTGCCACACCCGGAACGTCCCGTCCGCCGCGTGCGTCCGATCTGGGGCCGTCATCTGCTCTCCTCACAAAAAAGTTTCGAAACATTTCGGCATCCGCTGGCGATTCGGGCGTCGATCGTCCAGTAAACCAAGATCACCAGGTAGAGGCCTGCTCGTCGGTACTTTACACACGCCTCACGCTGTGCTGGGGAGACCGTGAGAGCGCTCTTGACAGTCGGGTACCGCAAATCTAGATTGGCGTGCCACGCGGCTTGTGTCGAAATGTTTCGAGCGAGCTGACCTAAAGAAGGAGTGGACAGTGGCACCGGGGTGCCGATCCACGTCGCCCCCGCCGCGTCCGAATGTCATCAATAAGCCGCAGCCTGCCTCGGCGTTCGACGTACGGAGATCAGCGTGGAGTCCAGCAAATCATCCCGCCGCACATTCCTCAGTCTTTCCATGGGACTTCCTCTCGGCGCGGCCTTAGCGGCCTGCGGCACGGACGGCCCGGCCCCGTCGGGCGGAGGCTCCGGCGGCGGCGCCGCCGGGGGTAACGGCGGCGGCGGGGGCAAGGCCACCTACTGGTTCCTCCAGGGTCCTCCCGGTGAGGCGCCCCGCACCGCGGCCGTCGACCGGTTCAACAAGGCCAACCCCAACGGCCAGATCGCTATCACCACGATCCAGAACGACGCGTACAAGACGAAGATCAAGACGGCGATCGGCGCGAACCAGGCACCCACCATCATCTGGGGCTGGGGCGGCGGCGGTCTGCGCAGCTACGTGCAGGCCGGCCAGGTCGAGGACCTCACCTCGTGGTTCGGCGAGAACGCCGCCGTGAAGGACCGGCTGTTCCCCGGCGCCTTCGGCGCCGCGACGATCGACGGCAAGATCTACGCGATGCCGTGCGAGACCGTGCAGCCGATCGTGCTGTTCTACAACAAGAAGGTCTTCGAGAAGGTCGGCGCGCAGCCGCCGCAGTCATACGGCGACATCCTCGACCTCGTGAAGAAGTTCAACGCGGCGGGGATCGCGCCCTTCTCGCTGGCCGGTCAGTCCCGCTGGACGAACATGATGTGGCTGGAGTTCCTCTTCGACCGCATCGGCGGCCCCGAGGTGTTCCAGGCCGTCTTCGACGGCGAGAAGGACGCCTGGAACAACCCCGCCTCCATCGAGGCCCTGACCAAGATGCAGGAGCTCATCAAGGCCAACGCCTTCATCAGGGGCTTCTCCTCGGTCACCGCCGACTCCAACGCCGACCAGGCGCTGCTGTACACCGGCAAGGCCGCGATGATGCTGCACGGCAGCTGGTCGTACGGCATCCAGCAGGAGCAGGGCGGCGACATCGTCTCCAGCGGCAACCTCGGCTGGATGAACTTCCCGGGGGTCGACGGCGGCAAGGGCGACCCGACCAACACCGTCGGCAACCCCGGCCAGTACCTGTCGATCTCCTCGAAGGCGACGCCCGAGCAGAAGGAGATCGCCAAGAAGTTCTTCGCGACCGGCGTGCTCGACGACGAGGAGCAGAAGCAGTGGGTCGGCACCGGTGGTGTGCCGATCGTCAAGGGCTCCGACAAGCTGTTCGCCGGCTCCAAGGACGCCGAGTTCCTGAACTTCATCTACGGCGTCGCCAGCAACGCCAAGGTGTTCGCCCAGTCGTGGGACCAGGCGCTCAGCCCCACCGCGGCCGAGAAGCTGCTGGACAACATCGCCAAGCTGTTCCAGCTGTCGATCTCGCCGCAGGAGTTCGCGACGAACATGAACGCGGTCATCGGTAAGTAAGCATGTCTGCTATCTCCGCTCGAAGGACGTCGTCCGCCGTCGCGCCCAGGGCGCGCGGCGGCGGCGTCCTGCCGTGGCTGGCCCTGCCCGCCCTGATAGCCTTCACGGCCTTCGCACTGATCCCGCTGATCGGGGTCCTGCTGCTCAGTTTCACGTCCTGGGACACGCTGGGCGAGATCCAGCTGACCGGGCTCGACAGCTGGCGGGCCGTGCTCACCGACCCCGGCCTGCCCCACGCCCTGTGGATCACGTTCCTCATCATGCTGCTCTCCTGGGCCTTCCAGACCCCGGCCAGCATCCTGATCGGCGTGTTCCTGGCGGGCCGCCAGCGCTACCGGGAACTGCTCGCGGTGCTGTACTTCATCCCGCTGCTGCTCAGCTCGGCGGCCATCGCGATCACCTTCAAGGCGCTGCTCGACCCGAACTTCGGGCTCGGCGCGGGGCTGGGCCTCGACTTCCTCGTCCAGGACTGGCTCGGCGAGCCCGGCCTCGCCTTCGGCGTCGTGATCTTCGTGGTGTCGTGGCAGTACATCCCGTTCCACTCGCTGCTCTACCAGGGCGGTGTGCGGCAGATCCCGCGGTCGCTCTACGAGGCCGCGGAGCTGGACGGCGCGGGACGGGTCCGGATGTTCTTCAGCATCACGCTGCCCCAGCTCAAGTACACCATCATCACGTCGTCCACCCTGATGGTCGTCGGCTCCCTGACCTTCTTCGACCTGATCTTCGTGCTGACCGAGGGCGGTCCCGGTGACGCCACCCGCGCGCTCGCGCTGGACATGTACAAGCGCGGCTTCCAGGCCAACCTCATGGGAGCGGCCTGCGTGATCGGTGTCATCCTCGTTCTCGTGGGCCTCGTCCTGGCGCTGCTGCTGCGCCGGCTGGGCGGCCGCGACCCCAACGCCAGTCAGTTGGAAGGGGCCTGACCGTGACCGCGACCCACACCTCGAGGGCGCGCACCGCCGCGTCCGGGGCGCACGGACGTCGGCCGGCGAAGAGCCGGCAGCGCCCCAACTGGCTGGGCGGGCTGGTGAGCTGGCTGTGGCTGGCCGTCGTGATCGTCCCGATCTACTGGATCGTGATCACCAGCCTCAAGACGCAGTCCAACTACTACGCCACCAACCCGCTGGCGCCGCCCGCCGATCCGACGCTGGACAACTACCGGCTCGTGATCGAGATGGACTTCCCGCTGTACTTCCTGAACAGCATCCTCGTCGCCATCGGCACGGTGATCCCGTCGGTGCTGTTCTCGTTCATGGCGGCGTACGCGATCGTCCGGAGCGCCGGCGCCAACCGCTTCCTGCGCGGAGTGAACTCGCTGTTCCTCATGGGCCTGGCCATCCCGCTGCAGGCGACGGTCATCCCGGTCTACCTGCTGATCATCAAGCTGCACCTCTACGACTCGCTGACGGGACTGGTCGTGCCGTCGGTCGCCTTCGCGATCCCGCTGTCGGTGCTGGTGCTGTCCAACTTCATCAGGGACGTGCCGAAGGAGCTGTTCGAGTCGATGCGGCTCGACGGCGCGACCGAGTGGAAGACCCTGTGGGGTCTTGCCTTCCCGCTCACGCGACCGGCCGTGGTCACGGTGTCGATCTACAACGCGCTGCAGGTCTGGAACGGCTTCCTGCTGCCGCTGATCCTCACCCAGAGCCCCGACAAGCGCACCCTGCCGCTGGCGCTCGCGGCGTTCCAGGGCGGGCCGTACGGCGTGAACGTGCCCGCCGTGCTGGCCTCCGTCGTGCTGACCATCCTGCCGATGCTGATCCTTTACGCGGTCGGCCGCCGTCAGCTGCTCAGCGGCCTGACCGCCGGATTCGGCAAGTAGGCCGGGACCAAGAAGGAACTGCCTCACGCTCCGCCGTACAGACGGCCCATGTCGACGAGCTCGACATCGGGCCGTCTTTCGGTGAGGCGGACCAGCGCGGGCGAGAACCCGGATCGGGCGAACAGCAGCAGCTTGGGCAGAGCGCCGATCTTGCCGCCGGGCAGCAGTTCGCGCAGGTGTTCCAGGCGCTCCAACTGAGGGACGTCGACAGGCGCCTCGGTGCTCTTGGCCTCGCCGATCGCGGTGATCCGGTCGGCGGCGAACGAGGTGGACTCCGTGACGACGACATCGAGCTCGTGCCCCCGGCGGTGCTGCCGGCAAGGAAGTTCCGTCGGGCGCACCGCGCTCGCCACTCCGCCGAGAGTGTCGGATGAGGCGTGCTCGAAGCACCACTGCCGCGCGAGATCCTCGAAGTGCGCGCCGTAAATCTTGGACGCTACGGTGTCCGCGTTGTTCTCCCAGACACGTTCGGCACGGCCCGCGACCAATTCGGCCTCGTGGCGCTGAACGACGAGCTGATGCAGGCGTACGACGGGCTCGGTGATCCGGAAGACGCTGCGCTTGCCCCTCAGCGCGTCGTCGATCTGTTCGACCAGTCCGATGTCCTGCAAGCCGGCCAGCAGATGAGCGAGGGCGCTGCTGGGGCGCCCCAGCACCGCCGCTATCTCCGACCGGCGATGGTTGCCGGCGCTGATCGCGCTCAACGTGGCCGAGTACGGGGTCGGATCCGCGATCGAGGGCTCCTCCCGGAGCAGCAGGACACCTTCGCGGAACATCGCGGAGGCCGGGTTCAGCAGGCGCCGCTGAACCCAGCGGTCGAAGTCCGCGACTCCGGCGGGCCCCGATCCCCCGCTCATCTCCAGGTAGGCGGGGGTGCCTCCCACCAGTGCGTGCAGCCGGAACGCCAGCTCCGGATCGTGGTCCACGCCCCAGAAGGCCGCGGCCTCGCGGAATCCGAAGGGGCGCACCACCAGCTCCATGCTTGCCCGTCCGCGTAGGGGCGCGCCGCCTGCGAGCAGCTGTGCCATGATCGTCAAGGCACTGCCGCACAAGATCATGCGCGTACGGGTGTGCTGCTTCGCATGGCTCAAAGGGCTGAGCGCCTGCTGAAGATAGGAGGGCAGCGCGGGCGTCGCCGAGACGAGATAAGGAAACTCGTCGACGATCAGCGGGGCGGCCCGGTCCTCTCCGAGCCGGAGCAGCTCGTCAAGTGCCTCGCGCCAATCACGGAAGGCGACGGGCTGACGCAGGCCACGATGAGCGGCATAGGCCGCCCCCAGGTCGGCGAGGTTCTGCGCCTCGGTCTGCTGCGTCGCCCCGAACAGGAACCCCCCGGTCTGCCGGGCCAGCATTCGAGCATGAGGGTCTTGCCCTGACGGCGGCGGCCGTAGACCAGCCCGAGTGTCGCCCCTGCCATGGGGGACGCGACGAAGTCGGCGAGGTTCTCCCACTCCGTGTTGCGGCCGAACAGGAGCTCCGGCTTCTCCAGCAACGGCTGCCCCCCCGTAGCAATTGATAGCTGCACCTATCATAGGTGTAGCTATCAATCCCCGCGGCCACCTTTGCAGTGCGGAGCGTCCTGGCGTCAGGCGTAGAGGAACCAGAAGTTGCCCCCGCCGGTGCCCCATTCGCAGCGGAAGGACGTCCACCAGCCCCACTGGATGCCCAGGTTGCCGCCGTTGTAGCAGTCGGCCTGGTAGTAGTAGGCGTAACGGATGCTGTCGGCGTGCGCCGGAGCGGTGCCGACGGACACCAGGCCGGCGGCCAGGGCGGCGGAGACGAGGAGAGCCCGTACCGTACGCATGCGATCCTCCCGGGGTAGTCGCCCACAGCGGTGAGCGGCACCCGCACTGTCGCATCGTCGATTCCGCCCGGCCAGAGCCACGGAAGGGAAGCCGGACCCGACCTGCCGAACCTCCGGGACCACGCTGAAAGGTTCACGATGTCCCGGATGCCGGTGTCATTCGCGCCCAACAACTCGGCGCGTATACCTACTTACAGTCCCTCAGGTGACATAACCACCGAGACAGGATTCCAGGGATCATGACAACCAGTATCGGTCGGTGCATAATTGGCGAGCACCAAGCGACATAAACCAGATCGGCAGGACAGCGTTGCGCATCCCCCCACGTCCGCCCGGCGACTGGTCCTTCAACCCCCCTCCGGGATGGCCGACCCCGCCCGCGGACTGGTCGCCGACGGAGGCATGGAGCGGCCCCGAGCCTGACTGGCCCGCCGCCCCTCCCTACTGGTCCTGGTGGGTCAGGACCACGCCGATGAAGGACCTGCCCGTGCAGGACCCGCTCGCCCGGCAGACGCCGCCGATCCCCGGCCCCCCGCCGTACGTCGGCCCGGCATCGCAGCACGTCTCCGCTCCCTCGTATTGGACCGCTCCACCGCTGCCCGATCCGCGGCGCACCGCGATGTGGGCGCATCTGGGCGCTCTTCTCATGGATCTGGGTGGTCTGCTCACCTGCGGGATCACCTCGCTGCTGCTGTGGATCCCCCCTCTGGTCATCCACAACGGGCGAAGCGCGGGCGATCCCTTCGTGCGCCGGCACGCCCGGCAGGCGCTGAACTTCGCCTTCACCGAGTTGCTGGCCGTGCTGGTCCTGCTCGTGCTGTTCGCCGTGGCCGCACCGCTCGCCGTGCCGCTCACGCTGGCCGTGTGCGTCACGACGGTCGTTCTCAGAATCATCGCCGCGACGGCCGCCAATCGCGGCGAGCCGTACGTGTATCCCCTGGCCATTCCGTTCCTGAGCTGAGCGCGGCCCGGAGGCCGACAGGCAAGAAAGATCGATGGTGAACATCCCCCCACGCCCCGGTCCCGACTGGACGTTCAACTCACCGCCGGGATGGCCGGCGCCCCCCGACGGCTGGGTGCCCGACGAGGGCTGGGCCGGGCCCGAGCCGGACTGGCCCGCGGCCCCGCCCTACTGGAACTGGTGGCAGCGGACCGGCGGAACAACCACGCCTCCCGCACCGGCCGTCGAACCGGCTGAAACGCTCCCGGCTCCTCCCTTGGCTCTGGTTCCTCCCTTGGCCCCGGTTCCTCCTTTGGTCCCGGCGCCCCGGCAGGTCGCTCGGCCTCCGATGGCCGCCTGGGTCAGGGGGCCGATTCCGCCCGGCCTGAGGTTCCACCTCCTGGGCCGGACGTCCCCCCACCGGCTGCCCCGCGTCGTCGCCTCGCTCGTCGTCGGCGCCGTGCTCGTCGCCGCCGTCGCAGGCATCGTCCGGATGCTGGTGAGGGCCGTGGCGGTGAGCGCGGGATTCGGTGAGGAGGACCCGTCCCGGAAGGTGTCCGACGGCCAGTGGGACCTGCTCGGCTCCGTCTTCCCGAACATCGCCGTCCTCGGATGCGTCTGGGCCGTCCTGGTCGTGTTCCAGTCCCGCCCCCTCTCGACCCTCACCTCCGTGGAGGGCACCATCCGCCACCGCTGGCTGGGATGGTGCGCCTGCATGGCGGCCGCTGCGGTCTTCGCCGGGGACATGCTCAGCTTCCTGCTCGGACAGCTCGACGGTTCGACGCAGCGGCCCTTCTACTACTGGGCCGAAGGCCTGTCCACGACCACCATGTATCCCACTTTGATCATCATCGTCCTGACCGTCCCCGCCATGGCCTGGTGGCCGTACATGATGTGGGGCCTGGTGCTGCAGGCCCCCGGCGTCAGAACGGGCAGCCTCTGGCCGGGAGTCGCGCTGGCCACCGCGGTCTCCGTCATCGCGGACGGCGCGCTGGCCGGCGGCCAGTACGGCCCGCGGGATCTGCTCACCAGTGTCGTCTTCGCTCTCACGGGCTGCGCGCTCGTGGTGTTCACGGGAGGGCTTGAGGCCGGCCTGGCACTGAGCGTCATGCTCTTCCTCAAGAACGCGTTGAAGATCCTCGGAATCGAGCAACTGCAGGTGCAACTGCTGCCCGCCGGCGGTCTCTACGCCTTCGGCCAGTACGCCGGCCTCGTGCTCTACGCGATCGCCGCGATCGCACTCGCCAGAATCCTCCGCATCCGCACGGTCTCTCCCTGACGGATGAAGGACCCGAACGACATGCCCGGGGAAACCTTCACCCGGGTGAAGACGGCGATCAGCGGCGATCCCGAGGACATCGGCCCCTACCGGATCGTCGGCAGGCTCGGCGCCGGTGGCATGGGCGTCGTCTACGCGGGCGTGGATCGGCACGGCACTCAGGCCGCCGTCAAGCTGATCCACGCGGCGTACGCGCACGACGCCGAGTTCCGCACCCGGTTCGCCAGGGAGATCGGCATCGTCAGCCGCGTCCGTGGGCTGTGTACGGCCAGGGTTCTGGCGGCCGACCCGGACGCGCCCCTGCCGTGGCTGGCCACGGAGTACGTGTCCGGACCGACGCTGGACGAGCTCGTCTCCCTGCGCGGCCCGCTGCGGGAGGAGGAACTGCGCAGCCTGGCCGCCGGGCTGGCCGAGGCCCTGGTGGCGATCCACGCGGCGGAGGTCATCCACCGGGACCTCAAGCCCACCAATGTGCTGATGTCTCCCGTGGGACCCCGCGTCGTCGATTTCGGCATCGCACGAGCGCTGGACGCGACCGCCATCACCCGCTCGGGCATGGTGATCGGCTCTCCCGGATGGATCAGCCCGGAGGAGTATCACGACGGTCCGATCACCGCGGCCGTCGACGTGTACGGGTGGGGCCTGCTCGTCGCCTACGCCGCCTCGGGCAGGCCCGCGTTCGGGCCCGGGCGTCCCGAGGTCCTCGCGCTGCGCACCCTGAGCGAGCCGGTCGACACGGCAGCCGTGCCCGGCACGCTCCGCGGGCTCGTCGACGCCGCCCTGCGGAAGGACCCGCACCAGAGGCCCTCGGCCGAGGAGGTGCTCTCGGGCGTCATGGCGTCCCAGGAGCCCGGCCAGGCGACGATCGAGCTCACCAGGCTCCTGGAGCGTACGTGGGAAGCGAAGATCGAGGCCGAGCGGGCATGGCCTGCTCCCGCCGAGCGGCGTCCGCCTCGGCGCCGGCTTCTCGTCGCGGGACTCACCGCCGCCGTCGTCCTGGCAGGCCTGGGGGTCGCCGTCGCCACCACCTCACAGCGGCTGGGCGACGGTACGGACACGGGTGCCACGGCTCGAATCGCCCCCGTCTCGGCCCCGGCCGTCACATCGGCTGTCACATCGGCCGTCACGCAGGCGGACGTTTCCTTCGCGCTCTCATCGCCGCCCGCTTCGGACCCGGCCCCGAGCCCCTCGCCGAGCGCGAGCCCGTCGCCGAGCCCCTCGCCGAGTGCGTCGCCCAGCCCGAGCCCGTCGCCGTCCTCCAGCCCCAGCCGTTCACCGAAACCGAAACCGAAGCCCAAGCCCAAGCCGGCGTACGTCCGCTTCGTCAGCGATCGCGGCATCGCGGCGAACCTTCCCCCCGGCTGGGAGGCGACGGGAAGCGCGGACCGATACTGCCTCCTTCCGCCCTTCACGATCGGCACCTCCCGGTCCGACTGTCTCGGCGGCATCGATTTCGCACGGGGCAGGGATTACGACCTGACCAGCACGTCCTTCGCGGCCGAGCAGAGCGGTGCCGTGTGCGGCCTGGTGAGTTACGCCTTCGAACCCCCGAAGGACGCGTGGCGCTACGACGAGATGACGCGCCCGGGGCCCAAGCTCCTGCTGCACGACAGCGTCATCGTGGGCGGGCACCGCGCCTCACACGTCCGCTGGAAATACTCCTGCCGCTACCGGACGGTCACGTCGGAGATCTGGTATGTCCCCGACCTGAAGGTCGTCTTCTTCGTGGACGACATGACCGACAAGCACCGCCCGTCCTACCTGAAAATCTTGTCGACCGTCGACTTCTCGAAGCTGGAGAAACTGCTCCGTACGCCCACCCTTCAGGAGACGGGCTGACGACGTGCTCACAGCGCGACGGTGCGGAATCCGGCGTTGGCCATGGAGGAGTCGGGGGTGTTCGACGAGCGCGCCGAGTTGCGGTAGCGGTTGCAGTAGGAGTCGTGGCACAGGAACGAGCCGCCGCGCAGCACCCGGGCACTGCCGCGCAGCGGGCCGCGCGGGTTGTCCTCCGGCGAGTAGACGTAGTAGTCGGGCGCGTACCAGTCCGCGCACCACTCCCAGACGTTCCCCACCGTCTGCCACAGCCCGTACGCGTTGGGCTCGTACGTCCGGACCGGGGCGGTCGTGAGATAACCGTCGTCCAGGGTGTTCTCCGTGGGGAAGACGCCCTGCCAGATGTTGACCTGCCAATCTCCTTGAGGCAGGTCGTCGCCCCAGGGATAACGGGCGCCGTCGAGGCCGCCACGGGAGGAGTACTCCCACTCGGCCTCGGTCGGCAGCCGCCTGCCCGCCCAGGAGCAGTAGGCCATCGCGTCGTTCCAGCTCACGTGGACCACCGGGTGGTCGGGTTCCGCCTCCGACAGCCGCCCGGCGGGGTGCCGCCAGTCGGCCCCGCGCACTCCGACCCACCAGGGGGTGCCGGGCACCGGACCCATCAGGTCGCCGGGGTGGGCGCGCATCGCGAGGTGGAAGACAGCGGAGAAGCCGTACTCCTCGGCCTCGGTGCGGTAGCCGGTCGCCTCGGCGAAGGCCGCGAAGTCCGCGACCGTCACGGTCGTGGCGTCGATCGAGAACGGCGCCACGGTGACCGCGTGCACGGGCCCCTCGCCGTCGCCGGGGTTGCCGTCGCCGGTGGCGTCGCCCATGCGGAACTCGCCGCCGGGCAGGCGCACCTGCTCGATCCCGTGGAGCCCGTGCGCCGTGAAACGGACCGGCTCCAGCGGCTGCCCCGGCGTGGCGGGGGTGCAGCAGGACATCAAACTCCTTCCGGCACCGGCTGGCTGGGATGCGGCTCGTCGCCGAGGGCCGCCTGCGCGTGCCACATGCGGACCTTCATCTCCTCGCGGATCTCCCGGTAGGCCGGGTCGTCGTAGACGTTGCGCAACTCCTCCGGGTCGGCCTCCAGGTCGTACAGCTCCCACTCCCCGGGGTAGGTGAACGCGCCCGTGCCGGGGATGCCCATGCCGTCGTTGTAGAAGTAAATGATCTTGTAGCGATCGGTCCGGTAGCCGTAGTGGGCAGGCGCCTTGTGGAAGACGTCGTCGTGCTCCCAGTAGCGGTAGTACATGCCCTCCGCGGGAGGCGGGCCGGGCTCGCCGGTCAGGTCGGCGAGGAAGCTGCGGCCCTGCATCCGGGGGTGGTGCGCCACCCCGGCCGCGTCCAGCACGGTCTGCGCGAAGTCGACGTTCGTGACGATCCCGCCGTGCACCTGACCGGCCGGGATCCGCCGCGGATAGCTCAGCACGAGCGGCATCCGCAGCGACTCCTCGTACATGAACCGCTTGTCGAACCAGCCGTGGTCGCCGAGGAAGAAGCCCTGGTCGGAGCAGTACATCAGCAGCGTGTCGTCGAAGTCGCCGCGTTCGCGCAGCCAGTCGACCACCCGGCCGACGTTGTCGTCCACCGACGCGACGACGGCCAGGTAGTCCTCCATGTAGCGCTGGTACTTCCACAGCGCCAGTTCCTCGTACGACAGCCCCTCGGGCGGGTCCTGCTTGAGATCCTCGGCGTTCAGGTGCTCGGCGATCCGCATGGCGGCCCGGCGTGCCGACGACGAGCGCGTCGCGTAGTCGTCGTCGAACGTGGACGGAACAGGGATGGGGTCGGTGTACATCCCCGCGTGCTTGTCGTCCGGCTCCCACGGGCGGTGCGGCGCCTTGTGATAGATCAGCAGACAGTAGGGGTCGTCGCCGTCGAGCGAGTCGGCCCATCTCAGCGCCATGTCCGTGATGAGGTCGGTGGCGTAGCCGGGAACGGTCCGCAGGCCCTCCTCCGACAGGAACGACGGGTCGAAGTACTCCCCCTGCTCGATCAGCACGTCCCAGTAGTCGAACCCCTGAGGGTTGTGCCCCGGGCCGTCCCCCATGTGCCACTTGCCGACGATCGCCGTGCGATACCCGGCCGCCTTCAACTGGCTCACGAACGTCGGCTGCGTCGCGTCGATCGGCGTGACCAGCGTCGAGACCCCGTTGACGTGCGAATACGTCCCGGTCAGGATGCTGGCCCGGCTCGGCGAGCACAACGCGTTCGTCGCGAAGCAGTTGTCGAACCGGACGCCGAGGTCCGCGATCTCGTCGATCCGCGGCGTCCGGTTGACGACCGAGCCGTACGCGCCGACCGCGTGCGACGCGTGGTCGTCGGTCAGGATCATGACGATGTTCGGACGCCGGCTCATCGGTACGTCGCCTCGTCCAGCCCGCTCAGCGTGGGGTCGTACGACACCTCGCCCACGTCGTACATCGAGGTCATCCAGTGGTAGAAGTTGTCGCCCCGGTCGCGCAGCACCTGGTAGAGCCGCCGCATCAGCCGTCCGCGCACCTCCGCCATCTCGGGGTGGTTGTAGACGTTGAGCAGTTCGTCCGGGTCGGTGAACAGGTCGTACAGCTCGTTGGTCGAGTCGGGGTTGACGACCAGCTTGTAGCGGTCGGTCCGGATCATCCGCTGCGGGTACGGGAAGTGGTGCCCGTGGAACTCGCAGACGATGTCCTGCTCCCACGGCACCTCGTGGGTGGAGGCGAGCGGCACGAGGCTGCGCGAGTCGACCGCGGGGGCGGGGTCGATCCCGGCCAGGTCCAGGATCGTCGCCGTGCAGTCCAGCAGGCTGACGAACTCCGTCCGGACGACACCCGGCTCCTGACCGGGGATGCGCAGCAAACCGGGCGTGCGGTAGATGTCCTCGTACATCGCCGGGCCCTTGTCGTGCAGCCGGTGGGCGCCGGTGAACTCACCGTGGTCGCAGGTGAAGAACACCGCCGTCTCGTCGTTCAGGCCGAGGCGCCGCATGGCGTCCATGACCCGCCCGATCTCCATGTCGATGAGCGCGACGTAACCCCAGTAGACCGCGATGAGCTTGCGCGTCACCTCCAGCGGCATGGTGTCGAACGTCCAGTGCGCGCTGTAGTTGGCCTGCACCGGCGGCTTGCCGGCGAAGGTCTCCGCGATCGACTTGGGCAGCTCGACCAGCTCGGGGTCGAACATGTCGAAATACTCGTCCGGCACGATGTACGGCAGGTGCGGGCCGAAGAAGTTGAGCTGCAGGAAGAACGGCTTCGGGTCGGCGGCGTACCGCTCCAGCATCTCGATCGCCCGGGTCGCCAGGTAGTGCTCGAACGTCGCCTCTACCGGCTGGCGCAGCCGCGCGGCGAGCAGGTTGCCCGGCCCGCCGTTCGGCAGCGTCCCGCGGATGCGGTCGTGGATCTCGTACGGCGGCAGGTCGTTCGCCTTGAGATAGTCGAGGTAGTCGGGGTGGTCGACGGGGTTGTGCCACCCCGGCAGGTCCGGCCCGTCGAACCCGAAGTCGGCCGCCCGCCGGTGGTGCCCGACGTGCCACTTGCCGATGAGCCCGCAGTTGTATCCGGCGTTCCGCAGGGCCGTGGAGAAGGCCCACTGGTCGTCGGGCAGGTCCTCGATGTAGCCGACGTTCCTCTCGTGGTTGGCGAGCAGCTTGTGCCGGAACGGCGCCTGCCCGGTGAGCAGGCTCGCCCGCGCCGGGGTGCAGATCGCGGTGGGCGTGTACCAGCGGTCGAACCGCGTCCCGGTCCTGGCCAGCTCGTCCAGCACCGGAGTGGCGGCCAGCCGGTTGCCGTACGCCCCCAGGGTGTCGGCCCGATGCTGGTCGGTCATCAGGAACAGAACGTTCAACGGGCTGGTCACTGGGCTCGTCACTTGGCCGCGCCCGTGAACAGGTCGCCGGTGTAGTACGTCTTCGGGTCCACGGCCGAGGGCAGCTTGCCCGCGCCGACGAAGTAGTCACCCATGCCGCTCAGCCACTTCTCGATGGTCCCGTCCTTGCTGTAGCCGTCCAGCTCCGCGAGCGACAGCACCTTGGAGTTGGCGGCGTCGGCCTTGACCTGGTCGGCCGGCAGCTTGAGCATCTCGGCGGTCGCGGCCACGGTCTCGTCGAGGTGCTCGCTGCGGTACTGGATGGCGTCGCGCAGCACGCCGATGACCTTCTCGGTCTTGTCCTTCTCCTTGGCGACGACATCGTTGCCGGCGACGAAGGCGGTCGGGAACGACACGGTGTCGGCGAAGTCCTCGTTCTTGGCCAGCTCGACCAGGTCGGGAACGGTCTTCTTGATCGTGGAGATCGCCGGGTACCAGAAGCCGGCCGCGTCGATCTGCTTGGAGGTGAACGCCGACACGATCGTGGACGCGTCCATCGGGACGATCTTCACGTCGTCCTTGGTCAGCCCGGCCTTCTTCAGCGCGAGCGTGAGGATCATGTCGCCGGAGGTGCCCTCGGGCACCCCGATCGTCTTGCCCTTCAGGCCCTCGATCGAGGTGATGCCGGCCTGGGCGATGACGCGGTCGGCGTTGCCGAGCGTGTTCAGCGCGACGACCTTGGCCTTGCCGGAGGCGGGCAGCCACATGGCGCCGGGACCGATGTAGCCGAAGTCGAGGTCGCCGGTGCCCAGCGCCTGGATCTGCAGCGGGCCGTTGGTGAACACGCTGACCTTGGCGTCGAGGCCGTGCTTCTTCCACAGGCCCTGCTTGTCGGCCACGGCGAGCAGGCTCGCGCCGTTGAAGTCGGCGATGTAGCCGAAGTCCACGTGGGTGGTGCCGCCGCCCGAGGCGCTCGAGTCGCCGGAGTCGTCCGACCCGCAGGCGGCCGCCAACAGTGCCACGACGACCGCCGCGGTGGCCAGGAATGTCTTCTTCATTGCGCGGGCTCCTTGATCTGCCGCTGGTGGTACACCGCATGCCAGACGCGGTTGCGCAGCGCCCCGAACTCGGGGCTCAGCCGCATGTCCTCGTCCCGCGGATAGGGGAGGTCGACCTCGATGACCTCGGCGATGCGACCCGGCCGGGCGGCCATGACGACCACCCTGTTGGCGAGGAACACCGCCTCGTCGACGTCGTGGGTGATGAACATGACCGTCCGCCGCTCCTTGCTCCAGGTCTCCAGGAGCTGCTCCTGCAGCCGCACCCGGGTCAGCGCGTCCAGGGCGCCGAAGGGCTCGTCCATGAGCAGGATCGACGGGTTCACCGCGTACGCGCGGGCGATGGCGCACCGCTGCTTCATGCCGCCCGACAGCGTCTTGGGCAGCGCGTCGGCGAACTGCTCCAGGCCGACCAGGCGGATGAAGTGCTCGGCCCGCTCCCGCCGCTCCCCCTTGGGGACCTTCGCGGTGCGCATGCCGAACTCGACGTTCTCCCGGACGGTCAGCCAGGGGAACAACGCGTACTGCTGGAAGATGACGCCGCGCTCGGGGCCGGGGCCGGTGACCGGCCCGCCGTCCACCAGCGCGGTGCCGCCGGTGGGCTGCTCCAGCCCTGCGAGGATGTTGAGCAGCGTGCTCTTGCCGCAGCCGGAGGGGCCGACGACGGTCACGAACTCGTTGTCGGCGATGTCCAGCGAGACGCCGCCGAGCGCGACGAACGGCTCCTTCCCTACGGGGAAGACCTTCTCGACATCGCGTACGGAGATCTTGGGTGTGATCTCGGGAGTGCTCATCGGTTCTCCTGCCAGGCCGTCAGCTTGTTGCCGGCGATCATGAGCAGCCGGTCCATGATCAGGCCGAGGACCCCGATCGCGATGATGCCGACGAAGATCGTCGGAAGGTCGTAGTAGAGCTGCGCGCTCTGCATCCGGTGGCCGAGCCCCGCCTGCGCGGCCAGGAGCTCCGCGGCCACCAGCGTGCCCCAGGCCGAGCCGAGCCCGACCCGCATGCCGACGAGGATGAACGGTGTGGAGGCCGGCACCACGACGCGGCCGAAGATGGTCCCGTCGCCGGCGCCGAGCACCCGCGCGGCGTTGATCAGCGTCCTGTCCACGTTCACCACGCCCTGGTAGGTGGAGATGACGCAGGACAGGAACGCCGCCAGGAAGATGACGAAGATCTTCGGGCTCTCCCCGATGCCCATCAGGACGAGCACCAGGGGCAGCATCGCCAGCGGCGGGATCGTGCGGAAGAACTGGATCCACGGCTCGAACAGGCCGCGGGCCACGGTGTACCACCCCATGACGAAGCCGACGATCACCGCCGCGATCGAGCCGAGGGCGAACCCGGCCAGCACGCGCCCGAGTGAGGCGCCGACGTCGGTGGCGAGCGTGCCGTCCTGGAGCATCTTCCAGGCGGCCGACACGACCTCGGCAGGGGTGGGGAACTGGAGCCCCGCCAGGGACAGCCCCCACCAGATCGCGATTCCGGCCACGATCGAGATGATGTTGAGGACCAGGAAGGTCCGGTTCTTGCGCGGCCGGGCGGGGGCGTTGCCGTCCCTCGTGGCGCCCGCGGTGGTCACGGCCACTATCGGCCTCCGTCCGTCGTGACGTTCGCTTCGTATCCGGCGAGCAGGGGGGACTCGTGGAACAGGGCCGCGATGGCCCCACGCGCGCCGCCGTCGTCCGAGAGCAGGGCGGGGCGGATCACGGGCGCCGCGTCGGTCCACCACGACAGCTCGTAGGTGACCGTGTCCGCGACCTGCCGCAGCAGGGCCGGAGCGATCTGGATGATCTCGCCGCCGAGCACGATCTCGTCCGGGTTGAGGGTCATGACCGCCGTGCCGAGCACCCGGCCGACCGCCGTGCCGGCCTCGCGGAGCACCTGGTCGACGACCGGGTGGGCGATGTCCACCGCGGCCTTCAGGTCGTCCAGCGTGTCCATGGGCACGCCGTGCTCCCGGCACCGCCCGAGGATCGCCGGGACCGACGCCACGGTCTCGACGCAGCCGCGCTTGCCGCAGCGGCACTGCGCGCCGCCGGTGACGGCGGTCACGTGACCGAGCTCGCCCGCGAAGCCCCGCGAGCCGCGCACCAGCTGGCCGCCCACCACCAGCCCGCCGCCCACCCCGTCGGACAGGCGCAGGTAGATGAGGTCGCGTACGGAGTCCGACTGGGCGTGCAGCGCCTCGGCCAGCCCGGCGAAGCGTACGTTGTTGTCCACGGTCACCGCCGCGTGGAAGCGCTGGGCGAACACGTCCGCGACGCCGTCGGCGCGGGAGCGGTCGCCCCACCCCGGCACGCCGATCCCGATGGCCTGGAGCGCGCCGTAGTGGACTCCCGTCTCCGCGCTCAGCCGGTCGATCAGGGCGAGCCCGGCGTCGAGACGCTCGGGCCACTGCGCCGACTCCTCGTAACGGGCCGTCCCGGACGCGATGATCTCGTGCGCGGCGTCCGCCACCAGGACGTTCACCCGGCGGTGACCGAAGTCGACGCCCATGTACTGCCCGGAGGCGGGGTCCAGCGCGAGCCGCTCGGCCGGCCGGCCGCTGCCCACCCGCTCCACGGCGTCGGTGTCGACGACGCGGATGGCGCCGCGGTTGAGGAGATCGCTGGTGATCTCGGAGACCGTGGTGCGTGACAGGCCGACCCGGGCCGCGATCTCGTTGCGGCTCTGCGCGCCGTTCTGGCGAAGCACGCGCAACACCCGCTCCTCATGAGAGCGGCGCACGAGGGCGTGCACGCCGTTGGGGGTCGTTGACACGCTGGCAACCTAAGGTTCTTCTGTTTTTTACGTCAACCATCCGGCAAAAAGAATCGATAAATTCGTCCGGGATCCTGAAGAAACCTCTGACCAGCATGGACACCCCCGCGACAAGCTCCCCGGCATCCTGCCGCATCCGCCGGTGCTCTCTGTGACAGGTGGGACACGGGATTCTGACGGCGTCTCGACGGAAAAATTTCACCTGTCTACGGTGCTCGCCGTGAGACAACTGGTGATCGGAGCCTTACTCCTCGCGTCCACCGTGGTCCCGGCGACGCTGCCCGCCCAGGCATCGACAACGCGGGCATCGACCGCGCAGGCGCCGCCCGGACCCACCCACGCCACCTACTCCAACCCCGTGAGCGGCGACGCCGTGCAGACCTTCCCCGATCCCGCGATGATCCGGGGCAAGGACGGCCTCTGGTACGCCTACGGCACCACGAACCCGATCGACGGCAAGAACGAGCACATCCTGCCGATGCTCAAGTCGGCCGACATGGTCCACTGGACGTACGCCGGGGACGTCTACACCGGGGACGACCACCCCTCGTGGTGGCCGAACGGCACCCGTCCCTGGGCGCCGGACATCCGGTACGTCAACGGGGCCTACCACCTGACGTACTCGCTGTCCACGAGCGGTGTCGGGCTCGCGACCAGCCCGCACCCGACCGGGCCGTGGACCGATCGCGGCCGGATCGTCCCGGCGGGCGGCAGCGGCTGCCCGACCAACGACATCGACCAGGCCGTCTACACCGACGTGAACGGCGACAACTACCTTTACTGGGGCAGCTACGACACGATCTGCGTGGCGCGGATGAACGCCGAGGCGACCGCGGTCACCGGCGAGGTCACGCGGATCGCCCACGGGCGCCGCATGGAGGGCGGCTTCGTCGTCCGGCGCGACGGCAAGTATTACCTGTTCTACTCCGACGCCGGATGCTGCGACGGCGCGTTCAGCGGCTACACCGTCAAGGTCGGCCGGTCCGACAGCCCGCTCGGGCCGTTCACCACCCCGACCGGCGTCAACCTGATGGACCTGACCAGCAAGGACGGCATCGTCCTCGCGGCCAACGGCAACGGCTGGGTCGGCCCGGGCCACAACGCCGTCCAGACCGACCTCAGCGGGCAGGACTGGCTCGTCTACCACGCGATCCCGTCGTCGGCTCCCGAGTTCGGGCGGGTCACGACGACCTGGGGCACGACGATCAGCAATCTGGCCCGCCGGCCGCTGATGATCGACCGGCTCGACTGGATCGACGGCTGGCCGGTCGTACGGGCCGGGGCCGGACCGTCCACCGGCGAGCAGCCGGCGCCGGTCACCACGTGGAGCGTGGGCAGCACGTTCAACGACGGCACGGCCGGGTGGACCGGGCCGTGGAAGCCCGCCTCCGACCCCGACTCGCTCGGCTACCTCACCGGCAAGGGCTCGACCAGCGAGCTCAGCGACGGCCGCATCCAGGGCGACGTACGCGTGGAGGCCGACCTGCGGCTGCGCGAGGGCGGCGCCGCCGCCGGGCTCGTCGTGACCCGCGAGAACGGTTCGAAGGACGTCACCGCCTGGATCGACCGCGAGCGCGGCGAGCTCGTGGTGACGGCCAAGGTGCGAGGGAGGACGACGACGGCGAGCAGCCCCCTGCCCGCCTCGTTCGGCTACGGCTCCTGGCACAACGTCGCCGCCGAGCGGCGCGGAAACGCCCTGGCCGTGTCGGTGTCGGCCGACCGGCTCGGCGACCCGCTGGCGCAGGTCGTCATGACGTTGCCCGAGGGCGCCCCCACGTCCGGCGCCATCGGCGTGGTCGCGCGCGGCGCCGCCGACGCCGACAACGTCGGGGCCGCTCCGCTCTACCAGCAGGTCACCGAGCGGGTGCCCGACCCCGTCCTGGGCGAGCGGCTCCCGGCCTACTCCGACGAGTTCGACGGCACGGGCACGCCCACCGGCTGGACCAGGGTCCGCAACCCCTCGGCCGCCCTGTCGGGCGGCTCCCTGGTCTGGCCGACGCAGAACGCCGAGCTGTTCCAAGGCACCAACACCGCGTCGATCCTGCTCCGCGACGCGCCGCAGGGTGACTTCGCCGTCGAGACGAAGCTCACCTTCAACGGCACGAAGGGCAACCAGCAGGCCGGTCTGCTGCTGTACGAGAACGACGACCGGTGGCTGAAGCTCACGCACACGGTCCTGCCGCTGGCCAACGGCGGCGGCGCGGTGCTGCACCAGACCGAGTTCGGCAAGGAGGGCCCGCGGCCCGGCACCACCCCGCCGACCGCCGTCGCCAACGCGCCGATGTTCGGCGGCCCGGCCGCGGAGACCACCTGGCTGCGGCTGCTCTACCACTACGACGAGGAGAACGGCGAGCACGACGTCCGGATGGCGTCGAGCACCGACGGCACCCACTGGATCTGGGGCGGCACCTGGTCGCTGCCGCGCACCGGGCCGGTGCGGATCGGCCTGATCTCGATGAACACGGCGGGCGCCACGGCCACCTTCGACTACCTGCGGACGTACGAGGTGACCAGCCGATGACCGGTGAGCGGCCGCCCCTTCACCCGGGGGGCGGCCGCTCGACGGACGGGGAATGATCCGGCCCGGTTTCCGCCGGGGCCGGGACGCGGGACCGCCGCCGGGGTAGAGGCACGTCGATGCCGATCACCCTGCCGACCGCCCTGCGAACCACCATGCCGATCATTCACGCCCTCACGCGATCCCTGGACCGCCGGCCGCGACGGCCCGCGCCGGTCGCCGTCGCGCTCGCCGTCGCACTCGCCGTCGTGCCGGTCCTCGCATCGGGGAACGCGTATGCGGCGGCGGCCGGAGACGGCAACGGGAACGGCTCGGCCGTACGCGCGGGCAACGGCTCGGCCAACCGCACCATGGTGGTGATGGGCAGCACGCGCCTGAGCGGCGTCCTCCATCAGATAGCGACGGGAGTGGGCGGGCTGAGCAGCGTGCAGGGCGGTCTGTGCAGGCCGCGCGCCCGGCTCTGCACACTCTCCCAGGACATCCGCGCCCGGACGGCCGCGCGGTGAACCGCTGATGCGCGCCCGCGTCCTGGTGGCGGTCACGATCGTGACGGCGGGACTCGTCACGTCGCCGCCCTCCGCCGCCGGGCGCGCGGCGGTCACCCCTGCGACCGGCTACGGCGACCGCAACGGCGCCGGCGCCGACGTCCGCATGGGCAACGGGATACGCAACGTCAGCCAGCTGACGGTGGGCAGTGCGAGAAACGGGACGGGCATCCAGCAGAGGACGGTCGGCGTCAGCGGTGTCGCCAACGCGCAGAGCACGATCTGCGGGCGGCGGTCCCGCTTCTGCGACGTGACGCAACGCATACGGGCATCGGACCGGCAGAGCGAGATGATCACCCCTCCGGGCGCGCGAATCCGGCGGGACGCCAAAAAGACCGGCATATCACCAGAGGTCGGTTAATCCTCGTCCAGCCGCCGTGACGGGCGCGTCCACCCAGGGTAGATGCCCGGCAGGTCCGCGCGAACGGATCTCCATGACGGACATCGGGGAAGGCGCACGAGAACATGGCTCGTCACGCTCGTCACAGCGCTCGTCACTGGGCTCCTCACGCCCTCGTCGGCCCGGCGGCGCGACTGCTGGCGGTGACCGCGCTGACGCTCACGAGCGCGGGGGTCGCGCTCGCCCCCGTGAGCGCGGGCGCGGCGACGAGCCGGGGATGGGGCGGTGGCGACGGCAACGGCGTGAGCTCCAGATATCGGGTGAACAACGGCCAGAACAACCTGAACTCCCTGCTCGTCGGCAGTCAGTGGAACACGGCGGGCACCCAGCAGGTCATCACGGGCGTGGACGCCTCGGTGAACACCCAGGCCGCCAACTGCGTGCACCGGCCCGGGTGCAGGGGCTCCCAGAATCTCCGGGGCCGCAACCAGAGCTCCCCCAGGACAAGCGGGACGGTGAACTCAGGACGGTGAGCTCAGGACCCTGGAACTCGGGACGCTGGAACTCGGGACGCTGACGGCACCCGAACGGCCGGGAACGGGGACACGCACGCCGGGGAACACCGGGCGGCGACCGCGGACAGCTAGCGTGTCAGCATTCGGCAACCATGGGCGACAGGCGGTGGCGGATGCTTCATTCACGCGGTGCGTCTCGGAGCGGTGCGTCTCGGAGGGCCCGGCTGTCCGCCGCCGCCCTGACCTCCGCCCTCACTGCCGCCCTCACCGTCTCCGCCGCCGCGCAGGTCCTCCTCGCCGCCCGCGCGGACGCGCGGGCCGTACGGGGGGACGGGGACGGTCCGCGCGCCATCGGGAACGGCACCCGCAACCGGAACATCGTCCACCTCGACAGCCCCACCCGCAATCGCGGTCACCAGCACACGGCGGCCAGCACGGCCGGCGGGGCGACCAGCGTGGCGGACGGCTTCTGCCGCGGAGCGAGGAACTGCGACATCAGGCAGAACATCGCCGTCGTGGTCGCCGCGCCTCTGTAGACGCCCCCGCTCGCGCCTCATCCGCTCAGCGCGCGTACGGCCTCTTCCGGGCTGTCGTAGAAGGAGAGCAACCGGTCCAGGCCCATGATCTGGAAGACGCGGGCGATGTCGGCGTCCAGACCGGCCAGGAGCAGGGCGGCGCCCGCGTCGTGGGCGCGCTGATGGGCGGCGACCAGCGTGGCGATGCCGGTGGAGTCGCAGAAGGTCAACCCGGACAGGTCGATCACCAGGTCGGTGCCCGGGCCGAACGTGACCTCCTCCAGGGCCGCCCGCAGGCGTGGGGTGGTGTGATGGTCGAGGTCACCGGCCACGACCAGCAGGCGCGGACCGGAGGTATGCGGCTGAAGGCTGATGGTCAGACCGTTGTCATGCTGCACCGAGACTCCCGGATGACGGCGTTCGAGTGGCGGGCGGGACGGAGAGGGCGAGGACCGCGGTGTCGTCTGACACTCCCGTGCCCAAGGCCGTGATCAGGTCGTGCACGGTGGTCAGGAGGGCGTCGGCGCTCGTGGGCCCGGCGGCGGCGAGGTAGGCGGTCAGCCCGTCCTCGTCGAGCATCGAGCCCGTCGGCGTCCGCGCCTCGGTGAGGCCGTCGGTGTACAGCAGCAGTGCGTCACCGGCGTTCAGGCGCGCGCTCACCTGGGCGAAGTGAGGATTGCGCAGGATGCCGATCAGCTGTCCCCCGGCCGGGTGGATGGGCTCGACGGCGCCGCTCGCCCGCACCGCCAGCGCCGGGGGGTGGCCCCCGGTGGCGAGTGTGACGCCGAACCCGTCGCCGTCGGGCTGCAGGACGCCGAAGACCGCCGTGCAGTACGGCGCCGGGGCCTCACCCCCCGCGTGCTCCTGTTGCAGGACCGCGTCGAGATTGGCCAGCACCGCGTGCGGGTCGGCGTCGTAGACGGCCGCGGCGCGCAGGGTGTAGCGGACCAGGGACGTAAGCGCGGCGGCGTCGGCGCCCTTGCCGCAGACGTCGCCGAGGAAGAACCCCCACCGGTCGCCGTCGAGGGGGAACAGGTCGTAGAAGTCGCCGCCCACCTCGTCCGCCGAAACGGGGTGGTAGGCGGCGGCCGCGCACAGTCCGGGCACCCGGGGCAGCGCCGGCGGAAGCAGGGTGCGCTGCAGGGTGCGGGCCAGCCGCTCGGCGCCCGCGCGCAGTTCCCTTTCGACCTCGACCGTACGGTGCGTGGCCAGCCGCACCTCGAGTTCGTCCATGACCAGGCCCGCCAGGTCCCGCAGGCAGGCCAGCTCCTCCTCGCCGGCCTCACGGGGGCGCACGTCCATGACGTTGACGCTGCCCAGGGCCTCGCCGTCGGGCGTCGTGATCACCGCCGCGGCGTAGAAACGGACGCCCGGCTCGCCGTACACCGCCGGGTCGCCGGCCGCCCGCGGGTCCAGCAGCGCGTCGTTGACGACGTACGGGCCGCCGTGCCGCACGGCCGCGGCGCACAGGCTCTCGACGAGCGCGCGGCGCGGTGGCAGCCCGTGCGCGGCGACGACGCGGACCGTGCCGTCGCCGACGACCGTCACGGTGGCGAAGGGGGCGTGGAAGATCCGTGCGGCCAGGGCGGCCACCCTGTCGAACGCGGCGCCGGTGGCGGTGCCCAGGGCCGCGTAGCGGTGCACAGCCGTGAGGCGGCGCGCCTCCGCGGCGGAGGCGGGCGGCAACTGCCTGCCGGGCGCTTCGTCGACGGTGCTGACCTCTGGCTCCTTCCGTCCCACCGGCCCGCGGCCCCCCGGGGGCCCACGTGAACGGTGAATGATTTGCCCTATCCTACGAAACCATTGAACTGTTGCTTCCCTGACCTGCCGGACTCGCGTGATGGCCGGCCCACGACGCGACAACGGCCCACGACGCACCGGCCGTTGAGGAGAAGGCGAAAGCGATGAGCGGGGCGGCGGAACCGATGTCTGTTGAGGACGGCCAGCCCGTCGAGCTGCTGTTTCCCGGCGACAGCGAGATGGCGCGGCGGATGCGCGGCCATTCCTGGTCCGAGACCTCCATGGGAGACCCGGCGACCTGGCCGACGAGCCTGCGCACCGCGTGCCGGATCTGCCTCACCTCCCGGTTCCCCATGATCGTGTGGTGGGGGGAGGAGCTGCGGTTCCTCTACAACGACGCCTACCTGCCCCTTCTCGGGTCCAAGCACCCGGCGCTGGGCAAACCGGGCGACCAGGTGTGGACGGAGATCTGGCACACCATCGGCCCGATGCTGAAGTCGGTGATGAGCTCGGGCGAGGCCACCTGGTCGGAGGACCTGCTGCTGCCGATGAACCGGCACGGCTACTGGGAGGAGACGTACTGGACGTACTCCTACAGTCCGCTGCACGACGACGACGGCACCGTGCGGGGCGTGTTCACCGCGGTCAGCGACACCACCGAGCGGGTCATCGGCGAGCGGCGCCTGGCGGTGCTGCAGGACCTCGGCGCCCAGGCGGGCCACGCCCGCAGCGTCGCCGAGGCGTGCCAACTGGTCGCCGAGGTGCTGGAGCGGTCGGGCTCCGACGTGCCCTTCTCCGCCGTCTACCTGCGCCGTCCCGGCACGGACGAGCTCACGCTGACAGCGACGAGCCCGAGTGGCGCGACCGTGTCCCCCCTGCCCGGCGGGCCCGGCGACTGGCCGCTGGAGCAGGTGTTGCGCAGCGAGACGCCCGTCGTGGTGACCGACGTGCCGGAGCGTTTCGGCGCGCTGCCCTCGGGGGGCTGGCAGACGCCGCCGACGCAGGCCATGGTGCTGCCGCTGGCCGGTGAGACCGGCGGCCAGACCGTCGGGGTGATGGTGCTCGCGGCCAGTGCCGGCCGCGTGCTCGACGAGGCGTACGAGTCGTTCCTCTCCCTGGTGGCGCGGCAGACCGCGGCGCTGGTCAACGCCGCCGTGGCCTATCAGCTCCAGCAGCGCAGGGCCGAGGAGCTGGCCGAGCTCGACCGGGCCAAGACGGCCTTCTTCTCCAACATCAGCCACGAGTTCCGCACCCCGCTGACGCTGATCATGGGCCCGGTGCAGGAGCTGCGGACCGCGCTCGCCGGCGGGCCGGCCCGCGAGGGCGTGCTGAGCGGGGACCGGTTGCGCGAGGAACTGGACATGGTCCACCGCAACGGCCTGCGGCTGGGCAAGCTCGTCAACACGCTGCTGGACTTCTCCCGCATCGAGGCCGGCCGCATGCAGGCCAGGTATGAGCCGGTGGACCTGGCCGCCGTCACCGCCGAGCTGGCCGGCGTCTTCCGCTCCGCCATCGACAGGGCCGGGCTCGCCTTCGAGGTGGACTGCCATCCCCTGGACGAACCGGTGTACGTCGACCGGGGCATGTGGGAGAAGGTGGTGCTCAACCTGCTGAGCAACGCCCTGAAGTTCACCTTCGACGGCTCCGTCCGGGTCGCGCTGCGCGCCGGGGACGGGCACGCGGTCGTCACCATCGCCGACACCGGCATCGGGATCCCGCGGCACGAACTGCCGCGGCTGTTCGAACGGTTCCACCGCATCGAAAGCGCCAGGTCGCGCTCCAACGAGGGCAGCGGCATCGGGCTGGCGCTGGTGAAGGAGCTGGTGGGCCTGCACGGCGGCACGATCACCGCCGAGAGCGCCGAGGGCGCGGGAACCACGTTCACCATCCGGCTGCCCTTCGGCGCCGCGCACCTGCCGTCCGAGGCCGTCGTGCCGGCCCGGCAGGCGGACGCCGCGTCGGACACGACCCCGGGCGCGGTGTCGGACGCCGCCGACCCGTTCGTCGAGGAGGCCCTGCGCTGGCTCCCCTCGGAGGAGGGGACGACGGCGGACCAGACCCGTTCGCCGTCCACCTCCGCGCAACCGGGCTCCCCGCACGTGAGCTCCCCACACCCGGGCTCCCCACATCCGGGCTCCCCACATCCGGGCTTCGACGGGCCCCCGCCACGGGTCCTGATCGCCGACGACAACGCCGACATGCGGGACTATCTCGCGCGACTCCTGCGGCCCGCCTACGAGGTCACTCTGGTGACCGACGGCCAGGCCGCCCTGGAGGCCGTACGCGACGACGCCCCCGACCTCGTCGTCAGCGACGTCATGATGCCGCGCCTGGACGGCCTGCAACTGGTGGCGGCGCTGCGGGCCGACCCGCGCACCGCCGGGGTCCCGGTGCTGCTGCTGTCGGCCCGCGCGGGCCAGGAGGCCTCGATCGAGGGCCTGGAGGCCGGCGCGGACGACTATCTCGTCAAGCCGTTCTCCGCCGCCGAGCTGCTCGCACGGGTCCAGGTCAACGTGAAACTGGCGCGCATCCGCGGCCGCCACACGCGGTGGCAGACCGCGATGATCGAGTCGCTGCAGGAGGCCTTCTTCGTCTGCGACGACAACGGCGCGGTCATCGAGATCAACCAGGCGTTCACCGACATCCTCGGATACGGCCCCGAGGGCCTGCCCTACACCGCGCTGCATCCCTGGTGGCCAGGGGAGGCCGAGGACCCTGTGGCGCACCGGATCGTCGCCGAGGCGTTCGAGCAGCTCGTGAGCCGGGGCCGGGGCAGCTGCGTGGTCCCCCTCACCCACCGCGACGGGCACCAGATCTGGGTGGCGGTGACGTTCACCGACGTCGCCGATCCCACGACGGGCGAGCGCAGGGTCGTCGGCACCCTGCGCGACGTCACCGCCGAGCATTACCTCGTGCAGCGCGAGACCGCCCTGGCCGCGCTCAGCGTGCGCGTCTCCGAGGCGAGCAGCGTGCCCGACGCCCTCACCGGGGCGCTGCAGGAGCTGCGCGACGTCTGGCGCGCCCGGCAGGTGACCGCCGCGGTGTGGCACGCGGAGCCTGCGCACCACGGCGAGACGGAGTGGGAGCCGGTGCTGTTCTGCACCGACTCCGAGGCCACCTGGCACTCTCTGCCGGACGACCTGCGGGAAAGGCTCACCGAGCTGCGCGACTTCCCGCCGTTGCGCCCGGTCGCGAGCGAGGCGGACGGGGCCGGCATCACCCTGGAGCACCCCGAGGGGATCATGACCCTCTGGATAGACCTCGGGCAGAACCGGCCTTTCACCGCCGAGGACCAGACGCTGCTCGCACTGCTGTCCGGTCATCTGGGGCAGGGCCTGCACCGGACCCACCAGCTCGACCAGCAGCGCGAGGCGGCGGTGGCGCTCCAGCGCGCCATCCTCGGCCCGTCCCACCTGCCCGACGGTTTCGCCGTACGGTACGAGCCGGCCACCCGGCCGCTGGAGGTCGGCGGCGACTGGTACGACATCGTGCCGCTGCCGGACGACCGCATCGGCATCGTGGTGGGCGACTGCGTGGGACGCGGGCTGGAAGCCGCGGCCGTCATGGGCCAGCTGCGCAGCGCCTGCCGCGCCCTGCTGCTGCAGGAGGCCGGTCCCGCACAGGTGCTGAGCGCGCTGGACAAGTTCGCCGCGCTGGTGCCCGGCGCCAAGTGCACCACCGTGTTCTGCGGCGTCCTCGACACCACGACCGGCCGCCTCGTCTACTCCAGCGCGGGCCACCCGCCCGGCATCCTGGCCCACTCCGACGGCACCACGGAGCTGCTGGAGGGCGGCCGTTCGACCCCGCTCGCGGTGCGCCCCGGCCACTCCCGGCCCGAGAGCAGCTGCACGATGCCTCCCCGCTCCACGCTGCTGCTCTACACCGACGGTCTCGTCGAGCGCCGCCGCAGCCCGCTGACCGCCGGCATCGACCAGGCGAGCGCCGCGGTGCAGGACGGCCGCGCGGCCCCCATCGAGGATCTGGCGACGCAGGTCATGCGCCGCATGACGCCGGACACCGGTTACAGCGACGACGTCGCGCTCCTGCTGTATCGCCAGCCGGCGCCGCTCGATGTGGCCTTCCCCGCCGAGTCCAGCCAGCTCGCCCCGGTCCGTACGGCCCTGCGTGACTGGCTCAACCGGTGCGACATCACCTCCTCGATGGTCCAGAACGTGCTGGTCGCGGCGGGCGAGGCCTGCGCCAACGCGATCGAGCACGGCCACCGCGACGCCCCGGGCCGCACCGTACGCCTGCGGGCCGTCGTCACGGCGGGTGATCTGTACCTGACCGTCGCCGACACCGGCCGATGGAAGCCTCCGCAGCCCGAGGTCAACACGCACCGCGGCCGGGGCGTCGCGCTCATGCGCGCCCTTATGCAGCACGTCACCATCCAGCCCGGCGCCGCCGGCACCACCGTCGACATGCACGCGAGGATCTCCCGATGACGACTCCCCTGACCCTGGCTTCGTCCCGCCGTTCCGACGGCACCCCGGTCCTCACCGTCAGCGGCGAGATCGACATGAGCAACGCCGGTGATCTCGATGCCGCCCTGAACAGCGCCGCAGGCGACGACGGTCCCGCCCTCCTGGTCGACCTGAGCGCGGTCGAGTATCTCGACAGCGCCGGCCTGACCGTGTTGTTCGCGCACGCCCCGCAAATCGAGCTCGTCGCCAACGAGCTGCTCGCCCCCGTGCTGACCATCTCCGGGCTCGCGGAACTGACCACGATCCACGGGCTCGCGAACTAGGCGATCTAGGGAACGCGCGGCGGCCAGGCGTCGCCCCAGACGACATCGCGCGCCTCGCGGTAGGTCTCCCCCTGCCGCTTGGACACCGCGTGGTCGGCCAGCCCCTCCCCCTCCGTGCACAGGCGCAGCGTGACGAGCCCCTTGCGCTTGAGGGGATGGCGCAGGATCCGGCTCTCCGCGCGCGGCCACGGCCGGGCCGACGCCGCGACGTAGGAGAACTTCTCGTCCTCGAAGCTCAGCGTGCCGTCCTTGATCCGCCGGTGCAGGGCGCTGCGGTTGAGGCGGACGGCGAAGTGGCACCAGTCCTGGTCCGGGCGGATCGGGCACTCGCCGTCGTGCGGGCAGGGGGCGACCAGATGCAGGCCCAGCCCGGCCAGCCGGCGCCGGGCCGCCGCGATCCGCGCGTACCCGGCGGGCGTGCCCGGCTCGACGACGACCAGCATGCCGGCGTCCCTGGCCAGGGACGCGACCACGTCCTCCTGAACGTCGGGCGACAGCTCGCCGAGCACGTACGACAGCGTGACCAGGTCGGCCGCCGGCGAGGGCGGGGTGCGGTCGACGGCCGCCTGCTGCCAGCGCGCCTCGCGTACGGCCGCGGCGGGTGCGCGGCCGGCCAGCCGCCGCCCGAAGGCGATGGCGGCGGGAGACTGCTCCAGGACGGTGACCGTGCGCAGCGTCGGCCAGACCGCGCTCGCGGCCCACAGCGCGCTGCCCGTGCCGCCGCCCACGTCCACCTGGGTCACCGGCGCGAACCCGGGCGCCAGCAGGGCGACCTGGCGCAGCGCCGCGCTCACGGCGCTGTAGGTCGCCGGCATGCGATACCCGGCGTACGCGGCGACCGCGACCTGCGAATGCAGCGCGGGCACGCTGCGGTCGAAGCCCTCCCGGTACTGCCGGATGAGCGTCTGGACGCTTCGCGTCAGTTCGGCCGCCGGGAAGCGGCCGAGCGACTCTTCCAGCGCGTCTTCCAGGTCCAGCGCGTCGCGTGGGTGATCGGGCACGGTTGGCACGGCGTTCATGATGACAGGAGTCGTACGGTCACCGTGTGGGAGGCGCCCTCGCGATCGGCCAGTGCGCCGAAGACCAGGGTCAGCCGCGGCCCGGTCCGCGCGTCCCGCAGGAGCGGATGCCCGCGCGTGATCCCGGCCACCGGGCGATCCCACGTCACCGTCAGCCCGTCGAGGTCGCGCCGGGGGTCGGCCACCGTCACCGTGGCCGTGCCGTCGCCGAGGTCGCGCACGAGGACCGCGCAGGGATCGGAGGCCGTCAGGCCGCCCGCCCGTCCCCCGCTCCAGAAGTTCACGGCGGTGACGCCCAGCGACGGCACCTCGACTCCCTGCCGGGCGGAGGTGTTGGCGAGCACCCGGGCCCAGCCGGGATCGGCGGCCCGTGCGGCGGTCGCGGCCTCACCCGCCCCCGGCATGAGGTGGTAGACGTAACCGGCCGCGTCCGGGTCCACGCCGTGGTCCAGCCACAGTGTCGTGTACGCCCGGGTCGCCCCGCCGGCCGTGCGTGCCTCGCGCAGCGTGCGCAGCGGCTGTGCGGCGGGCAGGACGTAGCCGCCGTGCCCGTCCAGATGGGCCCAACCGGCGCCCACCGTGAGCCGGGCGCCGGTCCTGCGGTTGTCCACGACGGTCTCGACCGGCACGCCGTCCCTGCAGGTGATGCCGGCGCCGAGGCAGACCACGGCGTCGTCGAGGAAGAACCACGATTGGAACGCCTCCAGCGTGCTCTGCAGGCCGTACAGGTGCTGGCCCACGGCGGCGTACACGCCGTCGGTCGCGCCGCCCACCCAGTCGGCCGGCGGGCGGGTGTCACCCCACGCGCCGCCCGCGCCGTCGCGTAACCGCCGCGTGGAGACCGTCGTGCCCGGCAGCCGGTACGGATCCACGGTGGGCCAGAACCAGTCGGAGTAGTGGTCGCCGTCACCTCGCGCCCACCAGTAGAGCATTCCGGAGCCGGTGTGCCAGCCCCGCAGGTTCTCGCCGTTGCCGTACTCGTAGCGGGCGACGCGGGAGGAGGCCATGCTGAGCGCCGCGCACCAGCCGGGCCCGCGGTGCACGGCGCGGGCGCTCATGGGGAACAGGCGGTGCCCGCCGGGCTCGGCGGCCACCGGGACCGCGTCGTCGTCCAGCACGGCGGCGAGGCGGGCGTGGAACGCCAGGTCGCCTGCCTCGGCCGCCGTGAGCATGGGTTTCGCGGTGTCACGCACGGCCCAGCCCTTGACCATGGCCCGCCAGCGGGCCCGGTCGGCGTCCGGGGCCGTCTCCGCCAGCAGCAGGACCGCCGCGGCGATCTCCCGGCCCCTCCTGTGGTCGCCGTACGGCCGCCTGTCGACGCCCCGCCCGCGTACCAGGTCCATGCACGCGCCGTCGTGGACGAACGGCGCGAACGACCGGTCCACCGCGTCGAGGACGGTGTGCGCCACCGGGTCGGTGATCTCCCACGGCGTGCCGCGCAGCACGGCGAACAGCGTCGCGAGGCCGGTCAGCAGCACCGCGCCGTACCCGCCCTGATAGGGGACGGACCCGTGCTGGATGAACGAGCCGTCCCGGTAGAAGCCGTCGCCCTCGGTGACGTAGGGGAACACCGGGGAGAGCGCGGAGGCCGCGAGCGCGGCACGGCCGGGGTCCTCGCCGGCGATCGCCCGCAGCAACGTCACCGTGCACAGATCGACCCGGTTCGCTCCGGTGCTGTTGCCCTCGTAGTCGTCCAGGCGGCTCTCCGGGACGAAGTCGTCCACCGCCGCGCACAACGCGGCGCTCTGCGTGCCGGTGAGGTGCGGGGCGGCCAGCACGGCCGCGTCGAGCAGCGCCCTGGGCGTCCCGATCCGCCAGTCCCACCAGTTGCCCACGGGCTCGGCGCCGGGAGAGTAGACACGCCGCACGACGTGCTCCACGCCGGTGGCGACGGCCGTGCCGAGACCGGGCTCGGCGGTCAGCCCGGTTCCCGGCAGGGCGTACGCGCGGGCCATCGCCCGCAACCGCGCGGGGGTCGCGTCGAGGGAGGGAAACGGAAGGTCCGGCCACAACGACCGGTCGGTGGGGTTCATGGCGTCGCGGTGCGCGCGTGCCCGGGCTCCCAGCTCCGCGAGCCGCGTCCGGTACGGCTCGGCCCGCGGGTCGAGCAGCTCCGTCCCCAGTGTGACCTCCCGCCAGCGGCGGCGCAGCAGGGCGAAGGTCCCGGTGGGGACCCTCTCGGGGGGCGCGCACGCCGCGGCCAGCGCGGCGAGCCCGCTGAGCTGCAGAAATAATCGCCGAGAAGGTCCTTTCACACGGAGATTATCCGCGCGATCGGGCCCTTTCGTCGATCTTCGGCAGACACCTGTGGGAGCGCTCCCAAATGGCGTAGCTTACTTTTGCCGTAATCACCGGGAAAAGGAGCGTGTCGTGCGAGGACTGTTATCCGCGGCCTGTCTGGCCCTGCTGCTGCCGCTGACGGCGACCTCGGCCGCCGCCGCGTCTCCCGGGCCGGAACACGGGCCGGAACACGGGCCGGGTCACGGGCCGGGCACCTGCGGGAGGGACGGCACGCTGTTCTGCGAAGACTTCCAGTCGCTGCCGGACGGCGGCGCGGCCAGCCTCGCGTGGGGCGTCGACACCAAGCACGGCACGCTCACCGTGGAGCGCGCCGAGCGCGGCCAGAAGGTGCTGCACGTCCACACCGAGGGCAACGGACGGGCGTTCCTCAAGGTGGACGACTTCGCTCCGCCCGGCAACGGCTTCTACGGCCGCCTGCGGCTGCGCGTGAAGGCGTTCCCCACCGCGCCCGACTGGGCCCACTACACGCTGGTCGAGGCCACCGGCGCGGGCCCCGAGATCGTCCGGCCGCTCGGCGGACAGTACGTCCCCACGCTGCGCAAGGACCTGTGGGGCGTCGGCGCGGACGGCGGCCCCACCGGCGACTGGACCAACTGGCGCGAGTCGGCCCCCTCACGGGCGAGCGTGTGGCAGTGCGTCGAGTGGCGGATGGACCCCGCCGACAACAAGATCTCGATCTGGTTCGACGGCGTCGCCCAGCCCGACCTCACCGTCTCCACCCGCAGCCACGGCGGCAACGACACCGACTTCGTCTTCCCCCGTTTCGACACCGTCAAGATCGGCTGGCAGCTCTACCAGTCCAACCCGTCCCCGGCGTCGTACGACCTCTGGCTCGACGACATCGCCCTGAGCACCCGGCGCGTCGGCTGCGCCTGACCCCTCACGCCGCCCGGCTCCCCCGCGGCTCGGACAGCGGGCGCGGGGAGCCGGCGGCCAGGGCCTCGGCGTAGACGGCGAGCGTCTCCTTCGCGGTGCGGCTCCAGCTCAGCGTCTCCCGCACCAGCCGCTCGCCACGCTCGGCGAGCACCCGGCGCAGGCCCGCGTCCGTCATGACCTCGATCACCCCGTCGGCGATGTCGCCGGGATCGGCCGCCCGCACGAACCGTACGGCGGGCTCCGCGGGATCGCCGAGGAAGATCCGGGAGAATCCGTCGCCCAGGATCACCGGCCGGGCCAGGGCCATCGCCTCGGTCGCCACCAGCCCGAACGGCTCGAAGAGCGAGGGGAAGACGCAGGCGTCGGCCATCGCGTAATACTCCAGCAGCGCCCGCCCGTCGACGAAGCCGCCGGAGGTCAGCACCCGGCCGCCGAGTCCCGTCTCGGCGGCGATCCGCGCGATGCCCGTCTCGTCGCCCTCCCCCACGAGGACCAGGCGCAGCCCCGGCACGGCGGGGGCGATCCTGCGCATGGCCTCCAGCAGCTGGTAGACGCCCTTCTGCCGTTCCAGGCGGCCGACGAACAGCAGCACCTGGTCCCCCTCGGCGACGCCGAGCCGGGCGCGCAGGTCCGCCGCGCCGAGGCGCAGCGCGTCGCGGTCGAACCCGGGGCCGGCGACCACCCGTTCGTACGTGCCGCCGAGACGGACGACGTCGATCGGCGAGCGGTCCCAGCCCGCCGCAAGGAGTTGCTCCCGCACCTCCGGGGTGGCGACCACGACCCGCCGGGAGATCCGCGCCAGCCACCGCTCCAGCGCGGCGAACAGGTTGAGCGGGTCGGTGATGCTGCGTTGCGGGGCGACGCCGTACTCGGTGGTGTGCACGTGGAACACGACCGGGAGCCGCAGCACGTAGTGGCACAGCAGCCCGCACAGGAAGTTCGTCGAGTCGTGGACGGCGACGAGGTCCGGCCGCCGGTCGGGGCGCAGCCGCCGCAGCAGCAGGAAGTAGCGCCAGTTGCTCGCCACGACGGTCAGCGCGAGCAGGAGGAACTCCACGCCGCGCGTGCGGTTGAGCCGCCGGCGACGGGCGATCGCGCCGAGCACCCGCCCACGCGGCCGGTAGACCGTCACGCCGTCCGAGCGTGCCCAGACCGGCAGGCGGCCGTCGTTCAGGGTGAGCACCGCCATCTCGTGGTCGCGTGCCAGATGCGGGGCGATCAGCTCGGCATAGCGGCCGAGCCCCGCCGTGATGTTGGGCGGGAACTGGTTGATGACGTGGGCGACCTTCACCCGCGCACCTCCGATGCGGGCCGGTAGAGCCGGGCGGAGACGGCCGTGACGACCGCCACGAGGACGAGATTGCTCAGGACGAAGGCCACCAGACCGCCGGTCAGCCCCTGCCAGGCGATCAGCGCCGCCTGGCAGGCGAGCGCGAGCGGGGTCCCGGCCAGCAGGCAGCCGATGAGCACCTTGGCTCCGCGCACGCCGTCCATGGTCAGGGCGACCTGCTGCAGGTTGAAGACCGTGTGCACGCCGATCCCGAGCGCCGACAGCGCCATCAGGCCGAGCGAGTACGGATACTCGCCCCCCACCAGCAGGAAGAACACCGTGCTCGCCGCGAACGCGAACACCGCCGTCGCCGCGAACACCACCGGGCCGAGCCGGGCGATGCGCCGCATCACGGCGGGCTTGTCGGACGTCGCCAGCGTGGGCAGCAGCACCAGGCCGATGCCGTCGATGAACACCACGCCGAGCAGCCGCTTGGGGAAGCCGTTGTAGACGGAGTAGACGCCGACGTCGGCCCGGGGCGCCCAATGGTTGAGGAAGATGACGTCCACCCCGAACACCACCGCCGTGAGCGCGCCGATGACGGTGACGTACGCGCCGTGCCGGTACAGCGAGCGGGCCAGCGTCCGCGACCAGGAGCGCGGCGCGACCTCGAACCCGGCGAAGGAGAGCAGGGCGAAGACCAGGTTGGTGCCGATCAGCGCGACCAGGTAGGGCTCGGCGTCCCGCACGCCGAGGACCAGCAGGAAGAACGCCGCCCCGCCCAGGTAGGCGACGGCCACGGCGAGCTTGAGCCCGGCGACGAGGCGGAACCTCTTCAGCCCGCGCAGGAAGCTCTCGGTGAGCTGGTTGAGCGTCATCGACAGCGCCAGCGCCAGCGCGAAGGCCAGCGTGCGGGTGTCCACGCCGAGCGCGCGGGTCAGCAGCGGCGCCGCGAGCATCCCGGCGGCGAACACCGCCGCGCCCAGCACGAGCGTGCACAGCAGCGCCGTCGTCACCAGTTCCGTCTTCAGCTGTTCCGTCTTCAGCTGGCCAGGCCGCTCGGCGGACTCGGCCCGCGGCAGCTCCTGGAACATGACGGAGTTGAGGCTCATCATCATGCCGACCGTGACGATCAGCGCGATCGACAGGACGACGGTGAAGTGGCCGAACGCGGCGGCGCCCACCCCTCGCGCGATGACGAGCGTGGTCGCGGCGGCCGTGCCGCTGGCCGCGGTGCTGACCAGTGTGGGCCCGGCGGCCCAGCGGTGGGCGGCCAGAAGCCCGGCCACCCGGTCGGTCAGCGCTCCCACCGTCTCATGCCCACCGTTTCATACCCACCGCGCGTACGCCCGCCGGGCGAACTCGAGATCGTCGGCCGTGTTGACGCCGCGCGCCTCGTCGGGGTCGGTCACCGGCACCACCGTCAGCGGCCAGCCCCGCTCCCGCGACAAATAGGGCAGGAACGGCAGGAAGTTGACCTCTCCCGTGTGGGCGCCCACCGCCGCCTCGTCCAGGTGGCGCGTCCACGCCTCGCGGAGCCCTTCGGTGCTCAGGCAGAACACGCCCACGTCGCTGAGCCCGCCCGGGCGGCACTCGTCGCCCTCCCGTGACTGGCGCACCCGCGTCAGCGTCCCGTCGTCGTCCAGTTCGTACTCCACGTACGGGTCGGGCATCGGCACCAGCGGGAGCGTGAGTCCCTTCTCGTGCGCCTCGACGACACGATCGACGGTCACCGGGGACAGGCCCGCCTGGTCGCCCCAGACCACGAGGATCGCGCCGTAGGCCTCCCAGTGCGGGGCCGCGCCGAAGATCGCGCCGCCCATGCCGGTGGGCGTCTCCTGGACGCTCACCGAGACCGCCCCGCTCGCGATCTCGCTGGCGGCCAGCGCGCGGAACGGCCCTTCCCCCTCGGGGGACATCACCACGTGGACGTGCTCGGCGTACGGCCGCAGCCGCCGGTGGAGCAGGTGCCACACGGTGACGCCGCCGGCGATCTCCAGCATGATCTTGGGTACGCCGAGGCCCAGGCGGGTCCCCCGCCCGGCCGCCGGGATCACCGCGCACAACCGGTCAGCCGGCACCGGCCACCTCCGGGTTCAGCAGAGACACGATCTGTTCCAGGCCGCCCACCGCGACCGCCCCGGGAGCCGGCTCGGCGACGTGGACGTGCAGGGTCGCCAGGCCCGCGCCGACCGCCGACGCCACCCCGTGCGCGGAGTCCTCCAGCACCACGGCCGCGCCGGGGTCGAGGCCCCAGCGGTCGCACGCGTACGCGTAGAAGGCCGGGTCTGGCTTGCTCGCCGGGACGTCGTCGCTGGTGAGCACGCCACGGAAGTACTCGCCCAGGGAGCAGGCCGCCAGCACCCGCGTGACCGACGCCCGGCTGCCGCTGGTGACGAGATACGCGTCGCGGCCCCCGGCGACCAGGCGGCCGAGCAGTCGCCGGGCGCCGGGGAACACGGTCACCGCACCGGCCCGCTCGCGGTACAACCGCTGCTTGAGCCGGGCCAGCCGGGCCGCGTCGCCGGTGTCGCCCAGCAGGCGGACCGCCACCTCGCGGGTGCTCGCGCCCGCGTGGTCGGCGTACCGGAAAGAAGCGAGCAGATCGGGCGCGACCTCGGCGATGGCCTGGCGGAAGGCCTGCTCGTGGGCCGGACAGGAGTCCACGAGGGTGCCGTCGAGATCGAAGAGCCAGACGCGCCGGGCGCACGCGTCCGCCAGGCGCGCCGTCATCGGACCCGCGCCAGGGCCGCCCCGTCCCTGGCGGCCGGCTCCTTGACGGCGAGCTCCCTGACGGCGAGCAGCGCCTCGACCGTGCGCTCCGCGTGGTGCAGGCCCGGGCGGCCGGGGCTCTCCAAGTCGGCGGTGACCCAGCGGGCCCCCGCCCACTCGCCCCGGTCGAGCACGCTGTGAGGCACCGCGGGGGCGTCCGGCACGGGCAGGGCGGGCCGGGCCGGCAGGTGGCTCAGCACGTGGGTCACCAGCCGCCGGCCGTTGCGGGGGTCGCCGAGGTGGGCCAGCGTGCGGTCGACCAGATCGGGCGCGCTCAGCCCCCGGATGTCGTGGTCGCTCCGGACGTTGACGACGAACACCTTGGCCGCCGCCCGGCTGCGCGCGATCGCGTCCGCCACTCCGGGCGTGAGATAGCTGGGCAGGAGCGAGGAGTGCGGGGTGCCGGGGCCGTAGACGATGAGGTCCGCGTCGCGGATCGCCTCCAGGGCGCGGGGGTTCGGCGTCACCTCGGCGCGCTCGCGGCCCAGGACCTCCCTGGTCCATCCGGGCGGCAGCGCCTCCAACTCGGCCCGGCGCCGTGCGCCGACCGGCTCACGCAGCAGGAACAGGTCGGTGATCGTGCCCGGGCCCTGCGGCGCGACGATGTCGGCCTCGTCGGTCAGCAGGCCGCCGTCCTGCCTGAGCGCGGTCAGGAAGGCGTTCTCCCCGTTGGTCACGTTGAGCAGCCGTACGGGCGAGCCGAACGCGCGGGCACAGGCGTCGACGGCGGCGTTGAAGTCCCGGCCGAGCCGCAGGTACGCCCCGGCGAACACGAGGTTGCCGAGCGCGCAGTCGGCGAGATCGAGCCCGTGCGGGTACGCCGCGAGCCGCCGGGCGAACACCCGCAGGTCGGCCGTGACCGCCTCGCGGGCCGCCTCCGGCAGCGCGGCGAACGGGCCACGCCGTCCGGCGATCGCCTCGATGACCTCGGTGAGCCCCGCGGGCGTCGTCCCGCCCGGCAGGCGGTGGTCGAGGACGGCCGCCAGCGCGCCTTGCTCCGGATCGGCGGGATCGAGATGGAGCAGGAGGTTCTTGCGAAAGTCCGACGGCCCGAGCATCCCGGGCAGGTAGCGTCGCAGCGCGCCGGTGGACAGGCCGTTGTCGTACCCGTTGACGACCAGCGACACGGCGACCCCGGGGGTGTCCAGCATGCCCCTCGTGATGCTGGACGCCCCCCGGCCGCCGCTGAACATCGTCACCGCGATGGTCATCGGGCCTCCTCGGCGACCGGCGACGCGGACCTGCCGGGCTCGGCCGGCTCCGGACGGCGCAAAACGCCCCGGCGCAGCAACCAGTGGCGGTAGCCGAGATAGGCGACGAACAGGGCCCGGTCGCGGGCGCCGCGCCAGTAGCGCCAGCCACGGGTGCCGCCGCCGCGCTCGCGGTGCTCGATCGGGATCTCCACCCACTCGTGGCCCATCTCGGCGACCCGCGCGGTGATCTCGGTCGAGCAGTTCATCCCGGCCGACTCCAGCGGCAGCGACCTGAAGAGCGGGCCGTACACCACCTTGAAGATCGAGTTGAAGTCGCGGTAGCGCGTGCGGTGGAGCAGGTTGCTGACCGCGCCGCTGGCCGCCGACCCCCATCGGTACGCCAGGCCGTCGGCCTTCCTGATCCGGGCCCCGGAGAACGCCCACGCGTTCCCGGCCTGGACGCGCGGCAGGATGCGGTCGAGGTTGGCGATCGGGAACTGACCGTCGGAGTCGAGCAGCACGACCCAGTCGAGCCGGGTGTGGGCGATCGCGGCGGCGATGGCCGCGCCCGCGCCGCGGTTGCGTTCGAACGTGACCACGACGAGCCGCGGGCACCGGGCCCGCAGGGCGGCCAGGATCTCCCCGGTCGCGTCACCGCTGCCGTCGTCGCAGACGACGATCTCCCACTCGCCCACGGCCGGGTTGCCGTCCAGATAGTCCTGCCATTCGCTCACCACCGCCGCGATGGTGTCCGCCTCGTTGTAGGCGGGCGCGGCGACGGAGATGTTCACGGCAGCGCTCACCGGTCACCCGCGCCCAGCAGGCGGCCGATCCAGCGGTCCAGGGGAAGCAGGTTGATCCCGACGATGATCGGGACGTGCACGAGCGCGAACACGATCGTCGCGCCGAACGAGATCGGCCCCCCGGTGAACAGGTTGATGTGCGGCGCGTCGATGACCTCGGGGATCTCGACCGGGTTGACGATCTGCCACATGATGTCGAGAAACCCCGAGAACACGATGAGCACACCGCTGGCCATGATCTTCAGGGTGCGGCCCGGCGTGCCTCCGCCGATGCGGTAGGCGGCGGCGACCGTGAGCACGATGCCCGGATAGAGCAGCAGGTAGAGGTGCGTGTAGAAGCTGTCGCCCTGGGCCCGCGCGCCGTCGCCGTAGTAGAACCAGCTGATGCGCGGAATCAGGTAGCCGGTGAAGAAGACGAACGGCACGTAGAGAAGCCAGTTCAGCCGCGGCGACACCCATGGGAAGACCGCGATCGCCACGCACAGGCAGGCGAACGCGAACAGCTTGGCCACCATTTCCCAGGGCGAGCCGATCTCCCTGGCGTGCGGCGTGGCGAGCCACACGAAGGCGAAGCCGAGCGCCCCGGCGGCCAGGGCCATCCACCAGACGTGGGACGCCCAGGGACGGGAGCCCGCGCGGACGACGTCCGCCGGATCGTGTCCGTCGAGGTGCGGCCGAGACGGAGGACTCTTGCCGAATGCCGTCATGAAGACGCGGCACCTTCCTTCCGAGGGCAGGCGTGCCGGATGGCGCTCCGAGAATGCAGCGGGACGCACGGGAGCGCTCCCACGCATTATGTCATCCACATCCGGAAATGCGTCCGTACTATCGCATATTGAGCGTCATCCACTTATGCATGCGGCGTAACCGCTGGTCAGACGTGGTTCACCGGAGCGAAATTGTACTGGCGAGTAATTGAATATCGCGCCATTTCCGGATGTTACGGTCACTGTCAATCCTGTTTGCGGATGACTGTCAATTTTGGATCGCTCCTTTCCGGACGGGCCTGAATCGACCGGCCCTCAGCCGGAAAGGGCCTCCCGGGCCAGCCGGCCCAGGAGGACGTCGAGGTTCTGCACCCGGCCCTTCATCGGGGTCGTGCCGTCCCACCATCCGATCGCGGCGATCTCGGCGTTGGGCGCGAACCCGTCATGCGGCGCCGCGACGCGGAGGGCGTAGACGGCCGCGTACTCCGCGCGCCGCTCGGGCCCCAGCACGAACCGCGCGTACCCGGCGAACGTGAGGTCCCCGGCCCGCAGGCCGGACTCCTCGCGCAATTCCCGTACGGCCGCCTGACGGGGCGTCTCGCCGGGATCGATCAGGCCGCCCGGCAGCTCCCATCCCGCCTCGTCCCTCGCCATCGCGCCGCTCACGCCCGCTCCTGCGGGCGGCATCGCCCTCCGGCACGTCGTCGATGCGCCGCCAGGCGGTGAGGAACGTCTCGGAGATCACGTCTGCCGTGTCGTCGGGCGAGTCCGTACGGCGGGCGGCGTATTGGTGGATGGCCGGGTAGTGCGCCGTGTAGATCGCTTCCAAGCGGTCTCGCGCTCCCGGGGGATGGGTCACGGATGGCTCTCCTCATGCCAAGGTGTCGGACACCGCGTACGTGTCCGACACCCTGGCCAAGTGTTTCGCCCCGCCTCACCCGGAGAAGGCGGCCAGTCCGATCGTCTGCAGCATGGCCGAGTCGCCCTTGGTGGTCGAGCCCACCGAGACGCCTTCAACGACAAGGGCGACACAACGCCCCGGTATCACCAGCCCTGGGGACCGGCGGATCGCCCGTACGGGCGATCCCGCGACCGCGATGAACGTTTCATGAAACCTTGTCGCCCTTGCGTTAACCGGTTAATTTGTTTGGCTATCTGACGAACTAATCGGCGTCGAGCAAAGGATCGCACCAATGAGTCAACCCCACGGCGGCCCCCTGACCAGCCGCCGCGGATTCCTCGGGCTGGTCGGCGCGGGCACGCTCGCCGCCGCGGGCCTCACCGGCTGCGCGGCCAAGAAGGAAGTGTCAAAGGGCACCGCCGTCGCCGCCGACAAGCTCAAGGGCCTCGTGCCCACCCGCGTGCCGTTCCAGGTGCCGGGCCTGTCGCCCGACCTGCCGGGCTCCGAATTCGTCGAACCCGGCTTCCTGACCAGGCCGGGCACGATGGTCCAGGCCGTCACCACCAAGCCGATCACCAGCGGCGCGGAGGTGAAGGTGATGACCCCGCTGTGGGGCACCGTCCCCCCCAGCCTCGGCGAGAACTCCTACTTCGACGCCGTCAACGAGCGGCTCGGCGGACCCGTCCGGTTCAACATCTCCGACGGCAACACCTACGTCGACAAGCTGAACACGATGCTCGCCAGCGGCGACGTCCCCGAGATGCTCCAGATCCCGGGCTGGAACTTGATCGCCATCGCCCACTTCACCGAGGCGGCCAACAAGCTCTTCGCCGACCTGTCGCCCTATCTCGCGGGCGACAAGGCCAAGGAGTTCCCGCTGCTGGCCAGCTACGACACCGCCGCCTGGACGTACGGCGTGTTCGGCGGCGTGCTCCAGGGCATCCCGTGGCAGAACGCCCCCTATCCGTTCGCCACGATCGTCCGTCAGGACATCCTCGACGAGTTCGGCCTGGCCCCTCCGAAGAGCGCCGACGACCTGCTCGCGCTGGGCAAGGAGCTGACCGATCCCAAGAAGAAGCGCTGGGCCTTCGGCGGCATGGACCAGGAGCTCCAGCGGGCGTTCGGCGCCCCGCGCGAGTGGCGCAAGCAGCCCGACGGCACGCTGATCTACAAGTACGAGACGCCGGAATGGCTGCAGTCCATCGAGTTCAACAGGAAGCTGTTCGACGCCGGATACGTCCACCCTGACGTCGTGGCCAACCAGTTCGCCGACCACAAGGAGCCCTTCGGGGCCGGGCAGCTCGTCATGTACAAGGACGGGATCGGCACGATTCACGAGCTGCTCGGCCGCTACCTGCCCAGCACCCCGAAGATCGACGTGCGGGCGGTGGACCCCTACCCGGCCCACCCGGGCGGCAAGGTCATCGTGTGGCGCAACGAGCCCGCCGGCATGTTCTGCTTCATCAGGAAGGGCCTCGGCGACGCCCGCACCCGCGAGCTGATCGGCATCGCCAACTGGTGCTCCGCGCCGTACGGCACGCAGGAGTACGACCTGATCAGCAACGGCGTCGAGGGCAGGCACTTCACGCTGAAGGACGGGCAGGTCCAGCAGACCGCGCTCGGCCGCAAGGAGGTCGCCCCGACGTACATGTTCCTGTCCGGACGGCCCGGCGCGATCACCGAGAACCAGTATCCCGGCTACGTCGAGGCGTACCACGGCTGGGAGGCCACCGCCTCGAAGTATCTGGAGAACGACCCGTTCGTCGGCATCCGGGTCGAGGTGCCGTCCAAGATGGCCGCTCTGGTCAAGCCGACCGAGGACAAGATGAACGAGATCTTCCGCGGCAAGCGGCCGATCTCGGAGTGGGCCCAGGTCGTCAAGGACTGGCAGGAGCAGGGCGGCAACGAGGCCCGCGAGTTCTACATGAAGGTCGCCAGGGAGAACGGGCGGCTGTGAGCGCCGACGCCGACACGAGGAGCGTGCCGGAGGTCCGGCCGGGGGCGACCCCGGCCGGACCGGCCGCCGGCGCGCGGAAGGACACCTTCGCCGCGCGGCTGCGCCGCGACTGGCCGCTGCTGGTCATGGCCGCGCCGATGCTGGTGCTGGTCACCGCCTTCTGGTGGGTTCCCGCGCTGGGAAACGTCATCGCCTTCCAGGACTACAACCCGTTCAGCGGCGGCATCCTGGGCAGCCCGGTCATCGGTTTCACCAACTTCGCCCAGCTGTTCGGCGACCCGCAGTTCATCCGGGCGGTGGTGAACACGCTGGGCATCACCGCGTTCCAGCTCGTCTTCTACTTCCCGGTGCCGATCGCGCTGGCGCTGCTGCTCAACAGCCTGGTCTCCGGGCGGCTGCGGGCCTTCATCCAGGGCGTGGTCTACCTGCCCCACTTCTTCTCGTGGGTGCTGGTTGTCGCCATCTTCCAGCAGATGTTCGGCGGCGCCGGGCTCATCGCGCAGATCCTGCGCGACCATGGGCACGCGGGCATCGACTGGATGACGAACTCGGACACGTTCATCCTGCTGGTCACGGCGGAGACGGTCTGGAAGGACGCCGGCTGGGGCACGATCGTGTTCCTCGCCGCGCTCAGCACCATCGACCAGAGTCTGTACGAGGCCGCCGCGGTCGACGGGGCCCGGCGGTGGCGCCGGATGTGGCACGTCACGCTGCCCGGGCTGCGGCCCGTCATCGTACTGCTGCTGATCCTGCGGCTCGGCGACGCGCTCAACGTCGGCTTCGAGCAGTTCATGCTGCAGCGCGGCGCGGTCGGCAGCAAGGTGTCGGAGGTCTTCGACACCTTCGTCTACTGGTCCGGCCTGCGCACCGGCGACTTCGGCTACGGCGCGGCGGCCGGCCTGTTCAAGGGCGTCGTCGGCCTCGCGCTGATCCTGGTGGCCAACCGGGTGGCGCACGCCTTGGGCGAGCGGGGGGTGTATTCGCGATCATGAGTCGTCGCAAGGTGTCCGGTCTGGCCCCCTGGGAGGAGCCGGGATCGGTCACGGGCCGGATCGGCAAGGGCGGCGCGCTCGCGCTCATCGTGCTCGCCGTGCTGCTGCCGCTCTACACGATCGTGCTGACCAGCCTGTCGTCGGCCGAGACGGTCAACCGGGTCGGCGGCCTGGTGCTGGTGCCGGACGGCATCACGTTCGACGCGTACCTCCAGATCTTCTCCGACAGCGTGGTCGGCCGCGCCGTGCTGGTCAGCACCGGAGTCACCGTCGCGGGCACCGCGGTCAGCCTCGGCGTGAGCGTCCTCGGGGCGTACGCGCTGTCGCGGCCGGGGACGCTGTTCCACCGGCCGATCCTGTTCTCCGTCCTGCTGATGTTCGTGTTCTTCCCGGGCCTCATCCCGACCTACCTGATGGTCGCCTCGCTCGGGCTGAAGGACACGTACTGGTCGCTGATCCTGCCGTCGGCCGTGTCGGCGTTCAACATCGTCGTGCTGCGGGCGTTCTTCATGAACATCCCGCACGAGCTGCTCGACAGCGCCCGCATCGACGGCGCCGGAGAGTTCCGCATCCTGTGGCGGATCGTGCTTCCGCTGTCGAGGGCGGTCACGGCGGTCATCGGGCTGTTCTACGCCGTGGGCTACTGGAACGCGTGGTTCAACGCCATGCTGTTCATCGACGACACCCGCAAGTGGCCGCTCGCCCTGGTCCTGCGGTCGTACGTCGTCGATTCCAATCCCCTGCCGACGGCCACCGTGGGCGTGAACGGCTTCGGCCACCTCGCGCCCCCCACGCTGGCCGTCAAAATGGCCATCGTCGCCATCGCCGTGCTGCCGGCCCTGATCGTCTATCCGTTCGTGCAACGCCATTTCACCAAGGGCGTCATCATCGGCGCCATCAAGGGCTGACGCGCTTTCCGCACGCCCGTCCCCAGGACCGACGCCCCGCCGCGCCTCCCACCGGCGGGGCGTCGTCATGCCGCCGCGGTTTCGAAAAGCGCGGCTTCCCGGAAACCACGGCTTCCCGGAAAGCGCGGCTTCCCGGAAAGCGCGGCGCGAATGGCGGCTTGACAATTTCCGCCGAGGCGTGCGACTCTGATGGTGGGATAGAGATTGACAAATACTGTAGTAAGTGGACAGGCGTTTGTCTGTTGATTTATGCTGCCCTTCCGCGCTCGGTCTCGACGTCCCATTCCCTGCTCTCAGGTGTGGTGCCTCCGGGCGCGTGTAGTCAGTCCGCGAGCCCTCGGAAGGACATCTGTTGGCAGCCTCGCGCAACGCCTCCGCCGTACCCGCCGGCCCCCGTACCGTGTCGTTCGCACGTATCGAGGAGCCGCTCGAAGTCCCCGACCTTCTCGCCCTGCAGACCGAGTCCTTCGACTGGCTGGTGGGCAACCAACGATGGAAGGACCGGGTCGAGGCGGCTCGCCAGGCCGGGCGCAAGGACATCCCACTTCAATCCGGCCTCGAAGAGATCTTCGAGGAGATCAGTCCGATCGAGGACTTCTCCGGAACCATGTCCCTGTCGTTCCGCGAGCACAGGTTCGAGCCGCCCAAGCATTCGGTCGACGAGTGCAAAGACAAGGACATGACCTACTCCGCCCCGATGTTCGTCACGGCGGAGTTCATCAACAACACCACAGGTGAGATCAAGAGCCAGACGGTGTTCATGGGCGACTTCCCGCTCATGACGCCGAAGGGCAGCTTCATCGTCAACGGCACCGAGCGTGTCGTGGTCTCCCAGCTCGTGCGGTCGCCGGGCGTCTACTTCGACCGGTCGGCCGACAAGACCTCCGACAAGGACCTGTTCGGCTGCCGGGTGATCCCCTCGCGCGGCGCGTGGCTCGAGTTCGAGATCGACAAGCGTGACAGCGTCGGCGTCCGCGTCGACCGCAAGCGCAAGCAGCCGGTCACGGTGCTGCTGAAGGCGCTGGGCTGGACCAGCGACCAGATTCTGGAGCGTTTCGGCCAGTACGAGTCGATGCGGGCGACGCTGGAGAAGGACCACACCTCCGGCCAGGACGACGCGTTGCTGGACAT
>NZ_JBFBIP010000019.1:0-170156 GCF_040685655.1 Microbispora sp. NPDC088329
GGGTGGCGGTGAACTGGGCGCTCCAGATGCCGACGCTCTGGTTGCAGCCGTGTTCGGGGCCGACGGTGGAGTCACTGATCGTGAAGGGGTAGATCCTGCCGTCGTAGTCGTTTTTCACGTCGCCGTCGATGAGGCTGTTCTTGACGGTGACGTTCCTGGCGGTGATCAGGAGTGTGCCGGGGACGTGCACGCCGTCCAGCACCGTCCCGTCCTGCGTCACCCGATAAGCGCCGTAGAAGTTGGGGCGGAGCGTCTTCAGCCGCCTGCCCTTGGGCACGCCCGTACACGCCGGAGTGGGGTAGCCGGAGCATCCGCTCACGGGGGAGACGGAGGTCGCCGGAGGGGACGGCACGGCCGGCGGGGTGCGCTCCGGGGACGCCGGGGTGCAGGAGGCGGCCGCGAGCAGCGCGAGAGGGACGGCCCACAGGAGTGACGATCTCATCGCGACAGGCGTTCCCGGAGCTCCGTCCACGAACCCGCCGACAGGTCCCGGGCGCTGATCGCACCGACCGGCAGCGGCCAGTCGATCTTGAGGTCGGGATCGTCGAACCGTACGGCGAGATCCTCGGCGGGGTCGTGCTCCCGGTCGATCCGGTAGCAGACGTCGGTCTGCTCGGTGAGCGCCTGGAAGCCGTGCAGGAACCCCGGCGGGACATACAAGGTGTGGAACGACTCGTCGTCCAGCCGCACGGTGAGATGTTCGCCGAACGTGGGGGAGCCGGGCCGGGCGTCCACGAGCACGTCGAGTATCGCCCCGCGCGCGCAGCGGACCAGCTTGGCCTCGCCCCGCCCCGATCTGCCGTGCATGCCCCGTACCGTCCCCAGACGCGAGCGGGACTGGCTGTCCTGGATGAAGGAGTTCGGGTCGAGTCCGTGTTCGGCCGCGAGCCGGGCGTCGAAGGTGCGGGTGAACAGTCCGCGATCGTCCCGGTGGGGCGTGGGGACGAACAACAGCACTCCGTCCAGCCCCATGTGTCGCACGTGCATGCGCTTCCCTTCACCTGCTGGTCGAGTCGGTCGACCAGGCGATCGCGGCCGCGCGCGCCGACCGCCTGCGGGTCAGCGCGCGGTCGGCGAGCAGGACGGCAAGGTAGCAGGCGGCGTCCAGGGGACTCACGGACCGCGACGCGACCAGCGTGGCGAGGGCGCGCGAACCGAGCCTTCCCTCGGGCGCGGGCAGGCCCAGCTCCGTCAGCTGGCGATTGCCCAGCCGGACCCGTACGCGCCGGCGCAGGTGCGCCCGCACCGTGCGGGCCGGCCGCACCACCGAGCGCGCCTCCGCCACGACCACGCGCTCGTGCGGGCCGAAGCTGCGGTGCACCAGCTCGTCGTCGGCCACGACGTCGGGCATCGGGAACACCCGTGCGTGCCCGGCCCGGCTCAGTGCGTACACGCCGACGCCCGCCAGCGCGCGCCGCGGTCCCAGCAACCGCTCATGGACGTGGTGGACGCGCCGGGCGGTACGGCCGGCGCCCGACAGGTCCCAGACCGGAACGGGCGCCGCGGCCGCCGCGCCGGACTCCTCAAGCGCGGCCACCAGGGCCCGCGCGGACCCGGTGTCGAGCAGCACGTCGGCGTCCAGGTAGATGCGCGGGAACACCGAGCAGGCCGCGTCGCCCAGGCGCAACGCGTTCGCCTTGCCCGGCCGCGCCGTCTCCACGACCCTCGCCCCGAGCCGCCGTGCGACCCGTGCCGTCCCGTCCGTGCACCCGTTGGGGACGACGACCACGTCGAACTCGCCCGGCGCCGCTCCGGCCAGCAGCGGCCCCAGGCAGCGGTCCAGCGCCGCCTCCTCGTTGAACGCCGGGATCACGACGCTCGCGATCGGCTTCACCGGCTCCGTGCCGCCTCGTACGCCGCGATGAGCGACTGTTTCGAGTTCTCCCACGACAGCGGACCTGCGACCCGGGCCCGTCCGAGCTCTCCCATACGCCGGCGTTCTTCCGGGTCGTCGAGGAGCAGGGCGACGAGCTTGGCGAACTCGGACTCGTCGTTCGGCGGCGCGTAGAGCGCCGCCTCGCCCGCGGAGACCTTCGCCTCGCGCAGGTCGAAGGAGACGATCGGGCGTGCCATCGCCATGTACTCCATGACCTTGTTCATCGTCGAGACGTCGTTGAGCGGATTGAGCGGGTCGGGTGACAGGCACACGTCCGCCGTGGAGAGGTAGTGGAGGAGGTCCTCGTCGGGGATGCGTCCGGTGAAGTCGACGAAGTCGGCCAGGCCGAGGTCACGGGAGAGCCGGACCATGTCGTCGAACGCGTCCCCCGCGCCGACGAAGGCCGCGTGCCAGTCGGTCCTGTTCTGCTCGTCCCGCAGCTTCGCCAGGGCGCGTAACGCGTAGTCCACGCCGTCCTGCGGGCCCATCACGCCGAGGTAGCACAGCAGGTGCGGCTTGCCCTTCTTCAGCTCCGGCCGCGGCGGGACCTCGTGGAACCGCTCGACGGCGGGTGCGCTGCGCACCACGAAGACCTCTTCCGGGCGCTTGCCGCCGCGGGTGAGCGCGACCTCCCGATAGCTCTCGTTGGTGGCGATGACGATGTCGGCCGCCCGGTAGGTGGCCCGCTCCAGGCGGCACACGAGGCGGTAGAGAAAGTCCTCACCTCGACGGAACCGCGACAGATAGAGCTCGGGCACCAGGTCGTGCTGGTCGAACACGAACCGGGCACCCCGGGACCCGGGCAGCTTGGTCATCAAGAAGAACAGGTCCGGCGGATTGCAGGCGTGGATCACGTCGACCGGTCCGATCCGGCGGGCCAGCCGGTAGGTGTGCCAGAGCGCGGAGCCGTACTCCCGCAGGTAACCGGCAGGGCCGCCGGTGGCGGCCCTGAGCGGATACCGGTGGATCCTGATCCCGCCGATCTCCGCGTACGGCTCGGTGTCACGCCTGGCGCCCCGAGGGCAGATGACGTGCACCTCCCAGCCGGCGTCGCGCAGCGCGAGGCTCTCCTGCCACACGCGCCGATCGAACGGCACGGACAGGTTCTCCACCAGAATGAGTGCCTTACCAGCCAAGTCCTGTGTATCCCGGGTGTCGGCGACGCTCTCCGGCGTCGGGCAGGCGGATGAGATCGACGATCTCCTTGTCTCCGGAGTCGCCGAGCGCGTCCAGAACGGCGGGATCGTCGCATCCCACCACGCAGACCTCGGCGTGCGCGAGCACGTCGTCGACGGAGTTGGACAGCAGCTCGCCCAGGTGCGGCAGGCGGCTCGCGATGTAGTCCCGGTTGGCCCCGATGAGGCGGGACATCGAGACGTTGGCATCGTAGATGCGCAGGTCGTAGCCCTTGCCGAGGAGCCGCTCCGCGAGCTCGACCAGAGGGCTCTCGCGCAGGTCGTCGGTGCCGGGCTTGAACGACAGGCCGAACAGGCCGATCCGGCGCCTGCCGGTCGCCGCGACCAGGTCGAAGGCCCGGCGCAGGTGCTCCTCGTTCGAGGGCAGCACATGCGAAAGCAGCGGCACCGCGACGTCCGCCCGTCGGGCGGCGTAAACGAGGCCGCGCAGGTCCTTGGGCAGGCACGAGCCGCCGAAGGCGAACCCCGGGCGCAGGTAGGCGCGGCTCACGTTGAGCTTGGTGTCGGCCAGGAACACGTCCATCACCTGATGGGAGTCGACCCCGAGAGCGGCGCAGACGGCGCCGAGCTCGTTGGCGAAGGCGATCTTCAGGCCGTGGAACGAGTTGTCGGCGTACTTCGTCATCTCGGCGACGGTGACCGGCACCCGGAACACCGGTCCAGGCAGCCCTTCGTAGAGGCCGGCGAGCACGTCCCCGCTGGTGGGGTCGAGCTCGCCGATGACGGTCTTGGGCGGGTCGAAGAAATCCTTGACGCTCGTGCCCTCACGCAGGAACTCGGGGTTGACCGCGACGCCGAAGTCCACGCCCGCGGTGCGGCCCGAGGCCTTCTCCAGGATCGGCACGAGCACCGAGGCCGTGGTGCCCGGCAGCATCGTGCTGCGGAAGACCACGGTGTGCCAGTCCCGCCGGTCCGCCAGCGCCTCGCCGATCTGCTCGGCCACGCGCTCCAGGTAGGCGGTGGTCAGGCTGCCGTTGGACGCGGAGGGAGTGCCGACGCAGACCAGGGAGAGCTCGCTCGACCTGACGGCCTCGGCGGCGTCGGTGGTGGCACGCAGCGCGCCGGAAGCGACGACCTGGGCGGTCAGTTCGCCGATGCGTTCCTCGACCACCGGCGCCCGGCCCCGCCTGATCAGGTCGACCTTCACGGGGTTGACGTCGACGCCGATCACCTGGTGGCCTCGCGATGCCAGGCAGGCGGCCGACACGCAGCCGACATAGCCGAGCCCGAACACGCTGATCCTCACGGGGAAGCCCCCTCCGTCACGACAGTCAGTCCCCCAGTAGTCGCGTGGGTGGCGTCGATCGTTACGGGCGTGGTCTAATAGACGTTTTGGTCGGTTCTTCGGTCGATATGGCTCTTCAGTCGGGAAGCGCGCTGATGCGGCGTGAGGGGCGCAGCAGCCACGCCACCGCTTCGCGTGCAGGACGCCGCCCGCGCAGCGCGCGGATGCTCTCACCGAGGACCACGGCCAGGTAATAGGCCGCCGACGAGACGGGGCCACGGCGCCTGCGGAACAACCTGACCTTGTTGACCGTCAGCAGCGCGGCCAGCATGGGGTTCACCTTGGCCTCGCCGCCGATGTGCTCCACCACCGCGGACGGCTCGTACCAGAGGCGCCACCCCCGGTCGGCGGCGCGCAGCGCGTACTCGGTCTCCTCGCTGTACAGGAGGAAGGACTCGTCCCACGGCCCCACGTCGGCAAGCGCCCGCACGGACATGAGGAGGGCGGCGCCCGTCGCCCAGTCGGCCGGCCCCGGCCGCTCGTAGACGGCGGGATCGGTGATCACCTCGCCGAGGGCGGCCACGCGACCGGCAAGCCGCCCGCCGATCAGAGCCTCCGCCCACGCCCGCCGTACGCTGGGGGTCCGGCGCAGCGAGGGATGGGTGTGGCCGTCCACGCTCAGCAGACGCGGCGCGGCGATGCCGAGGCCCGGTTCGCCGAGAGCCGCGGCGAGCGGGGCCAGACAGCCCGGCCGCAGACGGCAGTCGGGATTCAGGATCATCACGGCGTCGAGCCGCCACAGGTCCAGGGCGGCCACACCCGCGTTGAAGGCGGCGGCGTATCCGGCGTTCCTGCCCACCCGCACCACGGTGGCCCCGGCCCGCTCGGCGATGGCCGTCGACTCGTCCCTGGAGGCGTTGTCCGCGACGACGATCTCCCGCAGGTCGACGCCCCGCGCTCCGGCCGGGAGCGAGTCGAGGCATCCTCCGAGGATTTTCGCGCTGTTGTAAGTGACGATCACGACGGCGATTCTGGGGATGCCTGGCATGCGGGCCTCCGAGGCAGGGCTCCGACGAACATTCCGGCCACGCCGAATGCTAGCCCCCCGGGGGCCGATCTTTTCCGATGTAACGACCGGACTTCTCCGTCACGATATGCACACCAGTGGGATCGGCAGAATCAGAGGGGGTCAGCGGTATGCGGGACGTTCAGTCGTTCACCTTCAGACGCGAGGAATTGTTCCCCGTCGCCGATCGGCTGCGGGAGGAATTCCTCAACGCCAAGCCGTTCAGGCACGTGGTGATCGATGACTTCCTGCCGCCGAGCGTGCTGGAACCCGTCCTGGCCGAATTTCCCGAGCCCCGCGATGCGAGCTGGCAGCGGTTCGACGACGCACGCGAGATCAAACTCGCCCTGGCCGACACGGAGAGGATGGGCCCGGCGACCAGGTCGCTGCTCGCGGAATTCAACGGGGGCGTGTTCGTCGAGTTCCTGGAACGGCTGACCGGTATCACGCACCTGGTGTCCGACCCTCATCTGGAAGGCGGCGGTCTGCACCAGATCCGCCCGGGCGGCTTCCTCAAGGTGCACGCCGACTTCAACAAGAGCCGCAAGCTCAACCTCGACCGGCGGCTGAACGGCCTGCTGTACCTGAACAAGGACTGGGAGGAGAGCTACGGCGGGCACCTGCAGTTGTGGAACACGGACATGACCGCCTGCGAGCACAAAATCCTGCCGGTCTTCAACAGGTTCGTGCTGTTCGCCACGACGGACGACGCGAACCACGGGCACCCCGACCCGCTGACCTGTCCCGAGGATCGGGCCCGGCGATCGATGGCGCTGTACTACTACACCAACGGCCGTCCCGAAGAAGAGATCACCACGGACCACTCGACGCTGTTCAAGGAGCGGCCGGGTGAGAAATGGACGTTCAACGCGAGGCAGGTGGCCAAGCGCTGGACCCCGCCTGCCCTCGTCGAGCTGTTCGGCCGCGACAAGCGGGAGTGAGCGTCACAGCCGTCGGCCGTACCACTCCAGGGTGCGCCTGAGTCCTTCGTCGACGGGCGTCGTGGCGCGCCAGCCCAGCACGTCGGCGGCCTCCTCGACGTGGGCGAACCGTTCGACGTCCATGACGCGCTCCGGCCGTGTGCCGAACGGCGGCGTCGCCGTGCTGCCGGCCAGTTCGTACAACCTGGTCACGATGTCTCGTACGGCGATGCCGTCGCCTGTGCCGATGTCGAAGACCCGGCCGACCGCGTTCTCCCTCTCAGCGGCGAGCACGAGGGCCTCGGCCACGTCGTCCACGTACACCCAATCCATGCGCCGCTTTCCCGCCGTCAGCGACGGCTCCTCGCCGCGCAGCAGGCACTGCGCGACGTAGGGCACCACCTTGGTCGTGTCGGGCTGGCCGGGACCGTACACCATCGAGATCCGCAGGACGGTCACGGGGAGATCCCACAGCTGGTGGAACAGCCGCGCGTACCCGGTCGCGGCCCACCGCGCGACGGCGTACGGGGACGAGGTCAGCGTCTCGCCCAGCTCCGGCCGGGCCTCTTCGACGGAGCCCGCCATGACGACCCGGGCACCGAGGCCGTGCGCGGCGTTGAGCAGGTTGACGGAACCCACCACGGTATTGGTCAGTGTGGGCACGAGCGTCTCCGTGCCGCGCGAGCCGTTCACCTCGGCGGCGAGATGGAAGACCACATCCGGCCGGACGGAGCGGACGAGTTCCGTGGTGCCCTCGGCGTCCGTCAGATCCGCGGTGTGCCACACGCACGTGTCGTCCGCGATCTTCCGTCTGCTGACGCCGTGCACCTGCGCGCCCAGCGCGGTCAGGCGCAGGGAGAGCCGGGATCCGATGAATCCGGCCGCTCCGGTGACCAGGACCTTCCTTCCCGTCCACGGCGACTCTTCCGGCGCTGTCATGTGGTGATCTGTCACCACAGAGGGACGGCCTGATGACGCCCCCGGTTGACGATCTCCAGCAGATTCAGGGCCGGTAATAGGAAAAGGGACCCGCCCTAAGGCCGGTCCCTTCCCTGATTGATTCGTGCTCAGCCGATGGTCCAGGTGTCCCCGCCGTGGAGCAGGCCGGCGAGGCTGCCGGCGCCCTTGTCGGCCGTGGCCGCCTCGAGCTGCTCGTTGAGCAGGTGATCGTAGGCAGGCCGGTCGACCGAGCGGAAGACGCCGATCGGCACGTGCTGGAACGCCGGCTCGTCCAGTCGCGACAGCGCGAACGCCAGGGACGGGTCGGGGTTGTGGGCATCGTGCACGAGGATCTCGCTGTCGGCCACCTCGGCGCGGCGCACGACCTCGACGCCGCCCGTGCGCGACAGCCGTACGGCACGCTCGTTGTCGCCGGTGCCGAACACGATCGGCTGCCCGTGCTCGAGCCGGACGGTGATCTCGTCGCGGGTGGCCGGGTCCTTGAGCGTGTCGAAGGCGCCGTCGTTGAAGATGTTGCAGTTCTGGTAGATCTCCACCAGCGAGGCGCCGCGGTGCTCGGCGGCCTGGCGCAGCACGCTCTGCAGGTGCTTACGGTCGCTGTCGATGGTCCGGGCGACGAACCCGGCCTCGGCGCCGATCGCCAGCGAGATCGGGTTGAACGGCTTGTCCAGCGACCCCATCGGCGTCGACTTGGTGATCTTGCCGATCTCTGAGGTCGGGGAGTACTGCCCCTTGGTCAGGCCGTAGATCCTGTTGTTGAACAGCAGGATGTTCAGGTTGACGTTGCGGCGCAGCGCGTGGATCAGGTGGTTGCCGCCGATCGACAGCGCGTCGCCGTCTCCGGTGATGACCCACACCGACAGATCCGGCCGGGACGCGGCGAGACCGGTCGCGATGGCCGGCGCCCGCCCGTGGATCGAGTGCATGCCGTAGGTGTTGAGGTAGTACGGGAAGCGCGAGGAGCAGCCGATGCCGGAGACGAACACGATGTTCTCGCGCCGCAGGCCCAGCTCGGGCAGGAAGCTCTGCACCGCCGCCAGGATCGCGTAGTCACCGCAGCCCGGGCACCAGCGCACCTCCTGGTCGGACTTGAAGTCCTTCAGGGTCTGCTTGGCGTCCGTACGGGGGATGAGGGCGAGCCCCTTGCCGTTGAGGCTCCCGTTGGCGATGTCAGTCACTTTCGATCACGTCCTGAATGACGGCGGCGAGCTCGGCGGCCTTGAACGGGAGCCCGCGCACCCGGTTGTAGCTGATCACGTCGACCAGGAAGCGGGCCCGCAGCAGCATGGCGAGCTGGCCGAGATTGATCTCGGGCAGCAGCACCTTGTCGTAGGAGCGCAGCACCTCGCCCGTGTTGGCCGGCAGCGGGTTGAGGTGACGGATGTGCGCCTGCGCGACCTTGTGCCCGGCCGCGCGCACCCGGCGGGCCGCCGCCGCGATCGGCCCGTACGTCGAGCCCCAGCCGAGCACGAGCACCCGGGCGTCGCCGTCGGGGTCGTCGACCACCAGGTCGGGCACGTCGATGCCGTCGATCTTGGCCTGGCGCAGCCGGACCATCTTGTCGTGGTTGTCCGGGTCGTAGGAGATGTTTCCGGTGCCGTCGGCCTTCTCGATGCCGCCGATCCGGTGTTCAAGGCCCGCCGTGCCGGGCACCGCCCACGGGCGGGCCAGCGTCTCCGGGTCGCGCTTGAACGGGAGGTAGGTCCCGTCCTCGCCGTTGGGCTCGGTGGTGAACTGGATGGAGATGTCCGGCAGCTCGTCGATGTCCGGGATGCGCCACGGCTCGGAGCCGTTGGCGAGGTAGCCGTCCGACAGGAGCATGACCGGGGTGCGGTACTTCAGCGCGATCCGTGCCGCCTCGACCGCCATGGTGAAGCAGTCCGACGGCGTGGCCGCCGCCAGCACCGGCACCGGCGACTCGCCGTTGCGGCCGTACAACGCCATCAGCAGGTCGGTCTGCTCGGTCTTGGTCGGCATGCCCGTTGACGGCCCGGCCCGCTGCACGTCCACGACGATCAACGGCAGCTCCGTGGTCACCGCGAGGCCCACCGTCTCGGCCTTGAGCGCGATGCCCGGGCCGGAGGTCGTGGTCACGCCCAGCGACCCGCCGAAAGCGGCGCCAAGGGCGGCGCCGACGCCGGCGATCTCGTCCTCGGCCTGGAACGTCCGGATTCCGAACCGCTTGTGCTTGGACAGCTCGTGCAGGATGTCGGAGGCCGGGGTGATCGGGTACGAACCGAGGAACAGTGGCAGCTTCGACTGCACCGACGCCGCGATGAGCCCGTACGCCAGGGCCTGGTTGCCGGAGATGTTCCGGTAGGTGCCCGGCCGGAGCGTGGCCGGCTTGATCTCATACGAGACCGAGAAGGACTCGGTCGTCTCTCCGTAGTTCCAGCCCGCCTGGAATGCCGCGATGTTCGCCTTGGCGATCTCCGGCTTCTTGGCGAACTTGGCCTCGAGGAACTGGACCGTCCCCTCGGTCGGCCGGTTGTACAGCCACGACAGCAGACCGAGCGCGAACATGTTCTTGGCCCGCTCGGCGTCCTTCTTGGAGATGTCGTAGCCCTCGAGCGCCTTGACCGTCAGCGAGGTCAGCGGCACCGCGTGCAGGCGCCACTCCTTGAGGGAGTCGTCCTCGAGCGGGTTGCCGTCGTAGCCCACCTTGGACAGGTTGCGCTTGGTGAACTCGTCGGTGTTGGCGATGATGTCGGCGCCGCGGGGAAGATCCCCGAGGTTCGCCTTCAACGCGGCGGGGTTCATGGCGACGAGCACGTTGGGCGCGTCACCGGGGGTCAGGATGTCGTGGTCGGCGAAGTGCAACTGGAAGCTCGACACCCCGGGCAGGGTGCCGGCGGGAGCGCGGATCTCCGCCGGGAAGTTGGGGAGCGTCGACAGGTCGTTGCCGAACTGGCCCGTCTCCGCCGTGAACCGATCACCGGTGAGCTGCATTCCGTCGCCGGAGTCACCCGCGAACCGGATGATCACGCGGTCGAGTTGCTGAACCTGCTTGGTCACAGCTCCTCAGTCCTCCTTGACGCGCCCAGGCCTGCCTGCTGGTGGCACGTTGTCATGTCCATGCTAGATCCATCGGGGTCACGCTGGTTTGTTCGTAGACGTGCACTTGACGTGCGTTCTACCGGGACTTTCCGCGCCTGTGGCGCGTTCCCGCTGGTGCCTCGGCCGCCGGGGGGCGGCGCACCGTCAGCCTCGCGAACCATCCGGGCGACACAGGCCCGACGCGAGCCGGCACAGGTCCAGGTGCAAGCGGGCGACGAGCATGATTCGGGTCACGATCCTCAACTATATGCGCGGGACTCGGATGTGACCGTCAGGTGTTCAGCCCTTGAGATCGTGCCGGGGTTATCCTCGAGACCTGGGAGGCGGTATGAGTGGATATTTCGGCTCATATGCCGTGGTCGTCGTCCTCTTCCTCGTCGGCGTGGCGATCTTCGCGGGCGGGCTGTTCGTGAACCGCTTGTTACGTCCCAGCCGGCCGACCCCCGAGAAGCTCACGACGTACGAGTGCGGGGTCGACCCCGTCGGCGAGGGCTGGGCGCAGTCGCAGATCCGTTACTACGTCTTCACCTATCTCTACGTGGTCTTCGCCGTCGACGCGGTGTTCCTCTTCCCCTGGGCCACCGTCTTCGCCGCCCCCGGGTACGGCATGACGACGCTGGTGGAGATGTTCGTCTTCCTCGCGTTCATCGCGCTCGGCATCCTGTACGCCTGGCGCAAGAGAGTTCTGGGCTGGACGTGACCCGACCGGCAGGGGAGAGGACAATGGACGGCATGGCGGTGACCGCATGCCCGTGAACGATCTCCCGATGCCCACGGTGGGGCCGGTGTCCCGGCTGGCGCCCAAGCCGATGAAGTTCGTGCTGAACTGGGGCCGTCGCTACTCCCTGTGGGTCTTCAACTTCGGGCTGGCCTGCTGCGCCATCGAGTTCATCGCGACGTCGATGAGCAGGCACGACTTCATCCGCTTCGGAGTGATCCCGTTCGCCAACGGTCCCCGGCAGGCCGACCTGATGATCGTGTCGGGCACGGTGACGGACAAGATGGCTCCCGCCGTACGACGGCTGTACGAGCAGATGCCCGACCCCAAATACGTCATCTCGTTCGGCGCCTGCTCCAACTCGGGCGGGCCCTACTGGGACTCCTACTGCGTCACCAAGGGCGTCGACCAGATCATCCCCGTGGACGTGTACGTCCCCGGGTGCCCGCCCCGCCCCGAGGCGCTGCTGCACGGCATCATGAAGCTCCAGGAGAAGATCGCCGCCGAGACGCTGGAGGACCGCTACCGGCCGGAGGCGGACGCATGAGCATCGAGGTCGTGCGCGAGCGGTACGGCTCCCGCGTCACCGATTCCCTGGGCCAGGACGTGCTCGACGTGGACCCCGGCGAGTGGGCCGGCGCGCTGGCGTTCGCGCGCTCGGCCGGATTCGAGTTCTTCGACTGGCTGACCGCCGTGGACGAGCCGCCCGAGGCGTTCGCCGTCGTGGCCCACGTGTTCGATCCGGTCGCGTTCGCGCACCTGCTCGTACGCACCCGGGTCCCGCGCGCCGACCCCCGCCTGCCGACAGCCACCGGCGTCTTCCGCGGGGCGAACTGGCACGAGCGGGAGACGTACGAGATGTTCGGCGTCGTCTTCGACGGCCACCCGGACCTGCGCCCTCTGCTGCTGCCGGACGGTTTCGAGGGCCACCCGTTGCGTAAGGACTTCGTGCTGGCCGCCCGGGTAGCCAAGGCGTGGCCCGGGGCGAAGGAACCGGGGGAGTCCGGCCACGGCTCGCCGAGCCGCCGCCGGATGTCGCCCCCGGGCGTGCCACCCGACTGGGCGTCATCCTGAGAGGGGCCGCCACATGGCCGAGGTGCTCGACGTCGCGGTCCGGCTGATCGTCGTGGTGGCGGCGTTCCTGCTGCTGCCGCTGATCGTCGGGCAGATGGAGCACAAGGCCATGGCCCACATGCAGTCGCGGCTCGGGCCGATGTACGCCGGCGGTTTCCACGGGTGGGCGCAACTCCTCGCGGACGGCGTCAAGTTCGCCCAGAAGGAGGACGTCATCCCGGCCGCGGCCGACCGGCGGATCTTCGCGATCGCCCCGGCGGTGGCGCTCGTGCCGTACCTCGTCGTGATGGTCGTGATCCCGGTCGGCCCCGGACTGGCGGCCGTGGACCTCGACGCGGGTCTGTTCTTCGTGCTGGCGGTGATGGGCGTCGGCGTGCTCGGCGCGATCATGGCGGGGTGGGCGTCGGCCAACAAGTACAGCGTGCTCGGCGGCATCCGGGCCGCCGCCCAGTTGATGTCGTACGAGCTGCCGCTGGTGCTCGCCGCCTCCAGCGTGGCGATGGCCGCGGGCACGCTGTCGCTGCAGGGCATCGCCGGGCAGTGGCGCTGGTGGTGGCTTCCCTGGCAGGCGATCGGGGCCTTCGTGTTCTTCGTCGCAGGGCTGGCCGAGCTGCGCCGGCCGCCGTTCGACATGCCAATGGCCGAGTCCGAGATCATCATGGGCCCGATGACGGAGTACGCGGGATTCCGCTTCGCCCTGTTCATGCTGGCCGAGTACGCCGGGATCGTGGTGCTCTCCGCCCTGACTACGGTGCTGTTCCTCGGCGGCTGGCAGGGGCCCCTCCTGCCCGGCCCGGTGTGGACACTCCTGAAGGTCTTCGCACTGGCCTTCGTCGTCATCTGGGTGCGCGTCAGCTATCCCCGGCTGCGCGAGGACCAGCTGCAGAGGTTCGCCTGGACCGTCCTGGTGCCCCTCGCGCTCCTCCAGCTCGCCCTCACCGGAGTCGTCAGGGTCCTCACCGCCTGAGCGGCCTCACAACGGGCACCTCCACCCCGGCCACCCCGCCGTCGCCTCGTCCTCCCACACCTGCAGCGTCTTCCCGCTGAAGCTGGTTTCCGCGTGGCTGCTCGCCCAGTCCACGAGGGCCGCAGTCTGCTGCACCTTGCCGTTCTCGAACCATGAATGGTTCTCCGCCTCGCTCCGCGCCAGCACATTGTGGTCCACGAAGCATTGGACGACGGCGACGAGAGCCTGGCCGCGCCGTTCTGCTTCACCTGCCTCAGGTGAAGTGGGCGATTCTCTCCGCGTACAACTCGCCAGCATCTGGGTGCAGACGGCGACGGCCAGGAGGCCGGCCAGATGACGCCTGCTCATTGTTGTAACCTCATGGCGTCCTGCGCCTCTTTTACCCATTCCGTGAAAGTCTTTCCCAAATACCTCGTGTCGGAGTGCCGGCTGACCCAGTCGGCCATCGCCGCGGTGCGAGTGACAACGCCGTTCTTCACCCAGCTTGCATCGTCGGGCGGGGTGATCGCGCCGGCTAGTATCAATCCCTGTAGTACTGGCGCCTCGACATGCAGGACTTGAGCACGAAAGTCGTCCGCGTTGCTCTTATACGCCTGAAGGGCGAAGTCGGTGTCGAACATGGCGTTGAGCGGCGGGGCAGCCAGGGCGACGAGGATCTGTGTGATCGTTCCCGGGCCGAATGCATTGCTGAAGCTCAATGCGCCGAAGCCTCCGCTGACTATCGAGATCGCCGTCTGCGTGCGGGTGGCTTGCTCGTCCTTCAGTTGTTCCTCGGCGAAGTGGTGGTCGCCCTGAATTCTCTGGATCATGCCGTAGAGGCCGCCCATCTCTCGTAGGTAATTCTGATCCGAGGGGTCCTTGATTGTGGCGGCGACGGCAACGCTTATACGTCCGTCCATCTTTCCCTTGTAAGCACCGAACTCTTTCGGTTCCTGCAGCGCCTGCCCGAACAGGGCCTCCAATTCAGCCGGCCGTACGACAGGAGCCCAGGGACTTGCGGCATCCTCGCCTCTCTGCATCGCCATGGATGCGGTGAATTCATGACTTGCCGAGGCGGCGAAATCGGGGAGGTAGCGGTCGGCGGTGTAGATCAGCGCGTGCCGGATCTCTCTGGGCAGCACCGTCTGCGGGTGAAGCTTGGAGAAGTCGGCGGTGGCTTGGGCGATGTGAACGACGGACCAGGCGGACTCCTTGGCGTCCACGGAGGTGCCGCGCTCGGCTGAGACGGCGGCCTTGAGGAAGGCCGCGGTGGGCGCCGAAAGGTCCACCTGGCCGGTGGGCGGAAGCGCGCCGCCCGGGCGTACGTATGAGCTCAGGAAGGGGCCAGGGTCGTAGCCGGGGGTGTGCCAGGAGTCGCTGACGAGCATGCGGGCGTACTTGAGGCCGGTGGCCGGATCGCCCAGCACGTGCCGGGCGGCCATCCCGTTCTCCGCCGCCCGCTGGAGGACGGCCCCCACGGCGTCGTAGTCCGCCATAAGCCGCTGGTGACGTAAGGCGTCGACGTTGGTTTCCAGCTTGCCGCGGGCGGGCGGCCAGATGGTCTTGCCGGCGGCGCGGGCGTCGAGCATGGCACGGGTCAGGTCGGCGAGCAGGCGGGAGTCCCACGACCTGCCCTCGGGGCCGTACTTCACGAGCATTCCGACCGACCAGGGGTCGGAGCTCCCGGTGAGGGTGGCGCGGGTCGCGGCGGGCAGTAACGGGCGGCGGTCCTTGCCCGTGCCGACGCGCATCTGGCTGGCGGCGGCCAGGGACGCCCCGAGCGCCCGCAGTACGCTCAGGCTCTCCGCGCTGAATAGGGCGCCCCCCGCTCGTTGGTACAGCGCGCGGGCGGCCCGCAGCGCGAGCGGGCCCGCCCCCGCCCAGAAGGCCGCCTGGTAGTCCTTGTCGGCGAGGTGCCGCCGCAGACTGTCCGGCAGTCCCAGGAGGGCGAGGCGCACGTCCTGGGGGTCCTTGGCCGCGAGGGCGGCGGTCAGCGTCTCCGCATCCCGCTTGCCCTGGTATCCGCTCTGCCCCGTCGCCTCCCAGTCCAGCCGTACGTTGGGTGGCCGTTTGTAGATGAGGCCGGGTATGCCGGGCGCACGGCCCAGCGCGCTCCAGCCCTGCTGCCTCGCCAGTTCGTACGCCCTGGTCGTGCGGGCGTCCATGTCGCGGACGTCGTCGAGCGCGGCGGCGATGAGGCCGGGCAACGAGGTGACCGCGACTTCGCTCCCCCATTTCTGCATTTTCTGCTGTATGAGCGGACTATGCCGGGCCAGCAACTCATGAAGCTGTTCCAGTCGTCTGGTCAGCTCCTTGAGGTTTTCTGGATCGACTCCGACGAACTCCCCCACGGCGATCCTTCCCGGTGCGGTGGCCTACGAGGCGGCTTTGCGGCGCTCCGCCTCCTCCACACGGGCGATCAGGTGCGGCTGTTCGGCGAGCACGGCGTCGAACAGCCTGGTGAGCTGAGTCCTTCTGGCGTTCCAGCCGGTCGCCCAGCGGTCGGCCGACGGGCCCTGCCAGGTGTGGTCACCGAACATGGCGGGGACGGCGCTGAGCGCCTGGAGGATCTCCCGCACGGCGGTGGCGGCCGCGGCCATGTCCGCCCTGCATTCGGCGATCTCGGATGACGTCACTGGGCCCTCCCGCTGTCACGGCTGACGCACCTTGAAGCCTAAGGAAACGCCGATGGCTCAGCCAGGGATATGCGCGACGACAATCGGGATTACCGACTGACTATGGGAGGAAAATTCCGTATTCGGCGAGGTCGGCGGTGAGGTGCGGGGGCAGGGACGCGGCGGCCGAGACATCCTCGGCCGAGACGAAACCGCCGACCTGGTCGCGTACGCGCACGATCTCGTCGGCGAGCGCGGGCGTCAGGCCGGGCAGGTTCGCGATGACCGCAGCAGGGGCGCGGTTGACGTCGACCAGGCCGCCGTCGTCGTACTGCCGGGGCAGGTCGGGCCGGCCGATCCGCAGCTCGCGCGCCATCGCCGGATCGTGCTGCGCCAGCTCCCTGGCCTGCTCTCGCAGGCCGCGGCGATACTGCGCCATCGCGAGCGCCTGCTCGTTCGCCGGTGAATACGGCGCGGCGTCCTCGAAAACCTGCTTCCTGACCGCGAGGGAGTGCACGGTGCCGAAGAGCCACGGAGTCAGCATGCAGACGACCATCAGGAAAGACGCCAGGGCGGGGGCATCCATGTCGTCGTAGATCTCGGACAGGTAGATCCACGCGCCGGTGGCCGTGGCGTATCCGGCGGAGGCCGCCCCGTACCACACGCTGCGCTTGCGGATGGCTGCGTACAGCATGGTGAAGGGGGTGCCGAAGCCGCAGGTGTACAGCGGGGAAAGCGCCCACAGGAAGCTGGGGGCGCTGGAAGGCCGGTGCGGGGGTGACGGCATCGGCGGGGGCGCGGGCGGCCGCACGGGTGGGGGAACCTGCGGCTGCGCGAACGGTGGCCGCACGGATGGAGGCTGGTGCGGCTGTGCGGGCCGTGGTTGCGCGGGCCGTGGCGGGGCGGCCGGCCGTACGGGTGGCCGCGCGTGCGGCGGCGCGGGAGGTTGCGGGGGCGGCGGCGGGTAGGTCCCGTAGGGGCCCTGCTGCCCGTACGGACCCTGGGGCGCCCGACGTCCTCGGGGTGGCTGCGACGACGGATGTCTGGAGGGCACCTGCGGTCCCTGTGGTCCGGAGGGGTCACCTTCCGGCCCGCCATAGCCGTTCATGTTCCAGACGATACGTATTTGTGAGTGTTCGTGCTTCCCTCTTCTCCCCGGATCCTGTGGATAACCCTGGGGATTAGAGTGTGGACGGTGTGGAAAACGTCTGGAGCGCGTTCACTCATCGCCGGTAGTGCGCGATGATGAACGTGTGGCGCGCATTCCAGGAGAAGGGTTGGCCAAGGGCCTGGCTGTGACCATGCGGCACATGCTGCGGAAGTCGGAGACACAGCAGTACCCGGAGGTCCATCCCGACCTGCCCGCCCGCAGCCGGGGCGTGATCGCCCTGGTGGAGGAGAACTGCACGGTCTGCATGCTCTGCGCCCGCGAGTGTCCCGACTGGTGTATTTACATCGACTCCCACAAGGAGACCCTGCCGGCACCCGAGGGCGGCCGTCCGCGTGCCCGCAACGTGCTCGATCGCTTCGCGATCGACTTCTCGCTGTGCATGTACTGCGGCATCTGCATCGAAGTGTGCCCCTTCGACGCGCTGTTCTGGTCGCCCGAGTTCGAGTACGCCGAATACGACATCCGCGACCTCCTGCACGAGAAGGACAGGCTGGGCGAGTGGGCGGCCACCGTGCCGCCCCCGCCGGCCCACGAGGTCGGCGCGGAGTCGCCGAAGGAACTGTCGGCCGGTTCCCGGCCGTCGCCCGCCCGCCGTACGGCGCCGCCCGCAGCGGTGAAGGGAGCGGCCGAGGGCGCGTCCACGGCGCAGGAAACGCCGCAGGAAACGGCACAGGACACGCCGCAGAGCGCTGGGCGGGAGACGGCGGAGGACGGGGTGCGCGAGCCCGTGCGGGACACCGCGCGGGAGACCCCGCGGCGACCGGCCGTGGAACCATCGGAGACTCCCGAGAGCCGTCCGCGGCGTGAGCCACCGAGAGCCATGCGCGACATCCGCTCCATCCGGCCGCCGGGTTCGCTGCCCAAGAAGGCGGGTTCGGCGCCGGACAAGAAGGACGGGCCCGAGGAGGAGCGATGACCTCCCAGGCGCCGGGGTTGTGGCCGCCCTCGGGGCCTGAGATCGTCTTCCTGCTGCTCGGCGCCGTCGTCGTCGGCTCGGCCCTGCTGGTCGTCACGACCAGGCAACTCGTCCACGCGGCGCTGTGGCTGGTCGTCTGCTTCGGCGCGCTCGCGGGGGGCTACCTGGTGCTGACCGCCGAGTTCGTCGCCTGGGTGCAGGTGCTGATCTACGTGGGCGCGGTCGTGGTGCTGCTGCTGTTCGGCATCATGCTGACCCGCGCGCCCATCGGGCCCTCCTCCGGCCTCGACTCCGGCAACCGCTGGGCCGCCGCGCTGGTCGCCGTCGCGACGGCCGCCGTGCTCGTCACCGTCGTCGTCACCGGTTTCCGCGCGGCGTACGCGCCGCTTCATCCCGGACAGGGCGCGGCCGAACCCCTGGGAGCGAGCGTCTTCCGCGTCTGGGTGCTGCCGTTCGAGGCGCTGTCGGTGCTCCTGCTCGCCGCGCTGATCGGTGCGATCGTCCTGTCCCGTACCGATATCAGGGGGCGGGAATGACGTCGTTATCGACCAGGCCCACGGCACTGAGGCGGTGAGCGAGGTGCACGTCGTCTATCCGGTGGTGGTCTCCGCCCTGCTGTTCTCCATCGGTGTGTACGGCGTGCTGGCCCGGCGCAACGCGATCCTCGTGCTGATGTCGGTCGAATTGATGCTCAACGCGGTCAACCTCAACCTGGTGGCCTTCGACGTATGGCTCGGTGACCGCCTGCACGGCGGCCAGGTGCTGACGCTGTTCGTCAGCGTGATCGCCGCGGCCGAGGTGGGCCTGGGGCTGGCGATCGTGCTGGCCGTCTTCCGCACGAGGCGGACCGTCGACGTCGACCGGTTGCGGGCACTCGCCGAGGTTCCGCCCGCGTCCGGACCCGGATCCGAACGCCCGGCGGGGTCCGCCGTACAGCCTGCGGACGGGGAGGGCGCCCCGTGACCGCCGTGACGGCTCTGATCATCCTGTTTCCGTTCGCCGCCGCCGCGGCCGGGCTGCTGGCGACACGCCTCGGTCTTCGTGATCCGCGTCCCCGTGACGCGCGCGTGCGTGACTTGGAAACCGGTACGGAACGGGCGGTGTACCGGCGGGCGGCGTGGTTCGCGATCGCACCGGGCGCGGTGTCGGCGGCGCTCACGGTGTGGCTCGCCGTCTCCCTCGCGGCGGGAACCGGGGTGTCAGGAGGGCGGTTCTGGTCGGAGCTGTTCCCCGGGCGGGCCGAGGGCACGCTGACGCCGGTCGAGACGGGGTCGGTGCCGATCTCCCTGACTCTGCGGGCCGACGGATTGTCAGTGCTCGCGGGCATCCTGGTCGTCGTGGTCGCGCTGGCGGTGCAGGTCTACTCGGTCGGGTACATGCGGGACGAACCCCGCTACCCGTCCTACAGTGCGTTCGTCAGCCTATTCACCAGCGCCATGTTGCTGGTGGTCTACGCGGGGGACCTGATCGTCCTCTACGTCGGCTGGGAGATCATGGGCCTGTGCTCCTACCTGCTCATCGGGCACTGGTGGGAGGACCGGGCCAACTCCCGGGCGGCGGTCAAGGCGTTCCTGGTCACCCGGCTCGGTGACGTCGGCTTCCTGTTCGGGATCTTCACTCTCGGCATGGCGGCGGGCAGCTTCAGGATCGACGACGTGCTGCGCGCCGACATCCCGCGGGGAGTCCTGATCGCCGCGACGCTGCTGCTGCTCGCCGGGGTCGCGGGCAAGAGCGCGCAGGTGCCGCTGCAGACCTGGCTGCCCGACGCGATGGCCGGCCCCACTCCGATCAGCGCGCTCATCCACGCGGCCACGATGGTGGCGGCGGGGATCTTCGTCGTCGCCCGGCTCTACCCGGCCTTCCTCGCGGCGCCGCCCACGCTCGACGTGCTCGGCGTGGTCGCGGCCGTCGGCATGCTGGGCGCCGCGCTCGCCGCGCTGGCGCAGGACGACCTCAAGCGCGTGCTGGCCTACTCGACGATCAGCCAGCTCGCCTACATGGCCGCCGCCCTGGCCGCCGGGTCCGACCGGGCGGCGATGTTCCACCTGGTGTCGCACGGCGCGTTCAAGGCCCTGCTGTTCCTATGCGCGGGACTGGTCATCCACCACGTCGGGTCGAACCTCATCAGCCACATGGGCGGGCTGCGCACGGCCCTTCCCGTGACGTTCTGGACGATGACGATCGGCTTCGCCGCGCTCGCCGGGCTGCCGCCGGCGAGTGGTTTCTTCAGCAAGGACGCGGTGATCTCGGCGATCGAGCACGGGGCGGGACCGGCTCAGCCGTTCGTGTACGCGTCGGCGCTGCTGACCGTGGGGGTGACCGGGGCGTATGCCGCCCGGGCCTGGCTGCGCACGTTCTTCGGTCCCGCCCGGATCGAGCCGCTCGCGGAGCCGCCGCCCGGCGTGGCACACGTCTTCGACGGCCGGGAGGCGCCCCCGTCGATGCTGTGGCCGGCCGGGGTGCTGGCCGTGCCGGCCCTGCTGCTCGGCCTCGCGGGTGTGGCGGCCGGTGCGGAGGTCGAGTGGGGGGCGGCCGTCGTCGGCTTCGCCGTCGCGCTGCTCGGCGCCGGGGTCGTGTACGCCCTGTGGCGGGCCGCGCCGGAGCAGGACCCGGCCCGGCTGCTCGGCCCGTTCAGAGTGCCGTGTGAGCGGGCCTTCCACGTCGACGCGGCGTACGCGGCGCTGGTCGCCCGGCCCGTCCTGCGCCTGGCCAGGGGAGTGGTCCGCACGGACGCGCGGGTGGTGGACGGCGCGGTCCGCGGCTCGGGCCGGGCGGCGCTCGGCCTGTCCGGCCTGGTGCGGCTCGCCCAGAACGGCAACGCGCAGCTCTACGTCACCGGGCTGCTCGCCGGGCTCGTGCTGATCGCGGTCGCGGCGGTGGTGCTGACATGAGGCGCCCCGCGCGGAACGCGAGCCCCGCCCGCGGGTCTCATGCCGTTCGCGGTGGCGGCGGTGGTGCTGACATGAAGCGCCCCGCGCGAAACGAGAGCCCCGCCCGCGGTTCGCCCCCGGGCCTCGTGCCGTTCGCGGCCGATCGGACCGGTCGTCCACGTCTTTTCGCACGGGCGGTGACGACGTGAGCTGGCTGCCGATCGCACTCGTGGCCGTGCCGCTGGTCGGCGCGGTCGCGTCCGCCGTTCCGGCTGTCCGGGACAGGGCGGTGGCTTGGGGAATCGCCGTCTCCGCCCTGGTCCTGGTCCTGGCCGCCGCGCTCGCGGCGGTCTTCGACCACGGGCGGCCCGCCACGATGCAGCTGGAGACCGACCAGCCGTGGATCCCCGGCCTCGGCCTGCGGTTCCACCTGGGTGTGGACGGCGTCTCGCTGCCGCTCGTCGTGCTGACCGCGCTGCTGGCGTTCCTGTGCTTCGTCCACCTCGCCGGGCACCCGCCCGCGGGAGGCAGACCCGGCGCGCTGGTCGTCACGCTGCTCGTGCTCGAGGTCGGCATGATCGGCACGTTCCTCGCCCTCGACCTGCTGCTGTTCTTCGTGTTCTTCGAGGTCGTGCTGGTCCCGATGTACTTCGTGATCGCCCTGTGGGGCGGTGCGGGCAGGCGGGCGGCGGCCGTGAAGTTCATCCTCTACACGCTGCTCGGCTCGGCCGTTCTCCTCATCGGCCTGCTCGTCGTCCGGACGCAGGCCGGAACTCTCGACATGGTCGCGCTGGCCGGGCGCCACGGCGCGGGCATCACCCGATCCGCGCAGATCCTCGCGTTCCTCGCCATCGGCCTCGGGCTGGCGGTGAAGACGCCCATGTGGCCGCTGCACACCTGGCTGCCCGACGCGCACACCGAGGCGCCGACCGTCGGCTCGGTCCTGCTCGCGGGCGTGCTGCTCAAGATGGGCTCGTACGGCTACGCCAGGATCGCGATCCCGGTGCTTCCCGAGGGGGCGGCGGCCCTCGCTCCCTGGCTCGGCGCGTTCGCCGTCGTGGGCATCGCGTACGGATCGCTCGCCTGCCTGGCCCAGCGCGACCTCAAACGGATGATCGCCTACTCGTCCGTCGGCCACATGGGGTTCGTGCTGCTCGGGTTCGCCTCGCTCACGCCGGTGGGCCTGAACGGCGCCCTGTTCGCCAACGTCGCCCATGGGTTGATCACCGGTCTGCTGTTCTTCCTCGCCGGTGCCGTCAAGGAGCGGTACGGCACGACGGACATGGTCCGGCTGGGCGGTGGCATGCTGCGCCGCCTGCCGTACGTCGGGTCGCTGCTGACCTTCGCGTGCGTCGCCTCGCTGGGCCTGCCCGGTCTCGCCGGGTTCTGGGGGGAGATGCTCGCCCTGCTCGGCGCGTTCCGCCCGGCCGCCGCGCTCTCCCGGCCGCTGTTCCTCGTGTTCATGGCCGTCGGCGGGCTCGGCACGGTGCTCACGGCGGCCTACTTCCTGGTCATGCTCTCGCGGGTGACGCACGGCCGGGCGGTCGAAACGATCCCGCTCGGCGGGCCTCTTGAGCCTCCGCCGGAGCCGGAAGAGCCGCTGAGGCCGGATGAGCCGCCGAGGCCTCCGCTCGCCACCGCCGAGGGCGTACGCGAGGTGCTCAGCGAGGTGGGGGAGGGCGCGGAGCCGGTCGAGCCCGTCGCGACGGGAGCCGCCGTGGCCGCGCTGGACCGCGAGGACGTGCGGCAGGAGACCGCCCGCGCGGGCGCCGCGGCGGCGGGAGCCGCCGGCGCCTTCGGGGCGGGCGCCGCCGATGCCGCGGAAGCGGGCCGGGGGCGGCGGCGGTTCGGCGAGGTCTCGGCGTACGAGCTGGCGGCCTGGCTTCCGCTGGTGGCGCTGATCGTGCTGTTCGGCCTGTGGCCCAAGGCCCTGCTCGCCGTGACCACGCCCGCCGTCCAGTCGCTCCTCGGATCGGGGGCGCCTCCATGACCGGCGGGACGATCCAGTCCATCGATTACGCCGCCGTGGCGGCGCCGCTGGTCCTCGTGCTGGTGGCAGGGCTCGTGCTGTTGCTCGACGCGTTCCTGCCCGCCCGCCCCGGCGGTGCGCGCGCGCTCGGTCTCGTCACACTCGGCGGCCTGGCCGCGGCCCTGGCCGTGGTGGCCGCCCAGGCCGTGAGCGGCGCGACCCGGCGCACGTTCTGCGTCCCCGCCTCCCTCGGCGGCGAGTCCGCTTCCGGCCGGGCCGCCGCGGCGTCGTGCTCGTTCGTCGCGGACCGCTTCACTCTGGTCATCGCGGCGGTCGTGCTCGCCGCCGGTCTGGTCGTCGTGTTGCTGTCGATGACGGAGATCGCCGTGCAACGTGGCACCGGGCCCGCGGAGCGCGGCCGTATCCCGGCCGGGGAGTGGTACTTCCTGCTGCTGGCCACGCTGACCGGGGCGGTCCTGCTGCCGGCCTCCCGTGATCTCATCATGCTGGTCGTGTCGCTGGAACTGGTGTCGCTGCCGGTCTTCGCGCTGACCGCGCTCAGGCGCCACGACGGCCGCGCGTCCGAGGCGGCCCTGAAGCTCTTCCTGGTCTCCGTGGTCTCCACCGCGATCACGCTGTTCGGCGTATCGCTGCTCTATGGGGTGACCGGCTCGGTCCACCTCGGCCGCATCGCCGCCGCCCTCCGGACGGCCGGGGACACAGCAGGGGACATGGCCCAGGTCACGGCGGTGGCCGTGGTGCTGGTGGTGGCGGGCTTCGCATTCAAGATCGCGGCGGTGCCGTTCCACTTCTGGGCGGCGGACGTCTACCGGGGCGCGCCGGTTCCGATAGCGGCGCTGCTGTCGGTGGTGTCCAAGGCGTCGGGCTTCGCCGGGCTGATCCTGCTGCTGACGTCGGCGTTGGCGGGGCAGGCGGCGTTGTGGGCTCCCGGAGTGGCGGTCGTCGCCGCCCTGACCATGACGGCGGGCAACGTCCTCGCCATGCGGCAGCGCGCCGCCGTCCGGCTGCTCGCCTGGTCGTCGGTCGCGCAGTCGGGCTACATCCTCGCGCCGCTGGCCGCCTACGCCGCCGAACCCCATGCTGCACCTCATGCCGAACCCCGTGTGGCCGTCGGGGCGTCGGTCGCCTATCTCGTCTTCTACGCCGCGATGAACCTGATCGCCTTCTCGGTGGTCACGCTCATGGCCCGCCGGCACGCCGACGACCCCGGCGATCTCAGCGGTGGCGGCTTCGGGAGTGAGGGGGACGCCGAGACCGGCGACCTGGAGGCGTACCGGGGGCTGGTGTGGCGAAGCCCGGCCGCCGGGCTGTCCCTCGCCTTCGCCCTCGTCTGCCTGGCCGGGCTGCCGCCCGGGCTCGCCGGCCTGTTCGCGAAGATCGTCGTCTTCCGGGCCGTCGTCGACGGCGGACTCGGCTGGCTGGCCGTGGTCGTGGCGGCCAATACGGTGGCCGGGCTGTACTACTACATCGCCTGGACCGCCCGGCTGTTCGCGCCGCCCGCGGCGGGCGAGAGCCGTACGGTCTCGACGAGAGCGGCGGCGGGGGTCGCCGTCGCCGTCACGGTCGCCGTCACCGTGGTCTTCTCCGTCGCCCCGCAGGTGGTGCTGTCGGTCGCGCAGTGAGGTTCCTCACGGGGAACGTTCGTCCAGGCCATGCGCGTTGGTAGGGCTGGACGCACCGAACCGGACACACCCAACCGTGAGGAGGAGGCGTGCACCACAACCGCCTGCGCACCGCGGTCCTGCTGGGGGCGCTGTCCGCGTCGCTCCTGGTGGCCGGGGCCTGGCTGGGGGGCGGCATGGGTGCTCGCATCGCGGTCGTGGTCGCTCTCGCGGTCGCCGGCGTCGCCTACTTCTCCGCCGACAGGATCGCGCTGTCGGCCATGCGGGCCCGGCCCGTGGCCGAGGTGGAGCAGCCGGCCCTCTACCGGGTCGTCCGCGAGCTGTGTACCGAGGCGCGCGGGCCGATGCCCCGCCTGTACGTGTCTCCGACGATGCAGCCCAACGCGTTCGCGACCGGGCGCAACCCGCGCGACGGGTCGGTGTGCGTCACGCACGGTCTCCTCGGGCTGCTGGACGAGCGTGAGCTCAAGGGTGTGCTCGGCCACGAGCTGTCGCACATCCACAACCGGGACATCCTGATCTCCTCGGTCGCGGGCGCGCTCGCCACCATGATCACGTACTTCGGGTACGCCGGTCTGTTCTTCGGCTCCGACGACGACGAGGCGCCGGGGTTTCTCGGCGCCGTCCTCGTGATGATCCTCGGCCCAGTCGCCGCCACGATGATCCAGGTGGCGATCGCGCGCTCCCGGGAGTTCGCGGCCGACGACGCGAGCGTACGGCTTACGGGCGACCCGCTGGCTCTCGCCTCCGCGCTGCGCAAGATCGAGATGGAGGTCCGCAGGCTGCCGCTCCCGGAGAACGGCAGGCTCGCCTCCGCCGGTCACATGATGATCGTCAACCCGTTCCGCGGCGCGCGGATCGGCAGGCTGTTCGCGACCCATCCGCCGGTCGCCGCACGGATCGCCCGTCTGGAGCGGATGGCCGGCTACCGCAGGTGAGCCCGCCACGGGACGCCGCCTTCACATCCGGGCCTGCGGGGGCGCACCACCGAACCGCCGCCCTCGCCCAGCGTGCATGGCCGATCAGGAGTGCTGCATGGCCGGGTCGGTCTCCTCGGCCGCCAGCGCGGGCAGGCCGTCGATGCTCTCCCGGTTGTGCTTGGCGCGGTAGTCCCGCCGCTGCTGGACGTCCTTGCGCCCCGCCCACTCGTCGAGCAGCGTCCGGTCCTGCTCGTACGCCATGAAGGGCACCGCGTAACCGCACGAGTCGGCGATGCGGTCACAGCTCACGACGATGATCGACCGCACTCCCGGATGCGGCCCGAAGAGCGCGAGCAGGCCGGCGAAGTCGGCGTCGCGGGGGGTCACCACCCGCCCGGTGCCGAAAAGACGGACGATCTTCGGCGGGCCGTTGAAGGCGCAGAACATCAGCGTGATGCGGCCGTTCTCGCGAATGTGGGCGACGGTCTCCACGCCGCTGCCGTCGAGGTCGAGGTAGGCCACCGTGGTGTCGTCGATGACCGCGAAGGTGTCCGCGTACCCCTTGGGGGAGACGTTGACGTGACCACCCTGCTCGGGAGCGGTCGCGACGAAGAAGACCGGCTGCGTGGTGACGAACTCGCGCAGCCGGTCGGTGAGCTTCTCGTACATCTTGCCCATGTCGTGACGATAACCCGTTTCACTCGCCGGGCAGCCACCAGGTCCACAGGCTGGACTTCACCCGGAAGGAGTCCAGCGTGGCGGTGGCTCCCGTGCCGGTGTCGAGGCTGCGCACCACGACCCCGGTCGTCTCGCCCGTCTTCTTCGAGTCGAGGGTCTCCCAGAGCTTGAGGTCGCCGCCGGAGGTCCACTCCAGGCGCTTGGCCGACTCCTTCTTGGGCACGCGGACGTTCACCGCCTCGCCCACGCTGTCGTTCGAGAGGTCGTACACCCGCAGCCGCTGCGTGCCGGAGGTGGTAGTGATCAGCACCGCCACGGAGGAGCCGTCGTCCGCGAGCGCGGTCGGACTGTTGTGGGCCACCACCTGCGGCACGACCTGACTGTTCGTCCGCCGCCCGTCCCGGTCGTACACGCTGAACTCGGTGGTGTTCTCGGCGGTCGTACGGGAGACGAGCAGGTGCTCTCCGTCGGGGCTGAAGCCCATGACGGCGGCGTCGGCCCGGACCTTGCGCACCTTCCCCGTGCGGACGTCCACGAGGAGGGACGGAACCTTGTCGTTCTCGTCGTAGTAATCGACCGTGAGGAGGCCGCCGTCCCGGGACAGGGTCGTGGCGAGATCCCCCATGCCGACGCCCTTGGGCGGCTTCGACACCGAGCGGGGGAGCACACGGACCTTGTTCGTGGTCACGTCGCGGACGACGAGCCTGCCGTCCTTGTCGCGGAAGTACGACACGCGGCGGCCGTCGCCGCTGACCGACAGGGCCGTGTACGACTGCTTGTCGACCTTCCCCTTCGCCGTGCGGGGGAACACCCGGGCGTCCTTGAGCACGCTGTCACGGCCGTTGGCGAGCAGGAGGTGCCACGAGCCGCACGGGAAGTAGTTGTCCTTCTTGCTGCAGGACTTCAGCCAGGCGTACCGGATGGCGGACCCGGAGAAGGAGGCCGTTGCGGAGGCGGAGACGGCTCCCGTACGCGCCTGCGCCTGCGCCGGGCCGGCGAGAGTGGTCAGCGCCATGGTGGCCGCCGCGGAGAGGGCGAGGATCGCGGGCTTTCTCATCGGAGTTCCTTTCGTCCCGCCAGGATGGCTGTCGCCTGGGTAGATGCGGTGCGACGACGAAAGGTTCTGTCACGAATGGGCCACGAAGAGTCCGCGAGGGGCCCGCGGAAGGGAGCCCCCGGAGACGAGACGAGGCGGGCGCCGCGACGGCCCCGCCTCGTCTCGTATCGTCTCGTGTCGTCCGCGTCAGACGCCGGGATGCAGCACCCGGCTCAGGAACTCCCGGGTCCGCTCGTGCTGCGGGTCGGCGATGACCTGCTCGGGCGGCCCGTCCTCGACGATCACGCCGCCGTCCATGAACACCACGCGGTCGGCGACCTCACGGGCGAAGCCCATCTCGTGGGTGACGACCAGCATGGTCATGCCGTCCTCCGCGAGCTGCCGCATGACCGACAGCACGTCGCCGACCAGTTCGGGGTCGAGCGCCGAGGTCGGCTCGTCGAACAGCATCAGCGAGGGATTCATGGCGAGCGCGCGGGCGATCGCGACCCGCTGCTGCTGACCGCCGGACAGCTGCCCGGGGTACGCGTCGACCTTCTCGATCAGCCCGACCCTCTCCAGGTTCTCCCTGGCGATCCGGGCGGCCTCGGCCCGCGAGCGGCGCAGCACCCGCTCCTGCGCGATCGTGACGTTGCGCAGCACGGTCAGGTGGGGGAACAGGTTGAACTGCTGGAACACCATGCCCAGCCGCCGGCGTGCCGCGTCGAGGTCGACGTCCGGGTCGGTCAGCTCGACGCCGTCGACGACCACCTGGCCGGAGGTCGGCTGCTCGAGCAGGTTGACGCAGCGCAGCAGCGTCGACTTGCCCGACCCGGACGGCCCGATCACGCAGACGACCTGGCCGCTCTCGACCGTGAAGTCGATGCCCTTGAGGACTTCGAGCTTCCCGAACGACTTGTGCAGGTTCCTGATCTCGACGGTGCTCATCGGCCCGCTCCCTGACGCGCTTCGAGCCGCCTCGCGACATACCCGAGGGGAATCGTGATCAGCAGATAGGTCAAGCCGGACACGAGGATCGGCGTGGGGTTGGCGAACGTCGAGGACTGGTCGTTGCCGAACTTCGCCAGCTCGACCTGCGCGGCGGTGACCCCGAGGAACAGCACGAGCGAGGAGTCCTTGAAGAGCAGGACCAGCTCGTTGGTGAGCGGCGGGATCACGATCCGGATCGCCTGCGGAATGATGATCGACACCATCGCCCGCATGTGCGGCATGCCCAGCGACCGCGCCGCCTCCATCTGGCCCTTCGGCACGGCCTGAAGGCCGGCTCGGAAGGTCTCGGCCATGTACGCCGCCGAGACGAGGCCGAGACCCAGGGCCGCCTGGCCGTACACCTCACCGGGCACGTGGAAGCCGGGGAAGGCCAGCGGCAGGCTGCCGATCATCAGGAAGATGACGAGCGCGGGCAGGCCCCGGAAGATCTCGATGTAGATCGTCGACAGCCATCGGTACGGCGCCACCGACGACTGGCGCATCAGCGCCAGCAGCAGGCCGACCACGAAACCGCCGATGTACCCGGTCACCGTGTAGATGACGGTGTTCTTCAGCGCGACCGTGAACAGAGTGGGCAGGCCCTTGCTCGCGACGTCCAGGTTGAAGAACGACTGACGGATCGCGCCCCAGTCGGCCAGCGCGGCCAGGACGACCAGGATCACGACCAGCAGGACGTACTGGACGCCCCGGCTGATCCGCTGCTTCTTCCGCGGGCTGAGCCCCTTGCGGGGCTCGGCCGGTGTGGAAGCGGCTGCCTGCTGCTCGCTCACGGGACTCACGATCCAGCGGCGGGCGACTCGGTCGTGGCCGGGGTCTCGGCGCCCGATCCGTCCGATCCGCCGCCCGAGGCCGCGCCGGGCTCGGTGCCGAACCACTTCTTGTAGATCTCGTTGTAGGTGCCGTCGGCCTTGGCGGCGGCGAGAACCTCGTTGACGGTCTTCGCCAGCGCGTCGTTGCCCTTCTTCATGCCGATGCCGTACTGCTCACCGGTGTCGAGGCTGGCGACCTGCTCGAACTTGGCGCCGACGTCGGGCTTCTTCAGCCAGGTCGACACGACCGGGAGGTCCTGCACGATCACGTCCGCCTGGCCGGTCTGCAGGCCGAGCAGCTCCTTGGGGGAGTCGGCGAACTCGATCGGCTCGAAGCCCTGCTTCTTCACGTACTCGAGGCCCGTCGTCGACGCCTGCGCGCCGAGCTTGAGGTTCTTGGCCTTGACGTCGTCCAGCGAGGTGATCCCGCTGCCCTTCTTGGCCATCAGCGCCTGGGTGGCGTCGAAGTACGGGTCGGAGAACAGCAGGTTCTGCTTGCGCTCGTCGGTGATCGTCATGCCGGCGGCGGCCACGTCGCACTTGCCGGCGTTCAGTGCGGCGCCGCTCTTGATCGCCGCGAAGTCGATGTCGACGATGTCCTGGGTCACGCCCAGCTTCTTGGCGACCAGGTCGACGATGTCCACGTCGAACCCGACGACCTTGTCGCCCTGGTTGAACTGGAACGGCTCGTACGGGATGTTCGTGCAGGTCGTGATCTTGCCGGCGTTCACGAGGGCGACGCCCCCGGGAGCGGCCGAGGCCGTCGCCGAACCCGAGCCGGCGGAGTCGCTCCCGCAGGCGGTGACGGTCAGCGCCGCCGCCAGCGTCGCCGCGCCGATGCTCGCCGCTTTCCGATACGTGGACCAGGGAGCCACTCCGGCCTCCTTGTTTGTGATGCGAAAACGTCTGGAGCGCAGTTTAAGCGTCCCTTATGACGGATTGGCCACCGCATGGTGCGCAGGTAGTAACGGCTGTGACCCCTGGTGTCACAGATGCAGTCCCTCGGTGAGCAAGTTGAACCGTTCGAGCATCCGCGCGAGCAGCCGCACGTCCTCCTCCGGCCAGGCGGCCAGCAGCGTCCGTAGCCGGCTCTCGCGGGCGGCCCGCGCGTCGTCGAGCCGCCTGCGACCCTCGGAGGTGAGGGCCAGCAGGTGGGCACGGCCGTCCTCGGGGTCGGGGCTGCGGCTGATCAGCCCCAGCTCCTCCAGCACCTTGAGCTGGCGGCTGATCGTCGCCCGGCCGACCCGCAGGTAGGCGGCCAGGTCGCTCGACCGCATCGGCGAGCTCTGGTCGATGCGGACGAGCAGGCCGTACGCGCCGGGGTCCAGCTCGGGGTGCACCTTGCGGCCCATCCCGGCGGAGAGCGCCCTGCCGCGCCGGAACAGGATGGCGAGCTGCCGTTCGACCGCGCAGTACGCCTCGCGTTCGCCGGCAGTGGGCGGTCGGGGAGCGATCTCCGCCTCCGTCATGGCCTGCCTCCTCCTGACTGCGTGTGGCAGGGACTACCCGCGCACCGCCTGGATGTCCAGCTCTACTTTCAGTGTCGCGCCGATCAGGGAGATCCCGGCCTGCACGACCTGGTTGTAGGTCATCGCGAAGTCCTCGCGGCGCAGCTCGGTGACCGCGCGGAACGCCGCCCGCAGGCCGCCCCACAGGTCCGGGCCGGTGCCCAGGTACGTCATGTCGAGATCGACCGGGCGGCTGACGCCGCTCAGCGTCAGCACACCGTGCACCGTCCACCGGTCCGGGCCCGCCGGCGACAGCCCGGTGCTCCGGTATGCGATCAGCGGATGCACCGGGACGTCGAGGAAGTCCGCGGAACGCAGGTGATCATCGCGCATCCGGCTGCCCGTGTCGATGGACTCCGCGACGATCTCGGCGACCACGGACGACTCCTCCGGAGTGGCGCCCATCTCGATCCGGCCGGAGAACTCGGTGAACCGCCCCTGCACGCTGCTGAGGCCGAGGTGCCGGGCCGTGGCGGAGATCTTCGAGTGCTCCGGGTCGATCGCCCACACACCGGGCGGCGGCAGCTCGGTGCCGCCCTGCCGGGCCAGCACCAGCGTGCCGGCCTCGGCGGCGCCCGAGGCGGTCGCGATCGCGGTGGACGCGGCGGGCGCGTAGCCGATCGCGGTCGCGACCACCGTGTAGATCCCCGGCGGCAGCGGGGCGGTGACGATCTGCCCGTCGGCGTCCGCCTCCGCCCGCGCCACCTGGTGGCCGGTCGTGTCGGTCACCGTGACGACCGCGTGCTGGACGGCCCAGCCGTCCCTGCTCCGCACCAGGGCGTGCAATCCCCTGGGGAGGGCTTCCGAGACGCTCATCGCTCGTGTCCCAGCCACATGTCGTACGGCTCGTCGCCCTGGCCGCCGAGGTTCAGCGTGCTCGCCACGGGCGCGTAGCCGCTGGCGACGATGGTGTACTGCCCGCCGGTCAGGTCGGTGAAGGCGTACTCGCCGTCCTCGCCGGTCGTCACCACGCCCACCACGTTGCCGGCGGCGTCGAGCAGCGTGACCCTGGCGTCGGCCAGCGGCACGCCGTCCTTGACGCGTACCGTGCCCCGCACCCGGGCGCCGGGCAGCAGCACGACGTCGTACCGGGTCTGTCCGGTGCCCAGCACCTCGACGGGGACGGCGGCCGGACGGTACGCCGCGCCGCTGACCGTGAGCGTGTAGGTGCCGGCCACGATGCCGGAGAAGGTGAAGCCGCCCTCGGCGTCGGTCGCGCTCGTGGCCACGACCTCGCCGCGTACGTCGGTCACGACGACCACCGCTTCGGCGACGGGCGTCCCGTCCGTCCCGCGTACGGTGCCGACGAGCCGGCCCGAGGCCGCGAGGACCATGTCGAAGTCGACCGGCTGGTCGCCCACGACCAGCGTCGCGACCTGCGGCTCCCGGTCGCCCGCCGACGCGATCAGCACGTACGTCCCGCTGCCCGGGGTCTGGAGCGCGTAGCCCCCGTCGTCCCCGGTGACCGTACGGCCGAGCTGGTGGCCGCGTACGTCGATCAGCGTGAGCGTCGCGCGGCCCACGGGCACACCGTCCTGGCCCTTGACGAACCCGCGGATCTCCACACCGTCCGGGCCGTACGTCTCCAGGGCGACGGCGGCGTACGGCTGGGCCTGCGTCGCGGTGAGAACCTGTGCGTTCAGGGGCTGCGCGTTCGGGGCCTGCGCGTTCAGGGGGTGCATGGGGGCGTGGCCGTTCGGCGAGGCGAACTCGGCGTCGGCCGTCAGCGGCCGCTGCCTGTCGCGCTGCTGCCCGTCTCGCTGGGCGTGACGCCCGGGCGCGACGCCGTTCCGCTGGCGAGCGGCCTCCGGAGCGAGGGTCTCGTCGGTCTCCGGCGCCTCGGCGCGGACGCTGATCGCGCTGGTCCGCAGGGGAACCTCCTTGATGAACAGCACGGCGATCAGCGCCAGGAAGGCGACCGGCGCGGCGTAGAGGAACAGGTCGCCGACGCCGTGGCCGTACGCGCTCTCGACGACCGTGCGGATCGGCGCGGGCAGCGAGGAGAGCTTGGGGATCGAGCCGCTCTCGGTGCCGGTCCCGCTGACGCCCAGCGCGGACAGGCCCTCCTCCAGGTAGTTCTTGACGCGGTTGACCATCACGGCGCCGAGCGCCGACACGCCGATCGCGCCGCCGAGGGAGCGGAAGAACGCGACCACGGAGCTGCCCGCGCCGAGGTCCTCCGCCTGCACCTGGTTCTGCACGGCGAGCACGAGGTTCTGCTGGCTCATGCCCACGCCGACGCCGATGAGGAACATGAAGACGGCGACGAGCCAGTAGTCGGTGTCGTACCGGAGCATGCCCATCAGCGCGAACCCGGCGGTGAGGGCGAACGCGCCGGTGACCAGGAAGACCTTCCAGCGGCCGGTGCGGGTGATGATCTGACCGGAGACCGTGGAGGAGATGGCCAGGCCGAGGATCATCGGAAGGGTCATGAGACCGGCCACCGTGGGCGTCTCGCCACGGGCGAGCTGGAAGTATTGGCTCAGGAAGGTCGTCGCACCGAACATCCCCACGCCGACCAGCACGCTGGCGACCACGGCGAGGCTGACCGTCCGCATCCGGAACAGCCGCAGCGGGACGATCGGTTCCGCGGCCTTGGTCTCGACCAGCAGGAACAGGGCCGCGAGGACCACGGCCCCGCCGACCATCGCGCCGGTCTGCCACGACAACCAGTCGTACTTGTTGCCCGCGAACGACACCCAGATCAGCAGCAGCGAGACCGAGGCGGCGATAAGGACCGCGCCGCCCCAGTCGATGCGCACCTTGCGCTTGATCACGGGCAGGTGCAGGGTCTTCTGCAGCACGATCAGCGAGATGATCGCGAACGGCACTCCGACGTAGAAGCACCAGCGCCAGCCGAGCCAGTCGGTGTCCACGATGAGGCCGCCGATCAGCGGACCGCCGATCGTGGCGACCGCGAACACCGCCCCCAGGTAGCCGGAGTAGCGCCCCCGTTCACGCGGCGGGATCATCGCCGCCATGATCACCTGAGACAGAGCGGTGAGGCCGCCGACGCCCAGGCCCTGCACCACCCGCGCCGAGATCAGCATCGCGGGGTTCTGGGACAGGCCGGCGATCGCGGAGCCGATCACGTACACGATCAGCCCGAGCTGGATGAGCAGCTTCTTGCTGAACAGGTCGGACAGCTTGCCCCAGATCGGTGTGGAGACCGTCGCCGCGAGCAGCGTCGCGGTGATCACCCAGGTGTACGTCGTCTCATCGGCGTGCAGTTCCGCCGTGATGGTGGGGAGCGCGTTCGACACGACGGTCGACGACAGAATCGCGACGAACATCCCCAGCATCAGACCCGAGAGCGCCTCCAGGATCTCCCGGTGCGTCATCGCGGGGGCCGCCGCGCCCGGCGGCGTCTCCCTGGTCATCGCATTCGCCATCGAAGTCCTTCCCCGTATGATCAAACTTAGTTTCCCTAAGCAATCATATATTGATCGTTGCTTCGGGCAATCAAATAGTCATGGTCGCGGGGTCTTCCGGAGACGACGAAGGCCCTGAACCCGCAGGTCAGGGCCTTGTGGTGGTGATGTGGATGTGACCAGTGTCACCGGTAGTTGACGAACTGAAGGGCGATGTCGAGGTCCTTGCCTTTGAGCAGGGAGATCACTTCCTGGAGGTCGTCCTTCTTCTTGGAGCTGACCCGGAGCTCCTCGCCCTGGATCTGTGCCTTCACGCCCTTCGGGCCCTCGTCCCGGATGAGCTTGGAGATCTTCTTGGCGTTCTCCTGGTCGATGCCCTCCTTGAGGGAGACCACCAGGCGGTACTCCTTGCCGGACAGCTTCGGCTCGCCCGCGTCCAGGATCTTGAGGGACAGATTGCGCTTGACGATCTTGTCCTTGAAGACGTCGAGAACGGCGTTGGCCCGCTCCTCGCTGTTCGCCTTGATCTCGATGTCCTTCTGCCCCGACCAGGAGATGCTCGCGCCGGTGCCCTTGAAGTCGAAGCGGTGCCCGACCTCCTTGACCGTCTGGTTCAGGGCGTTGTCGACCTCCTGCCGGTCGATCTTGCTCACCACGTCGAAACTGCTGTCGGCCATCGGTGTCCGTGTCCTCTCTCCGTTGCCCTTTGAGGGTAGTGGGCGCCGCTGTGATCAGAGGTCTTTCCTCATCACGACGCGGGGCGCCACCTCGATGCCGAGGGCCCGCTCGTGCTCGACCAGTGCGGTGAGCTCGGGCCCCCACTCGTGGGGGTGGACGACGCGGAAGCCCCGGCGGGCGTACCAGGGGGCGTTCCACGGCACATCGCGAAACGTCGTCAACGTCACCGCCGTCGTGCCGGCCTGTGTGGCGGCCGCACAGACGGCGTCGAGGAGCCCTGTCCCGATCCCTCTGTTGCCGTGGCCGGGACGCACGGCGATCTGCTCGAGGTGGGTCAGGCCGTCGACCATCCCGAGCAGGGCGAACCCCACCGGTGGCCGCCCGGCCACGATGACACGCCCGGGATCGTCGCACTCTTTGATGACTGTGGTGCCCGGCGGAAAGACGATGCCGAGCGGCACGAACATCCCGTCCGCCGCTCGCTCGATCGCCGCCAGGGCCGCGAGATCCGCCGGTTCGGCTCCTCTGATCACCGACCCACTATGGCCGGTGGGCCCCCGTGCCCGCTTCCGAGTTTCCGGGACCCTCCGCTGCCCGAGGATCACGCGACGGGGCCGGCGCGGAACCCATGTCACGTGCACCCGGGAAGTCCGCTATTCTTCTACCTGTCGCCGCGGCGAGCGGAAGACAAGGCAGGTTGCCCGAGTGGCCAAAGGGAGCGGTCTGTAAAACCGTCGGCTCAGCCTACCCAGGTTCGAACCCTGGACCTGCCACCAGCAGGAAAGTAGCCCCTGATCAGCAGAGATGCCGATCGGGGGCTTCTTCGTTTCTTGATCCGTGAGTACCCCTGATTCCCCGTGTCTGACCCTGGCTTAGGGCACGCGATCGGGGTGCTCCTGCGCGGACGCGCACGCCTCGCTCCCCTGATCATCCCGTCTGCCTCGACCCACCGCGGAGCGGCAGCGGGCCGGGGACGGAGGGGCAAGCCCGTCTTCGCGTGTACGTCAGCCGGTCGCCGTTCCTCGGCAATTGGATGCCAGGGGGCACAGACGGGCTTGAGCCGTAGGAGCCGGTCTGCTGGGCTTGCCTGGGTCGTGGCGGGCGGGATGATCAGGCCTCCACCTCAGCCAGCTACGGCCTCGGCCGACGCGCGGGCGATCATCCCGGAGCCGAGGCCCCCGCCGGAGGCAACTGCTGTCAACCGAGGTGGTACCGCCGGCTGAACGGCCCCGTCGATGGTCCTCGCAGCTATTTCTGCCGGCTACTGCTCAGGATCGACCGGAGAACCGCCAGACCCAGATCGTCCACCCCATGATTGTGACCCCGACGAGCATGGCAACGACAAAGCCGAGCCACTCGTTGGACCCTTCAGGCGCATATGCCCTGTCTCCTACGTACAGGACAGCAACGCGATCGCCTACCTGCGTTTTGTGGTTCAAATCATCGGTGCGCACGTCGGCGACTCGAAGCCGCCCATCGCTGGACACGAACTCGCCGCTCCAGTCGCATCCCTTGCGGCAGTTCCTTGTCTCGATCGTCAATGTGCCACGGATTCCTTCGCCTCTCGCGGCCTCCAGCGCAGGCCCAATCCATCGGGCGCCGGCGAGTACGAAGGCAAGACCGAAGAGCACAAAGACGATGGCACACCCGGAAGAAATCTCATCATTTTTATCGCCGCCAGGATTCGAGGCACCCACGACGAAAAGATATACGGTGGGATCTGCTGCCCGCGCGGGCGAATACGAAGCGCTGGCACGGCCGGAGGGACGGTGAGGGTGGCTCGCACGCTTGTGTACCTGGTCCGTCATGGTCAACAGGACCAGGCGCTCGGCCGATCGGGAGACGGCGGCCTCTCCGAGTTGGGCCGTCGGCAGGCGGACCGGCTCGGTCAACGTCTACGGGATGTGCCGTTTTCGGCGGTTCACCACAGCCCGCTTCTCCGGGCGGTTCAGACCGCTGACGTGATCGCCGTAAGCGTGCGGCGAGTACGCATATTTCACCGAGTAGTCGGCCGGGCGGCGAGGACCTCGCACGCATGCCCCGGAGCAGAGGCAGCGCCAGTCGTCAGGCCAGTGCCATGCACACCGCGAACGGGACGGGGATGAGCGCAGCCGCGGCAAGCCATGCCATCGGCCTCCGTCCGCGCCGAAGCGGCAGAATCACGTCGATCGCAACCACCAATGCCACGGTGAAGACGCCCGTCACCACCAGGAGGAGCATTACGACGGACGAGTGATCGAGAATTGTGTAGTTGCAGTTGACGAGACCGGTTCTGCCGAAGTCTTCCGCGCTCCTGCAGTCCATCGGCAGGTATTCGGTCAGCAGCCACCACGCCAGATAGAGCGGCGCGCTCGCGGGCACACCGAGGGCGAGGTTCACCAGAACGGGAATCCAGAAACCAATCCCTGTCCCTTTCCTGCGCCGGGCACGTGCATCAGTCCTGGATCGGATCATCGCCCTGCTCCTTCTCGTGCTCCGGACAGCCGCGGTGCCTGCCCCGGGGGTGGAGGCCAACCGCCGCGAGCTCGACGGGTGCCCATCACTCATGGGAGGGTGACATTCGAGGGCAGGAGGACGCTTTGATGATGGCCAGCGCGGCGTCATTGGTCATAACGATCGTCTCGTTGGTTGTTCTGTTCTTCATCATCTACGGGGCGGTTCGGTTGGCGCTCAAGCATGAGCGGCTCAGCGCGCAGCGTGCGCAGATGATGCAGAACCCCGGATACGGCACCCCGGTGCAGCCGCCTTACGGGCCTTCCCTTGGGCACGGTCAGCAGCCGCCTTACGGGCCTCCCCCTGGGTACGGTCAGCAGCCGCACAGTTGACAGTCCAGCTCTACAAAGGGGTGGAGGCGGTGGTCCTGGGCACGAAGGCGATGCCGTCGAAGTGCTCGGCGAGCACCGTGGGCATGTAGCTGAGTTTGTAGGCGAAGCGCCTCGCCACCGCGCCGCCGTAGCTGCGCATGCGGAGGGGTTCATCGAGCCACCGCGCCACGGCCTCGGGCCGTGGTTCGCCCCGCAGGTCGATCAGATGGTCGCCCGGATGGGCGGTGGCCAGGTGGGCCTCCACGATCATCGATTTCCGGACGAGCGGGACGCGGAAGGTGACCGGAGGCCTGGCCGGGTTCACCTTTCCGAAGCGTGGCCGCCGGGCCCGGAACTCGCCCTCGCCGAAGAGCACGCCGAGTGCGTAGTAGTCCTCGCCATGACGCTGCGCGAGGTGCCGGCCCATCGTGGGCACCGACCCGCCGCTGTGACTGCCCTTCATGACGTGGCCGTTGTGTGCCAAGAGAGCGACCCTGGCGTTCGGGTCGGCTAGGAGGGGATCGAGGTTGTCGGCGAGATAACGGTCCCGGGCGACGCTGACGGTCTGCGCCGGGTCCGAATGCCGAAGCGGCCTGCTCGCGAGATCGGCGCTCTGCCGTACGAGCCGCGCATGTGCCAGCGCCTCATCCCGTTCCGTGTCGGCGGCCCGGCCGGCGAGGTAGTCCTCCACGCGGCGGGCGTGGGCGACGATCCGCCGGTCGAGCGGCGGGCCGACGCCCAGGCGCTTTCCGGCAAGAGGAGTGAGAGGGTCGAGCAGGCCCGGCGCGTCATCGCCGAGGTGCTTACGCAGGGCAGCCAGCGACGCCACCGGATACTGCGGGTCGATTCCCACGAGCCGCACCTTCCGTGAGCTGGTGCGGTTGTGGTCGCGCAGCCATTGGACGATCGTCAGCATCTCCGTGGTGTACAACGTCCAGAAGCCCAGGCCGGCGAGCGCCTTGACCGGATCGCCGGAGCCGCCCCGCACGTAGTCGTCCACCGCCGGGGAGGCCGAGGCGCTGGCCTCCACCGCGATCGTCGTGAAGCCCAGCTCCTCGACCAGGAACTCCAGCAACCGGTGCCTGATCAAAAAGAACTCCCGGCTGCCATGCGTGGCCTCGCCGAGCCCCACCACCCGCACCCCGTCCAGTGCGACGCGGAGCGGCGCCAGGTCGGAGATCCCGGTGCCCGGTCTCAGGCCGCTCAGCGGTATCGCCCGCGACTTCAGCCATTCCGCCACCTCGTCCTCGGTCGCCTTGCCGGGCACGGTGCTCCTCACGGTCGGCAGTCACCGAGGAGGCTACAACGATCACGGGTCGTCGACGGTCAAACACCTGTGACGGCGCTGCGGCGTTCGAGGAAGACGACGTCCCGCCAACGGCCGTGATGGCGGCCGATGTGGTGCCGGGTGCCGACGACGCGGAAGCCGGCCTTCTCGTGCAGGCGCAGGCTTGCGGTGTTCTCGGGGAAGATGCCTGACTGGATCGTCCAGATGCCCTCGGCTTCGGTGGACCGGATCAGGGCGTTCAGGAGCGCCAGCCCGACTCCGCGGCCACTGTGGCCGGGGTGGACGTACACGGAGTGCTCGACGACTCCGGCGTACACACTGCGACTGGAGACGGCGCCGGCCGCGACCCAGCCGATGACCTCTCCGCTGACAGCGTCGACCGCGACGTGCCGGTGTAGCGGCAGCTTCGCGGCGTCGAACGCCTGCCAGGTGGGTGCCGTGGTCTCGAAGCTGGCGTTGCCGCCGTCGAGACCGGCTTGGTAGATGGCGAGCACCTGCGCGGCGTCGGCCTCCCGCATACTCCGGATCCCGGGCGGGCACGGGTTCTCCCGGGGCGGCGTGTCGGGGACGGGATGGCCCATGACGACGTCGGCCGGCCTCTTGAACGAACTGGCGTACTCGGCGGCGGCCCGATCGGCAGGTCTCGTCTCCTCTTTCATTGTCAAACGACGATAAACGACGAAAGCGCGGAACTCCCGGCCACCACGAGCCGGCGGACGAGATCCGGTGCGGCCAGGGCGACGTCCTGGACCACGAACCCGCCCATCGACCACCCAACGCCGGTGCCCCTGTTGTCGAACACGATCACCTCGCGCTCGGCCGCCAGAGCGTCCAGGAGCGCCGGGTCCCAGTGGTCGATCGTCCCTCTGAGCCGCATGGTCAGCACGAGCGGGACCGTGGCGGGACGGCCGAACCGCCGATAGGCGAACCGTTCGCCCTCGGGGCCGTCGACGTAGCGCGTCTCGACGGTGTCGGACAGGAAGGACGACATGGCGGAACCCCTGTTCTCAGAAACGGTGATGCCGTCGAGGCGGACGGACACGACGAGGGGGTCGGGGACCCGGGCGTTGTTCTCGTCGCGGGCGTAGATCATTCGGGTGGCCGGAATGACCAGTCCCGACACCTCCTGGTGGCCGGAGATGTAGTGCGCGCTCGGTACGCCGCCGGCGACGTCGACGTTGTAGTCGCGGCGGCGGAGCAGGCCGTCGGTGTCGACGTACAGGATCTGCTCGGCGCTGTGCGTGGCGATCTCCGGGGGATAGGTCACCTTCAGCCGGCGGAACTTCTCGCCGTCCTCGGTCCACGGCTCGATCTCCTCGGTCCGTACACCCGGAAACGCCAGGGAGATCGGCTCGGTCAGATAGGTCCACATGGCGTAGCCGGTGAAGTAGGCGAGTTGCAGCGCGGTCCACGGCGTCGCCGGTTCGTGCCCGGCGAAGGACGCGCGCGGGTTGCGCAGTTCCTCGACCACCTCGCCCTCGGTCGTCTCGATCGCGACCCGGTCCGGGGTGAACGCGGTACGTCGGTCCGGGCCGAGGAAGGGCGCGTGGGTGGTGAACTGGCGATGCAGGTCGACGGTCACGGTGACGTCGTCGACGGCGCCGAGGTGGCCCTTCAACGGCCACAGGGCGCCGTTGGAGAACTGCCGGGCCGAGATGCTCCGGGCCTCCCGCCAGCGGGCCGGGCCGCCGTGGGCCTCCAGCACGGTGTTCAGCAGATCGGTCATCGTGGGCTCCTTCGGCGGATCAGGCGAGGAAGGCGGCGACGTCGTGGGCGACCTCGCCGGGGTACTGGAACAGGGACGCGTGCGCGGCGTCGGCGTAGATGCGGATGCGGGCGTCCGGGATGAGCCCGGCCATGAGGTGACTGAGCTTGGTGGGGATCATCAGGTCGTCGTCGCCCTGGAGGATCAGCGTCGGGCTCTTGATGCCGGTCAGTCGCTGCAGGGCCGCGTGGTCCGGCACGCCCCACTCCTGGATGGCGTCGTACTGCGCGTCGCGCGCCGTGAGGCTGCTGGGCGCGTCCCGGTCCCGGTCGCGCCGCAGGAAGCGGCCCAGGAACTCCATGCCCTTGGCCTGGCTGGTCTCGGTGTGGGCGAAGAAGATGTACAAAAGGTCTTCGCCACTGGGCTCGTCCGCCCGGGCGTGGTCGGTGATGTCCTGCCGCCAGCCGTGCATCCCAGGGGCGCCCTTCGGACCGGTTCCGACCAGGACGAGCCGCCGTACGAGGTGGGGACGGATCAGGGCGATGTCCTGGGCGACGAACCCGCCGAGCGAGAAGCCGAAAAGGTCGACCTGGGCCAGGCCGAGGGAGTCGGTGAAGGCGATGATCTGGCGGGCCGTCTTGGCGACGGTGTGCGCCGGCCGTCCGGTCGAGGACCCCACCCCGGCGTAGTCCACCAGGATCACCTCCCGCTCGGCGGCCAGCGCGTCGGTGAGCGCGGGATCCCAGTTGTCGAGGTTGCCGCGGAAGTGCTGCAGCATCAGCAGGGGCGTGCCTCCCGCCCGTCCGAACCGGCGGTAGGCGTAGGTGACGCCGTCCGCGTCGACGTACCGGGTCGGGGCGGTCTGGTGAGTGGTGGACATGAGATCTCCTCAATACAAAGTGACCGGTCATCTTGAGACGGGCGAGAATCGCCCGCCCGGAACGAGCGGGCGAGGCTTCAGGGACGCAGCGCGTCGAGGGCGATTTCGAGCTGCTCCGCGACGACGGACTGGTCTCCCATGGTTTTGGCCCGTAGGGTGGCGCCCTCGATCGAGTCGATCAGGAAGGCCGCCAGCGTCCTCGCCGGACGGGCCGGGGTGATCTCGCCGGCCTCCTGGCCGGCCCGCACGGTGCGGGCCACGTCCTCGGTCCAGTCGTCGAGGATCTCGCGGACCGCCGTACGCACCTGGTCGCCCGCGCTGCTGCTCTCGCCGGCGAAGGTGCCGAGGAGGCAGCCGAACTCCACGCCGGTGTCGCGGGTCCGCTCGATCATGGACAGGAAGTGGGCGCGCAGCCGTTCCAGGGCGGACCCGTCGCCGTTGAGGACGGCGTGGTTCGCGCCGTGTGCGTAGCGCCGTACGATCTCGACGGCGAGAGCCTGCTTGCTCTCGAAGTGGTTGTAGAACGACCCCTTGGGCACGCCCGCGGCGCTGGTGATGTCCTGCACGCTGGCGCCGTTGAACCCCTGCCGCCGGAAAACGTCCTCGGCGCTTTCGACCAGCTTGTTCTTCACGCTCACCTGAGGCATGGCTTCAATATGACCGTTCGTCTTGGAGTTGTCAAAATCAGACCGGCTGAACGTGCTTCACGCGGCGGTGGGGCAGGGGAAGCAGAGCGAGCGAGCGGACCGCGATGCCGCCGATGACGGCGGTCGCCAGTGCCACCACGAGCCAGCCGATCGCCGTGTGCAGCGGCGACGGAGTGAGGGTCAGCAGGCGCACGCCGTACGTCGCGCTCGCCGCCGTGGTGAAGGTGAAGGCCCAGAAACCTAGCACGAACGGGATCCGCGCGTACCTGCGGAGCAGGAACAGATGGGGCAGCAGCAGTGCGGCGAGGGCGCCGAGCAGCACCTCGTGCACGGTGTCCGGCCGCGGGCCGGCGATCGCCCACCAGGCGTTGCCGGCGACGGCGGGCGGCGCGGAGAAGATCGCGAGCGTCGGCATGAGCGGTCCGGGCAGTTCGGGGCCGGTGGCGAACCGCACGAGGAGGACGGCTCCGATCAGCAGCCAGAAGAGAATGCCCACGGAGAACAGCGCGGTGGCCGCCGCCCGATGGCCGACGGTCGCGAGGGACTGCGCGGCGATGAGGGAGGCCGCGACGGTCGGGAGGAGATATCCGCCGTGCAGCGTCGCGGGCTGACGCGGCGTGGTGAGCATCGAGGCGACGAACCACGCGCCGAACAGCGCGGTGATCGCGAGCATCGTCCAGACGAGCGCCGTTCCGAGACCCGGGAGGTACGTCGCGAGGTGCGCCGCGAGGAGCGAGCCGGTGGTGGGGGCGAGTGCGGCGAACGGCCCGAGGACCGGGTGGCGCAGGTCCTCGGCGATGTCACCGAGGCGGGTGACCCGCGCGCCGTATCGGGCGAGGGTGCCGGCCCACACTGCCGCCGCCGTCACCCAGAGGGCCTCGCCGACCGCCGGCGGGGCGCCGAGCGCGGGGCCGGCCGCCGTCCAGGTGCCCGCGAGTCCGGACAGTCCGAAGCCGATGCCGAGGGTGTTGAGGGGGAGCCGGGCGGGGACCGGCGTCGTGCTGGCCATGGGGGCCTTCTTTCTGATCGCGCCGCCCGCGCTCTTGATCGAGCGGCTGACGGAACAATATGACCGGTCGTCTTAATCGTCAATCCGTCCCGAAGCGGCGCCGTGGTCAGCGGAGGCAGAACTCGGCGGTGGCCGCCCGGGTGGTGTCGGCCTGACCGGCCCAGGAGCCGTCCGGGACGGCGAGCCGTCCACGGTCCCGGCGCCGCCGTACACGACGCCCGGGACGAGCGTGAGGACGACGGCCGTGTGAACGGCGCCTGCACTCAAAGCAAGGCGACGAATTGACGGTTTCGGCCGGATGGAGATGGTGATAACGGATATGCGCGCCTGGCGGGGGGCAAAAACCGATTACTAAACTGCTCGATCGTGAGCGACCAGGCGGAATTACGCGCCGGAGACCAGGACAGGGACCGTATCGCGGAGAGGTTGCGCGCCGCGGTCGGCGAGGGTCGCATCACTCTGGACGAGCTGACCGATCGGCTCGACCGCGTGTACGCCGCGCGGACGTACGGCGAGCTGGATGGGCTGGTCGCGGACCTGCCCGGAACTGCGGCGGGGGACGGGCGGCCGGAGCCGGCGAACGAGCTGCTGCTGTTCACCCGGGGAACGCGTGCCGTCAGGAAGACCGGGCGATGGACCGTGCCGCCGCATATCACGCTCGACTGCACGTGGCGCACGGCGGTGGTCGACTTCCGGTACGCGAACTGCCCGCACCGCGAGATCGACATGAGCGTCCGGTGCGACTCGATGTTCGGGGACGTCATCATCCGGGTGCCGGTCGGCTGGCGGGTCGTCGCCGACGAGGTGACCTCCGGCGGGTGGATCCGGCACAAACGCGTGCACAACACCTCCCCGGTGCCGCCCGATCTGGACGGTGTCGTGCTGCGGCTGTCCGGTCACATCGGCGGCGACATCTGGGTGCGCTATCACCGCGCGGCCCGATAGCCGCCATTTACCGAAAACCGCCACTTATCCGATAGCCGTCGCTCGTTCGAAAACCGCCGCTCGTTCGATAGCCGCCGGGGCTACGGCGTTTCAGCGGTCAGCCGCCGCGCCTGCTCGCGGCCCACTTCGCCGGCCTGCTGAAGATAGTCGGCGATGATTTCCAGCTGTTCGTCGGTGTAGCGCTCGAGCGTCGCGCCGAACGCCTTGCCCGGGGTCTCCCACGCCTTCGCGATGCGCGTGGCCGCGTCGGGAGTCAGGGCGACGAGCGCTCGCCTGCGGTCGTGCGGGTCGGGCTGCCGCTGGACGAAGCCCGCCTTCTCCAACCGATCCACCAACCGGGACGCTGATCCCGACGCCAGGCCGGTGAGCCGGGCGATCTCCCCGGTCGTGACCGGCCCGGGCTCCAGGTCGAGCAGCGCGATGCACTGCACGTCCGTGGGATGCAGCCCGATCCGGTCGGCCATCGCCTGGTTGAACAGCGTGTACGCCGCGTAGTGCCGCTGGCTCTCCGCCGCGACGCGCGCCAGCAGCTCCGCTCGGTTTGACATCGGGCCCTCCACGCCTCAGATTTATCTTCGTCACGCAGATTCTTTGTTACACATCATATGTGTGGCAAAGCATCTGCGTCGCGTCGGCAGTCTATCCGCCGTCGTCCTCGCTTGCCCATGTCCTCGTGCGGCTCATGCCGCGTAGCGGCCCCGGCGCGCGCCCTCATCGAGTCGTCGCCGGAGCATCACCGATCACGATCGAAAGGAATCATCGAGATGACCGTTCTCGTCACCGGGAGCCGTGGCGCCGTCGCCCGGACCCTCGTCGGCCTGCTGCGTCAGCGCGGGCTCGCCGTCCGCCCGGCCTCCAGCCGGCCCGACGGCCCGGACGCCGTCCACTGCGATCTCACCGACCCGTCCACCTTCGCGGCCGCGCTCAAGGGGGTGACCTCGGTCTTCCTGTACGCCGAGCCGTCCCGCATCGGCGCGTTCGTCGAGGAGGCCGTCGGCGGCGGAGTCGAGCATGTCGTGCTGCTGTCCTCCTCCTCGGTCCTCGCTCCGGACGCAGGTAAGAGCCCGCTGGCCAGTTCCCACCTGGACGTCGAGAAGGCCCTCGAGGCCTCCGGTCTCCATACGACGTCGCTGCGGCCGGGATCGTTCGCGAGCAACGCGCTCGCGTGGAGCTGGAGCCTGCGGTCGGGCCGGCCGATCAGCCTGCCCTTCCCCGGTTCCCACAGCGATCCGATCCACGAGGCCGACGTCGCCGAGGCCGCCCTCGCCGTGCTCACCGATCCCGGCCTCGGCGGGCGCCCGTACACCTTGACCGGCCCGGAGTCGCTCACCTTCGCCGAACAGATCGGCATTCTCGGCCGGGTGATCGACCGGCCCATCCCCTTCCGTCAGGTCACCCGCGACGAATGGAAGCAGGAGATGGCCGACCACATCCCCTCCGCCTATGCCGATCCGCTGCTTGACTGGTGGCAGTCCAACGACGGCACCCCCGTCGAGCTCACGCAGGCGGTGCCCGAGCTGACCGGTCACCCCGCACGGACCTTCACGACCTGGGCGGAGGACCACGCGGCCGACTTCCGCGAGTGACCGTGGTGGCGACGCGGCATAGGGTTTCCGGATGCCGAATCGCCGAATCGCGGCCCTGGCCGCCGCCGTGGTGGTCATCGCCGCGGGCCTCGGGGTCCGGGCGCTGCTGTGCGGCGCGGTCGCGAAATACGGGGGCGACCTCCTCTACACCCTCCTCGTGTACGCGCTGGTGGTCGCGGCCGCGCCGCGCGCCCGGCCGGTCGTGGCGGCGGCCGTCGCGCTCGGTGTGAGCTGGCTGGTCGAGTTCGCCCAGCTCACCCACGTTCCGGCCGAGCTGTCGGCGCGCAGCCCGCTGGCCCGGCTGGTGCTCGGCACGACATTCAACGCTCCCGATTTGTTCTGGTACGCCGTGGGCGCCGCCGCCGGATACGCCGTCCATTCGGCCTGTACGAAATAGAAGTACCGGACCGACGGCATTCGCACGGCCCGCGCCTTTTCGGGGCGGTGTATGCCCTGCTCAATGGCACTGGAACATCATTCGCATTTCGAGCCTCCCGCCCGTAACTGAGAATTTACAAACGGCCCTTCCTCTTGGTCTTGCCGTCTCTGTCAAGTCGCGTGTAGATGTTGTTCAACTTCGGGATTCTCGTTCGCCGCCACGAAGCGGTGACGAGGAACAGGAGGAGTGGCGCTTCTCCGGCCCCGAGGCAGGGCACGTGAGCGGCCCTGGCAGTGAGCACCAGGCCCCGAGATCCGCTCGGCAGCGGGATCGGAATCTGGACTTGTGCGCAGTTCCGGCGTGTTTTGCGAGGCGGTGAGAGTGGCGAGGGTGGTGCGCGGAGCGGCGTCGATTGTCGCGCTGCTGGTGTCCGCTCTGCTTCTCGTCCTCGTCCTGCCCGACCGCGGAGCCGATGCGGCCACGGCGGTGGGCCGGACGGTCGCGTCGTCCCAGTTCTCCGCCGACCAGCCGGCTCCCTCTCCCGAGACGGAGCAGGAGGGCACATCAGGCCATCACGGGAGCGGCTCCGCCGTTCTCCGCGCCCTCGGTCAGCCCCACAAATGCGCATCCTGCCCACGCCGGCAGCTGTCGCAGAGCGCCGTGGCCGCCGTCGCGCCGGTCGCCGCCACCTCGCCGGCGCGTCTCGTCAGGGGCGACGGGCTTCCCGCCGACGCGGGACAGCCTCCGACGCCCGCCACCCTCCAGGTCTTCCGCTGCTGACAGACAGAGCGTTCCGGACGCTCTGACGCGCGCCGTCGTGCCCAAGGGGCATAGGCGCGTCCATTCCGCCTGCCCATCGAACTCAGGACAGGACGGCGGCGTGTCCGGAACCTCTCGATGCCGAGTCCCCTGTCATACGGAAGATCACGAGGTCATCCATGCGGTCTCTCATCGACCACGCCCGAGGCTTCCCCAAGCGGATCGAGGACAGGCGGGAGGAGTTCGCGAGACTGGCAAGCGGCCAGCGGCCGCAGGCGCTGTTCATCTCCTGCTCCGATTCCAGAGTCATGCCGTCGTTGTTCACCGGCGCACGTCCCGGTGAGATCTTCGAACTGCGCACCGCGGGCAACATCGTCCCGCGCTACCGCCCGCAGGCCGCCTGCGCGGTGGCCGGGACGCTCGAATTCGCCATCGAGGCGCTGCACGTGCCCGACATCGTGGTCTGCGGGCATTCCCACTGCGGCGCCGTGCGCGCCCTGATCCACCGCCCGACCGTCACGGACATGCCACTGGTGGAGCGCTGGATCGACTGGGCCGGTCACCGGCCCGCACCGTCGGCGGAGCGCGAGCCGTCCCCGTCACCGGACGACGACGCGGACGCCGTGACCAGACACCATGTGCTGACCCAGCTGGAGCACCTGCGGACTTATCCCTGCGTCGCCCGGCGCCTGGCGGACGGGCGGCTGCGCCTGCACGCCTGGTTCTACACGGTTGAGACAGGCCGGGTTCTCGCGCATCGGCCCGGTACGGGGGCCTTTGAGCCGCTGTGACGGCCAGCGTTCCGTACGGCATCCGACCCGAGAGCCACTGTCTCCCCGTTTGTGGAAGGACCTTCCTTGCCTGCCGTCAACTCATCGCTTCGGCGTGCGCTTCGTACCGACCTGACCGCCTCGACGGTGGTCTTCCTCGTCGCCCTGCCGCTGTGCGTGGGCGTGGCCGTCGCCTCCGGCGTGCCGGCCGAACTCGGCCTGATCACCGGTATCGTCGGCGGCTTGGTCGTCGGCCTGCTGCCCGGCAGCAGCCTTCAGGTCTCCGGCCCCGCAGCCGGTCTCACCGTCCTGGTCGCCGAGGCCGTCGACACCTACGGTCTGCCCGCTCTCGGCGTCATCGTCCTGGGCGCCGGACTGCTGCAACTCGTGCTCGGCGCCCTCAAGCTGGGGCGCTGGTTCCGGGCCATCTCCGTCGCGGTGGTGGAGGGCATGCTCGCCGGGATCGGGCTGGTCATCATCGCCGGGCAGCTCTACGCCATGGCCGACACCCCGGCCCCGGCGAGCGGGCTCGGCAAGATCGCCGGCCTGCCCGGCCTCGCCGCCGAGCTGGTCACCTCGGCCCCGGCGGCGACGGCCTTCGCGGTGGGCGCCGGCACCATCGCCGTGATCGCCCTGTGGTCCACGATGCCCGCCCGAGTGCGCGTCGTGCCGGGCGCGCTGGCGGCCGTCGCTCTCGCCTCGGCCGTCACCGCGCTGTTCGACCTGCCTGTGGCGAGGATCGACGTGCAGGGATTGCTGGAGGCGGTCCAGCCGCCGGGCCCGGTACAGTTCGGGCAACTGGCAGATACCGCTTTCCTTGCGACGATCGTGGCGTTCGCCCTCATCGCCTCGGCGGAGACCCTCTTCTGCGCGGCGGCGGTGGACCGGCTGCACGACGGGCCGCGCACCGACTACAACAAGGAACTCCTCGCGCAGGGCGTGGGCAACACCCTGTGCGGGCTGCTCGGCGCGCTCCCCATGACCGGGGTCATCATGCGCAGCGCCGCGAACGTCCACGCCGGTGCCACGACCAAGCTGTCCCGCGTGCTGCACGGGGTGTGGCTGCTGCTGTTCGCCGCGCTGCTGCCCGCCGTACTCGGCCTGATGCCCGTCGCGGCGCTCGCCGGGGTCCTGATCCACGCCGGGTTCAAGCTGCTGCCGGTCAAGAAGCTGGTCCCGCTCTGGCGCACTCACCGGGGCGAGGCGGTGATCCTCGCGGTCACCGCCCTGGCGATCGTGTCGGTCAGCATGTTCGAAGGCGTGTTGATCGGCCTGGCGCTCGCCGTGGCCAAGTGCGCCTGGGAAACCTCGCACATCCACGTCGAGGTGGACGACCCGGGGAACGGCCCGGTGACGGTCACGATCAACGGAAACGCCACCTTCCTGCGGCTGCCGAAAATGCTCGACACCCTGGAGGCCCTGCCGACCGGCCGGCCGATCGAACTGAACCTGGCCGGGCTGCGTCACCTCGACCACGCCTGCCGTACCGCGTTGACCACGTGGACGGAACGACACAACAGCGGAAGCGCCGAACCGGTCCGCCTCATCAACACGGGCTGACCTGTATGCATTCGGAGACCGATATCGGTTCGCTGCCCATATGAATATTGGACATGATCCGAACCCTCTGCTTTGCTCCTGCGTCTGACAGGCCAGGGACGAATGAGAGTGAGGACATGCCATGGGACACCGGATGACGGTGAAAGCCGCCGTGATGACGGTCTTCGTCCTGGTCGGGGCCGCCCCGGCCGCGACGCCGGCGGCCGCCGCCGCGCCACGGACGGACGTCTCCAAGGCGCTGCGCGCGCTGGAGGCGTCTTTCAAGGGCCGCATCGGCGCGTACGCGATCGACACGGCGACCGGGAAGACGATCGGCTATCGGGCGGGCGAGCGGTTCGCGCTGGCCTCCACCTTCAAGGCGATCGCCGCCGGGGCGGTGCTGGCCCGCACCAGCGACCGCGAACTGACGGGGAAGGTCGTCCACTGGACGGCCGGCGAGGTGAAGCCGAACTCGCCGGAGACCGGCAAGCACGTGAAAGACGGCATGACCCTCGCCGAGCTGGCCCGGGCGGCGATCATCTACAGCGACAACACCGCGGGCAACATGCTGCTGAAGCGGATCGGCGGACCGAAGGGACTCACCCGCTACTTCCGCACGCTCAGGGACCCGATCTCCCGCCTCGACCGGTGGGAGACGGAGCTCAACGTCTGGTCGCCCAAGGAGAAGCGGGACACCACCACGCCCGCGTCGGTCGCCCGCGACCTGCGTGCGCTGACCGTGGGCGACGCGCTCGGCGCGAAGGACCGGTCGCGGCTGATCGGGTGGCTGCGTGACAACACGACCGGGGACGCGCGCATCCGCGCCGGGCTGCCGAAGACGTGGATCGTCGGCGACAAGACCGGCACCGGCGGCACGTACGGCACCGCCAACGACATCGCCGTCGTCTGGCCGAGCAAGGACGCCGCCCCGATCATCATGGCGATCTACACCAACCGCCGGGCCGCCGCCGACGCCGGCGACGACGCGGTCGTCGCGAGGACGGCGACCGTGCTCGCGCGCGGCCTCGGCCGGCTGGCATGACCCACGGTGTGGGCCGACCGCGCTTTACGGCCCCATAACCTTGTCTATAGCCATTTGGGGGAGGATCCTGTGAACGCCACGGGGAAGGTGCTGCGTCTGGCCGCCATGGGAGCGGCGGCGGGCGTGCTGGTCGCGGGGATCGCGCTGCCGGCGGTGGGAGGCGCGGGCGTCGGGCTGGTGTCGGCCGTCGAGGACGTGGGCCTCGAGCCCCGGGACCTCGCCGAGCCCCCGCTGGCGCAGGTTTCGGTCGTGCAGGATGTGAAGGGCCACGAGATCGCGCGGTTCTACGAGCAGTACCGCGAGGTCGTCCCGCTCGACCAGATGGCCGACATCATGAAGACGGCCATCATCTCGATCGAGGACTACCGGTTCTACGAGCACGGCCCGATCGACCTCGAGGGCACTTTCCGCGCCCTGGCGAGGAACCTGCAATCGGGCGGGGTGGCCCAGGGCGGCTCCTCCATCACCCAGCAGTACGTCAAGCAGGTGCTGCTCAACGCCGCCCAGACCGAGGCGGAGAAGAACAAGGCGCTGGAGGCCAGCTACGCCCGCAAGCTCAACGAGCTGCGCTACGCGATGGGCGTGGAGAAGAAGTACTCCAAGGACCAGATCCTGGAGAAGTACCTCAACATCGCCTACTTCGGTGCGGGCGCGTACGGTGTCGAGGCGGCGGCCAAGCGCTTCTTCGGGGTCGACGCGAGCGAGCTGACGCTGCCGCAGGCGGCGACCCTGGCCGGAGCGGTGCAGGACCCCAACGCCACCGACCCCAACCTGGGCAAGACCAGCCGTGACCGGCTGCTGAAGCGGCGCAACGTCGTGCTCGACCGGATGGCCGAGCTCGGCAAGATCACCAAGGAGCAGGCGGCCCAGGCGAAGAAGGCCAGGCTCGGCTACAAGGGGACCCCGCTGCCCGGCGGCTGCGAGTCGAGCACGTATCCGTACTTCTGTGTCTACGTGCGCAACGAGATCCTCAGCAACCCCGACTTCGGCAAGACGGCCAAGCAGCGCCTCGCGTTCCTCAACCGCGGAGGCCTGACCATCAGGACCACGATCGACCCCAAAATGCAGGCCGCCGCGAACAGGGCGATCAAAAAGTGGGTGCACCCGTCCGACGATCCCGTGGCCGCCGAGGCGCTGGTGCAGCCCGGCACCGGGGCGATCAAGGCGATGGCCGCGAGCCGTCCGTACGGCACCCGCAAGAGCAAGAAAGAGGTGTCCTACAACCTCGTGGCCGACGTCGCGCACGGCGGCGGCATCGGCTTCCAGGCCGGTTCGACGTTCAAGACGTTCACCCTGCTCACCGCGTTGAAGCAGGGCATGAAGATCAACGACGGCTTCAGCGTGGGCGCGGGCTACCGCGCCCCGAGCCTGTCGACGTTCACCACCTGCTCGGGCCAGGGCATCGGCGACGTCAATCACACCGTCACCAACGACGAGGGCTCGCCCGGCTGGCTGACCCTGCAGACCGGCACCTGGCACTCGGTCAACACCTTCTTCATGGAGCTGGAACGCCGCGTCGGGCTGTGCAACGTGGTCAAGACGGCCAAGTCGCTGGGCATCCACCGCGCCGACGGCGCCCCGCTCCAGGAGTACGAGACGTTCACGCTCGGCATCAACGAGATGGACCCGGTCACGGTCGCCGCCGCCTACGCCGCGATCGGCGCGCGCGGCAAGTACTGCGCGCCGATGGCGATCACGCGGATCACCGACAGCACCGGCAAGACCACGGACTACACCCCGAAGTGCCGCCAGGCCTTCGACCCCGAGGTGGCGGACGCGGCGGCGCACGTGCTGTCCGGCGTCCTGACCAAGGGCACGATGGCGTCGGTCGGCGGCATCGGACGCGACGCGGCGGGCAAGACCGGAACCAACGACCTCTCCTCCGCCGCCTGGTTCGCCGGGTTCACCCCCGACCTCGCCGGCGCGGTCAGCCTCGGCGACCCCCGAGGCACGTCGAAGTACAAGCTGAACGGCGTCACGATCGGCGGCCGCTACTACGGCTCGGTGTTCGGCGCCAGCGTCCCCGGGCCGATCTGGAAGGACACCATGCTGGGCGCGTTGCGCGGCGTGCCGCCGACGGAGTTCACGCCCGTCGACACCGAGCGGTTCGGCGGCTGCGGCGACAGTTGCCGGCGCGTGGTGTCCGTGACGCCTCCCACGGGAGGCGGTGGCCCGGCGGGCGGCGGTGGTGGCGGCGACACGCCGGTGCAGATCACCCCGAACTGAACGGGGATCAGTCGCTCAGCGCGTCGGCCGTGTCGAGGACGCGGAACAGCCGGGTCAGGTTCGTCCAGCGCAGGATGTGCAGCACCTGACCGCCCGGCGCGATGAGCGCCAGATCGCCGTTCCTGTCGCGCAGGTTGTGCAGCAGGCGCACGAGCAGCCCCACGCCCGTGGTGTCGATGAACCGGACCTCGCTGAGGTCCAGGGCCAGCCACGGGCCGCGGGCCTCGATCTGCGCGCGCAGCGGCTCGTGCAGGCGCCGCACCGCGTGGAGATCCAGCTCTCCGCGCAGCCCGAGCACCCACCAGCGGGTGGGGGGAGGGGGTTGTGCCGTCCACGTCTCCACGGTGGTTCCCTTCGCTCTCCTTGCGCCGGGGACCGCCGGGGGAGCGGGACGGGGAGGTCCGGGGCGACGGACGAAGCGCTTCGACGGACAAACCGATGAACGCCCAAGCCGATGAACGTAGAAGCCGAGCCGCACTCAGGGTAACAATCCCCCTCCGGTGCGTCGATCGAGTGGAGTAAAGCTTCCATGGTCAAGAAAGAGACGAGTGGCTATTGTCCCGATCCATGGGGGTCAAACGCCGGCTGCTGGTGATCGGAGGGATCGTCGCGCTGGCCGCCGTGGGATCGGCGCCGCTCGACGAGGAACTGTCCAGGGCCGTCGCCGTCGCGTACGCGGCCCAGGGCACCCTTCCGTACTCGTGGGGCGGAGGGCACGCCGCGCGGCCGGGACCGTCGAAGGGGACGTGCCGGGGCTACAGCGGCTCGATCAGGCCCTGCCCGGCGAGCCGAACGCGCGGCTTCGACTGCTCGGGGTTCACCCGCTGGGTGTACGGCCTGGCCTTCGGCGGCGACGTGCTCGGCCCCGGCAACACCGACGACCACCTCGGCAGGCTGCGCCGGGTCGGCGTGCCGCAACCCGGCGACCTGGTCTTCTACGGCAGGCCGGGCAGAACCCATCACGTCGGGGTGTACGTCGGCGGGGGAAAGATGATCAACGCGTTCGCCACCGGGACGCGCATCCGCATGGACGACGTGTCCGTGCTGGACGACCTGCTCGGTTACTACCACTATCCGGTCTGATCCCTATGCTTGCCCCGTCATGGTAAGACTGCGGGTTTTAGGGCGAATTGCGGCAGAGGTCGACGGTCATCGGGCAGACCTCGGCACCTCGCTCCAGCGTGCCGTGCTGGCCCGTCTGGTCTGCGCTCAGGGGCACGTGGTGTCGACCGACCGGTTCGTCGACGACCTGTGGAGAGGGCAGCCGCCGCCGCGTGCGCTGGCGGCGCTCCAGGTCTACGTGTCGAACCTGCGGCGGGTGCTGGAGCCGGACCGCGCCCCCCGCGCCGCCGCGCGCGTGCTGGTGACCGCTCCCCCCGGCTACCGGCTGGCACTGGAGCCCGGCGACGTGGACGCCTGGCGCTTCCCCCGGCTGGTCGAGACCGCCGCCGATCTGCTCGCCGAGGGGCGGCCCGGGCGGGCGGTCGACGTCGTGGACGAGGCCCTGGCGTTGTGGACCGGCCCGGCGTACGCGGAGTTCGCCGAGGAGGAGTGGGCCGTCCCCGAGGTGGTCCACCTGGACGAGCTCCGGGCGGTCGCGGTGGAGTACCGCGCCGAGGCCGGGCTCGCGCTCGGCCGCCACGCCGAGGTCGTGCCCGAGCTGGAGCGTCACCTCACCGCGCACCCCCTGCGCGAGAACGCCGTACGGTTGCTCGCGCTCGCCTACTATCGGGCCGGGCGGCAGGGGGAGGCGCTGTCGGCCCTGCGCAGGACCCGTGAGCTGCTCGCCGACCAGCTCGGCGTCGATCCCGGGCCCGCCCTGCGCGCGCTGGAGGCCGACATCCTCGCGCAGGCCGATTCGCTGACCCCGGCTCCCGCGTCCCCGGCTCCCGTGGCCGCGGTTCCCGTACGAAGGGTGCCCGTACGCGCGGCTCCCGCGCCCGATCCTGCCCCGGTGCCGGCGGCGGGTGCCGGGCCCGTCCGCATGGTCGGCCGTACCGCCGAGCTGTCCCGGCTGGCCGCGGCGGCGGAGCGGGCCAGGGCCGGGTTCCGCGTCGCCTGGCTCGGCGGCGAGGCGGGCTCCGGCAAGAGCACCCTGGCCGACGCGCTCATGCGACGCCTGGCGGCCGACGGCTGGCAGACGGTGGTCGGCCGCTGCCCCGAGACGACCGGCGGCGTGCCGCCCGCGTGGGCGTGGAGCGAGGTGCTGCGGGACCTGTCCGCGGCCTGCCCGCCCGAACCCGAGACCGCGGCCCGCCTGGCGCCGCTGCTCACCGACGACGCCGCGCCCGTGGGCCAGTTCTGGCTGGCGCGGGCGGCCGGCGACTATCTGGAGCGCGTGCCGGGACCGCTGCTGATCGTGCTGGAGGACGTGCACCGGGCCGACGAGGAGACCCTCCAGCTTCTGCGTCACCTGGCGGGCCGCCTGGCCGGGACGCCGGTCCTCGTCCTGCTGACGCACCGGCCGGCCGAGGCGGACGACGAGCTCACGGCCACCGGGGCGGCGCTCGCGGTGCAGACGGCGGAGAACGTCACCCTGGGCGGCCTCGGGGAGCCGGAGGTGGCCCGCCTGCTCGTGGAACGCTCCGGCACGAAGATCGACGAGGCGACGGTGCGCACGGTCACCGAGCGGACCGGCGGCAATCCGTTGTTCGTGACCGAGACGGCCCGGCTGCTCGCGGTGGACGGCCCGTCGGCGGCCCACGCCCTGCCGCCCGGCGTGCGCGATCTCATCCGCCGCCGCCTCGCCCGGCTGCCCGCCACGGCGCGGACCACGCTGCGCAACGCCGCCGTCCTCGGGCGCGAGGCCGACGCGGACGTGCTGATCGCGATGCCGGGGGCCGACGAGGAGACCGTGCTCGACGGCCTGGAGGCGGGCGTGCTGTCCGGTCTGCTGGAGGAGCCGCGCCCCGGCCGCGTCCGGTTCGCCCACGTGCTCGTCCGCGAGACGTTGTATGAGGACATCCCGCGGCTGCGCCGTACGCGCATGCACGGGAAGGCCCTCGCGGCGTTGGAGCGGGTGCGCCCCGGCGACGTGGGGGCGCTCGGGCACCACGCGCTCGCCGCCGCGACGACCGCGACCGCCCTCACGGCGGCCGAGTACGCGGCGCGGGCCGCCGCCCAGGCGACCGCGTTGTACGCCCACAGGGAGGCGGCGGCGCTGCTGGAGGGCGCGCTGGGCGCGCTCGACCTGCTGAGCGAGGGGGCGGACGCCGCGCCCCGGGAGGTCCGCCTCGACCTGCTGTGCCGGCTGGTGTCCGCGCAGGCGCACGCGGGCGACGTGATCACGGCGGTGGGCAACCGGAGGAAGGCGCTGACGGTGGCCCGCCAGACGGGGGACCGCGGCGCGGTGGCGCGGGCGGTCTCCTCACTCGACGCGCCGGTCATCTGGACGATTCAGCCGGGCCGCGCCCTCGATCCCGATCTCGTCGAGGCGATCGGGGAGTCGCTGCCGGCTGAGGCCGGAGAACTGCGCTGCCGGATGCTCGTCGCCCTCTGCCACGCTCTCGAAGGACACGACGCGGAGCGCGTCGAGAGCGCGAGCGCCGAGGCCCTGGCGATCGCGGACGCCCTCGGCGACCCGCGCCTGCGGTGCATGGCGCTCAACGCCCGCTACTGGGCCTGCCTGACACCGGACAGGCGGGCAGGACTGGAGGCGCTCGGGCACGACCTGCTGGCCGCCTCGGCCGCCGCAGGGCTCCTCGGCTACCAGACGCTCGGCCACTTCGCGCTGCTCATGGTCGCCCTGTCCCGCAACGACTGGGCCACCGCGCGTACGCACGCCGGTAAGGCGATGGAGCTGTCGACCAGCGGCCAGCTCGGCCTGGCCCTCGGCATCCTGGCGTTCCTCGACGCCCTGCACCTGCTCGTGAAGGGCGAGTTCGACCGGGCGGAACGCGCCTATGCCGAGCTCGGCGAGCGACTGGCCCGCACCGGGGACGCCAACGGCGCGATGGTGGGGGTGGTCGGCCGGTACGTGGTTCTGCTCGCGGCGGGGCGCGCCGAGGAGGCGGTCGCGGACATCGCCGCGCGGTGGGAGCGCCTGCCCGGGGACTTCGACGAGTTCTACACCCGCGCGCTCGTCGCGGCCGGCCGTACGGACGAGGCGCGCACGGTGTGGCGGGCCGCGCGTCGGCCGCGGCGGGACTACTACTGGCTGGTGCTGATGTCCCTGCGGTCGGACAACGCGATCACGCTCGGCGACCGCGAGGTGGCCGGGGAGTGCTACCGGCTGCTCCTGCCGTACGACGGGGAGCTGGCGGGCCTGCACTCGGGCTCGGTCACGCTCGGGCCGGTCGCGCACTCGCTCGGCGATCTGGCGGTGTTCCTGGGGCGGCCCGGCGACGCCGAGGCCCACTACCTGCGGGCCGCCGAGGTGGCCGGGCAGGTCGGCTCTCCGCACTGGGAGGAGGCCGCCCGCCGAGGGCTTGACGACGCAGCGCTCAGGTCGCGCCGAAGATGAGGCGCTCGCGGCGGCGGTGGGCGCGGCGCAGCAGCGCCAGCATGACCACCAGGGCGGGTCCGGCCAGCTTGCGCAGCTCCGCCATCTCCTCCGGCCGCGCGTGCTGCTCGATCCTGGGCAGCTCGAAGCGCACGTCTCCGCCCTTGCGGACATACTGCTCCAGCTCCTCCCAGTCCTTGCCTGAGACGTGCCGCATGATGATCGGGAAGATCGTGCGCTCCTCCTCCTCGATGTGCTCGTCGAGCAGGTCGGCCAGACGGCGCAGCGGCTTGGCCAGCTCGGCCGGATCACCCGCGGCCGTCTGGATCTCCTCCAGCAGCGGGTCGAGCTCCGAGTGGTCCTCGCTCAGCTCGCTCAGGTCGATCTCGGCGCCCGCGGAACGGACGAGCAGGGGCCACAGGCGATCGTCCTCCGCCTTGTGATGGTGATGGATGCCGCGGCACAGCTTGGTGACGTACTCGCGGATGGCGGCGGCGCGCTCCCGGCCGCACGGCTGCCGGCCCGCGGCGATCTCGGCGGTGACGTCGGCGAGGCGGCGGGAGTCGGTGCGCATCGCCCGATGCGTGATGCGGAAGCCCAGGAGGTTGGGGGTGTCGGACATCGCGGGGCCCTTCGTGAACGCGGGGTCTGTGGTGTGTCACGCTCACTGTGCGGCCCGGCACTTGGGGTCGATTAAGACCCTACTTAAGGCGATTCTGGTGGGACGGGAGATAGGCCTGGGGAAAACCCGATAGCTTTGTTCCCCTATGGACAGCCGATGGGTGGGACCGGACGGATACGAGATCGTTCCCGCGTACCGCCGCGACCGCCAGGTGCTGCGGGTGCGGCGCAACGGCCGTGTGGTGGCCGACTGCTCGTCGGTCGAGGAGGTCGCCCGATATGTCGACCTCGCCGACCTGTGTGAGGTGATCCCGCTGCCCACCCGGGACGCAGCCGCCCGTACGGCCGTCAAGTAGCCGGGTCACAGGCGTAACAGCCGTCTGCCCTGGGCACTCAGAGTGCCGAGGGGGAAACGATGCGCCTGCCTTCCGGGCCGCCGTCCGGGCTGCCTGCCAGACCGCCCGCCAGACTGCCTGGCACCGTCTCCGCGCTCGCCGCGGCCGTCCTGGGATCGGCCGCGCTCGGCGCCGCCGTCGGCGGCTGCGGATCGGCGCTCACGCAATCCGCGGCGGAGACGCCGGTGTACGTGCTCAACTTCCAGAACGCCGAACGGGGCAGGGCCGACCAGCGGCCGGCGAACCTCGTGCTCTCGGAGTTCAGCGCGCTGAGCGCGGTCACCTGGCGGACCTGGGGGCCGACCCGGGCGACCGGCGCGGGCAAGCTCAGCGGCACCTGGTGCCTGCCCGAGTGCGCGGACGCGCCGTACGACGCCACGGTGACGCTGAGCAGCGTGGTCCCGGTCAAGGGCAAGGGCTACTTCAGCCGGTACGCGATCACGGCCGACGTGCCGGTCCGGCACCGTCCGGAGGCCGATCTGTCCGGAGTGCTGCCGACGCCCTGAGCGCCCTGGCCCGGGGGTGATTCGAATTCGCGTACGCCGCCGTGGCCGTGTATGGTTACACCTGTCCGCAGCGCGAGAGCGACAAGCGGGCCCGCCCCTATAGCTCAGTCGGCAGAGCGTCTCCATGGTAAGGAGAAGGTCAACGGTTCGATTCCGTTTGGGGGCTCTAGTCGAGAAGTCCTATCCAAGCAGTGTTTCTGACTGAGCGCTGCGGGGTGGGGCTTTCGGCTTGGTGGGGATATCTTGTCCCCGCCGGAAGACCGACCTCGATCATGGCTGATCCCGATGCGCGAATAGCCGTACAGGTCGGGTATCCTTGCGTGGCCGGATGCATTCCGGTCAAGGCGGAGTAGCTCAGTCAGGCAGAGCAAGCGGCTCATAATCGCTGTGTCGCCGGTTCAAGTCCGGCCTCCGCTACTACCCTCCCCGGGTCACCTGGACAAGGCGGCCCCGGTGCGGGTTGTCCAGTAGTCCCGAACGCAGAAAGGCACTCCCACGTGGCTGCCACAGACGTTAGGCCGAAGATCACGCTGGCCTGCCAGGAGTGCAAGCACCGCAACTACATCACGCGGAAGAACCGGCGCAACGACCCGGATCGGCTTGAGCTGAAGAAGTACTGCCCCAACTGCAAGACGCACCGGGCGCACCGCGAGACCCGCTAGTTCCGGCGCACGGTCTCGTAGGCACCACTTCAGGCACGGTTCCGTAGGACCATTCAGCATGGTTCCGTAGGCACCACTTCAAGCGCGGTTCCGTAGGACCATTCAGCATGGTTCCGTAGGCACCACTTCAAGCGCGGTTCCGTAGGCACCACTTCAGGACCCCACCGCACTTCCGACACCGGCGTTCCCCTTCGGGGGCGCCGGTTTGTCGTGTCCGGATTCGCTGTGTCCGGAGGGCGCCGGGCCGCGGTGCTTCGGTAGCGTTGATCTCCGGTGGCGGTGCCCGCCTACCGGGGATCGTTTTGTTACGGTACGGCCTACCCAGCTCATCCGAAGGAGCCCGGCCCGATGCCTTTGAACCGCGATTTCGTCGGACGGACGTACGAGTCGTCCGCGCCCTACGAGGTCAGCCGCGTGAAGATCAGTGAGTTCGCCACGGCGATCGGCGACTCCAACCCGATCTACCACGACAGGCGGGCCGCCACGGCGGCCGGGCACCCGGACGTCGTCGCGCCGCCGACGTTCCCCATCGTGTTCAGCCTTCTCGGGACCGGCGACGCCCTCGCCGACCCCGGCCTCGGGCTCAACTTCGCGATGGTCGTGCACGGTGAGCAGAGGTTCGAGTACGAGCGGCCCATTCACGCGGGCGACGAGCTGGTGTGCACCTCGACCATCGCGGAGATCCGCAGCGTCGGCCGCAACGAGTTCCTGACCCTGCGCAGCGACGTCTCGACCACCTCCGGCGAACTGGTCTGCCGGACGTACAACACCATCGTGGAGCGGGGAGGGGCGGCCTGATCATGGCGGCGACGGTCAAGTACGACGAGGTGGAGACCGGCCAGGAGATCCCGGCCGTCGAGTATCGGGTCCGCCGGGTGGACCTGGTGAGGTACGCCGGGGCTTCGGGCGACTTCAACCCCATCCACTGGAACGAGCGGCACGCGAAGGCGGTCGGACTACCCGACGTCATCGCGCACGGCATGTACACGATGGCGCAGGGCGGCCGGTTCGTCACGGACTGGGCGGGCGACCCCGGCGCGGTGGTGGACTACGGCGTGCGCTTCTCGTCCATGGTCGTGGTGCCCGACGACGACAACGGCGCCACGATCACGATCAGCGGGATCATCGAGGACAAGCGCGAGGACAAGCGCGTCGTCGTCGCGCTGACCGCGAGGTCCGGCGACGCCCGCGTCCTGTCCAAGGCCCGCGCGGTGGTTCAGCTCTCCTGACCGGCATCTTCCGACCGGTCGATTGGCCGTGGCGGTGCTGGGTAGCGGTCGGATCGTGAGCGAGCGAGACATCGAAGCCAAGAACGAGCCGGTCACCACCCAGCGGGAGAGCGGTGACGTCGCCGGCGTCGCCGCGGAGACCCAGGACCCCGGCGAGGCCGGCGACGCCCACGGCGGCGCGATGCCGTCGCCGCGGGCGCGGAACGCCAGGCAGGCCGCCGGGGCCGCGGGCCCGGAAGAGATCGCCGAGGCCAAGCGGGACGTCGCCCCCGGCGGGACGATCGAGACCGCGCTGACGCCCTCGGGGGAGGCGTCGGTGGTCGCCTCCCAGCTCCTGTGGGACGGCAGCTCGGCCACCTCGAGGGTCGACGAGTCGATAGCCGCCAACGCCCCCGCCGACGACCCCGAGGACCACCCCCAGCCGTGATCTCGCACTGATGCCACTTCGCGATACCGCGTGTTCTGCGACGAACCACAAGATCGCAGGGACAGAGGGGCGGGGGGAGGGTGGCTATCCTGGTCGTTCACACAGCCCGGGGGATGCGTGAGGAGACCGATGGCTGACCGGTTGGCAGGGGTGCCGCTCGCCCCGTACATCACGTTGCGTACGGGCGGGCCCGCCCGGGCGTTCACGCAGGTGGAGACGCAGAACGAGCTGGTCGCGACCGTGGCGGAGGCCGACCGCGAGGGCGAGTCCGTGCTGGTGCTCGGCGGCGGCAGCAACCTCGTGGTGTCCGACGACGGGTTCGACGGGCTCGTGGTGCGCGTCGCCACCCAAGGCGTCGACGTCATGGCCGAGGACGGCCGTGTGCGCGTCACCGTGCAGGCGGGGGAGGACTGGGACGCCCTGGTCGCCCGCTGCGTGGCCGAGGGCTGGTCGGGCGTCGAGTGCCTGTCGGGGGTTCCCGGGCTGGTGGGCTCCACCCCTATCCAGAACGTCGGCGCGTACGGGCAGGACGTCTCGCAGACCGTCGAGGGCGTCCGCGTGTACGACCGGATGACCGGCGAGGTGGCAGACCTCACGGCGGCCGAGTGCGGCTTCGCCTACCGGCACAGCGCGTTCAAGCACGACCCCGGCCGGCACCTGGTGCTGGCCGTCACCTACGCCCTGGAGCGCTCACCGCTGTCGGGGCCCGTGGCCTACAAGGAGCTGGCCGTCCGCCTCGGGGTGGAGATCGGTGCGCGGGTGCCGCTGGCCGACGCGCGGGAGGCCGTGCTGGAGCTGCGGCGGGGCAAGGGCATGGTCCTCGATCCCGGCGACCCGGACACGCGCAGCGCGGGGTCGTTCTTCACCAACCCCGTGCTCGGCCCGGATGAGGCGGCGGCCCTGGCGCTGCGGGCGCCCGGACATCCCCGCTGGGACATGCCCGACGGCACGGTCAAGGTCCCGGCGGCGTGGCTGATCGAGAACGCGGGGTTCCCCAAGGGCTACGAGAGGGGCCGGGCCCGCATCTCGACCAAGCACACGCTGGCCCTCACCAACCCCACCGGCGAGGCGGGCGCGGAGGAGCTGCTGGCGCTGGCCCGCGAGGTGCGCGACGGCGTGCACGAGAAGTTCGGAGTATGGCTCGTCAACGAGCCCGTGCTGGTGGGAGTGAGTCTTTAGCTCGGTTAAACTGGGATAACCCCGAAGGGGAGTAGTCCGAAATCCACTGATCGACACACTGGCGTTCGCACGCCCGGTCGTGGAGCCCTCGTGGCGGACGAGACCTTCGGCCCGACAGTCATGAACACATGCTGCCGGGCCGAAGTCGTGCCCGCACTCCTCGGGTGTCGTACGGCGGCCCGGTCGCACCTCCCCTCTAGGAAGGCGACCCCGTGCAAGCCCTCTGGATCTCCCTCGTCGTCATCTTCGTGGCCGAGCTGGGTGACAAGAGCCAGCTCATGGCTCTGACCTTCGCGACCCGGTTCAAGACGTGGCCGGTGCTGGCCGGCATCACCGCCGCGACCGCGCTCGTCCACCTCGTCAGCGTCGGCCTCGGCCGGCTCGTCGGTAACGCACTCCCCACCACCGCAATCTCGATCATCGCCGGTATCGCGTTCCTCGCCTTCGCCGCCTGGACGCTGCGTGGCGACGAACTCACCGAGGAGGAGGAGGGCAAGGCGGCCAAGACCACCCGCAACGCGTTCATCGCCGTCGGCGTGGCGTTCTTCCTCAGTGAGCTGGGCGACAAGACCATGATCGCCACCATCACGCTGGCCACCCAGCACGGCTGGTTCGGCACGTGGGTCGGCTCCACCGTCGGCATGGTCGCCGCCGACGCGCTGGCCATCCTGGTCGGCCGGTTCCTCGGCACGCGCCTGCCCGAGAAGTGGATCAAGTATGGCGCGGCCGCCGCGTTCGCCGTCTTCGGCGTGCTGCTGCTGATCGAGCCCCTGATCGCCTAGGAGTCGAGCAGGGACAGGCGGTGGGCCGCGGCGGCGGCCTCTCCCCGGGTCGACACGCCCAGCTTGGGCAGGATGTTCGACACGTGCACGCTGACGGTCTTGGCCGAGATGAACAGCTCGGCCGCGATGTCCCGGTTGCTGCGCCCGGCCGCCACCAGGCGCAGCACCTCCAGCTCGCGCGGGGTCAGGTCGGCCTGCCGTACGGGCTCGGACGGCGCGGCGTCGGAGAGGGGCGAGCCGACGCGGCGGGCCAGCGTCTCGATCTGGGTGGCCAGAGGGGTGGCGCGCAGCGCTACGGCGAGCGGGCAGGCCTCGCGCAGCCGAGCGGAGGCCCCCTCGCGGTCGCCGCTCGCGGCGGCGGCCAGGGCGCCGTGCAACAGCGCCTTGGCCCGGACGTACGGACGGCCCAGCCGCCGCCACGCCTCGGCCGCGGCGTCGAACTCACCCCGGTACACCAGTCCGAACGCCTCGTTCACCGGCCCGTCGCCCAGGTTCTCGGCCAGGCGGTCGCCCATGGCGCGTACGCGCTCGACCCGCTCGGGGGCGACCGGCGCCGCCGCGTCGCAGACGTACCGGACCGACGCGAGCAGCCGCCCGGCGAGCATGGCCTTGCGGGCCAGCGGCGGGTTGTCCAGCGCCGCCTCCAGCACGTCCAGGGCCTGCAGCGGCTCGCCGCGCAGCAGGTGCCACGCGACGCGCAGACGGGTGTTGTTCGTCCACTCCTGCGTGTGCTCGTCGCGATGCGGGGAGAAGGCGCCGACCTCGGTGAGGATGTCCTGTGCCAGTTCCTCCTCGCCGCGCCCGATCGCGATGTCCGCACGGACGCGCAGCATGTGCCAGCGGGTACGCATCGTGGGGCCCATGGTCATGGACCGTTCGATGACCTCGACGGCCTCGTCCCACCGGCCGAGCGACTCCAGCGCCTCCGCCCGGTTGTTGGCGATGAACACCCCCTGGTGACGGAACCTGCCGTACCGCCGGGCGAGCTTCTCGCCCTCCAGGGCGAGCTCCACGGCCTCCTGGGAGCGGCCGAGATTGTCGAGGGCGTCCACGTTGTTGCCGAGGGCGCGCAGGATGATCCGGGGCGAGTCGAGGCGGGTGCCCATCGCCAGCGCGCGGTCGTTGAGCGCGAACGTGGTCTCCAGATCCCCGTTGATGGAGTGGCCGAGCGCGAGGTTGATCAGAAGGTCGGCCTCCTGGGCCTCGTCGCCGGTCTCGCGGGCGATGCGCAGCGCCTCCTCGGTGAGCGCGGTCCCCTCGACGACCCCGTCACTGCACATCAGCACCTGACCCAGCCGGGTCAGCACGAGCGCGCGGATGTCTCCCGGCCGCGGGACCAGTCGCTCGGCGCGCCGCAGGTCCTCCAGCCCACCCGGCTTGCCCTTCTGGGACTTGACGTTCGCCATGCGGACCAGGAGCTCGGCCACCCGTTCCGGGGCGTTCCGCTCGTCGAGTTCGGCCAGCGCGCCGCGCACATACTTGAGGCTCTGCTCCATCTCGCCGCTGACGTACGCCGCCTCGGAGGCCCGTTCCAGCACCGTGCAGTGGTCGTGGCCGATGCGCTCGGCGGCGTCGGGCACCTTGTCCCACAGCGTCAGCACGCGTTCGAGCAGCTGGATCTGCTCGGTGTAGGCGAACGACTTGGCCGCCTTCTCTGCCGCCTCCCAGGCCGAGATCAGCGCCCACAGGTCGTCGCGCGCGGAGTACCAGTGGTGGGCGATCTCGATGGCCGCCCGCCCCGGGGGCACCAGGGTGCGGTCGCGGTCGATCTCCTCGGCGTACCGCGCGTGCATCCGCGCGTGCTCGCCGGGCAGCAGCTCGTCGTGGACCGCCTCGCGGATCAGGGCGTGCCGGAACGCGTACACCCCGCCGTCGGCCACCTGCAGGACGTTGGCGGCGATGGCTGGCCGCAGCGCGTTCTCCAGGTCGACGTCGGACAGCCCGCTGACCGCCGCGAGCAGGTCGTGCCCGACGCGTACGCCCCCGGCGGCGGCGACCCTGAGCACCCGCTGCGTCTCCTCGGGCAGCCGCTCCACCGAGCCGATGATCAGGTCGTGCAGCGAGTCGGGGAACGAGCACTCGTCGCCGCAGTCGAGCAGCGCCTCCACGAACAGCGGGATGCCGCCGCTGCGTTCGAAGACCCGGTCGACCTTGGCGAACTCGGGGGTCACCCCGAGGATCCCGGCCATCTGCGCGGCGACCTCGTCCTGGGTGAAGCGGGGCAGCTCCGCCCGGACCACGCCGTCGACCCGCCCCAGCTCGGCCAGCACCGGCCGCAGAGGATGGGTGCGGTGCAACTCGTCCGAGCGGTATGTCATCACCATCAGGACGGGGGCCGTCCTGAGGTTGCGGCTGAGGAAGGCGATCAGATCGCGGCTGGAGCGGTCGGCCCAGTGGATGTCCTCGATGACGAGCACCACCGGCCGCCGCTCGGCGAGGCGTTCCAGCAGGGTGAGGATCAGCTCGAACAACCGCGCACGGGCCGACTCGGTCTCCCCGTCGCCGCTCGGCTCGCCGAACTCGGGCAGCAGCCTGGCCAGGTCGCGGGCGGCGCCGTCGGGCAGCAGGGCGGCGATCTCGGCCGCGCCGCTCTCCCTCACCAGTTGCCGCAGCGCCGCGGTGAACGGCGCGTACGCCAGGCCCTCGGCGGACAGCTCCACGCAGCCCCCGACGAGCACGTGGGCGCCGTCCTGTGCGGCCTGTTCGGCGAACCGGCCCGCGAGGCGGGTCTTCCCCACGCCCGCCTCGCCGCCGATGAGCACCGCCGCGGTGGCCTGCTTACGGGCCTGGTCGTAGGCCTCGCCCAGGGTCTCCAGCTCCGCGTCCCGCCCGACGAAGACGGGGCTAACAGCCCGGCGTGTCATGTCGTAAAGCATGTCATGACCCTTTGCGTGGCTTCGCCTGGTTTTCTGGTCAGACCTGTGTGGCCCATGGGGCTCAAGGCGGCTGACAAGCCCGGCCGGGAGGGAGGATCCGGCCGGGCCTTCTTACGCGTCTCACGAGGTGCGGAGCTTGCCGAAGGCCGCACGCAGCCGGCGCTGACCGGCGCGCTGCCGGCCCTTCGTCGCCGCCTGCGCCTCGCGGGCGCGCCGGTGGCTCGCGGCCTCCTCCTGAAGCTGGGCCGCCCGGTTGATCATTACCTGGTAGTGCAGTTCCGGACCCATCGCTGTGTCTCCTCGTTTTCGGGCCTCTGTTCCGTACTCTTCAAGGTTCGGTCTAAGGCGCGGGGCGGCACATCGGGCGGATGCCTTATCTCTGGCACGGTCAGGGGCCGTAGGACTTCTAAGGCGGATAAGGCGATGCCTTAGGAACCCGGGTTTGGAATCAATCCAAGTGGTCGGGGATGCTGGTTCCGTGCCAACTATGACTACTCCGCTCGCGGAGGTCGCCTCCTCACCCTCGACGTTGCGGGCGTTCCTGCACGGCCTTCCCGGGGTCGACCGGGTCGGGGCGGACGGACGGGCCGCGATGCTGGGCACGCGATCCATCAAGACGACCGCCAAGAAACAGGCCATCGACATGGCCATCGGGATGGTCGACCTCACCACCCTGGAAGGCGCGGACACCCCCGGCAAGGTCAGGGCGATGTGCGCCAAGGCGGTGCGGCCCGATCCCGCCGACTCCTCAGTGCCGCCCGTCGCCGCCGTCTGCGTGTACCCCGACCTGGTGGCGACCGCCGTCGAGGCCCTCGCGGGGTCGGGCGTGAAGGTGGCCTCCGTCGCCACGTCGTTCCCCAGCGGCCGGTCCTCGCTGGAGGTGAAGGTCGCCGAGACGTCCCTCGCCGTGGCCGCAGGAGCGGCCGAGATCGACATGGTCATCGACCGCGGCGCTTTCCTCGCCGGCGACTACCTCAAGGTGTTCGAGGAGATCGTCGCCGTCAAGGAAGCCTGTGCCGACGCTCATCTGAAGGTGATCCTGGAGACCGGCGAACTCGCGACGTACGACAACGTGCGGCGGGCCTCCTGGCTCGCGATGATCGCCGGGGCGGACTTCATCAAGACCTCGACCGGCAAGGTGTCGCCGGCAGCGACGCTCCCGGTGACGCTCGTCATGCTGGAGGCCGTGCGCGACTTCCTCGCCGCGACCGGCCGCAAGGTGGGCGTGAAGCCCGCGGGCGGCATCCGCACCACCAAGGACGCCATCAAGTATCTGGTGCTGGTCAACGAGACCGCCGGGCCCGACTGGCTGCACGCCGACTGGTTCCGCCTCGGCGCCTCCTCGCTGCTGAACGACCTGCTCATGCAGCGGCAGAAGATGGCCACCGGCCGGTACGCCGGTCCCGACTACTTCACGCTGGACTGAGGGCTGGACTGAGGCATGTTCGAATACGCACCCGCGCCCGAGTCGCGGGACATCGTCGACATCCGGCCGTCGTACGGCCTGTTCATCAACGGCGAGTGGGTCGAGCCGCAGGGCGAGGAGCGCCACAAGACCGTCAACCCGGCCACCGAGGAGGTGCTCGCGGAGGTCGCGTGGGCGGGGGAGGCCGACGTCGACCGCGCCGTTCGGGCCGCGGCCACGGCGTTCCCCGTGTGGTCGGCCATGCCGGGCGCGGAGCGGGCCAAGTACCTGTTCCGCATCGCCCGGATCATCCAGGAACGGGCGCGTGAGCTGGCCGTGCTGGAGACGCTCGACAACGGCAAGCCGATCCGGGAGTCCCGCGACGTGGACCTCCCGCTGGTCGCCGCCCACTTCTTCTACTACGCGGGCTGGGCCGACAAGCTCTCCTACGCGGGGTTCGGTCCTGATCCCCGTCCGCTGGGCGTGGCCGGGCAGGTCATCCCGTGGAACTTCCCGCTGCTCATGCTGGCCTGGAAGATCGCGCCCGCGCTGGCCTGCGGCAACACGGTCGTGCTCAAGCCGGCCGAGACCACGCCGCTGACCGCGCTGGCGTTCGCCGACATCTGCCGTCAGGCCGACCTGCCGCCGGGGGTCGTCAACATCGTCACCGGCGCGGGCGGGACGGGCGCGGCGCTGGTGAACCACCCCGGCGTGGACAAGGTCGCCTTCACCGGCTCGACCGAGGTCGGCCGCCTCATCGCCAGGAGTCTCGCGGGGACCCGCAAGAAGCTCACGCTGGAGCTCGGCGGCAAGGCCGCCAACATCGTGTTCGAGGACGCGCCGCTCGACCAGGCCGTCGAGGGCATCGTCAACGGCATCTTCTTCAACCAGGGCCACGTCTGCTGCGCCGGGTCCCGGCTGCTGGTGCAGGAGTCGGTCGCCGCCGATCTGCTGGAGGCGCTCAAGCGGCGCCTCGGCACGCTGCGGCTCGGCGATCCGCTGGACAAGAACACCGACATCGGCGCGATCAACTCGGCCGAGCAGCTCGCCAAGATCCGCGAGCTGTCGGAGGCAGGGGAGGCCGAGGGCGCCGAGCGGTGGTCGCCGGCCTGCCCGATCCCCGACCGCGGCTACTGGTTCCCGCCCACCCTGTTCACCGGCGTGGCCCAGTCGCACCGCATCGCCCGCGAGGAGATCTTCGGCCCGGTGCTGTCGGTGCTGACCTTCCGCACCCCGGCCGAGGCCGTGGAGAAGGCCAACAACACGCCGTACGGGCTGTCGGCGGGCGTGTGGACCGAGAAGGGCTCGCTGATGCTGTGGACGGCGGCCCGGCTGCGGGCCGGCGTCGTCTGGTCCAACACGTTCAACCGGTTCGATCCCACCTCGCCGTTCGGCGGCTACAAGGAGTCGGGCTACGGCCGCGAAGGCGGGCGCCAGGGTCTGGAGGCATACCTTGCGGTGTGATCACCCCTCCGGCCGCCCGTGTGGCAGGTGCGGCGACGGGCAGCGCCGCCGGCTGGTAAGGCGGGCCCGCGCGGGAGCCGGCGAAGGCTTCGCCCGGGCCCGTCGCTCCGGCCGCTTCGCCGTACGGCACGGCTGGTTCGCGCACCGCGGCGGCGTGTGCCGCTGCGGCCAGACCTACCGGCCGGCCCGTCCACTGGAGATTGGAACCTTCGATGAGTGAGCGCACAGAACGGCTGGGCGTGCGCAAGACGTACAAGCTGTTCATCGGCGGCGCGTTCCCGCGTTCGGAAAGCGGAAGGTCGTATGCCGTGACCTCCTCCAAGGGCGACTTCATCGCCAACGCGGCCAGGGCCTCGCGCAAGGACGCCAGGGACGCGGTCGCGGCCGCGCGCAAGGCGTTCCCGGGCTGGTCCGGGGCCACGGCGTACAACAGGGGCCAGATCCTCTACCGGATCGCCGAGATGCTGGAGGGCCGCCGCGCGCAGTTCGTCGCGGAGATCACCGCTGTGGGCGGCGTGGGGGCCAAGCAGGCCGGCGAGATGGTGGACGCGGCGGTCGACCGGCTGGTCTGGTACGCGGGCTGGTCCGACAAGATCGGGGCGGTCCTCGGGTCGGCCAACCCGGTCGCCGGGCCGTACTTCAACCTGTCGAGCCCGGAGCCGACCGGCGTGGTGGCCGTGGTCGCCCCGCAGGGACCGCTGCTCGGGCTGGTCAGCGTGATCGCCCCGGTGATCGTGACGGGCAACACCTGTGTGGTGGTGGCCTGCGAGCGCGCGCCGCTGCCGGCGATCACGCTGGCCGAGGTGCTGGCGACCTCCGACCTGCCGGGCGGGGTGGTGAACATCCTCACCGGCTCGGCCGCCGAGATCGCCCCCTGGCTCGCGGGCCACATGGACGTCAACGGCATCGATCTGACGGGCGCCGACGCCGAGCTGGCCGTCACGTGTGAGGAACTGGCCGCGGAGAACCTCAAGCGGGTGCTCCGGCCGCCGGCCGCTCCCGTGGACTGGCTCGCCGACCCCGGCATCGAGCGGATGACGGCGTTCCTGGAGACCAAGACCGTCTGGCACCCGATCGGGGTTTAGGTCGTGGCTGCCTAGCCCTTCGCCAGGGCCAGGAGGAGTTCGGCGTTCGAGCCCGTGTTCTTCAGCGTGGTGAGGAAGCGTTCGAACGCCTCCTGGTCCTGCATCGCCCGGCGCAGTCGCCGCACCGGCGGCAGCTCGGCGGGGTGGAGCAGCAGCTCCTCGCGGCGGGTGCCGGAGGCGACGACGTCGACGGCGGGGAAGACGCGGCGGTCGGCCAGGCTCCGGCTCAGCTTCAGCTCCATGTTGCCGGTGCTCTTGAGCTCCTCGAAGACGATGTCGTCCATCTTCGAGCCCGTCTCGACCAGCGCGGTGGCGAGGATCGTGAGCGAGCCGCCGCCCTCGATGTTGCGGGCGGCGCCGAGCACCTTCTTGGGCTGGTGCAGGGCGCGGACGTCCATGCCGCCCGTCAGCACGCGCCCGCCGCTCGGCGCGGCCATGTTGTACGCCCGGCCGAGGCGGGTGATCGAGTCCATCAGTACGACCACGTCGCGGCCCGTCTCCACGAGCCGCTTGGCCCGTTCGACGGCGAGTTCCGCCACGGCGATGTGGTCCTGCGGCGCGCGGTCGAAGGTCGAGGCGATGACCTCGGCCCGGACCGACTCGCGCATGTCGGTGACCTCCTCGGGCCGCTCGTCCACCAGGACGACCATGAGGTGGCATTCGGGGTGGTTGGTCGTGATCGCGTTCGCGACGGCCTTGAGGAGCATCGTCTTGCCGGCCTTCGGCGGGGCGACGATCAGGCCGCGCTGGCCCTTGCCGATCGGGGCGAACAGGTCGACGACCCGCGTGGCCGGCATGGTCCGCGTCGTCTCCAGGCGCAGCCGCTCGTCGGGGTGGATCGGCACGAGATCGGCGAAATCCGGCCGCGCGGTGTCCACGGGCGCGCCGTTCACGACCGTGACGGCGGTGAGCGTGCCGTTCTGGGCGATGCCGCGGACGTGGTCGCCGCGGCGCAGGCCGAGCGCGTCCGCGAGCGTGGCCGGGACGGTCACGTCCTTCGGGCCGGGCAGGTAGCCGTTCGTACGGATGACCGTGTTCCTGCCCGACCGGTCGAGCAGGCCGGTGACCTCGGTGGTCCGGGTGTCCTTCGTACGGGCCGGCCTGGTGCGGGAACCGCTGCGCGGCTTCGGGACGCTGAGAGTGGTGGTCATGGGACTCCTTGGGTCTGGGACATGTGGGTGCACGCTGATCAGGGACGGCCGGTCCGGCCGGAGCGGAGGGGGAGGGAGCGGGGACCGCGGCGAAGGCCCGGCGGAGCGGGCTTCGCGAGGACCGAGGTTTCCTCCCGGCGCGGCGTCTCGGTGCATGGCGGCCCGTGCTGCTTGGACCGGTGGCGGAGAGATGCTCGCGGGACACGTGCGACGCGCGTATGGGCTCACAGATGGAGCCAGAACCATACGGCTTGCCGCTGACTATAACAGGCTGACCTGGTTCGGTGATTCCCTCCCGCTATCGGGCCTGGAGGGCGTCGAGCGCCACGGCCATGGCGATGACGAGGCGGCGGTCGAGGCGTGGGTCGCGGATCTCGATGGCGTACCGGTCGCGCAGGCCCCACCTGCGGTCGACCGAGAACGCGATCGAGGCGCCGATGCTGAAGTCGAAGTGGTACGGCAGCCATTCCAGTGAGTCGGAGAACCGGCGCAGCAGAGCGACCGCCATGTTCCGCTCATGTCCGGTCAGTGTCGGCAGTCCCGGCTGCTGGAGGTGCCAGGTCGAGCGGAGCAGCGACCGGCCGAAGTCCTTGCGGAACGTGCCGATCGGGGCCCCCGCGTGGTCGATCACGTCGTACTCGCCGGCCAGGTCGAGGACCTTGCGGGCCTTGAAGCCGGCCAGCGTCTCCTGCCGGGACTCGTCCGTGTAGAGCGTGACCTGCTCCTTGAGCGCCATCCGCTTCTGCTCCGCGAAGGCCACGATCTCGCCTTCGGAACCGTCGGGGCGAGCCACATGGACGACGTACCTGTTCACCATCATGGTGATCTTCTGCCGCAGGTGCAGGCGGGTCTGCGCCTGCAGGGCCGCTATGTCCATGTGAATCTCCAAAGACGGTTCTTTGCCTCCCTATATGCCCTCTTCCCGAAGAAGATCACCAGTGAGATGCCGCCGAATCGGCGACCCTGCGCGTTGGATGACATCAGTGACCATAACCACACTTTTCGGGCTTGTAGAAACCAGAGAAGATCCCTATAAGGTAAGGCTTACCTAATCACTGTCTCGGCAGGGAGTCCTGTATGTTTCTCCGGCACCGCGGTCTCGGTCTCGGTCTCGGCGCCGTCGCGGTCGCCCTCTCGCTGGCCGCCTGCGGCACCTCCTCCGGTTCCGGCTCGGGCGCCGCCGCCGGAACGCCCGCCGCCGAGGCCGCCAAGAAGGCCGTCGCCAAGGGCGGCGCGGACTTCGGCACCGCCGCGGAGAAGACCGCCGCGATGGGCACCGATGCAAAGCCGGGCGAGTGGCCGCGCACCGTCACCCACGCCATGGGCACGACCGAGATCAAGGCCGCGCCCCAGCGGGTCGTCGTCCTGGACGTCGGGGAGCTCGACAACGTCGTGTCCCTGGGCGTCAAGCCGGTCGGCTTCGCGCCCAGCGAGGGGTCGCCCGAACTGCCGTCCTACCTGAAGCAGGACGCCGGCACCCCGAAGAACGTCGGCACGATCAACAACCTCAATCTGGAGGCGATCGCCGGGCTGCACCCGGACCTGATCCTCGGCAGCCAGTTGCGCGCCGCCGAGCAGTACGACGAGCTGTCGAAGATCGCCCCGACCGTGTTCTCCATCCGTCCCGGATTCACCTGGAAGGAGAACTACCTCCTCAACGCGGCCGCCCTCGACAAGACCGAGGAGGCCAAGGCGAAACTCGCGGAGTACGACCGCAAGGTGAAGGACCTCGGCGCGAAGCTGGGCGACGACAAGCCCGTCGTCTCGATGGTGCGCTTCATGCCCGACGGAGCGATCCGGCTCTACGCCAACGCCTCCTTCATCGGCACCATCCTCCAGGACGCCGGCATTCCGCGCCCGGACAACCAGAACATCCCCGACCTCGCCGCCGAGGTGAGCGCGGAGAACATCGACCAGGCGGACGCGGACGTCATCTTCACCGGCGTCTACGGCGATCCGAAGGCCACCGACAAGTCGGCGGTCCAGGGCAATCCGCTGTGGAAGAACCTCAAGGCGGTCAAGGCCGGGCACGCCTACGAGGTCCCGGACGAGACCTGGTATCTCGGTCTCGGTGTCACCGCCGCCATGCAGGTCGTCGGGGATCTGGACAGGTACCTCGCCGGGTAGGCGCACGCGGTCCCTCACCGGCTCCGAGAAAGCGAACGAATGCCCAGTGCCACCCGACGCCGCGTCGGCCCGACGGCCGGGGGCGCACTCCTGCTGGTCCTCGCCGGACTGCTGGTTGTCGCCGTGCTGCTCAGCCTCGCGGCAGGCAGCCGCCCGATCGCGCCGAGCGTGGTGGTGGACGCCCTGATTCACGGCGGCGGCAGCGACGACGCCCACGTCGTACGGTCGTTGCGGGTGCCTCGCACGCTCGTCGGGGTGATGGTCGGCGTCGCCCTCGCCGTGGCCGGCACGGTCATGCAGGGCATCACCCGCAACCCCATCGCCGAGCCCGGCATCCTGGGCGTCAGCCAGGGCGCTTCGGTGGGCGTGGTGTGCGCGATCGCGTTCTTCGGCGTGCACTCACTGAGCGGTTACGTGTGGTTCGCCTTCGCGGGCGCGGGGATCGCGGCGGTCGCGGTCTACATCATCGCCAGCGGCGGACGCGGCGGCGCCACCCCGGTCACGCTCGCCCTGGCCGGCACCGCGATGAACGCCCTGCTCGCCTCCGTCGTCTCCGGCATAACGACGACCGACGCCGAGGCCTTGGACGAGTTCCGGTTCTGGCACGTCGGCTCGATCAGCGGGCGGAGCGCCGAGATCGCCGGGCAGACCTGGCCGTTCCTCCTCGCGGGGCTGCTGCTGGTCGCCTCGATGGCCCGGGGACTCGACGCGCTCGCGCTCGGGGAGGACGTGGCCAAGGGACTCGGCCACAACGTCCCCCTGCTGCGGACCCTCGGAGGTCTCGGCGCCACCGTCCTGACCGGCGTCGCGGTCGCCGCCGCCGGCCCCATCGCCTTCACCGGTCTGGCCGTCCCGCACATCGCGCGGGCGCTCGTCGGCACGGACCATCGCTGGGTCCTTCCCGCGGCGGCCCTGCTCGGTCCCGTGATGATCCTGGTCGCGGACGTGCTCGGCCGCGTCGTCTTCCCGGCCTCGGAGGTGCCGGTGGCCGTCATGACCGCACTGCTCGGCGTGCCGTTCCTGATCGCACTGGTACGCAGGAGGGCGGTGGTGGCGGCGTGACGATGCCCCATAGCCCCACGCGCCGCCCCGTGCGCCCCACCGGCTTCTCGGTCCTGCGCGCGGGGCGGGGCAGCTTCCTGCTGCACCGCAGAGCGGCCCTCGTCGCCGCCCTGCTCGGCGCGGTGCTCGCGGTGACCGCCGTCGTCTATCTGTGCGTCGGCGAGTCCTTCGTCAGCCCCACGGAGGTCGTCCGCGTGCTTGCGGGGCGACCGAGCCCCGACGAGTTCGTGGTCGGCACCCTGCGGATGCCCCGCCTCGTGGCCGGCCTGCTCGCCGGCGCCGCCTTCGGCATCGCCGGAGCCTTCATCCAGGCCGTGGCCCGCAACCCGCTCGCCAGTCCGGACGTGATCGGTGTGACACACGGCGCCGGCGCGGCGACCGTCGCCGCGATGACCTTCGGCGTCACCGCGCACACCGCGTTGCCGTACGTCTCGATCCTCGGCGGCCTGGCCGCCGCCGCGCTGGTCTACGTTTTCGCCTGGCGCAGGGGCCTGCACGCCGGCCGCTTCGTGCTCATCGGCATCGGCATCTCGGTGGCCCTCGGCTCCCTGACACAGCTGTTCCTCACCAAGGGCGACTACCTGGTGGCCCAGCAGGCCAAGGTCTGGCTCACCGGATCGCTCAACGGCCGCGGCTACGACCACGCCGCACCGCTCGCCTGGACGCTGCTCGTGCTGACGCCGGCGCTGCTCTGGGCGGCCAGGGCCCAGCGCACGGTGTCGTTCGACGACGACACGGCGACCGCTCTCGGCGTACGGCTCGGCCGGGTCCGCCTGGGCCTGACCGTCCTCGGCGTCGTCCTGGCGTCGGTGGCGACGGGCGCGGCGGGCCCGGTCGATTTCGTCGCGCTGCTCGCCCCGCAGATCGCCCGCCGTCTCACCCGCACCGCACAGATCCCCCTGGCCGGCTCCGCGCTGACCGGCGCCCTGATCGTGACCGCCGCGGATCTGCTGGCCCGCAGACTGTTCTCCCCGATCGAGCTGCCGGTCGGCGTGTTCACCGCGGCGGTGGGCGCCCCGTATCTGATGTGGCTGATCGTCCGCACTCGCAGCCGTTCCGGAGGCACCGCATGACCGGAAACCGCCTGAGGGCCGAAGGGCTCGTGCTCACGTACGAGGACCGCACGGTCGTCGACGGCCTCGATCTGGAGATCCCGGACGGGCAGGTCACCGTCATCATCGGGCCCAACGCGTGCGGCAAGTCCACGCTGCTGCGCGCGTTGGGCCGGCTGCTCAGGCCGCGGCGCGGCGCGGTCCTGCTGGACGGCACCGAGCTGGCACGCATCCCCACCAGACGGGTCGCCCGGGAGATCGGGCTGCTGCCGCAGACCCCGGTGCCGCCGGAGGGGATCACGGTCTCCGAGCTGGTCACCCGCGGCCGGCAGCCACACCACAAGTGGTGGCAGCAGTGGACGGAGGCGGACGAGAAGGCCGTGAGCGAGGCGATGGACCGCACCGCGACCGGCGATCTCGCGGAGCGGCCGGTCGACGAGCTGTCCGGCGGCCAGCGGCAGCGGGCCTGGATCGCGATGGCCCTCGCCCAGGACACCGGCCTCCTGCTGCTCGACGAGCCGACGACCTACCTCGACATCGCGCACCAGGTCGAGGTGCTCGACCTGGTGCGGCAGCTCAACCGCGAGCGCGGCCGGACCGTGGTCGTCGTCCTGCACGACCTCAACCAGGCCGCCCGCTACGCGGATCACCTCATCGCCATGAAGGCGGGACGCATCGTCGCCCAGGGCGCACCGGGCGACGTCATCACCGCCGATCTGGTCCACGAGGTCTTCGGACTCACGTCGGTCGTCGTACCGGACCCGGTGACGGGCGGTCCGCTCGTCGTGCCGGGCGCGCCCTGGCAACGCGAATAGCTCCTTGTGGCCTCAGGGTCAGGGGATCGGGGTTTTCTCAGGGTTCCTCGCGGAACGTGGATTACCCGACGGTCCGTTGAACCGGGTGAACGAAAGGAGCCGATCGATGTACCGATCGAGGCAGCACAAGATCATTGCTGGCGTCTGCGGGGGGATCGCGGACCGATACGGCATGTCGCCGACGGTCGTGCGGGTGCTGTTCCTGCTGTCCTGCATCCTGCCGGGTCCGCAGTTCGTGGCCTACCTCATCATGTGGGTGCTGTTTCCCAAGGCCCCGTCCGCTTCCGCCCACGGCTACGAGCACTCGTACGGCCCCAGGTAGGAAGCACCGGGCGCATGGCCGCGTTTATGCTCACATCGGAAGAGGTGAGCGATGATGCGGCAACGGCCCCTGACGCTGGTCCAGGACGAGCTGGTCGACTACGAGAAGGCCATGGAGCGCATGGCCGCGCTGGTCGAGGAACGACAGGACGACGCGCGGCCCGACACCCTGTGGCTGCTCAGCCATCCGCCGGTCTTCACGATCGGCAAGCGGACGCTGGAGACCCACCTGCCCGACCCGTCGGCCGGCATCCCCGTGGTGCCGACCGGCCGTGGCGGCCAGCTCACCTATCACGGGCCCGGGCAGCTCGTCGGTTATCTCATCGTGAAGCTGCGGGACGGCGAGGGCGTGGTCGACTACATCCGCGAGGTCGAGCTGCGGCTGGTCGAGGCGCTGGCCCGGATCGGCGTCCCGGCCGAGCGGCGTGACACCCCGCCCGGGTCGGAGCTGCTCACCGGCGTGTGGACGCGGGACACCGGGCGGAAGATCGTCTCGATCGGCATGCGGTCGAGCCGGTCGGTCACCAGCCACGGCTTCGCGCTCAACGTCGACGGCGACCTCACGCCGTGGAACCTCGCCATCCCCTGCGGCATGCCCGACGTGGAGATGACCTCGATCGCCCGCGAGCTCGGACGGGCCTCCATGGAGGAGACCCGCCCGGTCGTCGCGGAGGCGTTCGAGGCCTCCTGACGCCGCCGGTCACAGGGACGCCGCCGGTCATCAGGGACGTCGGCGGTCACAGGGCCCGGGCCGCGCTCTCCAGGCCGCGGGCCACCCGCTCCCGCCAGTCGTCGCGGAACATCGGCTGTGCTCGTTCCTCCAGTACCCACAGCGTGAGCTGAAGCCGGCGCAACGCCGTGAAGTCCCCGATCGCGTCCTCGTGGCTCGCGGGCAGCGGCCGTACGGCGCGGTATCCCGCGAGCAGGGCGGCACGCAGGTCCGCGGCGTGGGGCAGGTGGGCGAGTTCGCCCGCGGTCACGGCCAGGTCGTAGACGAAGTGGCCGTATCCGCAGTCGTCGAAGTCGATGGCGCGGACCTCGCCGCGGTGGAAGAGATAGTTCTCCTGGTGCAGGTCGCCGTGGATCAGGCCGTAGGCGCCCGGGCCGCGGCCCAGGGCGTCCCGGACGCGCCGGACGCGGTCCGTCACCGTCCGCACGATCTCGGCGCCCGCCGCCGAATGCACCCGCTCCACCAGGCGTGCCGCCTGCTCGGCCTCCTCCTGTGGCGGGGCCGCGGTGCGGCGGCCCGGCTCGGTGACGGCGTCGACGCGTCCCCGGGTGAAACCGGCCGGCGCCGTCCACCCGGCGCTGTGCAGGTGCAGGTGTGCGGTGAAGGCGCCCACCCGGCGCAGGTGCGCGGTGGTGAGCGCGGTGTCCAGGAACCGGCCGTCCACCCAGTGGTACAGCACGCAGCTGCGTGCCGCCGGCACCTCCGCGTGCTCGGCCACGGTCAGCAGGTCACCCGTACGGGTGGGCACCGGCTCGGGGACGGCCAGCGCGGTGTCGCGGCGCAGGGCCCGCAGCCACAGGGCCTCCGACCTGACCATCTCCGGGCTCGGGCCGCCGGGGCGCTGCACGCGGAGCACGTAACGCCGGCCGTCCGCGCCGTCCACCCGGAAGGTGGTGTTGAAGCCCTTCGCCATCGCGGTCAGGCGGGCCACCGGCACGTCGTAGGCCGACAGGGCCGTGCGGGCGAGCGCGGCCAGGCGGCGCGTGCGCCCCGCGCGGCTCAGTGCCTCGAACGGCGTGCGCCCGGTGTCGTCGATCATCAGACGAGCGTACGGCCCGCCCGGGTGGGGCGGGCCGTATTCCGGGCAGATCAGGCCACGGGCTCGGGCCGGCCGACGTCGTCGCCCATGTCGTCAACCGTGCGGCGGGGTCCGGCGAACCAGTGCTTGGCCGACAGGTGCCACCACAGGGCGATGCCGACGAGGACGGCGCCCACGGCGATGGGGGCGTAGTTCACCGACGTCCAGGCGAAGTCCTTGTTGCCCGGGACGCCCGCCGGGGCGATGGGCAGGATGAAGTAGATCGAGATGATCGCGATCTCGATCACCGCGATCCAGGACAGCGCCTTGTATTTGCGTCCCAGCGTCCACGGGCCCGGCTGGAACGAGTCTCCGGCCCGCAGCCGCAGCCAGATCGGGATGAGGAACGCCAGGTAGAGCCCGATCACCGCGATGGACACCACGGCGAGGAACGCGACGGGGGTCGTCGTGCCCTCGGGCGCGTAGAGCGCGGGCAGCGTGATCAGCAGCGCGACCCCGGAGCCACCGATGATCGCGTTGACCGGCGTGCGGTTGCGGTCGACCTTCGACCACAGTCGCCAGCCCGGCACCGCGCCGTCCCGCGAGAACGCGTACATCATCCGGGACATCGACGTCACGCAGCTCATGCCGCAGAAGAACTGGCCGATGGTGGAGATCCCGAAGACGACCGTGGCGAGGGAGGACGACAGCGACGAGGTGAAGATGGCCCCGACGAAGCCGCCCTCGGCGTTGACGGCGTCCACGTTCGTCGCCGCGAACAGGAACGACAGCAGCAGGATCCAGCCGCCGATCGCGGAGTAGAAGATCGACTGCCACAGGCCCCTGGCCGCGGTGCGGGCCGCGCCGTGGGTCTCCTCCGACACGTGGGCGCAGGCGTCGAAGCCGGTGATCGTGTACTGCGTGAGCAGGAAGCCCAGCGGCAGCACGTACAGCCAGAACGCCGGGCCCGAGTCGCCCTCGCCGAAACCGGAGTGGTTGAACGTCTCGAACAGGAAGCCCACGCTCTGGTGCTTCGACGGACCGAAGATCAGGATCAGCACGACGGCCGCCGCGCCGAACACGTGCCACCACACCGAGACGTTCTGCAGCAGCGAGATCAGGCGGTGGCTGAAGATGTTGATCAACGCGTGCAGCACCAGGACGATCGCGAACAGCAGGAAGGTCTGCCGCAGCGCGTTGCCGTTCGCCCAGGAGTCGCTGAACCGGCCGATGGTGATGTTCAGGAAGGTGGCGCAGCCGTAGTCGACCGACGCGGTCACCGCGATCAGCCCGATCAGGTTGAGCCAGCCGGTGAACCAGCCGTGCACCGGCCCGCCCAGCTTCGCGGCCCACCAGTAGATGCCGCCCGCCGTGGGGTACGCGGAGACCAGCTCCGCCATGCAGAAGCCGATGATCAAAATGAACGCCGAGATCAGCGGCCAGCCGATGGAGATCGCCAAAGGCCCGCCGTTGTTCCACGCCTGGCTGAACGTGGTGAAGCAGCCGGCCAGGATCGAGATGATGGAGAAGGAGATCGCGAAGTTGGAGAACCCGCTCCAGGTGCGGGCCAGTTCCTGCTTGTAGCCGAGTTCCGCCAGTCGTTTGGCGTCGTCGTCGTGGTCAGCGTCGTCGAGGGCTTGCGCCATTGAGGCCTCCTCTAACCGGTGCGGAGTTTCCGGACGCCGTCCGTCGTGATGGGCAGCGGCCGCCCGTCCCGGGCCGTGACGAGATCCACTGCGTCTGCGACGGGATCTGACATGCCCGGCTCCTTTTGGTCTGCCTTCAGACCATTGATCCGATTGTCCGGGCCCGGTGTTACAGGGCGGAGCGCCACAGAGGCGCGCGTCACGGGGGGAGTTCGCCGCGGGTGGGGAGGCCTTGCCAGGAGCTGTGGCTCGCGACGGCGAAGGCGGCCACCGAGATGCCGCGCTTGAGGCGGTCCGACGGGTGCAGCCCGTCCAGGATCGCGCTGAGATAGCCCGCGACGAACGCGCCGCCGACCTCGGCGGGTTCGACCGCGGTCACCGGGGCGGCCTGGGTGTCGTAGCGCAGGCCGTCGACGGTGGCGCTGGCTCCCTTGGCGCCCCGCGTCACCACCAGTTCTGGCCCGGACGCGAGCACGGACTCCACGAGCATGAGCTCGTCCTGCGTCGCGAAGAGCACGTCGGCCGAGGCGGCGAGTTCGGTGAGTCCCTGACGGGCCTCCTCGGCGCTCTCCCACAGGTTCGCGCGGTGGTTGACGTCCACCGAGACGAGCACCCCGGCGTCCCTGGCGAGCTTGACGGCGTGGTGGACGGCGCTCCACGCGAGGCCGCTCAGACCGAGGGTGACGCCGGTGACGTGCAGTATCCGCGCCGACTGCACCGCCTCACCGGGCACGTCGCCGGTCGACAGATGCGAACCGGCCGAGCCCTCCCGGTAGTGCACCGCGTGCGACGAACGGCCGATGCGCCGCTGACGCAGGATGAGCCCGGTCGCCGCCGTCTCGTCCACCCGTACGTGGGAGACGTCCACGCCCTCGCCGCGCAGGACGGTCAGCGTGCGGCTGCCCAGCTCGTCGGCGCTGACCCGGCCCAGCCAGCTCACCGTGTGGCCGAGCCGGGCCAGGCCGACCGCCGTCGTCAGCTCCGGCCCTTCCACGTCGAGGCGGATGGTCGCGTCATGCCGGAGCCGGTCGCCGGAGACGACGCCCAATGCCTCTCCGAGCGTGAAAACCTCGGTCATGCCGTGTATCCGCGGGGTTGCACCCGGAAAGCATGACAGACCTCGATCCGCCCGGGGAAGGCCCCGCTCAGGCGCCGAAGGCGTCCACGGCGGCCTGGCAGAAAGCCTTGAGGTCGTCCGGCTTCCGGCTGGTCACCAGCGTGTTCGGGCCGCCCGTGCAGACCATGACCTCCTGGTCCACCCAGGTCGCTCCCGCGTTGCGCAGATCCGTCTGGAGGCTGGGCCACGAGGTGAGCGTGCGCCCGCGCACCACGTCGGCCTCCACGAGGGTCCACGGCGCGTGGCAGATCGCCGCGACCGGCTTGCCCGCGTCGAAGAACTCCTTGACGAACCGTACGGCCTCCGGGCGCATCCGCAGGAAGTCGGGATTGGCGACCCCGCCGGGCAGGACCAGCCCGTCGAAGTCCGCGGCGGAGACGTCTGCGGCCACGGCGTCCACCGGGAAGGTGCCGGCCTTGTCGAGGTGGTTGAACGCCTGGATCTCCCCGGGCTCCACCGAGACCAGCCTCGGCGTACCGCCCGCCTGCTCGACGGCCTTCCACGGCTCGGTGAGCTCGACCTGCTCGACCCCCTCCGGGGCGACGAGGAATGCGATCGTCTTGCCCTGGATCATCGTTGCTCCCCTCTTTTGCTCGTTCTTGACGTCGCGTGCCCCGCCGGCCGCGATCTATGCCGTCTCCTGGGTAGGGGAAGGGCATGGCCGTGCTGGTGGGGACATCCGGGTGGCAGTACGCCGACTGGCGCGACCTCGTGTACGGCGGCGTGCCCCAGAGGCTGTGGCTGGAGAGCTACGGCGAGATCTTCGCGACGGTCGAGAACAACAACGCCTTCTACCGGCTGCCGAAGCGGGAGACGTTCGAGTCGTGGCGGGAGCGCACGCCGCCCGACTTCGTCATGGCGGTCAAGGCCAGCCGCTTCCTGACGCACATCAAGCGGCTGAAGGACCCGGAGGAGCCGGTCGAGCGGCTGATGGGCGTGGCCGAGGGCCTCGGCCCGAAGCTGGGGCCCATCCTGCTGCAGCTGCCGCCGACCCTGCAGGTGGACGCCGGGCGGCTGCGGGCCTGCCTGGCCCGGTTCCCGCGTGCCGTACGGGTCGCGGTCGAGCCGCGGCACGCCTCGTGGTGGACCGACGAGATCCGCGCCCTGCTGACCGAGTTCGGGGCCGCGTTGTGCTGGGCGGACCGGCTCGGCCGGCCGGCCGGGCCCCTGTGGCGTACAGCCGGCTGGGTTTACCTGCGCTTCCACGAGGGAGGGGCCGAGCCCTGGCCCAGCTACGGCCGGCGCGCGCTGCACAGCTGGGTCGATCGCCTGGGCGAGGCGACGGACGCCTACGTCTACTTCAACAACGATCCCGGCGGCGCCGCCGTACGCAACGCGATCACCTTCGCGGAGCTGGCGCGCGCGCAGGGGCGGGACGTCGGCAGGGTCCAGGCCCTTGAGAGGTCACACGAACGGCCGGTCGCCGGGGCGCGCCCGTCGCAGCCGGTCAGGTCGTGACCGGCGCCCGCGGGCCGGGCGCCGGAACGGCCCGCGGGCGAATTGGCTACGAGATCAGACGACATCCGGATCAGGCGCGGCGGTCGTCGGCCGCGTGGCGCCCGCCCGCCACCAGCTGGTCGGGGGACGACTGCTGGGCGGGTACGGAGAGGCGGTTGTGCGGCGCGGTGTCACGCCCGGCCCTGTCCGCAGCCCTGTTTTCGGCCCTGTTCTGGGCCCTGTCCTGGGCACGGTCGTCGACGCCGTCGCGGTCCCGGTCGACCTTCGGGTACTGCTTGGTGACGGGCTCGGCGGCCGGGCCGGTCGTCGAGGTGGTCGTCGAGGCGGTCGAGGTCGTCTCCAGACGGCGCTCCAGGTCGCGCTTCTCGGCCTCCAGGCGGGAGACGCGATCCCGCTCCGCCAGGCGCGCCTCACGCAGACGGCGGCGCTTCACGGCGGTCCGGCGCATGCCGCCGGTGATGAGCAGCAGACCGGCGACGAAGACGGCGGTGGTGACGGCACCGGCGATGAACAGCTCGAACGGGCTGAGGTTGAACGTACGGTCCAGAACCGTGATCGGCAGGGTGTTCGCGGTGTCGTTCACCGACACCTCGATCACAGCGGCCGCCGCGATCAGGACCAGAAGCAGGCCCAGTAAGACCATCTGCCCTCACTCCCAGTGCGGTTGCGATTCGTTGACCCCCTCCGACTGCCCAGGAGAGCGGGAATCATGTGCTGCCGGTCACAGCACCGCCAAGGCAAAGAATGCGCGTTAACACTCTGGTTACAAACGGGCAAAAGCCACGAAATCCCAAAACGGCACTGTTGGGCGTGGCGGACGAACGCCAGGCCGCCTCGTTCGAAAGGGATCGACGTGACCTACAAGGCCGAGTACATCTGGATCGACGGCACGGAGCCGACCGCGAAGCTCCGCTCCAAGACCAAGGTCCTCGCGGACGGCGCCGAGCCGCCGCTGTGGGGCTTCGACGGGTCCAGCACCAACCAGGCCACCGGTCACTCCTCCGACCTGGTGCTCAAGCCGGTGTTCATCTGCCCCGACCCGATCCGGGGCGGCGACAACGTGCTGGTCCTGTGCGAGGTCCTGCACACCGACATGACGCCGCACGCCACCAACACCCGCTCCCCGCTCGCGGAGGTGGCCGAGCGGTTCGCCGACCAGGAGTCGTGGTTCGGCATCGAGCAGGAGTACACCTTCTTCAAGGACAGCCGCCCGCTCGGCTTCCCGCTGGGCGGCTTCCCCGCTCCGCAGGGCGGCTACTACTGCGGTGTCGGCGCCGACGAGGTCTTCGGCCGTGACATCGTCGAGCTGCACCTCGACCGCTGCCTCGCCGCCGGCCTGAAGATCTCCGGCATCAACGCCGAGGTCATGCCCGGCCAGTGGGAGTTCCAGGTTGGTCCCGCCGGTCCGCTGGAGGTCTCCGACCACATGTGGGTCGCCCGCTGGCTGCTCTACCGCACCGCCGAGGAGTTCGACGTGGCCGCCACGCTCGACCCCAAGCCGGTGAAGGGCGACTGGAACGGCGCCGGCGCGCACACCAACTTCTCCACCAAGGCGATGCGCGAGGGCTACGAGCCGATCATCACCGCCTGCGAGGCCCTGGGCGAGAACGCCATGGAGCACGTCAAGAACTACGGCCACGGCATCGAGGACCGCCTCACCGGCCACCACGAGACCGCCCGCTGGGACAAGTTCAGCTACGGCGTCTCCGACCGCGGCGCCTCCATCCGCATCCCGTGGCAGGTCGAGGTGGACAAGAAGGGCTACATCGAGGACCGGCGCCCCAACGCCAACGTCGACCCCTACGTCGTCACCCGCCTGATCGTCGACACCTGCTGCACCGCCCTGGAGAAGGCCGGCCAGGTCTGATCCCACGGCACCGACGGTTCCCCCGTCCCCGTACGGCTCCCGCGTCCCGGCGCGGGAGCCGTACGCGTTGGCGGCGGCTGTACGGTGGCCGCTGTGTCACACCAGCCGGAACCCGTCGTCATCGGTCACCGGGGCGCCGGCGCCCTGCGGCCCGAGCACACGCTGCCGTCGTACGAGACGGCGATCGCGCTCGGGGCCGACTACATCGAGCCCGACCTGGTCTCCACGAAGGACCACGTCCTGGTTGCCCGCCACGAGAACGAGATCTCGGGGACCACCGACGTGGCGAGCCATCCCGAGTTCGCCGATCGCCGCACCACCAAAACCATCGACGGGGTGGCGATCACCGGCTGGTTCACCGAGGACTTCACGCTGGCCGAGCTGCGCACGCTGCGGGCCGTCGAGCGCATCCCCGATCTGCGCCCCGGCAACGCCGCCTTCGACGGCCTGGCTCCGATCCCGACGTTCGACGAGGTCGTGGAGCTGGCACGGCGGCACGGCGTAGGCGTGTATCCGGAGACCAAGCACCCCACCTACTTCTCCTCCATCGGCCTGCCGCTGGAGGAGCCGCTGCTCGAGGTGCTGGGCCGGCACGACCCGGTCTTCATCCAGTCGTTCGAGGCGGCCAACCTCCGCGAGCTGCGGAGGAGGACCCCGCTGCCGCTGATCCAGCTGATCGGCGGTTCCGGCGCGGCGTACGACCGGATGGTCACGCCCGAGGGGCTCGAGGAGATCGCGTCGTACGCGGACGGCATCGGCGTGGCGACCTCGCGGGTCGTCCCGGCGGGCCCCGGCGGCCGCCTCCTCACCCCCACGACGCTGGTGCGCGACGCCCACCGGGCCGGGCTCGTCGTGCACGTGTGGACCGTCCGCGACGAGAACGCCCACCTCCCGGCCGACTTCCGGCTCGGCGACCCGGCGAGCCCGGCGTACGCGCGCGCGACCGGGAACGTGACGGGCTGGCTGACGATGCTGTACGACCTCGGCGTGGACGGGGTCTTCGCCGACAACCCCGGCATGGCCCGGGCCGTGCTGGCCGGGCGGGCCCGGCGCCCAAGTCCCCGGCGCCCAAGTGCCCGGCGGCGAAGTGCCCCAAGTTGACAATGATTTTCATTTGCGAGACATTTGACAGGGATGGTCCGCCGATACGTGGACTCCGATACGCCGACCTGAGGATTCGTCGTGCTCTCGCCGCTCGCCCGTACGCTGTCGTCCGCCGCGCTGCTCGTCCTGTTCGCCGCGGGATGTGGCGGTTCGGACCAACCTTCCACACCTGCCGATCCCGCTCAGCCGCTGAAGGTGGTGGCGACCACCACGCAGGTGGCCGACTTCGCCCGTAACATCGGCGGCGACCGGGTGCGCGTCCACCAGTTGCTCAGGCCGAACGTCGATCCCCACGACTACGAGCCGTCCCCGGCCGACATGCGGGCCATCGCGGAGGCCGACGTGCTCGTCAAGAACGGCGTGGGCCTGGAGAAGTGGCTGGAGGAGACCATCTCGGCCGCCGGGTTCGACGGGCCGGTGGTCGACGCCTCCACGGGCGTACGGATCCGCGACGGCGATCCGCACATCTGGCACAACCCGCTCAACGCAAAGACGATGGTCGCCACGATCGAGCGGGGATTCGCCGCCGCCGATCCGGGCGACTCCGCGGCCTACCAGGCCAACCGGGCGGCGTACGACGCGAAGCTGGACGCGCTCGACACCGAGATCGCGAAGAGGATCGAGTCGGTTCCCGCGGATCGGCGCAAGCTGGTGACCAACCACGATGCCTTCGGTTACTACCTCGATCGATACAAGCTGACGTTCGTCGGATCGATCATCCCGAGCTTCGACACCTCGGCCGAGCTGTCCGCCAAGCAGGTGTCCGGCCTCGTCGCCAAGATCAAGGCGACGGGAGTGGCCGCGATCTTCTCGGAGGCGTCGCTGCCGCCGAAGACGGCCGAGGCGATCGGACGCGAGGCCGGGGTGACGGTCGTGGCCGGCGAGGACGCGTTGTTCGGCGACTCGCTCGGCCCCGAAGGGTCGGCCGGTGCGACCTACCTGCAGATGGAGGAGCACAATACCGACACCATCGTCAACGCGTTGAGAGGGACCGCGGTATGAGTGAGCGCGCGCCGACCCTGGTGCTCGACCGGGCGAGCGTGGCCTACGGCGACATCCCGGTCCTGGAGGAGCTGGACGGCGTCGTCCACGAGGGCGAGGCCGTGGCACTCATCGGCCCCAACGGCGCCGGCAAGTCGACGTTCATCAAGGCGTTGCTCGGCCTGGTGCCGGTCGTGCGCGGCCGGATCGAGGTGCTGGGCGGGCCCCCGGCGCAGGCCCGCCGCGACGTCGCCTACGTGCCGCAGGCCGACACGCTCGACCCCGACTTTCCGGTGTCGGTCGAGCAGGTGGTGATGATGGGCCGCTACCGGCGGATCGGCTGGCTGCGCCGCGCCTCCGCCGGCGACCGGGCCGAGGTGGCCGACGCCCTGGAGCGGGTCGGGCTGGCCGGGCGGGCCCGCGACCGGTTCGGCACGCTGTCGGGCGGGCAGCGCCAGCGGGTGCTGCTGGCCCGCGCCATCGCCGCCAAGCCGCGGATGCTGCTGCTCGACGAGCCGTTCAACGGCGTCGACGCGGTCAGCCAGCACGCGCTGCTGGAGGCGATCGGCTCGCTGAAGGAGCAGGGCGCCTCCGTCGTCGTCAGCACCCACGACCTCGCCATCGCGCACCTGGCCTGCGACGAGGTGTGCCTGCTCAACCACCACCAGTTCGGCTTCGGCCCGACCGGCGACGTGCTGACGCCCGAGCGGCTGCGCGCGACGTACGGCGGGCACGCGCTCGAACTGCGCGGCGACCGTGTGATCGTGACCCAGACATGATGTTCTTCGAGCCGTTCCAGCTGCCCTTCATGGCGCGCGCGCTGGTCGAACTGGTCCTGCTCGGCGCACTCGCGGGCACGGTCGGCGTGCTGGTGCTGCTGCGCCGGCTCGCCTTCGTCAGCGACACCCTGACGCACACCGTCTTCCCCGGGGTGGTCATCGGCCACCTCATGGCCGGGGACGGCGGCATCTTCTGGGGAGCGCTGGCCGCCGGGGTCGTCACAGCCGTCCTGCTCACGCTGCTCACTCACCGCCGCAGGGTGAGCGAGGACGCCGCGCTCGCCATGCTGCTGACCACGTTGTTCGCGGTCGGCGTCGTGGTGGTGTCGCGGCAGACGGGCTTCACCTCCGATCTCACCGCGTTCCTGTTCGGGCGGGTGCTGACGGTCACCGAGACGCAGCTCGCGCAGACCGCCGTCGTGACGGTCGTGGTCGTGGCGCTGCTGGCGGTGCTGCGTCGGCCGCTGCTGCTGCGGGCCTTCGACCCGGAGGGCGCCCGCGCGGCCGGGGTGCGTGTCGGCCTGCTCGATCTCGTGCTGAACGTCGCGGTCGCGCTGGTCGTCGTGGCCGCCGTGAAGGCGGTCGGCACGATCCTCGTCATCGCGCTGCTCGTCGTGCCGGCCGCGGCGGCGCGTGGCCTGTCGGACCGGCTCGTGGTCATCGTGCCGCTGGCCTGTCTGGTCGGCGCGTCCGCCGGGTGGCTCGGGCTCGTCGTGAGCTACGAGGCGTCGGTCGGATACGGCGTCAGGCTCGCCTCCGGCGCGACCGTGGTGCTGGTCCTGGTCGCGATGTACGGCCTGGCCCACGTCGCCGGGTTCGTCCGCAGAAAGGTCGGCCTGAGCCGCGCCCGCAGCGCGATAGTGGAGAGTGCGGCATGAGCGAGCGGAGCGAGCGAATCGATAAACACAGCGCTCTTTGCGAATGCAACCCCGAGCCGTCAGGCGGGGGGGTGGCATGAGCTGGCTGGACTCCACGGTGCACCGGGCTCTCGTCGAGGCCGTGCTGGTCGGCGCGCTCGGCGGCGTCGTCGGGGTGTTCGTGGTCGCGCGGCGGCTGCCGTTCTTCACGATGGCCCTCACGCACGCGACGTTCCCCGGCATCGTGATCGCCGCCCTGCTCGGGGTGAACCTCTACCTCGGCGGCGGGCTGTTCGGGCTGCTGGTGGTCGCCGCCGTTCTCGCGTTCGGCCGGGGCCGCGGGCAGGACTTCAGCACGGCCACCGGCATCGCGCTGTCGGGCGGCTTCGCGCTCGGTGTGGTGCTGGTGTCGGCGCAGGACGGCTTCACCAAGGACCTGGCGGCCTACACGGTGGGCGACGTCCTCGCCGTCGGCACGGGCGACCTGGTGGCGACCGCCGCCGTCGCCGTGGGAGTGCTGCTCCTGCTCGCCCTGGTGGGCAAGGAACTGCTGCTCGCGGCGTTCGACCCGGTGGGGGCGGCGGCCCTCGGGCTGCCCACCGTGCTGCTGGACTTCGCGCTGCTCGCGGTCGTCGAGGTGACCGTCGTCGCCACCGTGCCCGCGCTGGGGACGATCCTCGCCGTGGCGCTGATCGTGGGCCCGGCCGCGACGGCCCGCCTGCTCACCGACAGGCTCGCGCCGCTGTTCCCGATCGCCGCCGCGATCGGGGTCGGCTGCGCGCTGGCGGGCGTGTGGGTCTCCACACGGTGGAACGTCGCGACCGGGGCCTCCATCGCCCTGTTCGTGGGACTGGTCTTCGGGGCGGTCTTCCTCGGCACCGCCGTACGCGGCCGGGTCAGGCGGGCCGTGGCGAGGAGAGTGGCCGTCAGGGCGTGAGCAACACCTTGATCGCGCCGTCCTCCTTCTTCTGGAAGATCTCGTAGCCGTGCGGGGCCTGGTCGAGCGGCAGGCGGTGGGTCGCCAGGTCCTCGACCCCCAGGGGGTCGCCGTCGCCGGTCAGGAGCGGCATGAGGTCGTCCACCCACCGCTTGACGTGGGCCTGGCCCATCCTCAGCGTGATGCCCTTGTCGAACATTCGCAGCATCGGCATGGGGTCGGTCATCCCGCCGTACACGCCGCTGATCGAGATCGTGCCGCCGCGCCGCACCGTCTCGATGGCGTCCTGCAGCGCGGCGAGCCGGTCGAGCCCGGCGCGGGTCATCATGGCGGCGGCGGCCTTGTCGGGCAGCATGCCGGTGACCGTCTGCGCGAACTTGCCCACGGTGTAGCCGTGCGCCTCCATGCCGACGGCGTCGATGACCGAGTCGGTGCCCCGGCCCCCGGTCATCGACCGGATCGCCTCGGGCACGTCGTCGGCGTCGTTCCCGTCGACCACCTCGATGCCGTGCCGCCGGGCCATCTCCAGACGTTCGGGGACGATGTCCACGCCGATCACGCGATAGCCGCGGTGGCGGGCGATGCGGGCCGACATCTGCCCGATCGGGCCGAGGCCGAAGACGGTGACGCTGCCGCCGTCCGGCACCTCGGCCCACTCGACGGCCTGCCAGGAGGTGGGCAGCACGTCGGAGAGGTAGACGAACCGCTCGTCCGGCGGTCCCTCCGGCACCTTGATCGGCCCGAACTGCGCCTGCGGGACGCGCAGGTATTCCGCCTGGCCGCCGGGCACCTCGCCGTACAGCTTCGTGTAGCCGAAGAGCGCGGCGCCGGTGTCGTACTCACGGACCTGGGTGGTCTCACACTGGGCGAACAACGCGCGGTCGCACATGTGGCAGTGGCCGCACGAGATGTTGAACGGGATCACGACGCGGTCGCCGGGGCGGATGTGGGTGACCTCCGCGCCGACCTCATCGACGATGCCCATCGGCTCGTGGCCGAGGATGTCGCCCTCGCCGATGAACGGGCCGAGCACCTCGTACAGGTGCAGGTCGGAGCCGCAGATCGCGGTCGTGGTCACCCGGATGATCGCGTCGGTGGGTTCCTTGATGGCCGGGTCGGGGACGTCCTCCACCCGTACGTCGCGCTTGCCGTGCCAGGTAAGTGCCTTCATGATTCCCCCTCCAGAAGGGCCGGGGTGTCGCGATCGTTCCCGTATGCCCTACTCCTGGCGGGAGAAACGGTTCCCTTTCGGTCAGAGGTGCAGCACGCTGCCCTGCTCGTCCACCTGGTCGGCGCCGTCGTCGTCGAACCACACCCCGCCCGTCGCGAGGTAGCGGAACCGGTGCGCGCCCGGCGGGAGGATCACCGAAACGGTGCGGGTGCCGTTCCTGCGCCGCAGCAGTTCGTGACGGCCGGGCAGCCAGTCGTTGAAATCGCCCACCACGCTGACCGTCCCCGAGGGCTCGTCAACGGGCAGGGTGAAGGTGACTCGGGTCTTCTGCCCGAACAGCCTGGTGCGCTTGAGCATGCCGCATAGCCTGGCGTATGGCGCCTAAAGGAAGAAACCAGTACACGTAGGACGTAACACAATATTCACGGCCTTTTCAGGGCGCGTGCCCGACCCCACAGAGGAACCAGGTGGGCAGGTGACGGCGGGCCTGCCGGGCGAGCAGGTTCTCGTCGTCGGGCCGCCAGTCGTCGAGCGGGACCAGGCCCGGTTCGATGAGCTCGAAGCCGCCGAACAGCTCGTGGATCTGCTCGCGGCCGCGCAGGGTGATGCCGCTGCTGGCCTGCCGGTAGACGGCCGCCCCCTCGCGGGCGTCGCCGGCCCGTTCCTCGTCGGTGACGTGGGACAGCACGAGGTGACTCCCGGGGGCGACGGACTCCCTGATGCGGGCCACGAGCTCGGCCGGCTTGTCGTCGTCGGGAAGGAAGTGCAGCACGGCCACGAGCAGGACCGCGACCGGCTCGGAGAGGTCGATCAGCGCCCGCAGCTCCGGGTCGGCCAGGATCTCCTCGGGCCGCCGCAGATCCCCCTGCACGGTCACGGTGGCGGCGGCGGACCCCGACAGCAGGGCCCGGGAGTGCGCGAGCACGACCGGGTCGTTGTCCACGTACGCCACCCGCACGCCGGGGTCGAGTTCGTGCGCCACCTCGTGCACGCTGCCCGCGGTCGGCAGTCCGGTGCCGATGTCCACGAACTGCCGGATCCCGGCCTCGGCCACCAGGTGGCGTACGGCCCGGCGCAGGAAGGCCCGGTTGCGGCGGGCCAGCGAGGGGGCCTCGGGCGCGACCTGCAGAACCCGCTCCGCGGCCTCCCGGTCGGCCGCGAAGTTGTCCTTTCCGCCCAGGAAGTAGTTGTACATGCGCGCGGGATTGGGGACGCGAGCGTCTATACCGGGTGGCGGCGCGTCATCGGCCACGCAACATCTCCTCACTCACAGCAGTAAAGAGGACTTGCTGCGAGCATAAGGGCCGCCCGGGAGAAACCCAACGAAGAACGCCATAACTCTGTGACCCCATCTGCCCCACCTTTGCGCGATGAGCTGGGTCACGGCCAGATATCCACACAACGACCTAGGACTATCGTCCGATGTCGCAGGTGATCGGTGCAGATCTATAACAGGCGTATGTACGCCGTCAGATTGCATGCCTTTGGTCCCGCAGAGAACCTCGTCTACGAGGAGGTCGAGGATCCCGAGCCGGGGCCCGGCCAGGTCCGCGTGGCCGTACGGGCGGCGGGGGTGCACCTCGTCGACACCACGTTGCGGGCCGGGAAATACGTCGGCGGCCCGATTCCCGTGCCCGATCTGCCCACGATTCCCGGCCGGGAGGTCGCCGGAGTCGTCGACGCCGTCGGCCCAGGGACCGACCCGGGCCTGGTCGGCAGGCGGGTGGTGACCCATCTCGGCATGGCTCCCGGCGGCTACGCCGAACTGGCCGTACGGGACGCCTCGGCGATCCACGAGATCCCGGACGGCCTGGGCTACGGCGAGGCGGTGGCGATGATCGGCACCGGCCGGACCACGATGGGCATCCTCGACGTCGCGGGGATCCGCGCGGACGACGTCGCCCTGGTGACGGCGGCGGCCGGCGGCGTGGGCAACCTGCTCGTGCAGGCGGCGGTGCGGGCCGGCGCCACGGTCGTCGGGCTCGCCGGCGGCGAGGAGAAGACCCGCCGGGTGCTGGCGCTGGGCGCACACCACGCCGTGGACTACACCTCGGCGAGCTGGCCCGACGAGGTGAGGGCGCTCCTCGGCGACCGGGAGGTCACGCTGGCGCTCGACGGCGTCGGCGGAAACCTCGGGCGGAAGACCCTGGAGCTGCTCGGCGTCGGCGGCAGGATCGTGCTGTTCGGCTGGGCGGATGCGCAGGGCGGCCCGACGGCGCTGACCACGGAGGACCTGTACGCGCGCGGCATCACCGCTGCGGTGGCGGTCGGCCCGCGGGTGCTGAAGCGGCCGGGCGGCCTGCGGGGCCTGGAGGAGCGGGCCCTGGCGGCCGCGGGGTCGGGCGCGCTGGTCCCGCTGGTGCAGAGCTTCCCGCTCAAGGACGCCGCCGCCGCGCACGCCGCGCTGGAGACCCGCGCGACCACGGGCAAGGTCGTGCTCGTCCCCTGAACCACGGGCCCTAGGCCACCAGGACGGGGTGGGGGAGCACCGAGGTGTGGCAGTAGCCGAGGTCGTTCCAGGGGGTGACCTCGGGCTGGGATCGGCCGCGCTCGTCGGTGGCCCGCACCCGCACCACGTGCGCGCCTGGGGTGGGATCCCAGGGGAACCGCCAGCGGGTCCAGACGCCCGCGAGGTCCGGCCCGTCGAGGGCGGCCGGCCGCCAGGGGCCGTCGTCGATCCGGTAGTCGACGGCGGCCACGCGGTCCTCCCCGGCGTACGCCCGGCCGCGGATGGTCTGCGGGCCGGGGTGCAGCCGCGCGGGCCAGGGCAGCTCGACCAGGCTCGCGACCGGCGTGGAGGTGATCGGCACGGCGGGCCGGCCGGGGGCGACGATCACGTAGTCCTCGGTGTTCCACGGCACGTGGAGCGGCCGGTCGGACACCTCGATCCGGCCCACCCATTTGATGCTCGCCGCGCCGAGCCAGCCGGAGACCACCACGCGGGCGGGGAAGCCGTGGTCGGGCGGCAGGATCTCGCCGTTCATGGCGAGCGCGAGCAGGGTGTCGGGGGCGAGGGCCTTGGCGAGGGGCATCGGGCGGCGCCCGCGCGCCTCGTCGAGGCCCTCCGGCATCACCTCGACGGCGGCGTCCGTGAGGTCCGCCGGTTCGAGCAGATAGCGCAGCGGGATTCCGGTCCACTCGGCGGTGCCGACGGCGCCCCGGCCCCACTGCACCCCGCCGAAGCGGTGTCCGTGCTCGGCGCCGAAGAGGGCGCGCCGGTTGCCCGCGCACTCCAGCGTGCGGACGACGGACACGAGCGGGAACCGGCGCCACAGGTCGTCGTAGGTGTAGCAGACGGTCCGGCGCACGCCGCCGCCATCGACGCGCAGCGTCCAGGCTCTCGCGTCGAGGCGGGGGGTGGGGGCGTGGTTGCGGACGAAGAAGCGGTCGATGGGACTGAGCAGGCCCGGCAGGCGGTCGGGCCGGGTGCCGTAGTCGAGGCCGGTGCCCGCGTCCTCCATGAGGGCGGCGACGGCCGGCTTCACCACCGCCGTGCGGGTGTCGCGTGTCGTACGCATCGGCCCTTCCTTCCGGGCCGACGCGGTGACGAGCCGGTCAGCCCAGGTCGTGGCTCGCCCGCCGGGCCTGACGCTGGGCCCAGGACGCGAGACGCGACCAGCGCCGGGCCGCGACCAGGCGGCTGGCGACGCGCGCGTTGTCGGCCTCGCGGTGCAACTCGGTCATGCGCTCGGTGGCCAGGGAGTAGTCGTAGAACATCATTACCGTCCAGGTCGCCGTCGTAACTGTCTTAATTTTCTTAGGCAGTTACAAAGGTAGAGCAAAGGCGGTAACTGGTCAAGGCAATTTGGACAGTTACAGAGTCGCCGCCCGCTGTGTGTCGTACGCCCGGATCACGGTGTCGAGCAGGCCGGGGAAAAGGGCGTCGAGATCCTCGCGGCGCAGGGAGCTCATCTTCGCGGTCCCCCGGTAGACCTGCCTGATCACGCCCGCCTCGCGGAGCACCCGGAAGTGGTGGGTGCTCGTCGACTTGCTGACCGCGAGGTCGATCGCCGAACAGGACGACTCGCCGCTGCCGGCGAGATAGCACACCACCTGGAGGCGTGCGGGATCGGACAGCGCGTGCAGCACGTCCTCGAGCCGGATCTCGGACCGGTCCGGATGGTCGAGCGTCCGAGGGGTCATCGGCTCTCCTTTGTACGAAGGTCTTCGTAGTTTGACAGATGGCGTACTACGAGAGCTATCGTACAAGAGTCCCGACGACGAGAGGAGCGCGGCGTGAGCGCGTTGTTCGAGCCCCTGCCCCTGCGGAACCTGACCATCCCCAACCGCGTCTGGATGTCGCCGATGTGCCAGTACTGCGCGGCCGTCGAGGGCCCGGAGCAGGGGGTCCCCACCGACTGGCATCTGACTCATCTCGGGTCCCGGGCGGTGGGCGGGGCCGGCCTGATCATGGTCGAGGCCACCGCCGTGTCCCCCGAGGGCCGGATCAGCCCCGCCGACCTCGGGCTGTGGAACGAGCGCCAGCAAGCACAGTTCGGCCGCCTCGCCCGGTTCCTCGCCGACCAGGGCGCGGTGCCCGGCGTCCAGCTCGCGCACGCCGGGCGCAAGGCGTCCACCGACCGCCCGTGGCGGGGCGGCGCGCCGGTCGGCCCGGAGGACCACGGCTGGCAGCCGGTCGCGCCCAGCCCGATCCCGTTCGCCGAGGGCCACCCGGTGCCGGACGAGCTGAGCGAGGCGGCCATCAGGCGGCTGGTGGACGCCTTCGCGGCGGCCGCGCGCCGCGCGCTCGCCGCGGGCTTCAAGGTGGTGGAGATCCACGGCGCCCACGGTTACCTGATCCACGAGTTCCTCTCGCCGTTCAGCAACCGGCGCACCGACGCGTACGGCGGCCCGTTCGAGAACCGCGCGCGCTTCGCCCTGGAGGTGGTCGACGCGGTGCGCGCCGAGTGGCCGGACGAGCTGCCGGTGTTCTTCCGCGTCTCGGCCACCGACTGGCTCAGTGAGAACCCCGAGGACCCCCGCGAGGGCTGGACGGCGGACGACACCGTGCGGCTGGCCAAGGAGCTGCTCGCGCGCGGAGTGGACCTGCTCGACGTGTCGACGGGCGGCAACGCGCCGAAGGCCCGGATCCCCGTGGAGCCGGGATACCAGGTGCCGTTCGCGGCCCGGGTGAAGGCGGAGACCGACCTGCCCACGTCGGCCGTGGGCCTCATCACCGAGCCGCGGCAGGCCGAGGAGGTCGTCGCCTCGGGGCGGGCCGACGCGGTGATGCTCGGCCGTGAGCTGCTGCGCGACCCCTACTGGCCGAACAACGCGGCACGGGAGCTCGGTGTGGGCGGACGCTGGCCCGACCAGTACCACCGCGCGGTCTGAACGCCCGGACGTGGGTAGGGGTGGCCGTATGGCAGAGATCGGTTTCACCCTGATGTGCGAGCAGACGCCCGCGAAGGAACTGGTGGAGGACGCGGTCACCGCCGAGCGCGTGGGCTTCGACTACGCGGTCATCTCCGACCACTACTTCCCGTGGCTGGAGGAGATGGGCCACTCCCCGTACGCCTGGTCGGTGCTGGGCGCGGTGGCGCAGGCCACCGAGCGACTGCCGCTGATGACCTACGTGACGTGCCCGATCATGCGCTACCACCCCGCGGTGGTGGCGCAGAAGGCGGCCACGGTGGGAGTGCTCAGCGACGGCCGGTTCACCCTCGGCTTGGGCGCGGGCGAGAACCTGAACGAGCACGTGGTCGGCCACGGCTGGCCGCCGGTCAACACCCGGCACGAGATGTTCCGCGAGGCCATCGAGGTCGTCAAGGAGCTCTTCCAGGGCGGCTACCGCAACTACCGTGGCGAGTACTTCGACATCGACTCGGCCCGGCTGTTCGACCTGCCCGAGCGGCCGGTGCCCATCGCGGTCGCCGCGTCCGGCGACCAGTCGGTGGACATCGCCGCCGAGCTCGGCGACGGCCTCGTGGCGACCGACCCGGACGGGTCGCTGGTGGAGAAGTTCGCCGCGTCCGGCGGCGAGGGCAAGCCGGTCTACGGCCAGCTCGCCGTCTGCTACGACCCCGACAAGGACGCCGCGATCGAGCGGGCGCACCGCCTGTGGCGCTGGTCGGTGACCGGCTGGAAGGTCATGTCGGAGCTGCCCGCGCCGGTCAACTTCGCCGCCGCGACCGAGACCGTACGGCCGGAGGACGTGGCGGAGAAGGTGCCCTGCGGGGCGGACGTCGGCGCCGTGGTCGAGGCCGTGCGGCAGTACACCGAGGCCGGATTCACCCATCTCGCGCTCGTGCAGGTCGGGCGGGAGCACCAGCGGGAGTTCTTCGAGTGGTCGGAGAAGGAGCTCCTCCCCGCGCTCCGCGCCATTTAGAGCCGCTCCACCGGGACGGCGGGCACCGCTCCGAGGCACGCGGCGCCGGTGAGCCGCCCGGTGCGGATGAAGCGGGCCTGAAGCGCGATCACGCAGGAGGCCGCGCTCCCGCCGCTCTCCGGGACGTGCCCGCTGTTGGGCACCGTGACGACCTCGGCGGTGGGATATCGCCGCGCCGCCGACCGGCCCTCCTCGACCGGGGTGTTGAGGTCGAACTCGCCGGAGACGACCAGCACGGGGACATCGGGGAGCCGCCGGGCGGACGGAGTCCGCGCGTCGCCCGGCCAGTCCGCGCAGACGTCACCCCGGTCCGGAACGGCGCTCGCCCACGCCCGCGGGCTGAAGGGCCGGAAATCGGCCGGGTCGAGTCCCGCCAGCAGGGCCTTGTACCGCGCGGCCCTTTCCCGGATCGGCGTGCCCGCCTTCCACGGCGTGGGGTAGTCGTGACAGACGACGGAGGCGAACAGGGCGACACTGAACTCCTCGCCGTCCCGCACCCCCTCCTCGCGTGTCCGGGCGGCCAGCGCCGCGAGCGGCCCGGTCTCGCCCGCGGCGGCCCGGTGCAGCATCGCGGGCAGCCGCCCGAACAGCTCGGGGTCGTCCGACGCGACCGTGTAGACCAGCCGGGCGAGGGCCGCCTCGTCGAGCGCGCCGCCGCCGTCCAGGGCGACCGGACGAGACCGCAGCCGCGCGGCGACCGTCGCGAGATCGGCCAGCACGGCACGCCCCTCGCACGCGCCGCGCGAGCGGTCGCACAGCGCCTCCACCGCGCGGCGCAGCGCCTGCACGCCCGGCCTGCCCCAGGGATCCGGCCGGAGCGGGTACGCCCCGGACAACACGATCGAGCGGACGTGCTCGGGATGCCGCTGCGCGTAGACCGTCATGAGATAGGTGCCGTACGACTGGCCGAGCAGGTCGAGCCGGTCGATGCCCAGGTGGGCGCGGACGGCGTCGATGTCGTCGGCGGCGGCCTCGGTGGTGTGGTGACGGCTACGGTCGCCGAGCTCCCGGCCGCAGGCGCCGATCGCCCTCACGATCTCGGCCTTGGGGCTCGCCGTGGTCGTGCCGGACACCGCGCGGCAGCGCAGCGGCCCGGACACGCCGGTGCCGCGCGGGTCGACGAGCAGCAGGTCGTGGGTGCGGAGCAGGTCCCGGTATCCGGTGGCGTACATGGTGAGCGCGGCGGTCACCGAGGCACCGGGGCCGCCGGGATCGGGCACGATCGTCCCCTGCGCCGGCCGGGAGTCGTCGAGGTGCCGCACCAGCGTGTATCCGATCCCGACCGTGCCCGCCGACGGGTCGCTGCGGTCCAGCGGCACCCGTACGGCGCCGCAGGTCGCGCCGGGACCGCAGTCGGAGGCCGGATGCGGGCGGGGCGGGGAGGCGCAGCCCTGCAGGGCGGCGAGGAGGGCGGCCGCGGTGAGCAGGGCGGCCATCGCTTTGGTCACATTTCCCGATCATCCCGGTTCCGGCGGCCCCGGGGATCGTCCACGCGGCGGGACCGCCGCTACGCCGTCCGTATGGCCGCCCACGCCGCGTACGCCGGAAGTCGCACACACCGAATCGGACGCCGTCCATTCCGGGGTGATCCGCACCGGCCTCGGCGATCGGGGCGGCCTGCTCGGGCTGCTGCTCAAGTCGGCCACCGCCCCGGACGCGACGTGCGGGCGGAGGCGTGGTTCAGATCGGGTCCCGGGGAACGGACTCGTAGATCTCCGTCACGGCCGTGGCGAACGCGGCGTCGATGGGCAGAGCGAGGCCGTCCACCCTGTCGACGGGCGCCACCCCGTGGGAGTTGGTCACCAGCACCGTCCGGAAGGACGGCAGGTCGGCCAGCCGCACCGGCGCCCGATGGGAGGGGAACCCCGCGGCGGGCAGCAGGGGCTCCAGCAGCCGCATCGTGATGCCATGCAGGCAGGGCGCGTCCGGCCAGATCACCCGAGACCCGTCGAAGAAGGCGACGTTGGCGATGCCGGACTCGGAGATCGCGCCCCCGGGGCCCGTGAGCAGCGCGTCGTCGAACCCCTCGCGCGCGGCCAGCTCGCGGTGGTGGATCTGCCCGAAGGCCCCGACGTGCTTGATGTGCGCGACCGGCCGCTGGTAGTGCGCGGACTTCAGGCGGACCGGTCCCTCGGGCGCGGGGACCGGCGGCCGTACGACCACCATGACGGACGGGGCGGCGCCGGCGTCGGGACGATGGACGACGACCCGGACCGACGCGTCGGGGGTGTCGTCGCCCAGCGCGTGCCGGATGCGGCGACGGACCAGGTCGCCGTCGAGGCCCGTGCCGAACAGCTCTCGAGTGGCGGCGTCGAGCCGGTCCAGATGGAGGGCGAGACCGCGGGTGGCGAAGCCTCTCACCTGCATGGCGGTGAAGTGCCCGTAGTTGACGAGGGCGGGGTGGCTCAACTGCTCGACCGTGGGAGGGCGGCCGTCGATCTCGATGCGGGGAACGGGGGAGGGCGTCACGGTCACACGGTAGCGATGCGTGAGAAGATCTCGATCGGGATCGGGGTTGGGAGGAACGGATGCCCGAGCGCACGCAGACGGTGACGGTCACGGACGGCGGGTTCGACCTGCGCCTGTGGATTCCGCAGCGGGGGACCGGCCCGGGGCTGCTGCTGATCCCGGAGATCTGGGGCGTGAGCGACTACATCAGGGCGGTCGCCGCCGACCTCGCCGGGCTCGGCTATGTCGTGGGCGTGCCGGACCTTTTCTGGCGGCTTCGGCCCGGCTGGGCGGCCGCGCACGACGAGGAGGGGCTGCGCGCCTCGCTGGAGCTGTCGGCGAACCTCGACGCCGAGAAGGCCGCGGACGACTGCGCCGCCGCGGTGGCCGCGCTCGCCGCGCGGCCCGAGGTGACGGGCGGGGTCGGCGCGCTCGGCTTCTGCCTCGGCGGCTCGCTGGCCTACGCCGTGGCGGCCCGCGGCGACGGGAGCGGCCTGTCGGCCGTGGTGTCCTTCTACGGCTCGGCCGTGCCGGACGCGCCGCAACTGTTGGACGGCATCCGCTGCCCGATCCAGTTCCACTTCGGCGGACGGGACCCCTACATCCCCCGCGACCGGGTGGCCGTCGTGGAGGAGGCGGCGGCCCGGCGGCCGAACGCGGAGGTCCACGTGCAGGAGGAGGCCGGCCACGCCTTCCACAACTACTACGCGCCGATGTTCCACAACCCGGAGGCGGGGCGTACGGCGTGGGCGCTGGCCATGGACTTCCTGCGCCGTCACCTCCCGGCGGCCTGAGTCTCCCGGCTCCAGGGGAGCGCGGGCAGGCCGCACCGCACGCGCAGGACCATCCAGAAGGCGGGGGCGAGCAGCAGCACGGCGAGCAGCGTCCAGACGGTGCCGGTGTTGGGGACACCGAACATCTTCAGCGCCGAGGCGAGCAGCACGAACGCCAGGGCCCGGCGGATCAGTCCGCCCGGGGCGCGCGAGGAGATCCGCGAGCCGAGGTAGACGCCCGGGATGGAGCCCACCAGCAGTGCGAGGGTGACCGACAGCGTGAACTCGCCGAACAGCAGGTGACCGAGCGCGGCCGACATGACGAGCGGCACGGCCTGGACCAGGTCGGTCCCGACGAGCTGGTTGGCCTTCAACGCGGGATAGAGCGCGAGCAGAGCCACGATGATCAGTGAGCCGGATCCGACCGAGGTGATGCCGACCACCAGTCCGCCGACGGCCCCCACCAGTGCGGTCGGCAGCGGCCGTACGGTGACGGAGGGCATCTCGGTGGCGGCCGGTTCGCCGGGGGCGGCGGTACGGCGGCCGGTCTCGGGGGTGCGGCCCTCGGCGCGGTCGCGCATCGCGAGATAGCCGCGCACGGCCAGGCCCGCCGCCGCGATCAGCAGTGCGACGCCGAGGCCCTTCTGGATCACCTGTTGTACGCCCTCGCCCGTGCCCAGCGCGCGGGCGATGAGCACGCCGCAGAACGCCGCGGGGACCGAGCCCGCGCACAGCCAGGCGACGAGCCTCAGGTTCACCGTGCCACGGCGCAGGTGCACGAAACTGCCCACCGGCTTCATCACGGCGGCGGCGACGAGGTCGCTGGAGACGGCGGCGAGGGGCGGCACGCCGAAGAACGTCACGAGCATGGGCGTCATCAGGGCGCCGCCGCCCATTCCGGTCAGGCCGACGACGACCGCGACCAGAAACGAGCCGATCGCCATGGTGTAGTCGAAATCCACTCCTTAACCCTACCTAACCCATCGGAATTATGGATACCCCCCTTTTTTGGTGACGGCCGGTGTGATCCTTTCCGGCTTAACCGGTTCGCTCGATCCCGGGTGGGATGTGCCGCCCTATGCTGATCTCCCTTCCTTTCTGGGCTTTCGTCCCCCGTCGGGAGACGCCGGAGGGCGGGGAAGGGTCCCGCCGGTGATCACCCGTTGACGTGGTGGTCGCCCGCGGAATACCGTGGCCGGACCTTATCCGGTTAAGTGGCGAGTTATACGGACAGAAGGCGGGTGCCGGCGTGGTCGAGAGGCCGGGGATGCGGCGATGACCGTCCTCGCGGTGGACATCGGCGGCACGAAGTTCGCCGCCGCGGCCGTCGCGCCCGACGGCGAGATGCTGGCCCGTGCGGAGGTGCCGCTGCACGGCGCCGACTCGGCCGACCGGGCACTGTCGGAGGTCGTCGGAAAGATCACCGAGTGCGTCGCGCCCGCACGCCTGGTCGGGGTCGGGATCGGCTCCGCGGGGCCGCTCGACCCGCGCAGGGGCACCGTCAGCCCGGTGAACATCCCCTCCTGGCGCGACTTCCCGCTGGTGGACGCGCTCGGCGAAGTGCTGCCCGGCCGGCCCGTACGGCTCGCGGGCGACGCCCAGTGCATGGCGCTCGGGGAGTGGTGGCGCGGCCTGAGCGAGGACCCGGCGGCGCGGAGCCGGGCCATGCTCGGCATGGTGGTCTCCACCGGCGTCGGCGGCGGCTTCGTGCTCGACGGCGTGCCGTACGTCGGCCCGACCGGCAACGCCGGGCATATCGGGCACATCACGGTCGACCCGGGCGGCGAGCCGTGCCCCTGCGGCGGCGCCGGCTGCGTCGAGACCATCGCGAGCGGGCCCGGCATGGTCCGGTGGGCCGCCGCGAACGGCTGGACCGGCGCGGACGCGCGGGCGCTGGCCGCCGACGCCCGGGCCGGGCACCCCACCGCCACACTCGCCTTCCGGCGCGCGGCCGACGCGCTGGCCATCGCCGTGCTCACGGCGTCCGCCCTGCTCGACCTCGACCACGTCGTCATCGGAGGCGGCGTGGCCGCGGCGGGGCCGATCCTGTTCGACCCGCTGAGGCGGGCGATCGAGAGGAACGCCGGGCTCGGCTTCCTGCGGCGCCTGCGGGTGGACCCGACCTCCCTGGGCCGCGACGCCGGGCTGTTCGGCGCCGCCGCCCTCGTCCTGCCGAATTGACGTGATCAGTGCGATGTTTCCATCACCGGGGCAAAGGTACTGTGGAGGAACGAATCGATCGGGGGACGCGGCCATGGCGGGAACGCGCGGGTGAAAGGCGCCACCGGGTCCGCGGACCCGCGGCACAGGGCGGCGCGGCCGTCCCTCGACCTCATGGCGGCGCTGCTCGAACGTGCCGCCGAGGGCGTCGTGCTGTGCGACGCGGACGGCCTCGTGACCATGGCCAATCCGGCGGCGGTCCGCCTCGTGCCGCAGATCGAGGTGGGCCTGCCCGCGCCCACGCCGCTCGTCCCGCCCGCCACACCCGGATCTGTCACACCCGCATCTGTCACACCCGCATCGACGGCCGAAGGCCGGAGCGTGACGCACGACGGCCGGGTGATCCGGGTTCGTGTGGAGGAGATGGGGGAGGGCCGGGCCGCCTGGTACCTGAGCGAGGAAACGCCCCGGCGAACGCAGAAGACACAGCGCACCGAGACACAGCGCACCGAGAAGACACAGCGCACCGAGTTCCTGCTTGAGGCGGCCCACCGCCTGTCCGCCTCGCTCAACCCGCACCGGTGCGCGCGTGCGGCGACGGAGCTGGGCGTCGCCTTCCTGTCCGACGCGGCGATCGTGCTGCTGCCGCCCGCCTCCCGCCGCCGGATGGAGTGGGTGCGCGCCGTCTCCGGCCGAGGCGGCCCGGACGAGGGCGTCCTGCCGGCCGCCGCGGCGGCGGAGGTGCCCGGCCTGACCGACGCGCTCACGGGACTCCACAACGGCGCCGGGGGACGGCAGGACCCGGGCGGCACGCCGGACTGGCTGGTGCCGGAGGGGTTCGGCCCAGTCGGCCACCTGGTGGTGCTCCCGCTGCCCGGCAACGGCGTGCCCGCCGGGGCGATCGTGCTCGCCCGCCGGGCCGGGCGGCCGCCGTTCGACGACGACGACCAGGTGATGGCGCGCGACCTCGCGACCCGAGCCGGCGCCGCGATCTCGGCGGCCTCCCTGTTCCGGGAGCAGAGCACGATCAACGCCATCCTGATCGGCGACCTGCTGCCGCCCGAGCTGCCGGAGATCGAGGGCATGCGGCTGGCCGGCCGGCTACGGGCCTCGCAGCAGGCGGGCGCCATCGGCGGGGACTTCTACGACGTCTACCTGCCGGAGGCGGCGCCCGAGACCGGGATCGTGGAACGGCCGCCGCTGATCATTTTGGGCGACGTCTGCGGCAAGGGCGCCCGCGCCGCGGTCCTGGCCGGTCAGGTCCGGCACAGCCTGCGTACGCTGCTGCTGCTGGAAAGCCGTCCCGACCGGCTGCTCGAACTGCTCAACCGGTCGCTGCTCGCGTCCCCGTCTCCCAACTCCTATGTCACGCTGGTCCTCGCGGCGCTGCGGGTCGCTCCCGGGGGCCACGTGCTGCTGGACCTGGCCGTGGCCGGGCATCCGCCGCCGCTGGTCCTGCGCCGGGACGGCACGGTGGAGGAGGTCGACGTCCGCGGTTCCATTCTCGGCGCGCTGAAGAGGATCAGCCTGTGGCCCGTCACGCTCGATCTGGCGCCCGGCGAGGTGTGCCTGCTCTACAGCGACGGCATCACCGAGGCGTTCGGCGGCCCGCGCGGCCGGGAGATGTTCGGCGAGGAGCGGTTGAAGGAGGCGCTGGCGAGCTGCGCCGGCATGCCGGCCGACGCCCTGGTGGAGCGGCTGGAACAGCTCAGCAGTGAGTGGCTGTGCGGCGGTCTGGGCGACGGCCTGGGCGGCGTCCTCGGCGGCGGGCAGCGGGACGACCGCGCCCTGCTCGCCGTACGGGCGGGGACGGGCCGGACGGAGACCGGCCCGACGCAGACTGGCCGGACGGAGACGTCCCCGTGACGCGGGACCTGGGGGACGCCACCGGGCGCTATCTGGAGCTGATCGGCCGGGGCGACGAGTACGGCGCGGTCGACCTGGCCGTGGGGCTGATCGACGAGGGCGTCCCCGCAGAGGACGTGCTGCTGAAGGTGATCGCCCCGGGCCAGCGCCGGGTGGGCGAGCTGTGGGCGTCCAACGAGTGGTCGGTGGCGCGCGAGCACGCCGCGACCGCGGTCAGCGAGCGGGCGGTGGCCGCCGTCGGCGGGCGGGTCCGGCCCACGCCCGCCCACGGCCGGGTGGCCGTGGCCTGCGCCGACGGCGAGTATCACGCGCTGCCCACCCGGATCATGGCGGAGGTGCTGCGGCTGCGGGGGTGGCACGTCGACTTCCTGGGCGCCAGCGTGCCCGGCCCGCACCTGATCACGCACCTGCACCAGACCGGTCCCGACGTGGTCGCGCTCGGCTGCACGCTGGCGACCCGGCTGCCCCGCGCGCACGCCACGATCGCCGCCTGCCAGGCCGTGGGGATCCCCGTGCTGGCCGGTGGGGCCGGGTTCGGCGCCGACGGCCGCTACGCCCGCCTGCTCGGCGCGGACGCCTGGGCGCCCGCCGCCGACGTGGCGGCCGACCGGCTCGCCGCAGGGCTGCCGTTCTTCCCCGCCACCCACGAAGGCGCCCCGGACGGCGGCGCGGGCGACGGTGCGGGCGACGGCGGGGCCCGAGTCGGCGGCGAGGAGTACGCGTACCTGACCCGGCACCGCGCCGACCTGCTGTCCCGTGTCGTTCTGTCCCGTGTCATGGACACGCTCAGGGAGGCGCACGCCCCTATGGGCGGTTACAGCGAGCGGCAACTGGAGCACACCTCGGAAGACCTCGAGCACATCGCCGATTTCCTGATCGCCGCGATGTACGTCGACGACGCCTCGCTGTTCACCGACTTCGTCACCTGGACCTGCCGGGTGCTGGTGGCCCGGAATGTGCCGGCGGAGTCCGTCGTGCTCGGGCTGCGTGTTTTCCGTGATGTACTTACGGACTGCCCTCGCGCCCGCGAACTGCTGGCCGAGGGCGTCGCCGCGGCACGGGCGTGCTGTCAGCCGATCAACGGAACCCAGCCGATCACCCGGACCGCCGATCTACAAACAGAGACGAGCGTCTGATGCAGGACACCCCTACGTTCCACGTCGAGTCGCTCGATCCCGAGCCGGGTGCCGTTCGTCTGGTGATGACCGGCGAGCTCGACTTCGACACCGCGGGTGAGGCGTCCGCCGCGGTGGACAAGGCGCTCGCCGAAGAAGCCCGCCTGCTCGAGCTCGACCTGTCCGGGCTGGGATTCATCGACTCCTCGGGCATGGCCGTCCTGATGAACGCCTACGTGGGGGCGGGGGAGCGCGGGACCGCCTTCCGGATCGTCGCCCTCACGCCCTACCTGCGCCACCTGTTCGAGGTCGTCGCGCTCGACGACGTACTCGAGCTGCCCGGTGCCCATTCACCCGGTGCCCATTCACCCGGTTAACGGGCCGGACGGGGGATGGCCCGGCAGGTGGGACGCCTCCGCCGGTTCGAGCTGGATGGACTCGAGGACGAGGCTGTCGCCGCCCTCAAGGTCGATGTCGATGCCCCCGCACAACCCGCAGATCGCGAGCGGGTCGGCGCACTGCGCGGAGTGCCCGCAGCCCCGGCAGACGAGCCGGACGGGCTCGATGACCAGGTCGAGCGCCGCGCCCTCGGCGACCGTACCCGTGGCGGCCAGGCAGAATGCCTGGTCCAGGGCCTGCGGGGTGATGCGCAGCAGGGCGCCCGCCCGAACCCGGGCCCGGCGCACCCGCCTGCCGTCGGCCCGGCGCTCGACGGCGTCGACCACGGCCTCGGCGATCCCGAACTCGTGCATCGGCGTCACGTCCTTCTGACCCGCAGGTGACGCCGGGCGGTCTCCGCGGGCTGCTCTGTCATCGTCAGCGCGGGCAGTGCGACGGCCGGGTGGTCGTACAGGATGATCGGTGAGGACAGCACGACGTCGCGGCGGCCGGGCTCGCCCACCAGCACCGGCCAGGTGTTCTCGTTGTGGCATCGTCGCGCCGCCGTCTCGGCCCACAGCGGCGGGTCGAGCAGCGAGACGAAGGCCCCTCCACTCACCCCGATCAGCAGGTGCGCGGCGACCAGCGAGCGGCGCAGGGCCTCCTCCCGCGGCGCGTCCGCCCCCTCCCAGGCTGCCGTGTTCTCCACCTCGACCCGCAGCCGGACCAGCCCGTACGGCCCGGGCAGCCGTTCGGCGGAGATGCGCATCTCCGCGTCGAGCGGCTGATGCTCGCAGACGATGCGGCCCGTCCGCTCGTCGCCGGGGCCGGCGATGGGCTCGATGATCCGGTCGCAGGGCACGTGGACATCGACGACGCGCTGCCCGCCCATCACCTGCGCGAGGGACAGCACGGCCCGCGCCTCCCGTTCTGTGGCCTCCTCGGAGCTGAGGTAGTCGTGCCCGCCGATGGTCAGCTTCGGCACGGGCCAGTAGCCGTCGTCCTCGACACGCTCGACCGTCCTGCCCCTGACGTGCAGGAACCGCAGCCGCAGGTCGAGCGTGACGTCCCCGCCCTCCTTGAGGCCCTCCTCGACGCACTCCTCCAGCAGGCACTCGGTCACACTGGCCGACGGTTCGCCGGGACAGCTCGGCGGCACGAGCACGCCGAACTGCCAGCGCGAGCGGTTCTCGCCCGCCGTCGCGCGATAGGGGTGGAGCGGGTAGCCCTCGTACAGCACGGCGTCCGCGACGCGGCGGGCCGCCTCCAACGGCGCGGTCACCGTGCCGCCGCCCTCACGCACACCGAGCGGTCGAGGTGGAGATCACCGTCCAAGTTCAGCCCCTTTCCTCTGGTTAACGACCGTACGCCGAGCCGTGACGGGAGGAATCAACAGATGTCGGTGATTGCGTAAAGACCGCTACAGACGGCGACACGCCGATGGCCCCGGCCGAGCCGGGGCCATCGATTGCCGCGAGGGTCTATCCGACGCTCTTGCGGCGGAAGAGCGCCACGGCGGCGATGACACCGAGGGCGGCGAGTGCCACCTGGATGATCAGTTCCAGCCAGTCGATGCCGCGGGTCGTGGCGACCCCGAGGGCCCCGGCGATCGCCGTGCCGATGAGGGCGGCGATGATGCCGATGACCACGGTCAGCCAGATCGGAATGGCCTGTCGTCCGGGAACGACCAGACGGCCGAGAGCGCCGATGATGAGTCCGATGATGATGGCGGAGATGATGCCGCTGACTGCCATGCTGCCACGCTCCTTGTGTCCGGCTGCCTGCCTTCTGCCCGGACGAAACAGGGCAAAACATGACAAAAGTGATAAGTCAGGCACTGGCTGCGATGCGGTTCTCCCAGGCCCAGGCGGCGACCTCGACCCGGTTGCGCAGGCCGAGCTTGGCCTGTACGGCCGCCACGTGGCTCTTGACCGTGCTCAGCGAGATGAACAGCTCGGCGGCGATCTCCTGGTTGGTGCGGCCCCTGGCCACGGCACGGACGACCTCGAGTTCGCGGTTCGAGAGGGGATGGCTCGCCCTGCCGGAGGCGGGCAGATGAGCCGTCAGGTGGCGGAGCAGCCGCAGGGTGACCGACGGCGAGACCAGGGCGTCCCCGTGGTTCGCCGCCCGCACGGCCTCCACCAGCAGGGCGGGGCCGCAGTCCTTCAGGACGAAGCCCACCGCGCCCGCTCGAAGCGCGCCGTACACGTATTCGTCCAGATCGAAGGTGGTGACCACGACCACCCGGAGCGGGTCGGCGACCGCCGGGCCGGCCAGGGCGCGGGTGACCTCGATGCCGTCGAGCCGGGGCATGCGCACGTCCACCAGGCACACGTCCGGCCGCAGCCGGCGGGCCAGCTCGACGGCCTCGGCGCCGTCCGACGCCTCGGCGACCACCTGGATGTCGGGCTGGTCCTCCAGGATCAGCCGCAGGCCGCCGCGGACCATCGCCTGGTCGTCGGCCACCAGGACGCTGATCGTCATCGGCGGTCACGCCCGGTGAGAGGCCCGGAAAGAGGTCCGGAAAGAGGCAGGGTGGCGAGGACCGACCAGCCGCCTCCGGGGCGCGGCCCGGCACGCAGCGTGCCGCCGAGGGCCTGGACCCGCTCGCGCATCCCGAGCAGGCCGTACCCGCCGCGAGGGACGTGCCGGGCCGGGCCGGCCGGCGAGTCGTCGGCGACCTCGACGGTGACGGCATCCCGGTCCCGCTCGACGCTGACCGTGACGCCGCGGGCGCGCGGGGCGTGACGCGTGATGTTGGTCAGCGACTCCTGCACCACCCGATAGACCGTTGAGGTCACCTCGGGCGGCCACACCGCCGTCTCCTCCTCGTCCGGCAGCCGCAGGCGCACCTGCCGGCCCTCGCGCTCCTGCCGCCCCTCAGGCCCCTCGCGTCCTTCGGCCTCGAACCGGCCGACCAGGTCGCGGAGCGGGCCGGGTTCCGTGGCGGCGGGGCCGCCCGCGTCGTCTCCGTCGCGCAGCAGGCCGACGACGCGGCGCATCGCGGCCATCGCGTCGGAGCCGGCGGCCTCGATCGCGGCCAGGGCGTCGCCCGCCTTCTCGGGGCTCCTGCGTGCCACGAGCCGGGCGGCCTGGGCCTGCACCACGATGCCGGTGACGTGGTGGGCGACGACGTCGTGCAGCTCCCTGGCCAGGGTCAGCCGTTCGGCGCGGCGCACCCTCTCGGCGACGGCCCGCCTGCGGGCGTCGAGCAGTCGCGGGCACAGCCCGGCCACGACGGCGGCCAGCCACGCCAGCATGTTCATCACGGTCACGGCCGGCACGCCCGCGGCGAGGCTGTGCGCGGTGAACAGACTGCCGGCGGCGACGGCGAACCCGCCGGCCGCCACGGCGCAGGCCGGCCGGAGCGGCAGCGATCGGACCGCCGAACCGACCAGCACGGCCAGGCCGAGCGCCGTCCCGGGGCCGGGTTCGCCCGGCAACCCGGCGAACCCGGCGGCCATTACGGCGGTCCCCGCCACGGCCAGGCCCGCGGCGGCCGCCCGCGCCCGATCGAGCCGGCGGGCCAGCGCGATCGCGCACACCGCCGCACCCGCGGCGCAGCCGAACCGCCAGTAGCCGCCGCCCCAGCTGTCGGCGAGCCGGGAGGCCCAGAAGGCCAGCACCACCGCGAACACGACACCCAGCCCGATGTCGGCCGCCCATCTCCGCACTCGCACGATGCCGAGGCTATGAGATCGGCCGTTCACGCAGAACCGGCCGAAAGTATGGTCGTGGCGGCCCGATCCCCCCTTCCGGCCGATGCCGGGGCCACGCGGCCCCGCACAGCATTGGGCCTCATGAAACGTGAACGGATCACCGCGCTCGACGTGATCCGCGGGGTCGCGCTGTGCGGGATCCTGCTGGCCAACGTCAAACCGATCGCCCATGTCGGCGACCTCACGGCGCCGGGCCGGCCCGTGACCCCGGACGACGCCTGGATGGGGCTGTTCGTCGAGCAGCGCATCTTCCCGATCTTCTCCCTGCTGTTCGGGGCCGGGTTCTCGCTGCTGGTGGAATCGGCCGCGGCCCAGGCCGCCCGGCCGCGGCTGATCCTGGCACGCCGGCTGCTCGTGCTGCTCGCGGCCGGGCTGGCGCACTTCCTCCTGCTGTGGCCCGGCGACATCCTCAGCACGTACGCCGTCGTGGGGCTGCTGGTGCTGCTGCCCTCGACCTGGCTGCCACGCCTGGCCGTCGCCGCGCTCGCCCCCGCGTTCGTCATGGCGTCGCTGATCCTCGACGGCGAGAGGTTCCTGCTGGTCGCCGGGCTGTTCCTGCTGGGTTCCGCGCTGACCCGGTACGGCGTGACCGCCCGGATCGAGAGGTCCGTCCGCGCCCCGGCCGCCCTCTGCCTGACCTTCGCCGCGCTCGCCGCACCCGTCCTGTGGTGGCAGGCCGGGCTGGACGCCGACGACCCCGGCTTCGGCCGCGCACTGGCGCTGGGCGGGCTGCTGGTCGCCGGGGCGTACGTCTGCGCCCTGCCGGTGCTCCTCGGGACGCCGTTGCGGCCGGTGCTCGCGGCCCTGTTCGCGCCGCTGGGGCGGATGGCGCTGACCAACTACCTGACCGCGACGGTCCTCGTCCTGCTGGTCGCCCGCGCGTCCGGTGGCTCGGCGGAGACCTGGTCCTCGGGGCGAGTGGCCCTGACCTCGGCCGCCATCCTCGCCGTCCAGTGGCTGTGGTCCGCGCTCTGGCTGCGGCGGCACCGGTACGGCCCTCTGGAGTGGCTGTGGCGGTGGGCCACCTGGGCCCGGCGCCCTCAGGAGACTTGACGCGGCGGCGCGGTGCTCTCCCGTACGACGAGGGTGGTCGCGAGCTCGACCCGGTGCTGTTCGAGCCGCTCGCCGTCCGCCAACGCCAGAACCATCCGCGCGGCGGCGGCGCCCATCTGCACGAGCGGCTGCCGTACGGTCGTCATGGGCGGCCCGGCCCACCGGGTGAACGAAAGATCGTCGAACCCGACGACGCTCAGGTCCTCGGGGATGCGCACCCCGGCCCGCCTGGCGGCCTCGTACACGCCGAGTGCCTGCAGGTCGTTGGCGGTGAAGACGGCGGTCGGGGGATCGGGCAGACGCAGCAGTTCGGTCCCGTCGCGCAGGCCGCCCTCCACGTACAGGGTGCTGACGCGCACGAGCTCGGGGTCCACGGGCACGCCCGCCGCGTCCATCGCCGCGCGGTAGCCGTCGAGCCGTGCCCGGCAGCACGGCCACTGCGTCGGCCCGCTCAGCATCGCGATGCGGCGATGACCGAGATCGAGCAGGTGGCGGGTCGCGGCCATCCCGCCGCTCCAGTTGGTGGCGCCGACCGACGGGGTCTCGTGCAGCGGCTCGCCGGTCGGGTCGAGCACGACCAGGGGGATCGAGCGGGTGGCGAGCTGCGACTGCTGCTGCACGGTGAGTTCGGAGAAGACCGCCACGACACCGGTGGGACGGCGGGCGAGCACCTGCTCGGTCCAGGCCCTGCCCGGCGTGAGACGGCCCTGCATCTCGGTCAGCACCACGGCCAGCCCGCTCTCCCGCGCGACCTGCTCGACGCCCTGGATGATCTCCAGGGCCCACAGGCTCTCCAGGGCGTGGAAGACGAGCTCGATGATCGCCGCGGGCTCGCTGTCGCGCCGCCGGTATCCGTGCTCCCGCAGCACCGCCTCCACCCGCTGCCGGGTGGCCAGGGCGACTCCCGCATGCCCGTTGAGCACCCGCGACACGGTCGGCGCGGACACCCCCGCCAGGTGGGCGATCTCGGCCACGGTCAGTCTCTGACGCGGAAGCTCCCCGTCGAGGGCCGGGTCGGTCGAGGTCACGGCGACAGTCTATGGGCCTTCGCTCTCCTCCGGCCGGATCAGGCCGGCCGCGAGCAGCAGTTCGTGGGCGAGCCGGGCGGCGTGCTCGGGCCGGGCGGGTCCGGCCTCCTCCAGCGGCCCGCCCTCCAGGCCGCCCGCCAGCGCCCGGACGGCCTCGGCGAGCGTGCGGACGTGCCGTTCCGTCGCGTCGAGCCTGGCCCTCAGCTCGTCGATCTCTCCGGGAAGGGACATGCTCCAAGTCTTCCCCGGGTCCTTCGGCCCTACCGCGGACGACGGCGGGGACCGACGGTGAGAAGCAGGGGTTGAAGGCAGGGGTGACTGTCGTGTTCGTCGATCGTCGTGACGCCGGACTGCGCCTGGGCGAGCGGTTGCGCCGACTCCCCGGTATGCAGGACGCGGTCGTCCTCGGGCTGCCCCGGGGAGGTGTTCCGGTGGCGTTCCAGGTGGCCCGGGCCCTCGGCGCCCCCCTGGACGTGATCGTCGTACGCAAGCTGGGCGTGCCGTACCAGCCGGAACTGGGTTTCGGCGCCATCGGCGAGGGCGGGGTGCGGGTGATGAACCCCGACGTCGTACGGCTGGCCAACATCACCGGCGGCGAGATGGCCGAGGTGGAGCGGCACGAGAGGGCCGAGCTGGAGCGCCGGGCCCGCCGGTTCCGGGGCGACCGCGAGCCGGTGGACCTGGCCGGTCGTACGGTGATCGTGGTGGACGACGGGATCGCGACGGGCGGCACGGCCCGCGCCGCCTGCCGCGTCGCCCGCGCGCACGGGGCCTCCCGAGTGGTGCTCGCGGTGCCGGTCGGCGCCCCCGAGACGATCGCGAGCCTGCGCAGGGACGCCGACGAGGTCGTCTGCCTGGACACGCCCGACCACTTCTACGCGATCGGCGCGTGGTACGACGACTTCACCCAGGCGAGCGACGAGGACGTGGTCGAGTGCCTGCGGCAGGCGGCGCGCTGATTGTCACGGGCTTTCGGGCGTGCGCTCCCAGTAGTGCTCGACCCGGGCGTCGGGCCCTGGGTAGAAGCACATCGTCTCCCGCTCCTCGTCGAGCCAGCGCACGAGATAGGGAGGCGAGCCGTCGGTGTGATAGAGCGCGACCACGATTCCGATGCGGCCCGCCCTGCCCCGCTGGATGCTCTCGACGATCAGGTGGTCGCCGACCGACGCTCTCATCGTCAGCCGCCCACCGGGGTCGCGACCTCGGTCGTGATCGGCGTCCAGCGGTGCGCCAGGCGCTTGGTGAGAGAGGTCATGGTGGTGTACTCCAGGTCATCGAGCGGCAGCCGGTGCGGCTCGAACGGGCCGTGGCGGCGCAGGTAGTCCATGACCTCCGTGGCCTGTCGCCGGGCTCCGTCGAACGCCGGGTCGTCGAACATGTCACGCGGGCCGATGAGCCTGCCGTCCTTGATCTGGAAGCCGAGCGCGACCACCCGCGGCGGGCCGTCGAACCGCGACGGGTGCGCCTGCCCGGTGGCGACCGGCATGAACGGCGCGTGGTGGGAGCCGCGCATGCACCCCGCCACCGAGTACGCGAAGGCGAACGGCTCGAGCGCCTCACCCACCGCCGGCAGGCCCGACTGGCAGCGCACGATGAGGACCGGGTCGTCCTTGCCGACGTACCTTCCCGCGATGAGCGACAGCCGCTGGGTGCTGGTCGTCGCCGCGGTCGTGCCCAAGGTCTTGGACCGGACGCTGTGGATCACGTAACGCGACGGGGCGCCGATGTACATCAGCATGTCGTACAGGTCCGCGGGGCAGTCGAAGACGATGCGCCGGTCTTCGCGAAGGTCGTACACCTCGAACGCGAACCCGGCGTGCATCTTCTCGTCGATCACCAGTCCTGCCGTGTTGGACGGGTCGGCGAACATCTTGTACAGCGGGAGGTTCCACGCGCCCGGCTCGGTCTTGTCGGCCAGGAAGCACAGCACGGGCTCGGAGGGCCGCTCCTCGAACTCCAGCTCCGCGTATCCCGGGCCCATGCCGCGCAGGTTGCCGGAGAAGGCGTCCGAGAGCAGGTCCTGGCCGGCGCCGTACAGGCCGAGTTCCTTGGCGAGGTGCGTGGTCGCCTGGAAGGTGTCCCAGGCGAAGGAGTGAATCAGGCCCGCCTCCTCGCCGTACGTGTGGGTCATGATGAGCGAGATGTCGTCGCCGCAGCTGTCCACGTGGCCGTCGATGAGAAGCCCGGAGGACTTCGCCCGCTCGATCTCCCGCCTGGCCTCGGCCATCAGCCGGGGATGGACGGCGGAGTGGCCGACGTATCCCCCTGTGTCGGCCTTGATGATGCTCAGCGTAAGCATAGGGATCACCTCCATTTCTACGTTTATTCGGACTTGGAGGGATAAATAGGGCATAAGGTCACAAGCGGGGCGGACTTCCGTACGAGGGGGAGAGCCGGCCATGAAAATCAGAGATCTCATGTCCACGCCGGTGGTCGTCGTCCCGCCGATCACGCCGGTGCGGGACGTCGCACGGCACATGGACTATTCGGGCGTCGGTTGCGTCGTCGTCTCCGAGCAGGGCGGCGTCGCGGGCGTCGTGACCGACCGGGACCTCGCCCTGCGCGTGCTCGCCCAGGGCGGAGACGGGGACACGCCCGTCGGCCGGGTGATGTCGCCGCATCCCGTGGTGGTGCGGCCGGAGGACGAGATCGAAGTGGCCTTCGAGAAATTCCGCCACCACACCTTCCGCAGGCTGCCGGTGGCCGACGAGGCGGGTGTGGTCGGCATGCTGACCATCGACGACCTGCTCCTCCAGATGCACCAGCTCACCGCCGACCTGCTCACGCCGGTGGTCAGGGAGATCAGCGAGCCGCAGCGGCAGAGCGGCTAGAGAGTCGCCAGGTGTCCGCGACCTCGCGGCGTGGCCCTGCCATGGGCATGCCCGCGCAGGACTGGAAGAGGATCGCCGGGCGGGTGCGGAGGGAGGCGAAGCGTGAGCGGCTGTCCCTGATGGCCGCGGGCATCGCCTTCTGGGGAACGCTGTCGATCTTTCCGATGCTGCTGGCCGTGGTGTCGGTCTACGGGCTGGTCGCCGACCCCCGGCAGGTGGCCGATCAGCTGGCGTCGCTGACCCGGCCGCTGCCCGAGCCCGTCGCCCACCTGCTGGCGTCCCAGATCTCCACCGCGGTGCGCGCCGGGAAGGGGCTCAGCGTTCATCTCGCGGTCAGCCTCGCCGGCCTGCTGTGGGCCTCGTCGCGAGCCGTCCAGGCGCTCATGCGGGGCCTGAACACGGTGTACGGAGGCAGGGAGAGCCACGGTTTCATCGGCACCCGCCTGCTGGCGCTGCTGTACACGGTCGCCGCGATCGCCGGAGTGTCGCTTCTGCTGGCGCTCGCCACCGCGTTCCCGGTCGTGCTGGGGCACATCGGCCTCGGGTGGGTGGCCCGGACCGTCGTCTCCGTGGCACGCTGGGCCGTGCTGGTCCTGCTCATAGGAGTGGGACTGGCGCTGCTCTACCGGTTCGTCCCCGGCAGCCGCCGGGAGTCGCGATGGCGGTCGGTCGCCTGGGGAGTGGGGCTAGCGATGCCCGCCCTGGTGGCGATCTCCGTGGGCCTGTCGGTCTTCGTGACCGGCTTCGGGCGCTTCAACCAGACGTACGGAGCGGTCGCCGCCGTGGCCGTGCTCATGCTCTGGCTGTACCTCTCCTCGCTGATCGTGCTGCTCGGCGCCGAAGTCAACGGTGCGATCGAGCGTCATCTGGACGAGACGGTCGACCTCACCAACCGGGGACAATAGGGCGGCTTGTCCGGATAAATCCGTGTCAAGTGACCTTGGTTGGGCAGCAGTGGGGGCGTGTCCGACAGCGGTCTTTCCCCAGGAAGCGGCATCTCCAGCGTGTTCCCCTCGCTCCCCGGCCAGGGGGAGACGACGCCGGAGCCGGCCGGCTCCCCGGCGGCGGCCCCGGAGCGGCCCCGGGACGGCGTGAGCCGGGCGGGCGACGACGGCGCCGTGCCCCCCGACCGGCCGTTCGGCCTGCCGGGGCGCCCGCTGCGGAGCAACCCGTTCATGTTCGGCCTGACCGGCGCCCTGGGCGTGCTCACCGCGTGGCTCCTGGTCCAGGCGATCGCCAGCGCCGGCTCGGCGCTCGTGCTGATCGTGGTCTCGCTGTTCCTGGCCATCGGCCTCAACCCCTCGGTCGAGGCGCTCCAGCGGCGCAACCTGTCCCGCCGCGTCGCGATCACGATCGTGTTCGGGTCGGTCATCGCGTTCTTCGTGGCATTCGGGCTCGCGGTCGTGCCGCCGTTGACCGAGCAGACCACCGGGTTCGTTCAGCAACTGCCCGACTACGTACAGCAACTCCAGAACCACCCGCTGATCCGCTCGGTGGACGACCGCTACCAGATCCTCGACAAGATCCAGCAGTACGTCGCGGGCGGCGGGCTGGCCACCCAGATGTTCGGCGGCCTCCTGGGCGTGGCGAGCATCGTGATCAGCGCGTTGTTCAGCGCCTTCACCGTGCTCGTGCTCACGCTCTACTTCCTCGGGTCGCTCAACTCCATCAAGGAGACGGCCTACCGGTTCGTGCCCCGCTCCCGCCGTACGCGGGTCCGCCTGCTCGGGGACGAGATCATCAACCAGATCGGCGGCTACGTCGCGGGAAACTTGATCATCTCGCTGATCGCCGGCGTGGTGACCTTCCTGTTCCTGGCCATGCTGAAGGTGCCGTACGCGCTCGCGCTGGCCATCTTCGTGGCGGTCACCGACCTGATCCCGCTGGTGGGCGCGGTCATCGGCGCGGTCGTGGCCTCGGGGGTGGGCTTCCTCGCCTCGACACAGGTCGGCATCGCCTGCGTGATCTTCTTCGTCGTCTACCAGCAGGTCGAGAACTACTGGATCTCCCCCAAAGTGTTCAAGTCGTCGGTCGACGTGCCGCCCGTGGCGACCATTGTCGGGGCCCTCCTCGGTGGGGCGCTGCTCGGCATCGTCGGGGCCCTGCTCGGCATCCCGCTGGCGGCGGCCCTGCTCCTCCTGGCTCGTGAGGTGGTGCTGCCCCGGCAGGACCGCTTGTAGCGGTTTTTCCGGCGGCATGGTCGTGCAAAGCTCGTGTCATGCGACTGCCGTACCGTCTTGCGGGGCTGTGGCTGCGCGTGCTGTTGCTCGTCGTGCTGCTGTGGGGCGCTCTGGTGAGCGTGCTCGGCGCGATCCCGCGCGACCACACTCTCGCGGACTTCCACACGGCGCTGCGGGCCGGGCAGGTCACGTACGTCATCTACTCCGGCACCCCAATGGATCTGCGGTGGTCGACGGGCCCTCTGTTCTGGCATCGCGTCGAGAGGGGTCCGGATATGGCCTACACCCCCCGGGAGCTCATGCGTGACCTGGACGCCACCGTCCCCCGGCCGGAGGCCAGACTCAGGCAGCCGCGCGGAGCGTACTTCTCGGGCTGGCCGTTCCACGTCCCGGTCCGCGGCGCGGCCTGGCCCGTCGGCGGGGCCTGGATCGCCGCGCTCTTCATCATGCTCGGCACAGCACGGCCCAGGGTGGGCAACAGGTGGGCCTGGTTCTGGCTGTTCACGGTAGGGGAGGTGGGCGCGATGCTGTTCCTCCTCCTCGAACCCCGATCGCTGTGGCGCGGACTGGAGCCACAGGAACCGGCCCTCAACCCGATGGGCGGAGGTCGTGGCTGCGTTCTGGCTCTCTGTCTCAGCCTGCTGGCTCCTGTGCTTGCTTCGATCGGGCTCTCCTTCGTGATCCGGGCCCTGCTCGAGGTGCTGCCTGGCGCTCCATAAGCATGTGAATTGCGCCTCGCCGCGTTTGTCTGTGTTTCACGCCTGCGGCTCCGACGAATCGCGCGGCGCGGTCGCTCACACCGTCCCGCGGTCGCTCACACCGTCCCGCGGTCGCTTACGCCGCCCCGCGCGGTCGCTTTCGCCGCCCCGAACGGACCGGCCCTGCTGAGCGGCCCCGGGGCTCACGGCCGCTCCGCCCGCTCCGCCGTGCATCGAGAGCCGTCGAACGTGCCGTCACCGCCTAGAGGCGTGGTCCTGTCGGCACCGTGCCGGATCGTTCCGTCAGCAGTCGGCGGGGTTCGCACCGATGGTCTCGCTTGATGTGCTCGCCGGCAGTATCACTCTCTGCTTGGCCGTGCTTTGAAGGCTGATTGTGTATGCGGTCGCCGCTATTCAGGGGAGATTGCGCTGTTATCCCCCTTCTTCTCTGGTTGACCTGCTGCTCCAACTATTCGCTTCTGGTGGTTGCTCTGGGTAATGAGACGATGAAAAAATTCATACAGGTTTTCGAATCCGTTGAGGGGGTGTGATGGATCTGTTCGGCTCCGATCCTGAGCACTCTCGTCGTTCGAATAGGGTCGATGGCAACTGGTGGGACCGGTTGACCGCCGATTCCCCTTTGTGGTCGTCCGAAGGCTCCCTTGCCCGCGACGACTCCTTCAGCGGCTGGTTGCCAATTGTCGAATCGGAAATACGGCGGTCCGGCCCACTCGACGGCCCATCCGACGACAGCCCGGCCGACGACAGCCCGGCCGACGACAGCGGGGCCGATGACAGCGGGGCCGATGACAGCGCGGTCAACGACAGCGCGGCCGATGTGGCGAACGACCCGGCCGGTGACCGCGCCCCCGGTAGCGGTTTGAACGGTGCCGCCACCGCAAGCGCCGCCGGTAGCGGTGGTGCCGGGGCTGGTTCTGCTGGTTCGGCTGGTGCCGGGTCTGCCGGGGATGCCGATGATGGCGGGCAGGGTTCTGGCGGGCCGGGCGGGGCCGGCGCAGGCGATCGCCGGAGTCGGTCGTCGTGGGTGTTGGTGGCCTCGTTGCGGGAGTCGGCGCAGGCGTTGGCGCTGGCGCCGGTTCCAGACGATGCCGGTGTCTGCCTGGCCGAGGCCGAGGACTTGTTGTTCGCCCGGGATCGGATCACGTCGGCGTTGGCGGATCGGGTGGGGCGGGTGCATCGGGCGGGGCAGGCCCGGCAGCATGGGCATGCCTCGACCCGCTGCTGGTTGCGCACGGTGGGTGGGTTGAGTGTGGCGGGGGCGGGCCGGCTGCTGACGTTGGGCGTGCAGTTGGCGCGGTTGCCGCGGGTGCGGGAGGCGTTTGCGGGCGGTGAGCTGTCGGCGGGGGTGGTGGAGGCCATCTGTGTGGCCACCGAGCACCTGACCGGTGAGCAGGTGGGGCTGGCCGAGCCGATTTTGCTGGAGTTGGCGGGCCGGGCGGGGCCGGCGGAGGTGGCCAGGGCGGGCCGGTATCTGCGGGCGGTGCTGGACCCTGATGGGGACGAGCGTGATGAGCGGGCCGATTACGGGCGGCGGTTTCTGCGGGTCCGCCCGGGTAAGGGTGGTGGGCTGGAGGGGGAGTTTTATCTTCCGCGTGAGGCGGCCGCCCGGTTGCGGGTGTTGCTGGATGCCTATGCCCGGCCCCGGGCGGAGGGTGATGACCGGCCGCTGCGGGTACGTCAGGCCGATGCGTTGATCGCGTTGCTGGAGCAGAAGATCGTCGCCGAGCTTCTGGTGCTGGTCAACGCCGAGTCCCTCCCCACCGACCCGGTCACCGACACCGCCACCGACACCGCCACCGACCCCGCAGCCCCCGCCCCCGACCAGAGCGACGACGCCAACCACCCCGAGGACCCCACCGACACCGAGGACAGCGAGAACTGCGAGAACTGCCAGGACACGGAGGACCTCGAGGACACCGGCACCAGCGACGCCGCTGGCCCGGAGGACGCGAATGACGTGAGTGACGTGGATGGTGCGGGTGGCGTTGACGTCGTTGACGCTGACGGCCGGCGTGATGACCTGCGCGATCGCACGGAGACTGCCGAGCCTGCCGCCCCCGAGCTTGCAGAGCCCGAGCCCGCCGCCCCGGAGTCGGCCGCCCCCGAGTTCATCGAGCCAGTCGAGTCCTTCGGTCCTGCCGAGGTGGTCGAGCCCGCGCTCGGTGCGCCCTGCGAAGCCGAAGGGACGGACCCGATCGCTCCTGGCGCCGATGCTGCGGACCTCGGTGACGCCGTCGGGCTCGGACAGGCGAAGGGCGACGAGGCGGAGAGCAAGCAGCAGGAAGGGACGCGGTCCGAGGAGACGCGGTCGGAGGAGGCTCGGCCGGAGGAGACTCGGTCGAGCGAGTTCCAGCAGAGCAAGCCACGACAGCGCACGCCACAGCAGAGCGAGCCACAGCGGAGCGCGTCGCAGCAGGGCGAGTCACGGTCGGATAGGTCGCGCTGGGATGAGTGTCGACCGCCGGATCCTTCTTTCGGGGGTACCTCTGCCTGTCACGCCCACGCCGGGCCTCGGCCTGCGGGGGGATGCCGCCATGGGCTGGGCACGCCTGAGGCCCACGGCGACGTGCGCGGCGGGCAGCGCCGGCATGGCCTGGGAACGTGCGAGGACCACGGTTGTGACACCTGCGGTCGTGAGGACCACGGGCGCCGCAGGCACGGCGAGAGCGCGTGCGGGTGCGGTGGTGGGGCACGACGCTCGTCGAGCGCTCGGCCAGGGACACCACCGCGACCCCCGGGAACAGAGGGAGGAACGCCACAGAGGCCGCCGGGCGCGCTGGGCTCAAAGTCGGGCCCAGAGTCGGGCACAGGGCCGGGGCAAGGGCTGGGGGCGTTGCTGGGCAGGGCGCCGGGGCTGCTGCTGGCCACGGGGCAGGTGCTGCCGGTCTCCGGCGTGCACCGCCTGGCCCGCACCTCCGCCCTGGTACGCCTGGTCATGAACGCCGACGGACAGGTGCTCGACATGGGCCGAAAAGTCAGGCTGGCCACCCCGGCCCAGCGGCGGGCGGTCTTCGCCCGCTACGCCACCTGCTGGATCGACGGCTGCCCGCTACCGGCCACCATGTGCCAGATCGACCACGCCGACAACTGGAGCACCGGCGGGCTCACGGACCTGAAGCTGCTCGGCCCGGCCTGCCAGTTCCACAACCGCGACCGCTACCAGCACCCCGAGCGCTATACCCGCCACACAACCGGCGAAGACCGCTGGGCCTTCACCTACCACCCCACCCGAGCCCGGAGGCCACGGGAATGACGACCACGACGCGAGCGGGTAGATGCCGTGACCACAGCGATCTCTCCGGGATGGAGTCAGCGGTAGCCGGTCAGGCCGTCCGCCAGTTGCGTGTCGTCGCCGTCCCGTTGCGCGGACAGTGCCTGCTGCAGGGCGAAGGTGGCGCGAATAGTGGCGATGCGGGTGGTCATGGTGCTGTCCGACCAGCCGCCCAGTGCGAGCACCCGATGCAGGAAGCGTGCGCCATAGCTGGCGTGAACGGCTGCCAGATCCTCAGCGGGATCCCCGATCGTGACCTCATCCCAGTCGATCACCGCGGTGAGCACCGGCAGCCCGTCGTGGCACTCCCACAGGACGTTCTCGGCGCCGAGATCACCGTGCACCAGCGCGTGGGCGACGTGAGGAAGGCGGTCGAGTGCCGCGAGTTCCTGCTCGGCTCGTTGGCGCCCCTTGCCGGACATGAGCCCGAACAGTTCGGAGCGGACGTCCGCTGCGAACCGTCGCCACCGATCTTCCTGGGGTGCCGGCAGGGCCGCACGCACCTTCTTTCCCGCGCCGCCTGCCCCAGCGCCGATCCTGGCCAGTCCGGTCAGGAGCGTGACGTACTGCGCCGCCGCGGCCTCGGCCACCTGGGGATCGTCGAGTGCGGCGGCCGCGAGCGGGGCTCCGGGCACGCGGCTGAGGAGGAGAAACGGCGGCTCGTCGCTGCCGTGCCCGCCGCCCTCCGCCAGCGGCCGAGGCGTGGCGAAGCCGAGGCCGAGCCCGGCGAGCAGGCGCAGGACAGCGGCCCTGTGCGGCAGTCGGGCGGCCGCCGCTGCCGTGCGAGGCAGGCACACGACACGGTCTGCGCCGATCACCACCTGGTGAAACTGCCCGTGGCGGACGCTGAGATCGTCCGGTTCGACGCCCGGTAGAAGTCGGCTCAGCAGCGCGCGATGCGCCTGGGTGATCTCCATAGGTGCCGGCTACTCGAACAGGCCGGGTGGGGGGACGGGGGCGAGCACGGCGTCACCGTCGCGGATGGGGGCGGCCCCGGCGACCAGCCGGGTCAGGTCCGTGTCGGCCACGCATCGGGCCTGGGTGAGGCCGCCCGCCGCCTTCCTGATGAGCGCCTCGACCGGCAGGTCGCCGGGCGAGGCCGCCAGGATGACGTTGCCGAACCTGCGCCCGCGCAGGATGCCGGGCTCGGCCAGCAGCGCGACGTGCGGGAAGACGCGGCTCGCCGTGGCGGCGACCCGCTTGACGAAGGGCAGGCCCTTGCCGTCCGCCACGTTGATCAGCGCGGTGCCGGAGGGGCGCAGGACACGGGCGATCTCGGCCATGTACTGGACGGTCGCCAGCTCGACCGGCATCGTCGCGCCCGTGAACGCGTCGAGCACGAACAGGTCGGCCGAGTCGTCCCCGAGGTCAGCGGTGGCCGCGCGGCCGTCAACCACCCGGACCTTGAGCCGGGGCACCGACTTGAGGCTGAGCTGGTCGCGTACGAGCTGGACCAGCGCGGCGTCCGGTTCCACGACGATGTGCCGGGAGCCGGGGCGCCGCGCGGAGACGTAGCGCGGGATCGTGCAGGCTCCGCCGCCGATGTGGACGGCGTCGAGCGGGCCTTCGGGCAGGCAGTCGATCACGCTGGCCATGAGCTGGGTGTACGAGAAGTCCAGATAGGTGGGATCGGTCAGGTCCACGTACGACTGGGGGACGCCGTCCCTGATCAGCATCCACCCGTCCGGCCGGTCGAGGTCGCGCAGGAGCTCCACCTCGCCGAAGGTCACCGGGTAGCGGCCTGGCAACGGTTCTCTGCTCCTTGCCACCTATGGCTCCTTTCGCGTGATATGAGAACCGTATGCGGAACAGGGCCCTGCTCGCCCTCGTCATGGTCGCCGCGGCCATCTTCGTCTTCGGCGTTGCCGGACTCATTGTGTCCGGCAGGCAGGAGCCGATCGCGGACTTCGTCGCCGCGCCGCGGGGGACGCCCGCACCCGCCGGCCCGCAGACGCTCCAACTCCGCCCTCCGGAGCCATCCCCCGTGAGTTCCCCGGAAGGCTCTCCGGGTGAAACGGCCGCCGCCTATTTCCAGGCCTGGGTCAAGAGCGACTACGACGCCATGCGAGATTTGGTCGAGGATCCTCCCGACGACTTCGCGGATCAGCACCGCGCGTTCGAGGACGCCGCCCTGTCCAAGTCGTTACGGATCACTGTCGGCAATTTCGTACGCACCGGGGACGAGACCGCCGAGGTTCCCTTCACCCAGGAGCGCAACGAGCAGGAGGCCGGCACCTGGCGCTTCGAATCCCGTCTGCATCTGGCCGTACGCGACCTCACCTGGAAGGTCCTCTGGACGCCGGCCGTCCTGCATCCGGAGATCCAGCCCGGCGGCGGTCTCGTCAGGACGGAGCCGGAGCCGGGGCCGGGGCCGCTGCGGCCGGTGACGAGGGGAGGGCGGGAGTTCCCGCAGAACTCGGGCGCCGAGGCGTACCTCGACAACCTGATGAACCAGGGGGTCGCGCCCGCGACGGGCGTGGCCGTGGGGTGGGCGCTGGAGATCGACAACCCGGGCATGCCGGCGAAGACCGTCCTGTCCTACACGCCCGAAAAGCGGCCGGCCGGCGTACGGACCACGATCGACTATGAGGTGCAGGCCGCGGCGGCCCGGGCGCTCGACGGCGTGCAACGGGCCGCCATCGTGGCCGTACGGCCGTCCACTGGAGAGGTTCTCGCGGTCGCCGACCGGCTGGGCGGTCTTGGGGCGTTCGAGAACAAGTATCCCCCTGGCTCGACGTTCAAGACGATCACGGCGGCGGCGCTGCTCACCAACGGGCTGTCGCCCGACAGCACGGTGGAGTGCCCGGCGTCCTACCAGATCCCGTTCCATCGGTCGATCTCCAACTATCACAACGAGAACCACGGGGCGGTGACGCTGCGGCAGGCGTTCGCCCTGTCGTGCAACACCACGTTCGCCCGGCTGACCGTTGAGCGGCTGAACGGTGACACGCTGGTCGACCAGGCGAGGGCGTTCGGCTTCGGCGTGCCGGGGGAGAGCGACGGCACGAGCACCTGTGGCAGCCTGCAGCGGCCGGAGAAGCTTGACGCGCTCGCCGAGGACTCCTTCGGACAGGGCACGGTCGAGGCGACCCCGCTGTGCATGGCGCTGGTCGCGGCCGCCGTGGAGAGCGGGGAGTGGCGGCAGGCCCGCCCGCTGGCGGATGAGGCGCAGCAGGGGGAACTGCCGAAGAACGTGCCGCTGTCGTCCAACGTGGCGGAGGGACTGCGCTCGCTGATGAGCGCGGTCACGATCGACGGGACCGCCGCCGGCGCGGGCCTCCCACAGGGGGTCGCGGGAAAGACCGGCACCGCCGAGGACGGGCAGGGCGGGCAGGACCACGCCTGGTTCATCGGTTACCGGGGTGACCTCGCCTTCGCCGTCTTCGTCGAGCACGGCGGCACCGGCCGTGGCGCCGCCGTGCCCATCGCCGCCCGCTTCCTCAAAGCCCTTTAGGACGTTCAGACGCCGGGCCAGGCGAACCGGTGGGTGTGAATGCCGAAGTAGGTGAACGCCTCGGCCCGGGTGACGCCGGGCACCCGCTTGACGTGGTCGTTGAGCACGGTGAGCAGCTCGGCCGGCTCCCGGCACACCACCTCGGCGAACAGGTCGAACGAACCCGCCGTGAGCACCACGTAGATCACGCCGGACAGTTCACTGATTCGGTCGGCGACCTCGTGCACATCGCTGTCGACGCGGACGCCGATCAGCGCCATGACCGGCAGGCCCAGCGCCATCGGATCGGTGACGCCGACGATCTGCACGACGCCCTCGTCACGCAGCCGCTGCACCCGTTGCCGTACGGCGGGCGCCGACAGGCCGGTGGCCTCGGCGAGCGCGGTGTAGGAGGCCCGGCCATCCCGCTGCAGCTCGCGCAGCAGGACCCGGTCGACCTCGTCGAGAGTCATGAGACGAGGTCCGCCACTGCCGCGGCGAACACCTCGTGGTGGAGATCCACGTCCGCCTCGGTGGTGGCGGGGGACATCAGGGCCATGTTGTGGAACGGCGTGAGCAGCACGCCCCGGTTGGCCAGGTAGACGTGCAGGTAGTCGTCCAGGTCGGGGTCGCCGGCCGCGTTCGACTCGCCGCCGTTGCGGGGGGCCGGGCTGGCGAAGCGATACTCGGCGCGCGCCCCGAGCCGCGTCACCGACCAGGGCAGCCCGTGCGCGTCGATCACCTCCTGAACGCCCTTGGCGAAGCGGGTCGCCAGCTCGGTCATGGCGGCGAACGCGTCGTCGGTGAGCACGTGCTCCAGCGTGGCGCGCATCGCGGCGACCGACAGGGCGTTGCCGGCCAGCGTGCCGCCGACTCCGCCCATGTCGACCAGGTCGAGGCCCTCCATCGCCTCGATCCGCGCCGCGACCTCGGCGGACAGGCCGTATCCGCCGCTGGGGATGCCGCCGCCGATCGCCTTGCCGATCGTCACGATGTCGGGGTGCAGGTCCCACGCCTTCGTGCAGCCGCCCGGGCCCGCGGAGAGGGTGTGCGTCTCGTCGTTGATCAGCAGGCTGCCGTATCGCCGCGTCAGCTCCCGTACGCCCTCCAGGTAGCCCGGCTCGGGCAGCACGATCCCGATGTTGGTGAGGGCGGGCTCCATGAGGACCGCCGCGACGTCGCCGTACGCCAGTTCGCGCTCCAGCGAGGGCAGGTCGTTGAACTCGACGACGCGCGAGGTGACGGTGGGGTCGACCGGCGCGCCGACGTTGCCCTCACGGGAGACCTGCTCGCCGTCCGGGCCGACCACGATCAGCACCTCGTCGACGCTGCCGTGATAGCAGTAGCTGTTCACGAGGATCTTGGGTCTGCCGGTGATCGCCCTGGCCAGCCGGATCGCCCACCGGTTGGCGTCCGTGGCCGTCAGCGAGAAGCTCCAGTACGGCAGGCCGAACCGGCGGCCCAGCTCCGCGCCGACCCAGGCGGCGTCCTCGGTCGGCATCATCACGGTGGCGCCGCCCAGGCGGCCGAACCGGTCGGCCACCGCCTCGACGGTCGCGCGGGGGGAGTGGCCCGCCATCGCGCCGGTGTCGCCGAGGCAGAGGTCGACGTACTCGTGGCCGTCCACATCGGTGACGCGGGCGCCGTGAGCCTCGGCCAGGTACAGCGGGAAGCCCGCGGCCGTCTTGTTCATCCACGTCATCGGCACGCCGCCGAACAGGTGGGCTCTCGCCTGCTCGTACGCGGTGGCCGAGCGCGGGTTGCGCTCCCGGAACGCGGTGCGCTCGCGGTCGAGCAGCCGGGCCAGGCGAATCCGGTCGATCATCATCCCTGCCTCAGAAAAGATCGCTGAAATCCGTGCAGAGCTACGGAATCTAAAGCAAAGGTACACAAATGGTTCTGAATCGTCATCCAGCCGGATGGCGGTGGACGCTGGACCTACCTCTGTGGACTGAAAGATGTCCTCTACGGGTGCGATTCGAGCGAAAACTATTCACATAGGCGGCCGGATATGAGGGAATAATCTCGTTTCCAGCCTGACGCGGAGGCGACATGGACCCCACCACTGTGCACGACGCCCTCGCACGGCACCTGCTCGTCGACGGCTACCGCCTGGTGCTCGATCTTGACAGGAGCGCGGGCTCCTGGCTGGTCGACGCCCGTGACGGGCGAAGATACCTGGACTTCTACACGTTCTTCGCCTCGTCGCCCCTCGGAGTGAACCCGTTCGCCGACGACCCGGAGTTCGTCGCACTGCTCGGCCGGGTGGCCGCCAACAAGCCGGCCAACTCCGACATGTACACCGTCCATCTCGCCGAGTTCGTGGAGACGTTCCGGCGGGTGCTCGGCGACCCCGAGCTGCCGCACCTGTTCTTCGTCGAGGGCGGGTCGGCGGCCGTGGAGAACGCGCTCAAGTGCGCCTTCGACTGGAAGAGCCGCTGGAATGAGGCCCACGGCCGCCACCCCGGCCTCGGCACCCGCGTCCTCCACCTCACCCGGGCCTTCCACGGCCGCGGCGGCTACACGCTCTCGCTCACCAACACCGACCCCGTCAAGACCGACAGGTTTCCCCGGTTCTGCTGGCCGCGCGTCGACGTCCCCGCCATCCATCTCGGGGACGTCGAGCGGGCGGAGAAACGAGCGCTGCGGCAGGCCAGGGAGGCGTTCGAGCGGTTCCGCCACGACATCGCCTGTTTCATCGCCGAGCCGATCCAGGGCGAGGGTGGCGACAACCACATGCGCCCCGAGTTCCTGCAGGCGATGCAGGCCCTCTGCCACGAGTACGAGGCCCTGTTCGTCCTGGACGAGGTGCAGACCGGCGTCGGGCTGACCGGCACTCCTTGGGCGTACCAGCAGCTCGGCCTGGCCCCCGACATCGTGGCCTTCGCGAAGAAGGTCCAGGTCGGCGGCATCATGGCGGGCCGCAGGGTGGGCCTCGTGCCCGACAACGTGTTCCGGGTCAGCGGCAGGATCAACTCCACCTGGGGCGGCGGCCTGGCCGACATGGTGCGCTCCCGCCGCATGCTGGAGATCATCGAGCGCGACGGCCTGATCCCGAGGGCGGCCATCCTGGGCGAGAAGCTGCTGGGCGCCCTGCGGGGCCTGGAGGCCGACGGTTTGGTGACCCACGCCCGCGGACGCGGGCTCATGTGCGCCTTCGACGTCCCCGCCGGCCGCGGGGACCCCGGCGGGCTGGTCGCCCGGCTCCGGGAAGACCGCGCCATCCTGGTGCTGCGCTGCGGCGAGCGGTCCGTGCGGCTACGCCCTGCCCTGTCCGTCCAGCCCGACGAGCTTGAGTACGGCCTGGCCGGCCTGCGGGCCGCTCTTACCGAGGGGTGACCGGCGCCGATGGCGCGGGTTCGCCGCGCCATCGGCAGATGGCCGCCATCCTCGAGTCCACGCCCAGCTTCGCGTAGATGCGGTTGACGTGGTTTTTCACGGTCTTCTCGCTCAGGAACAGCAGTCGCGCGATCTCGCCGTTGGAGCGACCGGTCGCGATGAGCTCCATGACCTCGGTCTCCCGCTTGCTCAGCCCCGGGTCGTGCCCCGGGGTGGTGCGGTCGTCGATTCTCATCCGGCCTCCGGAAGACGATCAGAGATCGCCGAGGCCCCCGCACGGCGGTTGTGAGGCAGCATAACCCGCAACGTCCACCTTTGGGGAAAAGTGCACTGACTTGACCGGGTCAGCGCCCCCCGTGGACCGCGACGGTCTGGAGATGCGGATCGGCGGCGATCTCCGCCGCGGTGAAGCGCTCGGTGACCCATCCGCCGCGCGAGAACAGGGCCGTCTGGTCGGTGTGGTGGGGCGAGTCGGGGTTGGCGGACAGGGAGTAGGTGAGGACGGTCCGCGTGCGCGGGCCGCTTCCGGTGAGCTCGACGGCCATCATGAAGCTGGATCCGGTGTCCACCTCCGGGTAGCGTCCGTTCGCGCCCAGCGGGCCGCGCATGCGTACGCGGTCGAAACAGCCCTCCCCTTCGGTGCAGCCGGGGATCGGGATCGAGGAGTAGCTCTGCGCCTGCCCGGGAGTGAGCGTCAGCGGGATCCGGTTGGACCGGAAGTAGCGCACGGCGTCGGCGAGGGCCTGCCGTACGCCCGGGTCGTCGCTCTTGAGACCGCTCGGGGTGGTCAGCGGACGCGCGGGGTCGAACGGCACCCGCCAGGGGCTGAAGACCGGGTCTCCCGGCTTGGTGGGACGGCCCAGCCGGGTGAAGAACTCGCGCCACAGGACGGCGCCCTCGCCGTCGAGGGTCGCCCGCCCGTCCCACTTCTCGAGCACTCGGCAGGCCTCACGGAGCTCGGGGCGGGAGCGGCACATTGTGCGCAGGTCGTCGCGCATGAGCTCGAAGGTGAGGTTGCGCTTGCCGTGCACGGTCGCCTGCAACGTCTCCAGGGTGAAGCCGGGCGCGCCGAGCCCGTCGGTCCCGGACAGCCGCCGGCCGATCATGTCGAGGCTGACCCGGGGACGGGGCTCCAGATCGGTGCCCGTCTCGCCGTACGCCTTGGGATAGCCGGTGAGCGGCTTGGCCGGGTTGGCCATCCAGTAGGTGTTGTTGGAGTTGGCGACGTAGTCGGCGCGGACCAGCTTCGGCTGGTTGCCGGGCCCGAAGATGCCCGGCACGACGGCGTCGCCGTCCCTGCCCCACAGGCACGCGGAGGTCGAGCCGTCCAGGACGTATGCGTCGAGGCCCGGCATCGGCGAGGACGCGGCGCAGCGCCTGGCCTGGGCGTCGGTGACGTGGGGGACGACCGAGGTGTCGGCGAAGTAGGCGGTTCCGCTCGCGTCGGTGGCGAGGGTGTGGACGAACGGCATCCCCTGATAGGTCCGCTGGGCCTCGCGCAGCTCGTCGAGGCTGCCCGCCCTGGCCATCGCCAGCCACTCGTCGGCCGCCCGCAGGTTGGCGGCGTTGGCGTCGGCCAGCGCGTACGCGGCCTCGCCGGTCTGCCCGACCGCGAGCACCGGGCCGTAGCGGGAGGTGCGGAGCCTGTGGCCGGCGACGGTGCCGTCCGGCAGGGTGACCTCCACCTCCTGCTCGCCCATCGGCTCCGCCCGGCCGTCCACAAGGTAGCTGCGGTCGTCCGCGAGCTTCAGCCGGTAGACCGTGAAGCGCTGGGCGTGGGAGACGGTGTGGGCCCAGGCGACCGTGGCGTTGTGGCCGATCTGCACGACCGGGGTGCCGTACAGGCTGCCGCCGGAGACGTCGAGCACGCCGGGGATGGTGAGCTGGACCTGGTAGAAGCGGCGGATTCCCTGCCAGGGGAAGTGCGGATCGGCCAGCACCATGCCGCCGTTCCCGCGCGTGGCCTGACGGCCCAGCGCCCAGGCGTTGCTGCCCGCGGCCGGCCTGGGCTCCGGCGCCCCGGCCTCGTCCTCAGGTTCCGCGATCCCGGTGATGGCCTCCTTGAACGAGGAGCTCGACACCATGCGGCTGAGGTCGAGCAGGTTGTTCCACATGTCGGTGGCGGTGATCGGGCCGACCCACGCCTTGCCCCGGCATCTGGGGTCGGGCAGGTTCGCCGCGCCGGTGTCCGCGAGGTAGCGGTTGTATCCGGCGACGTAGCCGTCGACCAGGCGCCGCAGCTCGTCGCTCGGGCCGACCGGCGCGGGCCGGGCCAGCAGCCGCCGTACGACGCCCGAGCCGGCGACGCTCCTGTAGTAGACGTCGCTGGCGAGGTTGGCGACCGGCTTGACCGGGTCGTCGGACTCGGCGTCCGGGCCGAAATAGCGGGAGCGTTCGCCGCGCAGCGTCACCACCCAGGAGGCCAGCGTGCACAGGTTGTCCTGGGCGAAGGCGTAGCCGTACCCGAATCCGAGGCCGCCGTAGTCCTTGGCGGTGACGTGCGGGATGCCGTACTCGGTGCGCCGGATCGTGGCCGAGTAACTCCCGTCGGCCGCCGTGGCAGGCGCCGCCGCGACGGCGGGGGCGAGTAAGGCCAGCGTGATCACCAGTGGCCTGAGCTTCATCGGTCTCCTATTCGAAACGCGCGTTGTCGGGCGTGGTCATGCGCCGCAGCAGCGGCAGCGTCGTGAGGATCACCAGGAGGGAGGCGGCCAGGCCGCCGCCGAGAGAGGCGAAATAAACCGGCCCCGGCAGCGCGATCGACGCGCTCTTCATCGCGAGGGCGTCGATGAGAGGCTCGGCCACGCCGAAGCCGGCGCCGGCGGCGAGCGCGGCGGCCAGCACGAGCGGCAGCGCGGACTCGAGCAGCACCACGGCTGCCAGGGTGCGTGTGGGCGTTCCCGCCAGCCGCAGCAGGGTGAACGGCTGCCTGCGCTCCACCAGCCCGCCGCCGGTCGCCACCATGAGACCGCAGGCGCCCGCGACCAGGGTGAGCCCGACCATGGCCAGCGCGATGTTCTCCGCCCGGGTGTACAGATCGGCCCTGACCCGGGCGACCTCGGCGAAGGTCATCGGCGCTTCGACCGTGTAACCGGCCAGCAGGGTGCGCAGCCGCTCCAGCGACGCCGGGTCGTGCGTGCCGACCATGACGGCCGCCAGGTCGAGCCCGTCGGCGGAGGCGGGTGGGCTGTCCGGGCCCGCCAGCGGAAGGAGCCTGTCGACGGTGAGGGGGTTGTCGGCGCCGACGATGCGGGCGAAGTTGCCCGCCACGGCCCGGGCGCCCCCGCCGTCGATGTTCCCCCTGCCGTCGATGTTCCCCCTGCCGTCGATGTGCACAGGGCAGCGGCCGAGCACGGGGAAGCGGCCCAGGTCGGCGCACTCGACGACGTACGGCGCGGGCGGCGGTCCGTCGGGCCGTGGGGGGACCTTCTCCATGTCCGCCCGCGCATAGATCGGCAGCACCTCCACGCCCTGATGGGCGCGCAGCCGGTCGAGCAGCTCCGTCCCCGCCCGCGGTGACAGGCCGGAAACGCCCGGCCGGTCGAACCTGGCGCCCAGGACGTCGTTGAGCGTGCCCCCGGCCACCTTCTGCTGGCCGGCGACCACCGTCGGCACGAGGGCCGCGATCGTCGTCCCGATGAAGACCGCCAGCACCAGCCCGCTCACCGACCTGAAGGCGGTCTTCGGATCGGCGGCCAGGCGCCGCGCGGCCAGCAGCGTCGCCCCGCCCCGGGTCAGCCGGGCGGCCAGGCGCGCGGCGACCATGGTCAGCCAGGGCCCGGCCAGCATCAGCCCGACCATGATCAACGCGAGCGCGACGACGGCGAGCAGCTCGTCGGGCTTGCCGTTCCGGTATACCGGGCCCGCGAACAGCCCCAGCCCCGCCAGCAGCGGGATCACCCGCCACGCTCGCGGCGGGGACGCGACGGTCCTCCGCGCCACGCCGAGCGGCGAGATCCGCACCCGGCGCAGCGACCACAGGGCGGCGAAAGCCGCCACGACCGGCACGCCGCCGAGCACGGCCGCGTAATGCCAGGCGTGCGGGGCGACCAGCTCCGGGAAGAACCGGGCACCGGTGATCCGCACCCCGGCCACGGCAGGCCGTACGAGCTGGAAGATCGCGAGGCCGGCCAGCGCGCCGGCCAGCGCGCCCAGCGCGGCGTCCATCGCCGCGAGCGCGTTGATCTGCCGCGTGGTGGCGCCGACCAGGCGGATCGCGGCGAAGCGGGTCTCGCGGCGAGCCGCGGCCAGCCGGGTGGCGGTGCCCACGAGCACCAGCAGCGGGACGATCAGCCCGACGGCGGCGACGGCGAAGCCGAACCGGTAGACGTCCGCGCTGTCGTCGGCCGCGGGCTGGGCATCGATCACGTCGACCTGCCTTGCGCCGGGCAGGGCGGCGACCTGATCCGGCGTCCGCCCCACCACGACGACCAGCTCGTCGGGCCCGGACAGCGCCGCGTCGCCGATCAGCCCGGCACGCGTGCCGGGGAAGCGTGCGGCCAGCTCCTCACGCGGCGCCGAGTCCAGCAGTCCGGCCAGCGCGGGCGAGGCGTAGTACTGCCCCGGGCCGGGCATGCGGGTCAGTCCGGGGATGACCGGCGCCCGCGTGCCCAGCGCGGCGGCGTCGAGCCTCTTGATCGTCCGGCCCTTGTAGAAGTCCTCGTGGTAGTTCCACAGCGCGCCGTCGGCCGTCGAGTCGAGGGCCCAGCCGCTGGGCGCCGAGCCGTTCACGCACTCCCAGCAGGGACGGCCGCCCGTGGCCTGGAAGGCGTTGAACAGCGACAGCGTGGCCAGCAGCACCACGACGCCGGCCGCAACCCCGGCGACGATCAGCGCCAGCCTGGCCGCCGCCTCCCTGCCGCTGCTCAGTGACAGCCGCAGGCCCAGCCGGATCATCGGACCAGTCCGCTCGTGTACGGGTCGGTGACCCGGCCGTCGCGCACCACGACCTCCCGGTCGGCGCAGGCGGCCACCCGGGCGTCGTGGGTCACCACGATCACGGTGGCGCCCTCCTCGCGGGCCAGGCCCACCAGCAGGTCCATCACGTGCTCGCCGGTGAGCGTGTCCAGCGCGCCGGTCGGCTCGTCGGCGAAGACCACCCGCGGCCGGGTGACCAGCGCTCGGGCGATCGCCACGCGCTGCGCCTGCCCGCCGGACAGCTCCCCGGTGCGCCGGCCGCCCAAATCGGCCAGGTCCAGCCGCTCCAGCCATTCGGCCGCCCGCCGCTCGGCGTGCTTCCTCCTCGTACGGCCCAGCAGCAGCGGCAGCATCACGTTGTCGGCCGCGGTCAGCTCCGGCACGAGCTGGCCGAACTGGAAGACGAAGCCGAAGGCGGTGCGGCGGAGTTCGCTCCGGCGTCCGTCGTCGAGGGTGTCCAGGCGGCGTCCGTCGAACCAGACCTCGCCGCTGTCCGGCGTGAAGATGCCGGCCAGGCAGTGCAGCAGCGTCGACTTGCCCGAGCCGCTGGGCCCCATGACGGCCAGCACCTCGCCCGCGGTCACCGACAGATCCGCCTCCCGCACCGCGGGCGTGCTGCCGTAGGAGCGGCTGACCTTCCGAGCCTCGATGATCACGATGCGCGCACCATCTCGGCCAGCGCCCCCAGCCGCGCCTGGGTGACGTCGATCCACCGCAGGTCCGCCTCGATGTGGAACATGGCGTGGTCGGCCAGCAGGGCGTCGGTCAGGGCGCCGCCGCGCTTGACCTCCGCCAGTTCCCGCATGCGCCGCATGTGGGTGGCGCGCTGCGCGTCCAGGTAGCCGGCCGCGTCACGGCCGAGCATCAGCGCCAGCACGACCTTGGTGAACAGCACCGTCTGCAGGTACGGTTCGGCCGCGACCGGTTCGGCCAGCCAGGTGGCGACCTCCTGCCTGCCCATGGGGGTGATGGCGTACCGCTTGCGGTCCGGCCCGTCGCCCGGCTCGCTCTGGCCGGCGACCTTGCCGTCCCTGGCCAGGCGGCCGAGCGTGGAGTACAGCTGCCCGAAGGGCAGCGGTTTGCCCCGGCCGAAGAACGTGTCGTAGTCGCGTTTCAGGTCGTATCCGTGGCTCGGCTCCCGCTCAAGCAGGCCGAGTAACGCGAGGGGAACGGTCATGCCGGTGACTATACCTCGAGTGTATATACGGAGGTGATAATTGCCAGGAAAAAACGAACGGCCGGTCCGTCGGGACCGGCCGTTCGTCATATGGGGTGAGTGATGGGACTTGAACCCACGACATCCAGGACCACAACCTGGCGCTCTGCCAGCTGAGCTACACCCACCATGTCCGCCGTTCGCGGCGTACGAAGAAAGTGTAGCGGCTTTCGGGAGTCCTCCGCGCCCCCAATGCCGCGCACCTCCGTCTCACGATCCGGAGACGGCCTCCGCGACCTCGCGGGCCGTGGCGGAGTCGGGCCCGGGCTGCGGCACGAAGACCGCCGCGCGGTAGTAGCGCAGCTCCCGGATGCTCTCGGTGATGTCGGCCAGCGCGCGGTGCCCGCCCTGCTTCTCCGGCGAGGCGAAGTAGACCCGGGGATACCAGCGGCGGGCCAGCTCCTTGATCGACGAGACGTCGACCATCCGATAGTGCAGGAACGTGTCCACCAGCGGCATGTCCCGGGCGATGAAGGCGCGGTCGGTCGCGATGGAGTTGCCGCACAGCGGCGCCTTCTTCGCCTCGGGCACGTGGGAGCGGATGTAGTCGAGCACGACGGCCTCGGCCTCCGCCAGGGTCACCCCCGTCGCGAGCGCACGCAACAGACCCGAGGCCGTGTGCATCTCCCGCACGACCTCGGACATCTGCTCCAGCGTCTCCGCGGGAGGCTTGATGACGACGTCCACGCCCTCATCCAGCTGGTTCAGCTCGCCGTCGGTGACGATGCAGGCCACCTCGATGAGCGCGTCGCGGCCGAGGTCGAGCCCGGTCATCTCACAGTCGATCCAGACCAGCGGGTCAGTCATGGCTTCAAGGGTAATGCTCATGCCTGATGGGACGTCACTGAGATCGGAGCGAGTCCTCCACACGCTTGATGACCGACTGGTCCAGGTTGTCCGGCACCGAGATGTACAGCATCGCGGGACGGGCGTTCTGGCCGCGGTCCACGAGGATGATCTCGCCCTTCTCCTTCTTCCACTTCAGGCCGTTGGCCTCGGCGACCTTGGTGAAGTCCATCTCGAATTCGATGACCCAGCCCTGCTTGCCGCTCACGGTCAGCGCCTCGTTGCGCAGGATCTTGCGCTCGTGCGGGATGCCGTAGAAGACCGGGTCGTAGGTGAGCAGCAGCGCCTGCGACAGCTGCCCGAAGCTCTGCGCGCCGCTGTAGGGGAAGATCTGGGGCACCTCGGCGGTGTAGAGGCTGCCGACCCACTCACTGCCTCTGCCGTCGTAGTTCGACTGGGACGTCACGTGGCAGGCGCTCGTCCACAGCGGCATCCTCTGGTCGGCCGGGTTGTTGACGTCCTTCGACTCCGGCACCTGCCACTTGCCGCCCGGGAACGCGTACGACAGGCCGGTCACCGGGTCCTGGATACGGTCGCCGGACGGCTGGGGGAGCTGGGGCAGCGGCGGGGGAGACTGCTGCGGTTCCGGCTGGGGCGGCACGGTCTGGTCGAGCTGCGGCGGAGCCGTCGTGGTCTCCGGGCGGGCGATGGCCGAGTCGGCGCGATCGCGCAGGACGATGACCGCGCCACCGATGACGAGCGCGAGCATGACCACCGCCGCGATGCCGCCCACGACCCAGGGCCAGACCGGTGTCGTACGCCGCGGCGGGCCGAACTCGGGCACCGGCAGCTGCGCCGTCTGGTTCGGAGGTCCCCACGGTCCGCCCGGCTGCTGGAACTGGGGCTGAGGCTGCGCCCACTGAGGACCCTGCTGGGGACCCTGCTGAGAGCCCTGCTGGGGGGCCGGTTGAGGAGCCGGCTGCGGGGCCTGTTGAGGAGCCTGGGGCGGTGCCCCTGCCTCCTGTCCGGGCGCGTGGGTGGCGTCGGTCCACTGGGTGCCGTCCCACCAACGGAGGAGAGGGGAGCCGTACGGGTCCGGATACCAGCCGGCGGGGGTCGTCGTCATGCGCGCCACACTAATGAAGTCAGCATTTATAGGTGAAACTTGCCTTGTCCTGGATCGGCTTCCCGGTCGTCGTGGGGGACAGGACACGGAGCGTGGCCGTGCCCTTGAACGATCCCGATCCGGCCACCTTCCAGTGGAGAGGGAGATTCACGGACGTGTCTCCCGGGGAGATCCGCTGCTCCTGCTCGATCGGCTCGCGGTCGTCGCTCCGGATCCACACGTAGCGAATCGACCCCGCCTCGCCGTTGGTCGTGACGACGCCCACGAAATCGGCCCTGCCGTCGCAGCGCACCGTCTTCTTGGGCGCCTTGACGTCGACGTCGCTCACCGCGAGCGGCGCGGCGGACGTCTGCCGCAGCCAGAGGATCACCACGGCGATCAGGATCGCCAGCAGCAACGTCCCCGCCCACGCCGCCCTACGCCTGCGGGGCCGCCGGGGAGCCGCCACGCCGGCCTGCTGCGTTGTCGTGATGGCGGCGGAGGTCTGCCCGGACCGCCAGATCTGCGCCGCCGTCGTCTCGGTCGGCACCCCCGGCCCGAACCGCATCATCACGTCGCCGGGATCGTCCACCGCGTCCGGCAGGTCGAGCAGGGTCACGGCCTCCCCGCCGGAGGAAGCGACGGGGGGCGGCCCAGAAGACGGCCCAGAAGACGGCACAGAAGACGGCACAGAAGACGGGGGTGCGTGGAAGCCGCGTGCGGCATGGGCCAGCCCGTCCCGGCCCATGCCGGGGAATGCGGCGCGCTCGGCGATCAGAGCGTCCCGCACGGAGGCCAGGCCCTGGCCCACGGCGGCGGAGGCCGCCCACTGCAGCACCGCCGCGGCATGTCCCCGCGCGCAGTTCGCGGCAAGTGTTCCGGCGAGCGCGGCCCACGCCGCGACGTCCTGCTCCGCCGGCGCGTGCTCTCCCCTCAGCGCCCGCAGCAGGCCGCGCTCGGCCAGCAGCACCGAGCCGTCCTCCCCGATCACGATCGTGCCGGGATGCAGCGCGCCGTGGGCCAGCCCGGCGGCGTGCACGGCGAGCAGCGTCTGTGCGGCCTCCAGCAGAACGGTCGCCGCACCGCCCGCGTCCAGCGCGCCGCCGGCCGTCAGATCGGCGACGGCCGGCGTCGCCCTGGCGGTGATCAGCCAGACCTCGTCACGCGCGGCCACCAGGTCGATCACGGGCAGCAGGCCGATGGGTCCGCCCCCCTGGAGACGGATGTCGGCGCCGGCCGCGGCGACGAGCCGTTCGCGCGCCTGGGGCGAGGCGACGGCCTGGGGATCGAACCGCAGCACACCGGACGGCCTCCCGTCGGGGGAGACGGCGTCCGCCCAGGTGCCGATCTCGCTGAGCCGGGTGCGGCCGGTGAGCCGGTGCCCCGCGACCGTCACGCCTTCTCGCATCTACCGCCGCCTTCGGTGCCGTCCGCGCCTGCGTCCCATGGCCAGTGTGGCGGGAAGGAAGCCGGTCGTCACCACCCCGGCGGCGAGAGCGGCCATCGGCACCGCCGAGGGATCCTGACCCGGGGCGGTGGGCCCGAGCGTCAGCACGGGCGGCTCGATGATGGTCGCGGTCGGCGGCGTGGGCTGCCTGGTGGAGGGCTGGGTCGACGGCTGGGTCGACGGCTGCGTGGTGGGCCGGGTGGTGGGTTGCCTGGTGGGCTGCCTGCTGGTCGGGGTGGGGTCGGGCTGCCTGGTCGTCTGCGGGTTGCGGGGCGGGTCCACCGTGACCGACTCGTCCGAGGGAACGGGCTCGGGCGAGGGCTTCGGCTGCCGCGTCGGCTTGGCGGTCCGCGTGGGCTTGGCCGTTCGTGTGGGCGTCGGCTTCGTGACCGGCGAAGGGCTGGGCCTGCGGGTCGGCCGCGCGGTCGCGGTGGGCCGCACGGCCGGCGGCGGCGCGCTCGTCTCCGGGCCGGTGGCCTCCGGGGTCGGGGTGGCTTCCTCCGGTTCCTCCGTGGGGACGTCGGCGGAGTCGTCCTCGCCCTCGTCCTCGACCTCGATGGACGAGAAATCGACCGCGGGCGTGCCGGGCGTCTCGATCGTCGTTCCGGCCTGCAGGGTCGTTCCGCTCATGCTCTGGACCAGCGCCACCGTTCCGCCCGCGATCACGACCATCCCGGCCAGGGTCAGGCCGATCTTCATGCGGGTACGGCTCAGCAGGCCGCCGAGCCTCGTCTCGGCCAGCGCGCTGCCGGCCTCGGAGGCCTTCTCCTTCTTCAGGGGGAAGAACGCCACGAGCAGCCCGGCGAGCGCCGAGAGCCGCCGCCGTCCGCGGTCCTCCCACCCCGGGCCGTACGCACCGGCGGCGACGATTTCGAGCTCCCGCAGGAACTCCTCGGCCGACGCGTACCGGTCCTGCGGCCGCTTGGCCATGCCGCGCTCCACGAGCTCGCGCAGCGGGGGCGGCACCTCGTCGACCGGGGGAGGGGTCGCCTGGTGCTGGCGGGCCAGCGCGGCCATGTTCTGCGCCCGGAACGGACGGCTACCGGTGAGGCACTCGAAGAAGACGACGGTGGCGGCGTAGACGTCGCTCGCCGGTCCGGCCTTGCCGCCCGACCACTGCTCCGGAGCCATGTACGGCGGCGTACCGGCCGCCCTGACCCCCTCGCCGGCCTGTGCGGCGATGCCGAAGTCGACGAGCTTGCTGCTGCCGTCGGCCTCGACCATGACGTTCTCGGGCTTGTAGTCGCGGTGGACCACGCCGATGGAGTGCGCCGCCGCCAGGCCGAGCAGCGAGCCCTTGAGCACGGTGAGCGCCGCCTCGGGACCGGTGGGGCCCTCCGAGCGGAGCATCGCGCGCAGCGAGACGCCGTCGATGAGTTCCATGACGATGGCGGCGCCGCGCGCGGTCTCGACGTACTCGTAGAAGCGCGCCGCGTGGGGGTTGGGGTCCATGGCGGCGAGGAGGCGGGCCTCGTGCCGGAACCGGGCGACGAAGTGGAGGTCCGTCATCATTTCGTCGGACAGGTACTTGATCGCCACGGGCAGGCCGTCGGCGTCGTGCCGTGCGAGCACCACCCGCCCCGCGCCCCCCGTGCCGAGTTCGCGGATTTCCGTATAGCCGGGGACGCGCCAGGCGTCCGTCTGGCCGTACATAACGGTCTGTCTCCTCATCGCCTGGGCCCCCGCCGAATGACGAGACCGTAGCTTAGTGACGACCTTGCGCTTGCGATGAAAAGTCATGATTTAGTCAGATCGATGTGTCAGTGAGCCGCGTCATTTGACGCAGAGCTCCGCCTTCTGGGTCAGGGTGGAAGCACCGCCCGCCGCGGCCGGGGAGGTCGACGCCGCCACCCCGTAGGAGTCGCAGACCCAACCGGAGTAGGTGTAGGTGGCCGTGACGGTGTAGGCGGTCTTGCCCGACAGGGTCAAGGTCCGGGTGGCCTCCGTGGCGCCGGCGGTCGCCCACGCGAGGTTCAGCCGCACCGGCGAGGTGTTGCCGGCGGTGACGGCGACGGTGGCCGTCGCGGTCCTGCCGTCGAGCGTCAGGCGCTGCACGCGTACCTGACCGACCGAGGCGGGGCAGGTCACGTTCACCGAGCCGGACGCGGCGCCGCCCGCGGGAGCGGTCGAGGCGCTGAGCGTGACGGTCTCGCCGCACGGGCGGCGCGAGAAGGTGTACGACAACGTCCGCGTGTAGGTCCTCGCTCCGGACAGGTGGACCGTCTGCGTGCCGCCGCCCGCGGAGGGGGCGGAGAACCGGCCGGTCAGGTCCACCGGGCCGGTGCCGTCGGTGGTCACCGTCACGGTGGATGTCACGGTGGCCGCCGCGGCCCCGGCCGACGCCGAGGACACGGCCGGTGTGCCGACCTTCACCGCGGTGACGGAGGTCGGGCACGACGGCGCCTTCGCCGTGGCGGTCTGGGCGCCGCCCGGCGCGGCCGGGCCGGTGGTCACGCTCATGCCCCAGGTGCCCGAGCAGACGCGGCCGAGGTCGCCGGAGACGGTGCGGGTGTAGGACGTCGCGCCGCTGAGGGTGAGCGTGCGGGTGGCGGTCACCGTGCCGTTCGCGGTGAAGCGCACGGTCAGGGTCACCTTGCCCGGCCCGCTGGTCCTGACGGTGACCGTTCCGGTGCCGGTCGCGCCGTCCGTGCCGGCTCCGGCCCGGTACGACAGCCCGCCGACACCGACGTCGGCGACCTCGAGGACCGAGGCGGAGGGCGACGGCGTCGGCGAGGGTGTGGGAGAAGGCGTGGCCCTGGGAGTCGAGGGGGGCGTCGGAGGGGGCGTCGGCGCGGACTCCGGGGTCGACGCCGCCGGCGACGGGCTCCGCACGGGCGCCTTCGCGGACGCCCGCGTGGGGGACGCCGTGGGTGATGCCGCAGGGGATGTCGCGGGGGACGCGTGCGGGCTCTCCTGCCGCGTCTCCTCCGGTGCCGCGGAGGGAGCTTCGGCAGGGCTCTCCTCCGGGCCGGCCGGCGCCGCCGACGCGGCGGCGGGCACACCCGTGTTGCCGGGCCCCGTGTTGCCGGCGCCCATGTTCCCCGGGCCCGTGTCCTGCGACGCCGCGACGGTGCGGGTCCCGGCCGAGCCGAGGGCGTACGCGCCGATGCCGCCGCCCGCGACCACCACGAGCACGGCCCCGGCGGTGAGCAGGACACCCCTGCTTCGCACCGACCGCAGCGCCGTGCCGAACAGCGAGGTGCCGGTCTCGACGGGACGCGCCCGGCCCGGCGGGAACGTCGCGGCCAGGGTGGCGGCGAGCGCGGCCAGCCTGCGGCGGCCCCGCTCCTCCCACGCCGGGCCGTACGCCGCCACGGCGGCCCGCTCCAGTTCGGAGACGAACGCGGCGGCGCTCGCCGGCCTCAGCGCGGGGTCCTTCGCCATGCCGCGCGCGACCAGGTGCCGCAGCGGCTCGGGGACCTCCTCGACCGGTACGGGCGCCGTCATGTGCATGTGCCGCAGCACGGTGTGCTGGGTCGCCCGATACGGCCGGCGCCCGGTCAGGCACTCGAAGAAGACCGTGGTCGCGGCGTACACGTCGGACGCCGGCGTGGCGGCCGTGCCCGTCCACTGCTCGGGGGCCATGTACGGCGGGGTGCCGGCGGGGGCGCCGGGGGCTCCGCCGGCCCGCACGGCGATGCCGAAGTCGGCGAGCTTGCTCGTCCCGTCGGCGGCGACCAGCACGTTCTCGGGCTTGTAGTCGCGGTGGACGACGCCGGTGGCGTGCGCCGCCGCCAGGCCGAGCAGGGAGCCTTTCAGGACGGCGAGCGCGGCCTCGGGACCCGTCGGGCCCTGCTCGCGCAGCAGCGCCCGCAGGGTGGGGCCTTCGACCAGTTCCATGACGATCGCGGCGTACCGCCCGGTCTCCAGGTACTCGTAGAGCCGCACCACGTGCGGGTCGTCCAGCTCGACGAGCAGGCGGGCCTCCTGCCGGAAACGGGCGACGAACGCCTCGTCCCGGCGGAGATCCTCCGACAGGTACTTGATCGCGACCGTGGCGCCGGACTGCTCGTGAACGGCGAGGACGACGCGGCCGCCGCCTCCCGCACCCAGTTCACGCGTCACCGTGTAACCGGGCACATTCCAGTGCTCGGCGGAACTCATGAGGCCTCCCAGATCGAATAGGTCGGCCGCAGTGTCCGTGAAACCGCTTGCAATCCGCTTACACCAGCGCGTTCATGAGAGCGGCTGACGGTCCCTGACGTGGGCGGGGACCGGGATGCCGGGCGTGAGGCGAGGGTCGGGCTCCGGGGCGCCCCATGCCACGGTGAGCGGCAGCACGCCCGCCCAGACGGGCAGGTCGTAGTCCTCCTCGTCGTCCTTCGGCGGCCCCTGCCTGACCTTCACCGACGCCTCCTCCAAAGACAGGGCGACCACGGCGGTGGCGGCCGTCTCCTTGCGGTCCGGCGGGCGTACGACGTCCCATTGGCCGGGGGCGAGCTGCTCGGTGATCGCCCGCAGCCCGGCGAGCCGTTCGCCGGGGTCGTCCACTATCCGCGCGAGGCCGTAGACCATGGCGGACCGGTAGTTCACCGAGTGGTGGAACGCCGAGCGCGCCAGCACGATGCCGTCGAGGTGGGTCACGGTGACGCAGACCGGGCCGCCGAGCGCCGCCCGGAGCGAGGTCGCGCCGGTGGAGCCGTGCAGGTAGAGCGTGTCGCCGATCCGCCCGTAGCCGGTGGGGATCACCATGGGAGACCCGCCGGCCAGCACGCCGAGGTGACAGACGAGACCGGCGTCCAGGATCGCGTACAGGTCGGCGCGGTCGGTGCGAGCCCGTTCCTTCGAGCGATTCAGGGTGATGCGGGCGGTTGTGGAGAGCATGTCCGTTACGTTAGGTCGAAGTGGACCGGTGGAACACGTCCACTCAGGACCCGTACCGGGAGACCACTTGCGTCCGATTGTCGATGTGCCGCTCACGGTGGACCGCGAATGCGCGGTGCCGCTCGCCGTCCAGGTGGCCGTCCAGTTGCGGGAGGCCATGCGCGCCGGCGGGCTCAGGGCGGGGGAGCGGCTGCCGTCCACGCGGGGACTCGCCGCCCTGCTGGGGGTCAGCAGGACCGTCGTGACCGACGCCTACCAGCAGTTGTACGCCGAGGGGTGGCTGGACGGGCGGCACGGTTCCGGCACCTACGTGGCGGACGGCACGCTGCCGCACGAGAACGGACAGGCACGGGCCGTCGGCGCTCCCTTCGGCGCACCCCTCGGCGCTCCCCGGCGCGCGCACCGGGAGGCGGCGCCCCGCGGAGTGGTGGACCTGCGGCCGGGCCGCCCGTGGGTGTCCGGGTATGACGAGACGGCCTGGCGGCGGGCCTGGCGCTCGGCCGGCGACCTCCCGCTGAACGCGTTCCCCGACCCCTACGGCCACCCGGAGCTGCGCGAACTGCTGGCCGAGCACCTGCGCAGGGCCAGGGCCGTGCCGGTGGGCGCGGGGAACGTCATGGTCACCCGGGGCACCGGCAACGGCCTCGACCTGATCGCGGCCACGCTGCTGCGCCCGGGAGACCGGGCCGGGGTGGAGGAGCCCGGCTGGCGGGCCGCCCGGCGGATCTTCGCCTCCCGGGGGGCGGAGGTCGTGCCCTGTCCGGTGGACGAGCAGGGTGTGATCGTCGAGGCGCTCCCCGACGACCTGCGGGTGCTCTACACCACGCCCGCGCACCAGTTCCCGGTCGGCGGCAGGCTGCCGATCCCGCGCAGGGAGCGGCTGCTCGCCTGGGCGCGCAGGACCGGCGCGATCGTCGTCGAGGACGACTACGACGCCGAGTTCCGCTACGACGTCGCGCCGCTGCCCGCGCTCTACGGGCTCGACCCCGGGCGGGTGGTGCTGCTCGGCACGCTGTCGAAGTCGCTCGGCCCCGACGTCGGGCTCGGCTGGCTGGTCGCCTCCGCCGACCTGCTCGACGCCGTCGCCGAACGCCGGATGTACGTCGCCGACCGCACGTCGGGGCCGGTCCAGCGGGCCGTGACGACCCTGCTCGAACGCGGCGACCTCGACCGGCACCTGCGCAGGATGCGGCTGGAGTACGCCCGCAGGAGGGCGGCCATCGTCGAGGCGCTCGGGCCGTACGTGCGGGGCGACACGGCCGGGCTCCACGTCATGGTCACCCTGCCCGCCGGCGTGGTCCCCGGCCTCGTACGGCGGGCCGGGGAACGCGGCGTGCTCCTGGACACCACCGAGGCCCACCATCACGGGCCGCCTCGGGTGCACGGCCTCGTGCTGGGTTACGGCTCGGCCTCCCGGGCCGACGTGCGGCGCGGGTGCGCGGTGATCCGGGAGCTCATGCCTGCTGAAGGAGCCTGAGCTCGCTCCTCGGCAGGGGAACCTCCAGGTTGAGCGCCTCCTCGCCGATGATGCGGGCGATGTCGATCGACCCCGGGTCGCCCTCCCTGGTGCCGGGCACCTGGGAGTGGCCGAAGTGCCCGCCCCGTGCCCACAGCCGTTTGCTGCGCTCGGCGGTCAGGGAGTGCGGATAGGGCAGCGGAGGCCCGGCCGGCCAGCGGCGCGGCACCTCCCAGGAGTCGAGCCAGGCCAGGATGTCGTCCAGGCCGTCGAGTTTGGTGTCGGTGAACGGTTCCCTCGCCGAGCCGATGACTTGGATCTGCACGCAGACCCGTCCGTTCCTGCCCCGATCCGCGGCGAGCCCGCCGCCCGCCCGGGTGGGCGGAAGCAACTGAACGATCTCCCCGGTCACCGGGTTCCACACCAGGTGGGAGGGCCGGCGGAGCTGGATCAGCCGCTGGGCGACGGACCTGGCCGAGACCCCTTGGGGATCGGCGGGCCAGATGAACCAGACGGTCCTCGGGGCTCCTCCGAGCATCGTTCCGGAGTCCCCGGGGGAGGGAAGTCGGCTTGCGCCGGGCAGCCATGCTTGGGCCACAATGCCCCCTCAAATCCTCGGTCGCGTGGTTTATCTCCTTTCGAGCTTTCGCTGACACCTGACGACGCCTGATTGTTACTCCTCGGTGCCGATCATCCAACGACCGTGTAACAAACGGTGGTTCTGTGACAGGTGCGTCAGGGAGAGGGAGCGGCCGCGGCGTCCGCGGCAGTAGGCGGGCCGTCGGACCCGCGCGGGTGATCGGGACTGGGCGGCTCCGTGGCGTCCGAGGTGGCGTCCGAGGTGGCGTCCGAGGTGGGCTCGGGCACCGGGTCGGCGTCGCCGTCCCCCTCCCGGCCGTCCCAGGCGACCCGGCACGAGGGCCGGCCGGCCGAGGACCGGAAGGTCACCACGCCCGTGCCCGGGACACCGGGGTCGACGACGGAGAGCGTGACCCGGCCGCTCGCTCCCGCGCGGAGTCGGCCGTGCCGGGGGGAGACCGCGATCCCGCCCGAGGTGACGGCCGTCCACTCGATCACGGCGTTGCGCGCGGCCAGCGTGACCGACGAGGCCGCGGCCCCGCCCAGGTCTCCGGGGCACAGCGCCGTCAGCGCCGGCCTGGGCGTGGGCCGCGTACGTGGGGGAGACGGCCGCGACCGCCCCGAGGGTGCGGGGGTGTGGGGCGGGGCGGTCGCGGCCGTTTGGGGGGAATCGTCCTGTGGGACCGACGTGTCGTCGGCGGGCGTCGGGGTGGCCTGGTCGCTCTCCTCCGGGCCGAGCACGGGATCGCCGAGCACCGGATCGCCGGGGACCGGGTCCGCGGGCGTGGCCGTCGGGGATACGCGGATCGCCTCCAGAGGCTCGGCCTGATCCTGCCCGGAGACCAGCGCGAGCCCGCCTGCCGTGGCGAACACGCAGGTGGCGGCGAGCATCACGGGGGCGGCCCGCAGCGGCCGGGAGCGGGCCCGACCGCGCCGCGCCCGCCTTCCGGTGCTCCCCCTTCCGGTGCTCCCCCTTCCGGTGGTCACCTTGCCGGTGGTCACGGGGAAGCCGCGCCGGTCGAGGAGGGCGGTGGCGCCGTCGCGCCGGTCGGTGTGGAGGGCGGCCTCGATCACCCGGCGGCGCAGTGAGAGCGGGGGGAAGGCGACGGGGATCATGTCGAGCAACCGCTCCGCCGACACGTGCCTGTCCCGGCCCTCGCTGCAGACCTCACAGGCCGCGATGTGCCCGCTGAGCCGCTTGCGCAGGGCGGAACCGAGAGGGCCGTCCCGCCAGGTGGAGCCCACGCCGTGGTCGACCAGCGCCGACAGCCCGGGGCAGTGGGCCCGGGCGACCCTGGCCAGCACGAGGGCCGAGGCGGCGTTCTCCAGGTGGTCGCGGGCCCGGGTGAGCCGCGCCGACACCTGCCGGGAGGTGAGGCCGAGGACCGATCCGATCTCCGCCGCCGTCAGCCCGTGCCGTACGGCGAGTTCGAGCACCTCGCGCTCGTGGCCGCCGAGTTCGCCCAGCGCCTCTCCCACCAGTGCGGCGAGCGGGGGGTCGGCGGACTCCTCCACCGCGATGACCGGCCCCGATCCTTCCTGAGTCGCGCCCTTTTCAGTGGCCCCTTCCTGAGCGGCCCCTTCTTGAGCGGCCCCTTCTTGAGCGGCACTGTGGAACCGGGTCAGCGCGTACACCCAGGCCCGCAGCCGCGCGGGCTCCTTCAAACGGTCCGCGCAGCAGGACGCGGCGACGAGCGCGCCGTGCACCGCCCGCGCCGCGGCGTCGAGGTCGCCCAGCAGCGAGTACGCGTAGTCGCTCAGCCGGTCGGCGTAGGCGTCGTACAGCGCGGCCGGGGCCTGGGCGTCGGTGCCGCGCCCGCGCCGCAGCGCCTCCAGCAGTCGATGGTCGTCGGCTCGCCCGACGCCGGGCCATGCGGGCAACGAACATTCCTCCCCGTGTGACGGAACCTGGTCTCGCCGGTCCCCACACGAGTGGGACGCCGTCCCCTGTGGCGTCGTTTACGGATCGCACCGTCCTGCCCGGCAGCCATGCCCAACCGGCATGACCTGGGAAAACAGTTACCGCTGTTACTGGAGACGGCGCGCGATGCCCTTGAGGAAGATGTTGCGGATCTCGAGGACCGTCTGCGGGAAGTAGGCGGCGCCGCCGGTCGACTTCGCGATCGAGGTCATCTGCGTCCGGTCCTCGTCCTTCTGGGTGTTGAACGAGATGATCAGGATGCTCACGGGCCGCTTCGGGTCGAAGGCGCCCTTCAGCTTGCGCAGGATGTCGGTGTTGGAGATGCCGCCGTTCGGGTCGTCGTTGCCGACGCCGTCGGTGAACAGCAGGATCGTGTTGACCTTGTCGGGCTCGTACTCCTTGGTCATCTTCTGGTACGCCGCCCACAGGGTGTCGTTCAGGCCGGTGTTGCCCGTGGGGATGGCCTTCGCCTGCCGCAGCGCCTGGGCGATCACATCGCGGCGGGTCACCCCGTTGATCTGCTGGGCCAGCGGCCCGATCTGCACGACGGGCTTCCAGTCGACGCCTTCGCCGCGGAGGTTGTCGGAGAAGGCCCAGATGCCGATCTCGGCCTTGTCGGGGAACAGCTTCAGGCCCTCGATGCTGATGTCGGTGATGGCGCGCATCCGGGTGACGCCGGTCTTGTCGGCGGGCAGCGCCATGGTCCCCGAGATGTCGATGAGGGCGAGCATCTTGGTGCCGAGCTTGATCTGATGCCACGCCTGGGAGAGGCGGGCGACGGTCGCCGCGTCCGGCAGCGGGATCGCGTCCGGCTTCTCGGCGTTCACGCCGTTGTCGGGCTTCAGCAGGCCGCCGCCCTTGCCGTCGGGCGTGCGGAAGCCGAAGTCCTGGACGGTCTTCCTGCCGTTCGGCGAGGTCATCTCGGTCGCGAGGGCCTGGGCGGCCTTGCGCGCCGCGGCGTCCTTCGCCGTGACGAGGATCGGGTAGTCGAGGCTGACCGTGCCCTCGGCCGGATAGAGCGCGACCGCCGGGTTCGAGGGGGTCGTCGTCGTGTTGTACGACCACACGGCCTGCTCGGACGTCACGCCGACCGGGATGCGGGCCGCGGCCTTGGTCAGCGTGGCGAACATGCTGTCGGGGGTCGACACGGTGGATTCCGACAACCGGCGCAGCACGCCGACGAGCGTCTCCTCGCTGCCGCCTCCCTGCTTCAGCACGGCGGCCCCGGCCAGCAGCGCGCCGAGGCCGGCGGCGTTCTGTGTGGGGTCGAGCGCGAGCACGCGCACCTTCCGCGCCAGGCCGTCGGGGTTGGCGGCGTTCGCCGCGCTCATCAGGCCGGTCCAGCTCGGGCTGAAGGCCGACTGGAGCTTGTCCGCGCCGGTCCTGGACGCGGCCAGCACGACCGGGCTGCTGGCGGCGCTCCCGGCGGGCTCCGGCGCGTTCTTGACGCCGCTCAGCCACAGGCTGGAGTCGGGGATCCACAGGTCGGGATCCAGCTTGCCGCGGGTGGGGCCGGTGCCCGCCATCGCGTTGGCGACGTCGGCCGACTCGGCGGCCTTGACCGTGATGGCGACGCACTTGCCGTCGACGGCCCTGCCCGACTTGCCGAACCTGGCGGCGATCTTCTGCACGGCCGGGTGGATGTCGGGTGAGGCGACGACCGAGAGCTTGACCTTCTCGCCGGCGCAGCCCGGGCTCTTGTTCACCACGACGTACGCCGCCACGCCGAGGAGCACGGCCAGGGCGACCGCTCCGGCCAGCGGGACGAGCACCGTCCCCCGCCCGGCCCGCCGCCGCGGCGGCGGCTGGTACTGAGGCTGGTGCTGAGGGTCGAAGCCGCCATCGAGTTCGTCTGTGCGGTGCCGTCCGCCCACGGTGCCCTCTCCGATGTCGACTGTCCGTAACAAGTGCATAAAACAGGTTTACGGAACCATACTGGCAAGTCAGAGCAGGGTAAAACGCCGGTTTTGGTGCGGTTATGACGAAAAGTCATGGCTTGCCACTGACACTTGCCACTGACATGCGCGGGCGTCCCGCGCAGGCCGTACCCTTGGCCCCGTGGTCATTCCGGTCGAGGACGCCGCCGATCCGCGCCTGTCGGATTACGTGCGGCTGCGCGACGTCGATCTGCGCAAGAGCGTCGAGAGCGAACGCGGGCTGTTCGTGGCCGAGGGCGAGAAGGTCATCAGGCGGGCGATCGGCGCCGGTCACCCGGTGCGGTCGGTGCTGACCACGGCCAAGTGGCTCGACGTGCTCGCCGACGTCGTCGGGGAGGCCACCGTCTACCTGGTGTCCGACGAGGTGATGGAGGGCATCACCGGCTTCCAGGTGCACCGGGGCGCGCTCGCGGCGATGGAGCGCACCCCGCTTCCCGCGGTCGGCGAACTCCTCACGGCCGCGGGGCCGCGGATCCTGGTCCTGGAGGATTTGGTCGACCACGGCAACGTGGGGGCGATCTTCCGCTGCGCGGCGGCGCTCGGCGTCGGTGCGATCGTCCTGTCGCCGCGCTGCGCCGACCCCCTCTACCGCAGGGCCGTCAAGGTGTCGATGGGGGCGGTGTTCGCGATCCCGTACGCCCGGATGACCGACTGGCACGGCGGCCTGGCGGAGCTCAGGGCGGCCGGGTTCCGCCTGCTGGCGCTCACGCCGGACCAGTCGGCCGTGCCGCTGGACAAGGCCCCGTTGTCCGGCCGGGTCGCGCTGATGCTCGGCTCGGAGGGCGACGGGCTGTCGTCCCACTGGCTGCACGAGGCCGACCAGCCCGTCTGCATTCCGATGAGCTCCCGGGCGATGGATCTCGGCGTCGACTCCCTGAACGTGGTGGCCGCCGCCGCGATCGCCTGCCACGGCCTGCTCAGGGGAGTGTGACCCCCGCGCCGGCGCTCGCGCCGGCGTCCTGACCGGCCCAGTCGAGCAGCTTGCGCGCGGTGGCGAACCTGGCCTTGTCGCTGCGCTCGCCCAGCACGACCCCCACGTACGTGCGCCCGCCCCGAGGGGCGGCGAACGACAGGCAGTAGCCGGCCTGGTTGGTGAAGCCGGTCTTCAGCCCCACCGCCCCGTCGTCCAGCAGATCGTTGGTGTTGCGCCACACGTGGCCCCGGTGGAGGGCCGACTTCCGGACCACTCGGGTGGGCGTCCCCGCGATCGTCGCGATCACGGGGTCGCGCAGCGCGGCCACCGCCAGCGTCGCCTGGTCGCGGGCGGTCGAGTAGGCCTTCGACGGCAGCCCGTCGGGATTTGCGTAGCGGGTGTCGCGCAGGCCGAGAGCCCGCGCCGCGTCGTTCATCTTGCCGACGAACTTCGCCGTCCCCGGGCCGTACCGCTCGGCCAGGGCGTGGGCGGCGTCGGCTCCCGAGGGGAGCATGAGCCCGTAGAGCAGGTCGCGCACCGTGACGCGCTCGCCCGCCCGCAGGCCCGCCGTCGTGGCCCCGCCGGCCGCGGCGTGCCGTACGTCGGCCTTGGTCACGGTCAGCACGTCGTCCAGCCGGGCCTGCCGCCGGACCACGTAGGCGGTCATGATTTTGGTCAGGCTCGCGATCGGCACCCGGCGCGTCTCACGCTTGGCGAACTGGACCGTTCCGTCCGCGGCGTCCACCAGGTAGGCCTCCCGGGCCGTGACCGACGGTGTTCCGGCGGCCTGAGACACTTCCCCAGACACGGTGCGAGACACGGCCCCAGACACGGCCTGAGCGGGCGCGGCCGCGGTCCCTGCCGTCACGAGGGCGGCGGCCAGCGCGATGAGTACCCCGTTACGCATCCCGCCATGATCGCACGGCTTCGGGCGCGGCCGGTGCGCCCTTGTCCCGGCCCCTGTTCCGGCGGCGCCGTACGAGGAGGGCGACGGCCAGGGCCACCGCGACGGCGACGGCGACGGCCAGCGCGGGGGACCGGGCCGCAAGCGACAGCCAGGCCCACAGGAGCGAGTAGAGGCCGAAGGAGGCCACCGGCACCCAGGTCAGGCAGCCGAGCGCGCTGGCCACCAGATACCAGCGGTAGTTCACCCGCAGCGCTCCGGCGACCCAGGGCAGCGTGTGCCGCAGGCCCGGCACCCAGAAGCAGCCGTACACGGCGAGCGCGCCCCACCGGCGCACCACGTTCTCCACGCGCTCGATCCGCTCCCGGCCGATCTTGCGGCCCATCCGCGAGCGGTAGAGCGCCTCGCCGAGCCTGCGGCCGACCCAGTAGTAGACCTGGAACGCGCCGAACAGGGCGACCGCGCCGACCGCGACGACCAGCCACAGAGGGAGGCCGAAGACGGAGGCGGCCGTAGGGTCGGGGATACGCACGCGCTCTCACCTCCGGAGCGGTCATGGGTGCGATCTTTAGGTAAGCCTCACCTCACCCTAGCGCCCCCGATCGCGCGGATTGCAAGCGAATGTCAACCAGTGGTCAATCCGTCCCTCGTATACCTGAGGGACGTGAGGCGAGGGGTTCGCGATGAAGACAGGGGCCTTCGCGAACTCTGCCTCTCTGTTCGCCTCTCCGTTCGCCTCCGGCAAACCTTGCCTATCCGTTCGCCTCCGGCGGGCGCGGCCTCCTTCACCCGCCTGCGAGGGTCTCGCGGGCCTCGGCGATCCAGCGGGGCACGCCCACCCGCTCGGCCACGGCCAGCGCCTTCTCGTAGTGCTCTCCCGCCGGCAGGCCGAGCCGTACGGCGAGGTCGCCGAGCGTCTTCGCCACCGGCCACAGGGCGACCACGCCGGTGCCGGCCCCGGCGATGCGGTCGTGGAACGGCGCCAGCTTCTCGTACGCCTCCCGCATCCGGCCCTCGTCCTCCAGCAGGATCCCCGCGAGGGCCCGCCAGATGAGGGCGAGCTCGTAGAGGAAGTCCGTGCGGACCGGCTCCCGGGTCGCGGCCACCACCCGGGCGTCCCCGAGGTGACCGGCCGAGGCGAGCGCCATGGCGTAGGCGTCCGGCGTCCACTTCGCGCCGCGCTGGTGGGCCTCGCCCAGCGGCTCGGCCATCTCGGCGGCCCGCCCGTCCACGAGGTGCAGGCAGAACGTGGCGATCAGCGGCAGGTCCTGCCGGCCTTCGAGCATGCCGGCCCGCGCGGTCAGCCGCGCCGCGTTCCGGTAGGCCCGCTCGGCCCCCGCGTAGTCACCGGTGATCATCAGCCGCTGCCCGGCGTACCACGCGCCCACGGCGGCGGGGGCGGGCAGGTCGTACCGCCGTCCGAGGCGCTCGGCCTGCGCCAGGTGCTCGTCGGCCTCGGCGAAGTCGCCGCGGGCCGCCGCGCACTCCAGCAGCACGAGGTGCGCCAGCGTCTGCACCGCGATCTGGCCGGACTCGGCGCCGACCCGCAGCAGCTCACGGCCGATGGTCTCGCGCTCGTCGACCTGCGTCAGCGTGTACGACTGCCGCAGCCGGCCGCTCAGCGCCATCGCCAGCAGCGCGGGGTCGCCGCTCGACCTGGCCAGTTCCTCGGCCTCCAGCGACGCCTGGTAGCCGCGCTCGGTGGCCGATCCCTCCAGCTCCAGGGCCAGCGTCGCGAGCAGGCTGGCCCGCAGGGACTGCTCGCCCTCCGGCAGCTCGACCAGCGCCTTCTCCGTGACGTCGACGATCTCCCACGCCGTGCGCGTGAAGTCGCGGGCGATGCCCTTGTGCGGCACCGCGAGCGCCGCCGCGACCCGGGCGGTCAGCTCCAGGTCGCCGAGCGGCAGCGCGACCGACATCGCCTCCCCCCGGTGCGCGCGGGCGGCGGTCATGTCCCCGCCCAGTGCCAGCGCCCTGATCATCCGCAGCTGCAGCTCCAGCCGGTCGCGTACCGGTCCCCGGCCTCCGTGCGCACGGCCTGTCTGCGCCCGGTCGAAGGCGGCGATGGCCTTCTGCCAGAGCGTCGCGGCCTCCCGGTGGGCGAACCTGCGCTCGGCCTGCTCGGCCGCCAGCCCGGCGTACCGTACGGCTTTCGCGGCGGTCTCCACCGTGCCCGCCGCGTCGTAGTGGTGCGCCAGCGCGGCCACGTCGTTCGGGCTGCGCTGCTCGATCACCGAGGCGACCGCGCCGTGCAGGCGCGAGCGGCGCAGCCGGGAGGCGTCGGAGTAGAGCGTGTCCCTGACCAGGTCGTGGTCGAACCTGAGCATGCCGGGGCCCGGCTCGGTCACCAGCCCGGCGAGCAGCGCCGCCTCGACCGCGTCCACCACGGCGTCCTCGTCGCCGGACACGTCGACCAGGACGTCCACGTCCACGTCGCGGCCGATCACGGCGGCCTGCAGCAGCACCTGCTGGGCCCGCTCAGGCAGCCGGGCGATCCGCCGCCGCAACACCTCGCGCACGCCCGAGGGCACCTCGGAGATGTCCGCCTCGGCCTCGACCAGCCTCGCCGTCTCCTTGACGAAGAACGGGTTGCCCCCGGCCCGCTCGACGATCGTGCTGACGACCTCGTCGTCCACCTCGCGCACACAGGTCGCCCGGACGAGTTCGGCCACCGCCGCGTCGTCGAGGCCGCCGAGCCCGACGCGTACGGGGTCGAGCCGGGCCAGTGCGGCCAGCACGTCCTGCTGCTGGTCGTTCAGCTCGCCGTCGCGGCAGGTCACCACGACCAGCACGCGGCTGGCCGCGAGCAGGCTGGGCAGCGCGCGCAGCAGGGCCAGCGTCTGGTCGTCGGCCCAGTGCAGGTCCTCCAGGAGGATCAGCAGCGGGGCCTCGCGCGCCACGGCCGACAGGTAGCCGCCGACGGCCCGATGCAGCCGGAAGCCGCCGGACGCGTCGTCGTCGGCGGTGTCGGGCGCGGTGTCGTCGAGCAGCGGCGCGAGCAGCGCGGCGTACTCGCCCGCGCCGCCGCGGGCGACGAGGGCGCGCAGCACCTCCACCCAGGCCCAGCCGGGCGGGGTCGCCGTGCTGTCGGGGCAGCCTCCGGTCGCCCCTATCCAGCCCTCGCGCTCCAGCCGGTCGAACAGCCGGCGCACCAGCGTCGTCTTCCCCGCGCCGGGATCGCCGCTGACCACGGCGACGGTGAACCGGCCCGCCTGGGCGCGCGGCACCGCGGCGGCGAGCGTGGACAACTCGGCGTCGCGGCCGACGAACGGCTCGGGCTCCAGCGGCGGCGCGTCGCCGGTGGCGACCGGCCGCGGCGGCCACGACGCGGTGATCTCGGCGGGCCTGCGGGCCGGGAGCACGAGGTCGAGCCCGGGGTCCTGGGCGAGGATGTCCGACTCCAGCTTGCGCAGCGCGGGACCGGGGTCGATGCCCAGCTCGTCGGACAGGATCGTGCGGGCCCGGCGCAGCGCGGCCAGGGCGTCGCCCTGCCGCCCGCACCGGTAGAGGCCGAGCGCGAGCAGCCGCCAGCCCTCCTCGCGCAGGGCGTGCTCGGTGGTCAGCGCCTCCAGGTCGGGCACGGTCTCGGCGTGCAGGCCCATCCGCAGCCCGGCGTCGGCGTGCCGCTCCCTGGCCACGAGGCGCAGCTCGCTCAGCCGCGCCACCTCCGCCTCCGCCCAGGGCTGGTCGGCGAAGTCCGAGTACGGCGTGCCGTGCCACAACGCGAGGGCCGCGTCCAGCCGGGCCCGGGCGGCCTGCGGGCTGTCCTCCAGCCGTTCCCCGGCCGAGCGGACCATCGCCTCGAAGCGCAGCGCGTCCACCTGTTCGGGAGCGGCGCGCAGCGCGTACCCCGACGCGACGGTCACGAGCAGGCGGTTGGGCCCGCCACGCGGGCGGTTCGGCTCCAGCACCCGGCGCAGACGTGAGATGTAGACCTGTAACCCCGACTGGGCGCCCTTGGCCGTGTCGTCGTCCCACAGGTCGAACAACAGCGTGTCCACGGGCACGACCTGACCACGCGCCACGAGCAGACGGGCCAGCACCGCCCGCTGCCGCAGCCCGCCGAGGTCGAGCTCGTCGGTGTCGTCGTGCGCCCCCACCGGCCCGAGGACCCGGAACGTCACCGGGCTCATCGGGGAGCTCATCGGATGCTCCTTCGTTTCCGATCGCCGTGCCTGCCGGCCACCACTTGCCGATCCATTTCAGGCGCAACCGTATGCGCGCCCGCGAAGGGGCACAAGGCATTCATGAACCCGGACACCCTCACCTTCTCGCTCCGCGAGTGTAGGAGATCAGCGGGGCGACCCGCAGTCGATCAGCGGACGCGGGTGCGGTGCGGGGAGGCGGCCGATCCCGGGGCGGCGGCCGCGGCGCGGGTCTCCCGCCTGCGCAGCAGGGCCCATCCGCCGAGTGCGAGCCCGCCCCACGGGATCTCGATGGTGTACGTCCAGAAGCCGAACAGGACGGCCGCCGCGGTCGCGCCGCCCGCGGGCATGCCGAACGCCCCGATCAGCAGCGTGGCGACGCCGCCCTCCATGATCCCCGCTCCGCTGGGCGTGACGAGGGCGGTGGTGAGGACGCGGCTGAGCGCGAAGACGGCGACGGTCTCGGCCGGTCCCGGGTACGAGCCGGTGGCGACCAGGCAGGCGGCCATGATCAGGCACTGCAGGACGAGGAAGGCGACCATCCCGAGCGACAGGCCCGCCCATCGGCTGTGGATGATGTCGGCCGTGTCCCTGCGCAGTCGTTCGATCGCCGCCGACACCGCGTGCTCGGCCGGGCGGAACCGCCGGGGCGCGAGCCGTACGAGCCCGTCGAGAGCACGGCCGAGGGCGGCGGCGGCGCGGTCCCAGTACAGCGCCGTGGCGACGACGGCGACGAGGACGAGGATCGAGACGGCTCCGACCCAGCCCGCCTTGGCGACCGTGGGGTTGGTGGCCTTGCCCGCGATCAGCAGCCCCAGGATCCCCACGGCGGGCAGGATGAACCGGAACAGCGAGTTCCAGATGCCGGTGACCAGGGTGTAGACGACGATCGGCCGGTTGGCGAAGCCCCAGCCGCGGGTCATGCCGAACGTCAGGGCCACGCCCGCCGCCCCGCCGAACGGCAGCAGGTTGCTGACCGCGCTTCCCGCCGCGTTGAGCGTGAGCGCCTGCATGTGGGTGAGGCCGGGCAGCGCCGAGGTCATCACGAACGTGTACGCCCACAGGCTCGCCAGCCACAGGACGGTCATCAGCGCGATCATCTGCCACCCGAGACCGCCGAACTGATGGCCGATCTCCGTCCAGCTCACGGTGGCGCCGGTCAGCGTGTGCACGATCTGCGGCAGGTAGAGCACCAGTGCCGCGGCCAGTCCGAGCGACACCGTGGACAGCGTGATCTGCAGCCACTTCCTGTTCACCCGCGTATGCCCCCAGTCCGGTGTCGGTCCCCTCCAGTCTGCCGTGCCGCGGGGACCCCGGACTCCTCCTGACGGAGGATCACGCCCCTTAGGGGTTGTCGAACGGATGCCGCAGGCGTGCGCCGCGGGGCAGGCCGCGGCGCACGAACCATTCGGTGCCGAAGACGAAGCGGTAGGCGAAACCGGGGATCTTCAGCATCGCGCCGAGCGTGCGGTCGCCGTCGCCGCCGGTGGCCTGGGTGGCGTGGGCCGCCATCGCCGCCCGCTTGGCCTTGGCGTACTTGCGCACGTTGACCCGATGGGTGATCGCGTCCCGGGGCGAGTAGGCGCGCTCGAAGCTGCGCACGTCGATGGCCGGGTAGAACCGGGAGGCCAGCCGTACGCCCTTGAGCAGCAGGTCGCGGTCGACCGTCGCCTCCAGCACGATGGGTGTCCCGGCGATCTCGGCGGCCCGGCCGCCGACGCGGTAGACCTGCACGTGATCGGGGTGGCCGTAGCCCCCGGCCGGGTCGTAGATCGTGAGCAGGTCGGCCGTCTCCTCCTTGAGCACCGAGGCCAGCCGCTGGGCCGCCTCCTCGATGTCGGCGTCGATGAAGGCGTCGTCCGGCCGGTCGTCGGCCACACCGCCGTCGATCGCCAGGCCGGAGTCGCCGTAGCCGAGCAGCACGACCCGGGCGCAGCCCAGGGCCGCGGCCGAGCGGTGCAGCTCGTCCATCCGGGCTCTGGCCAGCTCCTCGCCGTGGGGGAGGTCGGCGAGGCCGCGCTCACCGGCGGTCGCGACGACGAGCACGACGCGGTGCCCCTCGTCCGCCAGCATGGCCATGGTCCCGGCGGTCAGCAGCGCCTCGTCGTCGGGATGGGCGTGGAAGAACACCGCCGTCCTCATCGCGCCCCACGGAACGTCGTCATCGCGTGCTCCACTCGTCTGCGCCACCGCGGCTGCCATGGCGCCGGTCCCCGACATGATCCCACGTGGTCCGTGCCGGACCGCGCCGCCCTCCCCGTGAGCGGTTTGATGGGCGTGGCGCACTCTGTCAGGCTGACCCGGTGAGGATTCTTCACGTCAGCGACTGCTATCTGCCGCGGCTCGGGGGAATCGAGGTGCAGGTCGCCGACCTCGTCAGGGCGCAGCGCGAAGCGGGCCACGTGGTCGAGGTGGTGACGGCGACGCCGGGGGAGCGGCTGCCCGGCGTGCACCGGGTGGTGGCGAACCTCCCGTTCGACCTGCCGGTCCACCCGCGCGGCACGGCCCACCTGCTCCGGATCATGACGAGCGGGCGGTTCGATGTGGTGCACGTCCACACGGGGGCGGTCTCGCCGTTCGCGTGGATGGGGGTGCGCGCGGCGGTCCGGGCCGGGCTGCCGGTGGTCGCGACCGTGCACAGCATGTGGGATCCGGTCACCCGGGGCGTCTACCGGGCGCTGCAGGGGGCGTTCGAGTGGCGGCGCTGGGGCCTGGTCCTCACCGCGGTCAGCGAGGCCGCCGCGCGTCCCATCCGCGCCGTGGCCGGGCCGCGCGTGCCCGTCCAGGTGGTGTCGAACGGCCTCGACGTGACCTCGTGGCGGCCCGAGACCGATTCGGTACGGCACGGTTCGGTACGGCACGGTTCGGTACGGCACGGTTCCGGACGGGACGCCGTCCACGTGGTGGCGGTCGGCAGGCTGGCACCGCGCAAGCAGCCGTTTCGGCTGCTCAAACTGCTGGAGGCGGCGCGCGACCGGGTGCCGGGCGACATCGCGATACGCGCGACGATCGTGGGCGACGGTCCGGCCCGCGGACGCATGGAGCGTCACCTGCGGGCGCACCGGATGGGCTGGGTGTCACTCCCCGGCAGGTACAGCCGGGAGCAGATCAAGGACCTGCTGGCCGAGGCCGACGTGTTCGTGGCGCCGGCCCCGCGCGAGTCGTTCGGCCTGGCCGCGCTGGAGGCCCGCGCGGCCGGCGTGCCGGTGGTCGCGCGGGCGCAGAGCGGCGTGGCCGACTTCGTCAGGCCGGGCAAGGAGGGCCTGCTGGGCCGCACGTTCGACGACCTCGTCGCCTCGGTCGTACGGCTGGCCCGCGACTCCGCCCTGCGGGAGTCGATCGCCGAGCACAACCGGGAGACCGAGCCGGTCCGGTGCTCCTGGCCCGCCGTGCTAGAGGGCTTCGCCCGCTGCTACGAGCTGGCCAAGCACTAGCTCGACTAGTAGGGGAGGACCCTTCCCGAGGGGGTGCGCAGGTCGATCGGTGCGGGAACTCTCGGCGGCCGCGGTCGCGGCACGATCTGCACCTTCTTCATCGGGGCCCTCCTTTCGGCGGTGTCCGTCAGCTGGTGCCGTCATGATTCCCATGAATCGGCCAGAATTATCCTCCGTGCGTCAGTTCTTGTTCTTGTAACATGCGCTCCTCCGTCACCCGGGTGTCGCGGACGGCGTGCGCGGCCGGCGTCGGCCCCGGCGGGGTTGTGAGCGTTCACGCCGGCCGGGCGATCAAGATCTATCTGATAAGCGCGGCGTGCTCGATTTGGCGCCGTTTCGCGAGCGCGATCTCGATGTGCCGCTCCATGATCCGTGCGCGTTCGTGATCCCCCTGCCTGGCGCTGACAGCGGCGAGATTACGCACGACCCGGAGTACGGCCCCCGCGACTTCCTGCAGTTGTGTTTCCCGCTGCCAGGTATCGCTGAGCGGATCGAGGCCGAGGACATTCAGCATGGCCCGGGCGGACCGGCATTTCCCGGCCGCCCGCTCGCGGTCTCCGGACGCCAGTGCGGCGTTGCCCTCGGCCACCGCGCCGTGGACGGCCGACAGGGCCCGCGGCACGTTCAGGTCGTTGTCCATGGCCGCGCTGAACTGCGGAGGAAGGGGCGCGGCGGAGTCGGAGGCCACCCGCAGCACGAACCTCTCGACCCGCCGATACGCCGCCGCCGCCTCGTCCAGGGCGGCGGGGCTGAATTCCATCGGCGACCGGTAATGAGCCGCCGTCAGGTAATAGCGGAGTTCGGCCGGTCGTACGCGGTCGAGCAGGGCCGGGACGGCAAGCGGGTTGCGCGGATGCTTACGTATCTTCTCGCCGCGGTGCGTGACCGGCCCGTTGTGCAGCCAGAAGCGTGCGAAGGAATCTCCGGCGGCCCGCGACTGGGCCATCTCGTTCTCATGGTGGGGAAATATGAGATTCGCCCCGCCGCCGTGGATGTCGAATTCCGTGCCCAGATATCTGCGTGCCATCGCGGAACATTCCAGGTGCCACCCCGGACGCCCCTCGCCCCAGGGCGAGTGCCACACCGGCTCGCCGGGTTTCGCGCTCTTCCACAATGCGAAATCGCGCGGATCACGTTTGCCGCGCTCGTTTTCCTCGGTCGCCCGCAGGCGCCCGGCCTGCTGCCGCGAAAGGGATCCGTAATTCGGGTAGGAGCCGACCGAGAAATAGACGTCGCCGTCGGACTCGTAGGCGTGCCCGGAGGCGACGAGCTGCTCCACCATCTCGATCATCTCCGGGATGTGTCCCGTCGCGCGGGGCTCCACGCTGGGCGGAAGGCAGCCCAGGGCGGTGTAGGTGCGCACGAAGGCACGGTGGACGGGATCGGTGATCCGCCACCAGGGAATCCCCTCGGACACGGACCTGTGAATTATCTTGTCCTCGATGTCGGTGACGTTCCGGCAGAGCACGACCTCGTATCCGCTGCTTTTCAGCCAGCGGTGCAGAATGTCGAAATTGACCTGCGATCTGAGCTGCCCCACATGCGGCGGCACGACGACGGTGGGACCGCAGAGATAAATCGACACCATTCCGGGAATTCGGGGGACGAAATCGCGGACGGCGCGGCGATGCGTATCGTAAAGGCGAAGACCCACCTAGCCGAGGGTAAGCGACTTATCCGCTCGCTGTCGATAGCACGGGCCTACTCGGCGTCGCACACCGGGAAAAGGCGATTGTGAGGCCGGGGAATAAGGACGATCCGCCCGCCGGTTGGCGCAGGCATGGAGCCGACGAAACGGGGCCGCGTCCGGGTGGAGACGACGGCCAGGCGCGTGCGTGTCTATGCCGAGGGCCGGGCGGTGGCCGACACCACCCGGGCCCTGCTGGTCTGGGAGGGTCCCTACTATCCGACGTACTACTTCCCGCTCGGCGACGTGCGTGTGGAGGAGCTGAAGGCCACCGGGCAGACGCGGCACTCGCCCAGCAGGGGAGACGCGGAGGTCCGCGACGTGGCGGGCCGGCCGGGCGCCGCCCTGGTCTACGGGGACGACGCGCCGCTGGAGGAGATCCGGGGCCACGTCCGCTTCGACTGGGACGCGATGGACAACTGGTTCGAGGAGGACGAGGAGGTCGTCGTGCACGCCCGCGACCCGTACACGCGGGTGGACATCCTGGCCAGCTCGCGCCACGTCCGGGTGGAGGTGGACGGCGTCACGGTCGCCGACTCGCGCAACCCGCGCATGCTGTTCGAGACCGGTCTGCCCCCGCGGTACTACCTGCCCAAAACCGACGTACGGCTGGACCTGTTGCGCCCGTCCGGCACCGTGACCCACTGCCCGTACAAGGGCGCCGCGGTGTACTGGTCGGTGGGCGACGACGAGTCCGGCAAGGACCTCGTCTGGTCCTATCCCACGCCGCTCCCGGAGTCGCAGAAGATCGCCGGATTGGTCGCCTTCTACGACGAGAAGGTGGACGTGTACGTCGACGGCGTCCTCCAGGACCGCCCGAAGTCGAAGTTCGCCTGACCCTCGTCGCACTGGTCAGCCGGCGACCTCGAACGGATCGAGCACGGACACACCCGTCCCCTCGAAATCCTTGACGTTCCGGCTGACCAGGGTCCAGCCGTGCACCCTGGCCGTCGCGGCGATCAAACCGTCCGCCGTCGGCAGGGTCCGTACGGCGTTCAGCCGCCCCCACTCCTCGGCGACCGCGGAGGTGACGGGGACGATGCGATCGCCGAACCGCCGCTGTAGCGCGTGCAGCCAGCGTTCCAGCACCGCCGCCTGCGCGGGGTCGCCGCGCCTGCGTAGCTCGACGCCGCAACGGATCTCGCCCACGGTCAAGCTGCTCAGGTAGAGCGTGGGTCCGTGCGCCGCGCCGATCCAGTCCCTGACCGAGACGCTTCCGTTCCGCTTGCGCGCCTCCGACACCACGTTCGTGTCGAGCAGGTAGCCGATGGTCATCAGCCGAGGTCCACCTCTCGCGGCAGGTCCTGGTTCCGAGGGAACTCGATGTCGTCGTCCCAGTCGGGGTCCGCGAGGAGGAAACGGGCGAAGTCGGGGGCGTCTCCTACGTGATTCAGCGGCGGATGACGTGGAGGACGCTGGCGATGCGCTCGGCCGCGGTGACCACGTCGGAGGCGTGCCCGATCCGGCCGGCCCAGGACAGCCAGTACCACCACTCGCCGTCACCGGCGCTTGATGCCAGGACGTCCTCGGCCATCGTGGGCGCCATGGGGTTGATCACGCGCAGACGCGGGTAAAGGCCGGCCGGCGCCGTCACGCGTACCTGGAAGGAGTGGGCCTCCAGTTGGGCGGCGAGCCGCTCCAGGTGGTCCATCGCCTCGCTGCGGTCTGCCGTCGTCGTCATCGTCAGCCTCCGGGGGAACGTCACGACCTATCACCGGAAAGGGTGAACCCGCAACGACCCACCGGCAATGATGAGGAATTCCCGAAACCGTGCAACAGGCAGGGAACTCCGCCGGATTCCGTGGAACAGACACGAGTTCGCGGACACGAAGGCATAACAGTCGCGGGAGGTTGTGTGCCTGCGTGTTTACCGTGGGGAAACAACCGTAAACGGGGACCGCTTCACCAGTGGAGGGCGTGCACATGGCCCGCGGAGAGCACTCACCCGCTTGCGCGCGTCGCTGGCGCGAACAGGCACAGGTCCGGCAGTGGACGCTCTGGCAGACCGTCCAGGCGATTCACGGGTGCTGTGGCGTCAGCCTGCTGAAGGCCCACCGGCTCGGCCGGGGGTGGTCGGCGCGACAGGCGATCGAGGAGCTGGAGCACCTGTGCGAGCAGCAGAACCTCGGTCATCCGCGGGCGAGCATCGATCTGCTGAACGCCTGGGAGAACAACCGGGCGCGCCCGCGCCCGCAGACGATCGACCTGCTGGCCCGGCTCTACCGGGCCAACGCCGTACGGCTCGGCCTGGCCGCCGACTACTGCGAGGACCCGGGCGGGCAGAAGATCGTGGTGGTGGGGCCGGGGCAGACCGGTGAGCAGGCCCGGACCGAGGACCCCGCCGCCGACGACGCGGAGCGCAGGGCGCTGTTCCACCAGGCGATGCTGATGGGCCCGCCGAGCGGCCGGTTCTTCGCGGAGGTCGAGGGCGTGCGCCACGACCTCGACCGCACGCTGGCCGCGGGCACGGTGAGCGAGGACCAGCTCGACCGGCTGGACGAGCAGGTGCTGCGCTACCGCAGGGAGTACATGACGACCCCGCCGACGCCGATGCTCTGCCGGGTCATGCTGGAGATCTCCGACGTGCGCCGGCTGAGCGCAGCCCGTCAGCCGGCGTCGGTGCAGCGCCGCCTGCTCACCGCGACCACGATGCTCACGCTGCTCGCCGCCGACGCGCTGATGAAGCTGGGCGACACCCGCCAGGCGCACGCCTGGTACGGCACCGCCCGCGCCGCCTCCGACGATGTCGGCGACCTGCGGTTGCGGGCGCTGGTGCGGGCCCAGCAGACCATGCTTCTGTACTACTACGGCGACCTCAACGAGACCGTGCGGCTGGCCCGCGAGGCGCGGATGCTGGCAGGCTCGGCACCCAGTTCGCCGGCGGCGCTGGCGGCGGCGGCCGAGGCACGGGCACTGGCCAGGATGGGAGACGGCAAGGCCGCGAGGATCGCCCTCGCCGAGGCGGAGCAGATCTTCGCCCGCATGCGCGGCATGAGCCAGGACGACCTGGCTTTCGTCTTCACGGAAAAGCGGATGAAGTTCTACCGCACCGGCACGCTCATCGAGCTGGGGGACGCCCAGCAGGTGCAGGGCATCGACGGGTTCCCTCCGGGCTTCCACACCATCGACCCGGCGCTGATCCTGCTCGACCAGGCGAGCCACCTGGCCAGGAACGGCGATCACGAGGGGGCCTGCCGGCTCGCCGCGGACGCGCTGGGGCAGGTGCCCGCCGAGCACCGCACCTCGATCGTCGTCACCCGGGCCAGGGCCCTGCTGGCCGACGCCGACCCCGCGCTGCCCGCCGTACGGCGTCTGCGGCGGGTGTTGTCGGAGTCGTCGCCCACGCTCGCCCTCAGCGGGCTGTTCCCCGCCGCGGACCTGTCCGCCACCCAGAACGCCTGAAACCGCCATGAAGACCATGGAAGCGGCGTCGCTGGCCGAGGAGGCGTTCGGGATCCTGCGTGAGGTCTGCGCGAAGATCGGGCTGGACGCGCGGGGCGCGCGGCTCCTTCGATTGCGCAGCAACGCCGTCTTCAAGCTGCGGGGGGACACGGCGCGCGGGGAGACGGTGGTGCGGATCGCGACCGCGCCGGACGCGCTGACCCGGCTGCCGGTGGTCGTGGCGGTCGCCCGGTGGCTCGCCGACCGGGGCTTTCCGACCGTGCGGCCCGCCGACGAGATCGCCGATCAGCCGATGGTGCACGGCGGCCGGGTGATCACCTTCTGGCGGTACGTCCCCTCCCGGGGCCGCCCGACGACCCGCCAGCTCGGCCGGGTGCTGCGCAGCCTGCATCGTGAGCCGGTGCCGCCGGTGGGGCTGCGGACGCTCACCGACCCGCTCGCCGAGGTGCGGCACGCGGTGGAGCATCGGGCCGAGGTGCTGACCGCCGGCCAGCGGTCCTGGCTGAGCGACCGCATCGAGGAGCTCACCGGGCGATGGCGCGACCTGGACACCGGCTCGCCGGTGCTGCTGCACGGCGACGCCTGGATCGACAATCTGCTGCGCTGCCAGGACGGGCACGTGGTGCTGTGCGACTGGGACGGCGTGGCCGTCGGGCCGCGCGAGTGGGACCTGGTGCACACCTACCACGGGCAGCGCCGCTTCGGCCTGTCGGCGGCCGACGTGGACGAGTTCGCCCGCGCGTACGGCTCGGACCTGCGGCTGTGGCCCGGCTACGGCACGCTCATGGAGGTGCGGGACATGTACGCCGTGGGCATCCACATCCGTAACGCCTCCGGTGACCCGTTCTCCCGGCAGGAGCTGCCGCGGCGGCTCGACTCGCTCACGCGCGGTGACGGGCATGCTCGCTGGTATATGGCAGCACCGGCATAGCCTCGGGTAATCGCGGGTACTCTCCGTACAGGCTGCGGGTGTCGCAGTGGACAATTCCTGAAAACATGGTTTGTAAAAAGCGCACCCGGGTCATCCCGGCGGCGGATATGCGCGTACTTCCAGCGTCTCACGCGGTCGCGCGGCCGATCCGCTACGCAGCCTCATGCTCTCGACCTGGGAACATGGTGGGGATTTCCAAGAAGGAGAAGCAGTTGTCTGAAGGCACTGTCAAGTGGTTCAACGCCGAAAAGGGCTTCGGTTTCATCGCTCCGGACGACGGCACCGCTGACGTGTTCGTTCATTATTCGGCGATCACCTCGAACGGTTACCGGACGCTGGACCAGAACCAGAGAGTCAGCTACGTGACCGTTCAGGGCAACAAGGGACCGCAGGCCGAACAGGTCACGCCGCTGTAGGACGTGACTCACGGTGACGTCGCGGCCGTGACGGGCCGCGCGAGCGGTACCGCGCCGGCCCGCGCCGCTCCGGCGGCGCGGGCCGGATGTTTTACCGTTCCTTTGCCGGGCAGCGGGAACGGTCATGAGATTGAGCATGACCTCCGATCTGTGGTGGAAGAACGCGGTCGTGTACTGCCTCGACATCGAGACCTTCGCCGACGGCAACGGCGACGGGATCGGCGACTTCAGGGGGGCGATCCAGCGCATCGACCACCTTGACCGGATGGGCGTGACGTGCATCTGGCTGATGCCGTTCTTCCCGACGCCGGACAAGGACGACGGCTACGACATCACCGACTTCTACAACGTCGACCCGCGACTGGGCACGCTCGGCGACTTCGTCGAGTTCATGCGGGTGGCCAGGGACCGCGGCATCAGGGTCATCGCCGATCTCGTGGTCAATCACACCTCCGACCAGCATCCCTGGTTCAAGGAGGCGCGCTCCAGCCGGGACTCCCGCTATCGCGACTGGTACATCTGGTCCGACAAGCCGGAGCCCGACGATCCCAAGGGCGTCGTGTTCCCCGACAAGGAGGACAGCCTCTGGGAGTACGACGAGAAGACCGAGCAGTACTACTACCACCGGTTCTACCGGTTCCAGCCCGACCTGAACACCGCCAACCCCGAGGTGCAGGACGAGATCTCCCGAATCCTCGGGTTCTGGATGGAGCTGGGCCTTTCGGGCTTCCGGGTGGACGCCGTGCCGTTCCTCATCGAGCAGGTCACCGACAGCGGCGACCTGCCCGACCCGCACGAGTTCTTCGCCTGCCTGCGGGCCTTCCTCAGCCGCCGCGACGGCAGCGCCATCCTCCTCGGCGAGGTCAACCTGCCGTACGACGACCTGGTGCGCTACTTCGGAAACGATCTCGGCGACGAGATCACCATGTGCTTCGACTTCATCACCATGCAGCGGACGTACCTGTCGCTGGCCCGCGAGGACGCCGGCCCGCTGGCCGCCGCCCTGCGGGAGCGCCCCAAGGCGCCCAGGGACTCCCAGTGGGCGACGTTCATCCGCAACCACGACGAGCTCACGCTCGACAAGCTGAACGACGCCGAGCGCGAGGAGATCTTCCAGGCCTTCGGCCCGGACAAGAACATGCAGCTGTTCGGCCGGGGCCTGCGCCGGCGCCTGCCCACGATGCTGGGCGGCGACATCGAGCGGATCAAGATGGTCTACAGCCTGCTGTTCTCCCTGCCGGGCACCCCGGTGCTCTTCTACGGCGAGGAGATCGGCATGGGGGAGAACCTGGAGCTGGAGGGCCGCCAGGCCGTCCGCACGCCCATGCAGTGGACCCCGCACCGCAACGGCGGCTTCAGCGACGCCGACCCCTCGAAGGTGCGGATCCCCATGCCCACCGGGGACTACGGCCCCGAGAAGATCAACGTAAGCGCGCAGGAACGCGACCCCGACTCGCTGCTGTCGTGGATCACCCGGCTGATCCGGCACTACCGCGACTGCCCGGAGTTCGCGTGGGGCGAGTACACCGTGCTCGACACCGGCGTGGACGCCGTGTTCGCCCACCGGGCCGACTGTGACGGCGAGACGGTCGTGGCCGTGCACAACCTCGGCGAGACCGAGGCCGAGGTGGAGATCACGCTGGAGGGGCTCGACTCGTCCACGGTGCTGACCGACCTGCTCGTGGACGGCACGGTCGAGATCTCCGACGACGGCCGGGCCCGCTTCCCGATGGGCCGGTACGGCTGCCGCTGGTTCCGCGCCTCTGCCCCTGAGACGGCCCCCGCCGATTCGGCCGACGTCTCCTGAGCTCCCTAGGGGTTCCCTCAGGGGCGGCTCGGGTGGATCTCCGATGGGCCGCCGCCCTCCCCGCGGCCACAGTGATGAGTCATGGGGATGGTCTTGGGATACGCGCTGGTGGCGATGGGCGCCGCCGCGATGCTCGCGTTACATCTGGTGGCGGGGCTCGACCCGCTCACGGCGACGATCAGCCAGTATTTCTACACGCCGCAGGGCTGGCTGCTGCCGGTCTCGCTGACGTCGATCGCCGTGGGCTCGGCCGTGCTGGCCGTACGGCTGGACCGGCTGAACCGGCTGGACCGGCGTGCGGCGCTGTTGGTGGGCATGTGGAGCGCCTGCCTGCTGCTGGTGGCCGGGTTCCCGACCGACCCGCAGGGGCTGCCGCTGTCGCTCTCCGGCAACATTCACCGCTATGCGGCCTTCGCGGCCTTCGCCAGCCTGCCGTTGGCCGGGCTGCTCGTCGCCCGGGCCACCCGCTCGCGCCTGGTGCGCGTGCTGTGCACCGTCGCACTCGGCTCGCTGCTCCTCGTGGTCCTGCCGTACGCCTTCCGGATGCTGAATCTCGACCCCGGGACGGTGCCGGCCGGGCTCACCCAGCGCCTCACCGTCGTCTCCGAGGTGGCGGCGCTGGTGGCCATGTCCGTAGCGGCGGCAGGGTCGGTGGCAGGGTCGATGGCAGGGGCGACGGTGAGGTCGGTGGCAGGATCAGCCGCCGCAGCTCTGGTAGGTGAAGGTGCCGGCCCGGACCTTGTAGGAGTCACGCACCCGGGTTCCGCCCGTGCTGGTGTCGACCCTGAGGATGGTCACGCGGTCGACCGTCGCCGAGCGGATGAGATGGAGCGTCACCTCGTGCTCCCCGGTCCAGTCGATCATCTCCACCGAGGCGTCCGACGGCAGGGAGAAGCGGACGGAGCCTCCCGACTGGTCGGTCGTGGCGTCGTAGAAGCGCAGCCGCGCCTTCTTGCCGGCCCCGGTGACGAACGCGACCGTGCGGCCGTCGGAGGACAGCCCCCACGGGAGGTTGACGGCGACCGTCTCGGGCGGGACGACGCGGGCCAGCTCGCCGCCCGCGGTGTCGTAGACGGCCAGTTCGGTGGTGTTCTCGTCGGTGCCCTGGTCCACGAGGACGGCTGAGCCGTCACCGCTGAAGCCCCTGAACGTGCCGAACGGCGCAAGCGCGCCGGTTTCGCGCGCCCCCGGGACGTCGAAGATCCGGGCCCGGCTGCTGCCGTCCTTCACGCCGTAGCCGAGGATCAGGCGGGCGCCGTCCTGGGAGAGCCGTACCCACGCCTCGTTCATGCCGACGCCGCGCGGGAGGAGCTTCTTCGGCATGACGTGCACAGGACCCATGGCGTGCGCAGAGCCGTGGAACTCGCGCACCACCAGGCGGTGGTCGGACTTACGGAAGTAGGCCACGGACTCGCCGTCGCCGCTGACCGAGAACGGGGCCTGCATCTCCTTGACCGGCTTGCCCTTGGCGTTCAGCGGCGCCACCATCGCGTCCTTCAGCGCCACCCGCTCGCCGTCGAGCAGGTCCAGCCGCCAGGTGTGGCAGGGGATGGAGCCCAAGTCCTTGACCGTGCAGGCGTCGACCGAGGCGTACCGGATCGAGTGGTGGGCCGAGTGCCGCGCGGTGCCCGCCTGGGAGGCCGCGGCGGGCACGGCCGCGGCGGAGATCGTGAGTGCGGGCAGGGCGAGACCGATCAGCACCGATGAGATCAGCCGGGTGGGGTGCCGCATGACTTTCCCCTTTCTAGGAGGTCATGCATTGGACCCGCCCGGGGCGTCACCGGTTCGTCACAACTCCATTGCGTACGCCGCTCCGTCGAGCGTCTCGAGCGCGTCCTCGATCGCGCGGTGGAAGGTCGGGTAGGCGAACATCGTGTGCCGCAATCGCCCCGTCGGTATCTCGTTCTGCACCGCCACCACGAGCGCGCCGAGCACCTCCCCGCCGGCCGGGCCGGCGCTCGTGGCGCCGACCAGCACGCCGCGCCGCGCGTCCTCCACCAGCTTGACGAAGCCCTCGTGCCCGGCACCGTGGATCCAGCCGCGGGCCGACTCGTCGACGGCGGCGAAGCCCACCCGCACGTCGAGCCCGGCCTCCCGGGCCTCCCGCTCCGTCAGGCCGACCGAGCCCACCTCGGGGTCGGTGAACGTGACCCGGGGCACCGCCCGGTAGTCGGCGGCCGGGCCGCCCTCGCCGAGGATGTCGCGGGCCGCGATCCTGCCCTGGTAGACGGCGACGTGGGTGTAGGCGCCCCGGCCGGTCACGTCGCCGACCGCCCACACGCCGTCGGCGGCCCGCATCCGGTCGTCCACGGTGACGAACCCGGCGCTCTCGTCGAGGCCGGCGTCGCCGGCGCCGATCGCGGCCAGGTCGGTTCTGCGTCCGGTGGCGACCAGCAGTCGCGCGGCGCGGAGGGTCCGGCCGTCCTCCAGCCCGAGGGTGAAGCCGCCGTCGTCGTGCCGCACCCGCTCGGCCGCGACGCCGGTGTAGGTCTCGAGGCCCTCGCCGGCGAACACCCGCGCCAGCAGCACGCCCGCCTCGGGCTCCTCCTGCGGCAGCAGGCGGTCGGCGGTCTCCACGACCGACACCCGCGTGCCGAACCGGGCGAACACCTGGGCGAGTTCGCAGCCGACGGCTCCGCCGCCGAGCACGATCAGCGACTCGGGCACCTGCCGCGCCGCGACCGCGTCGCGATTCGTCCAGTACGGCGTGTCCTCCAGCCCGTCGATCGGGGGGACGGCGGGGCTGGTCCCGGTGGCGAGGACGATCCCGCGCCGGGCCCGCAGCACCCGGCCGCCCACGGTCACCTCCCGCGGCCCGGTGATCCGGCCGCGGCCGCGGACGAGGTCGACGCCGGCGCTCTCGAAGTGCTCCGCCCTGGCGTCGTCGCTCCAGCCGTCGGTGCCCTCGCCGGTGATCCGGTCGATCACCGGGGCCCATCGCGGGGACACCCGGACCGAGCCCGCCATGCCGGGCACCCGCCGCGCCTCGGCCAGCAGTCCCGCGGCACGCACCATCATCTTGGAGGGGACGCAGCCCCAGTAGGCGCACTCGCCCCCGATCAGCCCGGCCTCCACCGCGGCGACGCTGAGTCCGGCCTCGGCGAGCCGTCCCGCGACGTCCTCTCCGCCGGGTCCCAGGCCGAGCACCACCACGTCGTACATCGCGTCCATGCCCATCAACTGCCCAGGCAGGCGAGGCCGTACCGTACGGGCGGAAGCCCGGGAAAACGCGAGGGGCGGGCCGGTGACCGGCCCGCCCCTCACGTGAGAGCTCTCAGATGAGACCGAGCGCGCGTACGGCGTCCCGCTCCTCGACCAGCTCGTTCACCGAGGCGTCGATGCGCTCCCGGGAGAACGCGTCGATCTCCAGGCCCTGGACGATCTCCCAGCGGCCGTTCCTGGACACCACCGGGAAGGACGAGATGAGGCCCTCCGGCACGCCGTAGGAGCCGTCGGACGGGATGGCGGCCGAGGTCCAGTCGCCCTCGGGCGTGCCGTTCACCCAGTCGTACACGTGGTCGATCGCGGCGTTGGCCGCGGACGCCGCCGACGACGCGCCGCGCGCCTCGATGATGGCGGCGCCGCGCTTGGCGACGGTCGGGATGAAGGTGTCGCGCAGCCACTCCTGCTCGACCTGCTCGGCCGCGATCTTGCCGCCGACCTCGGCGTGGAAGAGGTCGGGGTACTGCGTGGCGGAGTGGTTGCCCCAGATCGTCATCTTCTTGATCTCGGTCACCGGCACGTTCAGCTTGTTCGCGAGCTGCGAGAGCGCGCGGTTGTGGTCGAGACGGGTCATCGCGGTGAACCGCTCGGCCGGCACGTCGGGAGCCGAGGCCTGCGCGATGAGCGCGTTGGTGTTGGCCGGGTTGCCCACGACGAGCACGCGGATGTCGTCGGCCGCGTGGTCGTTGATGGCCTTGCCCTGCGGGCCGAAGATGCCGCCGTTGGCCTCCAGCAGATCGCCGCGCTCCATGCCCTTCGTACGCGGGCGGGCGCCGACGAGCAGCGCGACGTTGGCGCCGTCGAAGGCCTTGGCCGGGTCGTCGGAGATCTCGATGCCCCGCAGCAGCGGGAACGCACAGTCGTCGAGCTCCATCGCGGTGCCCTCGGCCGCCTTCACGGCCTGCGGGATCTCCAGAAGGCTGAGCTTCACCGGGGTGTCCGCCCCGAGGAGCTGGCCCGAGGCGATGCGGAAGAGCAGCGCGTAACCGATCTGGCCGGCCGCGCCGGTGACGGTCACTTTGACGGTCATGACGATCCCCATTCGCGATTTATGTGACTCACGGATGCTACCCGCCGGGCCGTATCCCCTCGTGAGCAGGTAGGGGTGGTGTCGTCGCGCGTCGCTCGGCGGGGGAGTGGTTCAGATCCGACATCCGGGCTCTGGCCACGCTTTTCATCTATGAATGGGTGAAACTTTCAAGTAACAGGCAGGCGACTTCGGTCGTAACACGGCGATGGATGCCCTGATGGGACGGCGGGTGCACGCCGGTCGGTCCCGCCGCGGCGGTGCGGCCCTTGACGGGTCCCTGTACGGCGCCGGGGGTGGTGCCTATGGTTCGTGGGAGCGCTCCCAAGCGCAGGTATTCATCGCCAGGAGGACCTTCCCAATGAGATCCACCCCCCGACCGGGAGCCGTGGGCTCCACGGTGCGCCGCGGCCTGGTCGCGGCGGCCGTGCTCGCCCTCGGCGCCACGGCGGCCGTCGCCACCGCCACATCGGCGAGTGCCGCGGTCGCCTGCAAGGTCAACTACAGTGCCAGCGAATGGCAGGGCGGCATGTCGGCCAACCTGACCATTCAGAACCTGGGTGACGCCCTCAACAACTGGACGCTCACCTTCACCTTCCCCAACAGCAGCCAGAAGGTCAGCCAGGGCTGGTCGGGCAACTGGAGCCAGTCCGGCAGCAACGTGACCGTGACGGCCATGGACTGGAACAAGTCCCTGGCCAACGGCGGCTCGACGAGCATCGGCTTCAACGGATCCTGGAGCGGCAGCAACCCCGCGCCGACCGACTTCAAGATCAACGGCGTGGCCTGCAACGGCACGACCCCGGTGTCGCCGTCTCCGCCGATCTCCCCGTCTCCTCAGGTCTCCCCTTCCTCGCAGGTCTCGCCCTCTCCTCAGGTCTCCCCGTCGCCGGGAACCTCTCCGTCGGCGTCCCCGTCGCCGGCTGTTTCTCCGTCGTCCTCGCCGCCGCCGCCCGGTGAGCACGTGGACAACCCGTACGTCGGCGCCACGGGCTACGTGAACCCGGACTGGTCGGCCAGCGCGAAGTCCGAGCCGGGCGGCTCGCGGGTCGCCAACATCTCCACGGCGGTGTGGCTGGACCGCATCGCCGCGATCACCTCCGGCTCGGCCGGCAACAACAGCAAGGGCCTGCGTGACCACCTCGATGAGGCGGTCAAGCAGGACGCGGCCAATGGCAACACGCCTCTCACGATCCAGGTCGTCATCTACGACCTGCCGAACCGCGACTGCTCGGCGCTCGCCTCCAACGGTGAGCTGAAGATCGCGCAGAACGGCCTCGCGCGGTACAAGTCCGAGTACATCGACGTGATCGCCGGGATCATGGCGGACTCGAAGTACTCCAACCTCCGCATCGTGACGATCATCGAGCCCGACTCGCTGCCGAACCTGATCACCAACGTGAGCGCGTTCCAGGCGTGCCAGGAGGCCCAGTCCTCGGGCGCCTACGTCCAGGGCGTCCAGTACGCGCTGAACAAGCTGCACGCGATCAAGAACGTCTACACCTACGTGGACGCGGCCCACCACGCCTGGCTCGGCTGGGACAACAACTTCCAGCCGATGGTGAACCTCTTCCACCAGGTCGCGACCGGCACCACCGCGGGCGTGAACAGCATCGACGGTTTCATCGTGAACACCGCCAACTTCGGCGCGACGGTCGAGCCGTACTTCACCATCAACAGCACGCCGGGCGGCCAGTCGGTGCGCCAGTCCAAGTGGGTCGACTGGAACTGGTACGTGGACGAGCAGTCCTTCGCGGTCGGTCTGCGCAACGCCCTGGTGGCGAAGGGCTTCCCGAACACCATCGGCATGCTGATCGACACCTCCCGCAACGGCTGGGGCGGCTCGGCCCGTCCGACCAAGGCGAGCACGGCGACCAACCCGGACACCTTCGTCAACGAGTCCCGCATCGACCGCCGGATCCACGCCGGCAACTGGTGCAACCAGTCCGGCGCCGGTATGGGCGAGCGCCCGAAGGCGAACCCCACCGCCGGTCTCGACGCCTACGTCTGGATCAAGCCTCCGGGTGAGTCCGACGGCTCCAGCTCCGCCATCGACAACGACGAGGGCAAGGGCTTCGACCGGATGTGTGACCCGACCTACACGGGTAACTCGCTGAACGGCAACAACATGTCCGGTGCTCTCGGCGGCGCCCCGGTCTCGGGCCACTGGTTCTCCGCCCAGTTCCAGCAGCTCATGCAGAACGCCTACCCGCCGCTCTCGTAACCCGAGGAACCGCGTAGGCGCACAAGAAGGCGGGCCCCGGGGCGCGGGCGGCGGGGCCCCCCCCATTTATGGCCCGAGCGGTGGACAGAGCGGGTCTGTGTTTTGACCCGCCCCTCAGGGACGCCCGAGCGTGAGAAA
>NZ_JBFBIP010000020.1:0-169576 GCF_040685655.1 Microbispora sp. NPDC088329
GACTCCTGCTGGACGGCCTTGCCCGCGGAGGTGGAGGCCCCGGCGACCCCGGCGCACTTGCCGCTGTTGCCGGCGGCCAGGCGGAAGCCGCTGCCTTGGGTGGACAGGTTCCAGGTCTGGTTGCTCGCGCCGGTGCAGCCGGAGACCGTGAGCTGCACGCCGTCGGAGCCGCTGCTGCCCGGAACCGTGAGGCACAGGCCGCTCGCGCCGTTCACGATCCGGTAGGCGCCCGCACTGGGTGCCGCGTTGGAGACGCCGGTGAAGACGCCGCCGACCAGGGCGGCGACCCCGACGACGGTGCCGATCACCCCGACTCCGGTTCTGGTACTCCTTCTCAAAACCGAGCTCCTCGCAGGTCGTGCAGGACCCCTGACCGAGGCGGTGGCGGCGCCACTCCTGGTCCCGCTGGGGGAATTCATGAATGTGAACGACATCCATGAACAGGAACGCGGCTTAAGTTACGGACCACGGGAACCCGGGTCAATGCCACGTGTCACACGATGACGATCCGCTTCAGGACGCTCGCCGATTTGGCCAGGTGGGAGCCGACACGCCACGGCCTTCTCCGTGAAATTTTCATGAAACACGAGCCGCCGGGGTCGCGCCCCGGCGCACGGCCTTCGCGCCACCGGCCATCCGGGAACCCACGGATGTAGGTGAGATCACACCATGACCGGGCTCAGGACCACGCGCTTCCGGCGCTATGTTTTGTACCGACTGGTCAGTTCAAAGAAGGGAGAGTCGACGTGGATGCCGGGGGCTCGGGGAACGTCGCCACACCCTCTGCCGGAACACCCTCCGATCCGCCCCGCGCGGTCTTCGGGGGTGTCGAGGTGGCGGCGCGCGGGCTGGGCGTGCGGGGCGGTCACGGCTGGGTCTACCGGCACGTCTCGCTGCGCGCGGCTCCCGGTACGCTCACCGTCGTCACGGGTGAGGCGGGCAGCGGCCGTACGAGCCTGCTGCTCACCCTCGCGGGACGGATGAAGCCCGCCGAGGGGACGCTCACCGTGGGCGGCCTCGCGGCACCCCGCAGAATCAGGCAGGTCTCGGCCCTGGGGCTCTTCCCCCAGGTGAACCCCCTCGACGACGCCCTGTCCGTACGCGAGCACCTGCAGGAGCGGTCGCGCACGCACGGGTTCCTGTGGCGCAGGCGGCACCCTGATGCGGCACGGTCGGCGCTCACCCACGCCGGGCTCGATCCGGACGCGCTGCCCCACGGTGATCGGACGCCGGTCAGAGAGCTCATCCGTGGTCAGGCGGTGCGGCTGGGCGTCGCGCTCGCCCTGCTCGACCAGCCCGGCCTGCTCCTCGTGGACGACGCCGACACCGGGATCCCCGCGGGCAGGCGCCACGAGCTGTGGGACACGCTCCGCGGCCTGGCCGACGGGGGGCTCACGATCATCGCGGCGTGCACGGACGCCGAAGAGGCGGCCGGCGTCGCCACCGCACTGCTGCCGCTGCCCGTTCCCCCGCCCCCGGTCGCCGGGGACGCGGTCGCCGGGGACGCGGTCACCGGGGACGACACCGAGAAAGGTGAACGGCGATGAGCGTCCCCCTTCCCGGCCGGCTCGAACTGCGCAGGTTCATGCGCTCGCGGCTCACCAGGGCCGCGCTGGTCGCCGTCGTCATGCTGCCGCTGCTGTACGCGGGGCTCTATCTGTGGTCGTTCTGGGATCCCCAGGCGAACCTGAACCGCGTGCCGGTGGCCCTCGTGGTGGAGGATCGTCCCGCCACGGCCACCGGCGCCGCGCAGGGCCCGGCGAACACGGTGGACGCGGGCCGGGAGCTCGCCGCCGAACTGGAAGAGCGCGAGGTGTTCGCCTGGCACCGAGTCGACGCGGCCGAGGCTGACAGAGGCGTCCGCGAGGGCCGTTACTACCTGTCGCTCACGATTCCCGCCGGCTTCAGCGCCGACCTCGCCTCGCCCTCCGGTGACGGCACGCCGCGCCCTGCCCAGCTCGGCGTACGCGTGGACACCGGGCGCAGCTACATCATGCGGACGATCTCGGACGCGGTGTTCCGCGAGGTCAAGGAGGCGGCCGGGCGCAGCGCGGTCAAGGACTACCTGGACCAGATCTTCCTGTCCTTCGGCGAGCTGCACGACAAGACCGCCCAGGCGGCCGACGGAGCCGACCGGTTGCACGACGGAGCCGCCGCCGCGAGCGACGGAGCCGCCTCGCTGGCCGAGGGGCTCGGGTCCGCGCAGGACGCGACCGGCACGCTGTCATCCGGGGCGGACGCCCTTCACAGCGGGTCGGAACGGCTGGCGAGCGGGCTGCACCAGGCCAGGACCGGCTCGGCCTCCCTGTCCGCCGGCCTGTCGAAGGCGGCCACCGGCGCGGCCGACCTCCGCAAGGGCCTGTCCGCTCTCGACAAGGGGGCGGCCAAACTGGCCGAGGGTAATCGCGAGGTCTACCGCCAGGTCCACGCCCTGTCTCCCACCGTCAACCGGGCGGCCGACACGTACGTCCCCGTGCTGAAGAAGAACGGCGACCGCATCCGGCAGGCCGCGCTCACCCTCGCGCAGGGCGCCGACGGCTTCGCGGACGCGCTCGACGGCCTGCCGCAGGAGGTGCGGGGCTCGGCCGGCGGGGCCCGGCAGGACCTGCGTGCCGTCGAGCGCTGGCTGAACGCCCATCCGGACGCCGACCCCGAGCTACGCGCGCTGGTGGAGCGGGCCGCCGGGTCGGCCGGCGATCTCGCGTCGGCGGCCGGTCGGCTGGAGGACCGCCTCGGCGCCCAGACGGGCAGGCTCGACGACCTCGCCGGCACGGCACGGGCGGTCGCGGACGACGCCCGCGAGCTCGCCTCCGCCGCGCCCGGCCTCGGCGGCGCACTGGAGGACGCCCGCGACACGTTCAACCAGCTGGACAAGGGGCTCGGGCAACTGGCCGACGGAGCGTCCGACCTCCGTGACGGCGCGGGCAAGGCGCTGAACGGGGCCTCCTCGCTGTCGCACGGCCTCGGCACGCTGAACAACGGCGCCCGGAGCCTGTCCACCGGCCTCGCCAGGCTCGGCAACGGAGCGAGCGACCTCACCACCGGACTCGCCTCACTCGCCTCCGGTGCGGGCAAGCTCGACAACGGCATCGGCAAGCTGCAGCGGGGGGCGGGCACGCTCGACTCCGGGCTGGTCAAGCTGACCGACGGCTCGGGCGAGCTGGCCGGCAAGCTCGGCGACGGAGCCGCCCGGATCCCCGACTACGGCACCCGGGAGCGCGACAGCCGCACGGACATGATGAGCGACCCCGTCCGGCTCGCCACCGAGGTGGACAACGAGGTGGACAACTACGGGACCGGGTTCGCGCCGTTCTTCGTGCCGCTCGCGCTGTGGGTCGGCGCGATGGTGACGTACATGGTGCTGCGGCCGCTCAACCCGCGCCTGCTCGCCGGGTCGGCGCCGGCGTGGCGCACGGCCCTCGCGGGCTGGCTGCCGGGGCTCGCGATGGGGACGCTCCAGGTGGCGGTGCTGCTCGCCGTGCTGCGCTTCGGCCTTGGGCTGGAGGCGGCGAACTGGCCGGGCGTGGTGGCCTTCCTGGTGCTGGTCGCGGCGGCGTTCCTCGCCGTCGTGCAGGCGGTCAACGCGCTGCTCGGGCCGCCCGGACGGGTGGCGGTGCTGGCGCTGCTCATGCTGCAGCTCACCTCGTCGGCGGGCACCTATCCGATCGAGACCTCCCCCGGGTTCTTCCAGGCCATTTCGCCGTGGCTGCCGATGAGCTGGGTGGTGTCGGCGATGCGCCGGCTCATCAGCGGCGGCGACACCGCCGTGGTGTGGCAGGCTTGCGGCGTGCTGTCCGCGTTCGTCGCCCTCGGTCTCGCCCTCACCGTGCTCGCCGTCCACCGCGGCCGAACGTGGTCGATGCGCCGCCTCAAGCCGGAGCTCTCGCTGTGAGCCGCCCCGCGGACGGCCCGGGCGAGGACCGCGGCACGCCCGGCGGCGAGGCGGAAGAACCCCCCGCCGGCCGGTCCGGCGGTCCCGGCGCGGTGCGGGCGTCCGGCGGCAGGCGCGCCGAGACCCGGCAGAGGCTCTACCGGGCCGCGGCCGACCTCATCGCCGAGCAGGGATTCGCCGCCACGACCGTCGACGCGATCGCCGAACGCGCCGGAGTGGCCAAGGGCACCGTCTTCTACAACTTCGGCAGCAAGGAGGCGTTGTTCGCCGGCCTGCTCGACCACGGGATCGAGCGGCTCGCCGGCGCCCTCGCCGAGGTCGCGCGCGGCCCCGCGACCTCTCCGGTCGCCGTGCTCGACGCGCTCATGCTCGCCCAGCTCCGCTTCTTCGACGAGTACGGGCCGTTCGCGCGGGTGCTGCTGGCCGAGATGTGGCGGGCGGCGTGGCAGGACGCCGTCTTGCGGCTACGGACGAGCGTGCTCGCGGTGTACGAACGCGTCCTCGCGGACGCGGTGGCGGCAGGCGAGCTGCGCTCGGGGTTCGACACCGGCACCGCCGCCACGGCCGTCTTCGGCATGGTGCTCACCGTCGCCATCGAGCGCCGAGCGCTGCGCCCCGACCAGCCGGTCGAGGACGTGCACGCGACCCTGGCCGAGCTCGTCCACCGGCGCATCTCGCCCTGAACGGGCGCGACGTCAGAGGAAGATGTCGTCCACGGACGTCGCGGTGGCCGCCCGGCGGATCCACTTGCCGAGTATGTGCAGGTCAGAGCATCGGTTGATCCGCTCACGCGCTTCTGAAGGGATCTCCAAGCCCCGCGCGTCGAGCACGGCGAGGATCGCCTCGATCTCGCCCTCCGCGCGGCCCTCTTCCCGACCCTGTTCGCGGCCCTGCTCCAGACCCTTGTTCACCCATTCGGAGAAATAACGGTCACCGATGACCTTCTCGTAGTCGGCTGACGCCGTCATCAAGAGCTCCTTCAGTCGTTCGCCCGCTACTTGGGCACGAACAGATTTACCCAAAGTGATCAAGCAATTACACACGATCACCGAATTCTGTGGATGAGTGGGGAACGGGGCTGGGGCGTTAGCGAGACGAGATGATCGGCAACTAACGTGATCCGCCGTTCGTCGGGATAAATGCAGGTATCCCGTGGCAATGGAGGAGACCGTGTACCCCCCACCGCAGCAGAAGCGCCGCCGCAGCGTGGCTCCGTTCGTCATCGCGGTCATCTTCGCGGGAGCGCTCATCGTCGGACTGAAGCTGCTGTTCGGCGGGACGTCGGGCAGCGGGGACGCCGGCCGCGACGAGGGCGGGAACGCGACCAGGCGCGCCTGCGACGACGACGGGATCACGCTGACCATCGCCGCCTCCAGCGAGAAGGCCGAGCTGCTGCGCACGATGGCCAACGACTACAACGGCCACAAGGTGGACGGGCAGTGCGTGGACGTGATCGTGAACTCCAAGGCGTCGGGCGGGGCGATGCAGGCTCTGGCACGCGGCTGGGACGAGCGGCAGGACGGCCCGAAGCCGGACGTCTGGACGCCGGCGAGCACCGGCTGGGTGACCCTCCTGCGACAGCGCGTCGAGGGCGGCGACCAGGCGTCGCCGGTGTCCGCGGACAACCCGACGATGGCCACGTCCCCGCTGGTCATCGCGATGCCGAAGCCGATGGCGCAGGCGCTCGGCTGGCCGACGAAGAAGATCGGCTGGTCGGACGTCCTGGACCTCGCCAACGACCCGAGGGGCTGGGCGAAGTACGACCACCCCGAGTGGGGAAAGTTCCGTCTCGGCAAGACGAACCCGAACTTCTCCACTTCCGGCCTGAACGCGACCATCGGGGCGTACTTCGCGGCCACCGGGCTGTCGGGCGACCTGACGGAGCGGGACGTCGCCGCGGCGAAGACGCGTGACTTCGTCAAGGGAGTCGAGCGGTCCATCGTCCACTACGGCGACACCACGTTGACCTTCCTGTCCAACCTCCAGCACGCCGACGACTCGGGGACGGCCATGTCGTACATCTCCGCCGTGACGGTGGAGGAGAAGTCGGTGTGGGACTACAACCAGGGCAACCCGACGGGCGATCCGAAGACGCTCGGCGACCACGCCAAGCCGAAGGTCCCGCTGGTGGCCGTCTACCCCAAGGAGGGCACGCTCTTCTCCGACCACCCGTACGCGGTGCTGTCCTGGGCGGACGCGGCGAAGAAGGCCGCTGCGGCGGACTTCCTGAAGTACCTTCAGGCGCCCGAGCGGCAGCGGGAGTTCGAGAAGTACGCCTTCCGGTCGCACGACGGCAAGCCGGGCGACCTCATCACGACCGCCAACGGCCTCGACCCCAAGCAGCCGGCGACCACGCTCAGCACGCCGACCCCGCAGGTGCTCGACCGGATCCTCGGGAGCTGGGCCGAGCTGCGCAAGCCCGCCAACGTGCTGATGGTGATGGACGTCTCCGGCTCGATGGGCGCCGACGTCGCCGGCACCGGCAAGACCAAGCTCGACCTCGCCAAGCAGGCCGCGATCAACGCGTTGCCGCAGTTCGGCCCGAACGACCGCGTCGGCCTGTGGATGTTCAGCCTCAAGCAGGACGGCGACAAGGACTACCGCGAGCTCGTCCCCCTGAGCAGGAACAACCCGTCGCGGCTCAAGAGCCGCATCAACGGCCTGATCCCCAACGGCGGCACGGGGTTGTACGACACGGCCCTCGCGTCGTTCCAGCACGTAATGCGGCACCAGAACGGCGACGCCATCAACGCGGTCGTGTTCCTGACAGACGGCAAGAACGAGGACAACAACTCCATCTCGCTGAAGAACCTGCTGCCCGACCTGCGTAAGGAGGCCGGACAGGAGACCGTGCGGATGTTCACCATCGCGTACGGCGGTGACGCCGACCTGGACGTCCTGCGGAAGATTTCGCAGGCCACCGACGCGGCGGCCTACGATTCACGCAAGCCGGGGAGCATCGACGAGGTGTTCACCGCGGTCATCTCCAACTTCTGAACGACCTTCACCCTCCGACCTGGGAGCCCCCTTGTCCCGCTTCACCGAGGAACTGCGCGACCCCTGGGCGCTGCTCCTGGGCGCCACGGCGGCCGGCGCGGCCTGGGCCGTCGACCTCCATCCGGCGGGCGTGGCCGTCGCCGGGGTCGCGGTGTGGCTCATCAAGGCGTTCGCCTCCGCGTGGCAGTCCACGGAGGGCGAGAGCCGTAAGGAACCGCAGGCCCCGCCGGTCACGAAGGACAGCGCGGAGGAGGCGTGGCTGCGGCGGGCGGAGCGGGCCGCGGCGTCCTTCGCCGACCTGACCGCCTCCATGCGCGGGCAGCTCCTGCTCGACCGGATCGCGGCCATGCGCCCGCAGGTGGACGACACCGTCGAGACCCTGCGCCGGCTGGCGGGTCACGCCTCCGTCACCGGCTCGGCGCTGGCCCGCTTCGACCCACGGTTCCTGGAGCAGGAACGCGCACGGCTCACGCAGGCGCGGCGGACGGCCCGGCAGGAGGTCGCGGGCGAACTCGACCGGTCGATCGCCGCCCTGGACGCGCAGCGGGAGGTGTACGACCGGTTGTCGGGCGCGCGGGAGCGGGTGCTGGCCCGGCTGCAGTCGGGCGCCCTCAGCCTGGAGGGCCTGGTCGCGCGGGCCGTCGAGATCTCCGCCATGACCGCGACCTCCGACGGCGCGGGCGGCGGCGCCCGGGCGCTCGACGACCTGACCTCGGAGCTCGAACTCACCCGTCAGAGCCTGCACGAGGTCGAGGAGGCCACCCGCCACGACCTCGGTCCCTGATCGCCCGCTCAGGCGAGGGATGCGGTCGCAGCGTGCCACAGACCGGCTCTGTCCAGTTCGCCGACCTGCCAGGTGCGGGAACGGAGCGTGCCCCGATGCCGGTAGTCGCGCATGATGTCGACATGCGCGCGCAGCCGCACGAACTCCCGTAGATCGCTCTCACCGCGCCACACCGACAGCGAACCGACCCGGCGGCCGGGCAGGTCCGGCCACAGCCACATGCCGACCGCGCCGGGCAGCGACGCCACAGGCGGCCCAGCGTCAGGCCGCGCCGCGCGATGCCGGGCAGGTCGAGCATCCGGTCCATCCGGAGGTCCGTCAGCGCGGCCACCAGCGGTCCCGGCCGCGCCGCGTCGGGCCCGGCGATCCAGCGCGACCTCAGCACGGCGCCGCCTCCCGCAGCACCGCGGGCGCCGTACGCAGCAGAGGGGCGGCGGCCGTGCGGATCACGTCGCTGAACGGCGCCGGCCGGAAAGTGGCCGGATCCAGGTTGACGTTGACGCGATAACCCTCGGCGTGCACCGTAACTTGGTCCGGGGCGCGGTCCGCGGACAGCACGCGGAAGCCGTACACCCCGCTGGTGCGTCCCATCCGCTCCAGCCAGAAGTGCACCAGCCGCTCGCCCGGCTCCGCGATGGGCGCGTGGTAGGTCACCTTGAACTCGCGTACGGCCATGAGCACGTCGGGGAACGCGGACCGGGCGGGGTCGGACGCCCAGCCGAGCCGGTGCCAGTACGCGCCGATGGCCCGCTCGACGAGCAGGGCGTAGCGCGAGTTGTGCAGCAGCCCCATCGCGTCGAGGTCGTCGAAATGCACCTGGACGGGCTCGTGTACGCCACCTGCGGTCATGTCAGTCCTCCGGGAGAAGCGCGGGGTCGGGGCAGAGCGCGCGCAGGCGCTGCAGCACGCCACGTCGGGCGTGGACGAGGGCCTGCGCCCCGTCGTACAACCGGGAGTGGATGATCACCATCTCGCCGAGCGCGTCGATCTCGTAGGCCAGCTGGGCCGGATCGACGCCGCCGGCCACCTCACCCAGCGTCACGGCCTCCGCGACCAGCCGGCGGATCAGCCCCTGCCACTCGTGCATGGCCCGCGCGAGCCGGTCGCGGACGGCCCCGGGGCGGTCGTCGAACTCGGCCTGCACAGCGAAGAAGAAGCACCCGCCGGGCAGCACACCGGCGCCGTAGAAAGCCAGCCGTGCCTCGTGCAGCGCGAACAGGCGCCGTACGCCCGCGGGGACACCCAGCGCGGGCCCCACCACCTGCTCGGTCCACTGCCGGGCGGCCCACTCCACAGCGTCGAGCTGCAGTTGCTCCTTGTCCCGCCAGTGGGCGAAGAGTCCGGACTTGCTGACGCCGGTCGCCGTCGCCAGCCGCCCGAGGGAGAGCCCGTCCAGCCCCTCGACCGAGGCCAGCTCCACCGCCTGCCGCAGGATCGTCTCGCGGCTGCGCAACCCGCGCAGCCGCCGGCCGTCTTGTGTCACCCGGACAAACTATATGAACGACCGGTCGGTCGTCTAGTTGGCCGCGAGGAGCCGGGCGAGTTCGGCCGGGCCGGCGTTGCCGCCCGTGCAGACGACGGCGACCCTGCGCCCGGCGAATTCCTCGCGCCGCGCCAGCAGCCCGGCGAGGGCCGCCGCCCCCGCGCCCTCGGCGAGCGTGTGGGCCTCGGTGAGCAGCAGGCGCTGGGCCCGCAGGATCTCGTCGTCGTCCACCAGGACGAAGTCGGCCAGGCCGTCCCGCATCACCGCCTGCGGGGTCGCGAACGCCGACCCGGTGGCGAGTCCCTCCACGACGGTCTTGACCGGCCGGCTCACCGGTTCTCCCAACCGCCACGAGTCGTACGCGGCCGGGGCCTGGGCCGACTGGACGGCGATCACCCGGCAGCCCGGCGCGAGCGCGGCGGCGGCGAGGCACGCGGCGGCGGCCCCGCTGCCGCTGCCCACGGGCACGAACACCGCCTCCAGGTCCGGCCGGGCGGCGAACATCTCGGCATAGAGCGTGCCCACCCCGGCCAGGATGTCCGGCTCGTCGGCCGGGCTGATGAGCCGCCGTCCCGTCCGCTCGGCCAGGTCGCGGGCGTGCTCGCCGGTCTCCACCATGGTCGCGCCCCGGACCTCGACGGCCGCCCCGAGCGCCTCGACCGCCGCGACCTTGGCGGGGTTCGGGTTCTCCGGCATCAGGACCGAGCAGGGCACGCCGTACAGGCGGCAGGCGTACGCGACGGACTGGGCGTGGTTGCCGGTCGAGTACGTGACGACCCCACGACCGCGGCCGGCCATTCGGGCCAGCAGCGTGATGCCGCCGCGGACCTTGAACGCCCCCGTGGGCTGGACGTTCTCGTGCTTCACGTGGATCTCCGTGCCGACCGCCGCGTTGAGCACGGGATAGGACCACATGGGCGTCTCGGGCAGGTGCGGGGCGATGAGCCGCCGGGCGTCCAGGATGTCGCGAATATCGGTCATGACCATAAGCCTGGCCTCCAGCCCCACAATAGGTCCAACTGAAGTTTCCGGGCGAAACCATAGACGGGATCGATGAATGCCACTCGACGTCGTGCGACTGCGTGTGCTCGTGGCCGTGGCCAGGACCGGCACGGTGACCGCCGCGGCGCGGGAACTGCACTATTCGCAGCCCTCGGTGAGCCACCATCTCGCCCGTCTGGAGGCGGAGACGGGCGCGAAGCTGGTGCAGCGGGTGGGCCGCGGCATCCGCCTCACCGAGGCGGGACGCCTGCTCGCCGAGCGCGGCGCGGAGATCCTCGGCCGCCTCGACGCGGCGTCCGCGGAGCTCGCCGCGCACGTCGGGCTGCGGACCGGACGCGTACGGCTGGCCGCGTTCCCCTCGGCCCTCGGCACGTTCGTCCCGGCCGCCGCCGCGCGGCTCGCCGACGATCACTCCGGGCTGGACCTGCGGCTCATGGAGGCCGAGCCGCCCGAGGCGCTGCGGCTGCTGCGCGCGGGCCGGGTGGACGTGGCCGTGGTCTTCCGGTACGGCGAGGCCGGTCCGGAGGACGACGGCGTCCGGCTGGTCCACCTGCTCGACGACCCGAGCTTCCTCGTCGTCCCCGCCGCGCACGACGGTCCCGGGGACCTGGCGGCGTACGCGGACGGGCCGTGGATCGCGGGGTGCGAGCGGTGCCGCGCCCATCTGCTCGCGCTGTGCGCCGAGACGGGCTTCGAGCCGCGCGTCTCGTTCACCACCGACGACTACGTGGCCGTGCAGGCCATGGTCGCGGCCGGTCTGGGCGTGGCGATCCTCCCCCGGCTGGCGCTGTCGGCCCATCGCCATCCCGGCGTACGCCTGGCCGAACTGCCGGGCTCGGCCCGCCAGGTCTACGCCGCGACGTACGGCGAGCCGCCCGACCCGCCCGCCGTCGCCGCGCTGGTCACCGCCCTCCTTCCCCCGCGAGATGCGTGATACGTCTGCGGAGGCGGCCGATGATCCACTAGAAATTGGACATGCGGAAAACGTCGCTGTTTACGTCCATATCTGAGGATCGGGAAGGTCTGAACAGGAGGAACTTCCTCCAGATGGGCGCCTTCGCGGTGCCCGCCCTCGCGTTCGGTTCGAAGACGCTCCCCGCGCCCGTCGTGGAGGCCACCGGGGTGGCGCCCGCCTCGCTCGCCGGGTTCGACACGCTGATGAAGACCTACATCAAGGACCGGGGGATCACCTGCGGGCAGCTCGCCGTCTCCAAGGGCGGCAAGCTGGTGCTCGCCAGGGGCTACCGCTACTCCGACGGCAGCCATGCCGTTCCCGCCGTGTCGCCCACATCGCTGTTTCGCATCGCGAGCCTGAGCAAGCACATCACCGCCATCGCGATCATGCGGCTCGTCCGGGAGGGCAAGCTCAGCCTGACCGCCTCGGCCGCGACGCTCCTGGGCCTGTCCACCGCGGCCGACTCCCGGCTGGCGAAGGTGACCGTGTGGCGGCTGCTGCAGCACACCGGGGGCTGGGACCGGGACGTCTCCGGCGACTACCTGCACATGGACCGCACCATCGCCAAGGCGCTCGGCGTGCCGCTGCCGATCACCCCGGACCATATCGTCACGTACGCGAGCGCCCGGCCGCTGGACTTCGCCCCCGGCACGAAGTTCGCCTACAGCAACTACGGCTATCTGCTGCTGGGCCGGATCATCGAGAAGGTCTCGGGGACGAGCTACGAGACCTACGTCAGGCAGAAGGTCCTGGCGCCCCTCGGCATCACCCGTCCGCGGCTGGGCCGTACGCTCCGGTCGCAGGCCGCCTCCGGCGAGGTCGTGTACGAGTCGCGGTACACGGGCCAGACCGTCCTCGACGAGACCGGCCAGGTCCTGCCCGCGCCGTACGGCGGCGGGTTCGGCATGGCCTGCCAGGGCCCCAACGGGGGGTGGATCGCCTCGGCGGTCGACCTGGTGCGCCTGGCGAAGGCGCTCGACGCGCCGAACGCCGTGCTCGATTCGACCTCCATCGGCAGGATGCTCGCCAAGCCCGAGATCGGCGTGAACCAGTACGGCTCCTGGTACGGCGCCGGTCTGTGGGTGCGCCAGGTGACGGGACACGTCAACACCTGGCACGACGGCTCACAGCCCGGCACCTACACCTACATCGCCCGCCTGCAGAACGGCGTCACCTACGCCGCCCTGTTCAACCGGCGGGAGGAGAGCGGATCCCCCGACTTCGACGTGCTCGCCGACCTGTTCAACGCGCAGATCGGCAAGGTGACGAGCTGGCCCGCGACCGATCTCAGCTCGCGCTATTTCTGACGCCGCCTGCTTCCGGCGCCGCCTGCTTCCGACGCCGGTTCAGCTCGGGCTCGGGGCGGGCGACGGCGTGGCGGCGTCGTTGTCCGACTCCCTGACGGTCCACAGGGCGACACCGCTGCCCGGCAGCTGACTGATCCGGGACAAGAACGCGGCGGTGCCGTCCGTGGCGTCGTCGTCCTCCGCCGCGAAGACGGTGAGGGGCTGCCAGATGTCCCATCGGTCCGCGGGGAAGAGCAACCGCGGGCCGATCGACAGATCCGTGTCGCCGAGCAGCCGCTCGCTGTCCACGGTCACCCAGCCGTACGACGGCCTCTGGCTGAGCCGTACGTGGATGACCGCCGAGCCGCCTTCGGGCACGACGATGTCGGCGGGCGAGACGACGACGCTCGGCGTGGGGCTCGCGCTCGGAGACGGGACGGGGGTGGGAGCCGGGGAGGGCGGCACACGGACCGCACACGGCGCTCCGTTGACGGCGAAATCCGCCGGCGGCGGGTTGCTTCCGCGCCAGGTTCCGGCGAACCCGACGGCGGCCGACGCGCCGGGCGATATCGAACCGGCCGGGACCGAGGCGGCGACCAGGCGGCCGGACTGCGCCCACTGCGCCGACCAGCCGTACGTGAGCCGCTGCGAGCCGGGAAACGTGAACGTGAGCGTCCAGCCCGCGATGTGGTCGCCGGTGTTGGCCACGTTCACGCCGGCGGTGAAGCCGCCCCCGTCCTCGCCCCACTGGGAGGTGGCGTAGGTGACCTCGCAGGACACCGCGGCACCGGCCGTGCCGGGGACGAGCCCGGTCGCGACGGACACCGTGACCACGACGGCCGCGAGGACGGCCGGGCGGCGCAACCGGCCGCGGGCGAATCGCATCAAGCACCTCCATGACGACTGCCGACCACACCGTGCCGCCGCCCTCCACTCGTCGGCGCTGCCCCCAGCGTCGGGTGTCCTCCGCCCGCTGTACAGGAACTCCGGCGGCCCGCCCTCGCCGTGGGTGACCGGACGCGTGGCGGCCGTCCCCGCCTACCTCGGCGAACGCCGACGACGGCGGCCGGGGCCGGGCGGCCGCCGCACGTGAAGACCGGTGAAAGATTCAGATGAGACGGTCCCCGCGCCGGGTTCCGGCCCTCATGTGTTCATGTCTGGGGTGCAGGGGCACCTGCCGCCCTGGTCCTCGTGTGCACACACTGATCGCCCTCGCCGTTGGACGAGCTCTTCCGGAGAACGGCGCGGCCGGGGCGTCAACCGGCCTGGCGGAGCTCGGCGGCGTTCGGGCCTTCCGCACAGGCGGCGGCCAGTTCGTCCAGCGACAGGCCGAGCGCGGCGGCGAGCGCCGCGACGGTGAAGAAGGCCGGAGTCGGCGCTCGGCCGGTCTCGATCTTGCGCAGCGTCTCGGCCGAGAGACCGGCCGCCGCGGCGACCTCGACCATGCTGCGCTCGCCGCGCGCCTGCCGGAGCAGGACACCGAATCGCTCCCCCCGCTGCCGCTCCTCGGGGGTCAGGGGCACTCTCACCATGACCGTGATACTAATACCGGTATAGTTATTGGCGCCACTTGAAAGGGTCATGTCATGGTGGAGATCAAAACCGATGCCGCGCTGGACGCGATGCGAGAGGCGGGGCGTGTGGTGGCCCGCATCCTCGACGCCGTACGGCGGGCCGCGGCCATCGGGGTGCGGCTGACGGACCTGGACGAGACGGCGCGGGCGGTGCTGCGTGAAGCGGGGGCGCGCTCGCCGTTCCTCGGCTATCGGCCGCACTTCGCGCCCACCCCCTTTCCCGCCGTGATCTGCGTGTCCGTCAACGACGCCATCGTGCACGGCATCCCCACCGACTACCGGCTGCGTGACGGTGACGTCGTCGGCGTCGACTGCGGCGCAGAACTCGACGGCTGGACGGGCGACGCCGCCGTCACGTTCATCGTGGGCACGCCGCGCCCCGGTGACGCGGAGCTCGTCGACACCACGCGCCGGGCCCTGGACGCGGGGATCGCCGCCGCGACCGTGGGCAACCGCATCGGGGACATCTCCGCGGCGATCGGCGCGATCGCCCAGGAGGCCGGGTACGGCATGCCCAAGGACTTCGGCGGCCACGGCATCGGCCGCCACATGCACGAGGACCCCTCGGTGCCGAACCACGGCCGTCCGGGCCGGGGCTATCCCCTGCGGCACGGCCTCACGCTCGCCATCGAGCCGATGTTCATCGCCGGAGGCCGGGACGGCTACCGCACGGCGGCCGACGGCTGGACGCTGCACAGCGTGGACGGCAGCAGGGCCGCCCACATGGAGCACACCATCGCGATCACCGAGGACGGCCCCCGCGTGCTGACCGCGCTCTGAGGTCCGCGGAAACGATTCGGAGGCGATCCGGCGGAAAGGGAACTCTCGCCGGAAATACGAGTGCTCGGGCGAGCCGGTTGTCCCTACCATCCGAGCATGCCGACTCTGCCTACGGTCGCCCTGTTCGCGGCCGCCACGCTGGCGTTGCTCCTGGTTCCGGGGCCCGCCGTGCTCTACATCGTCACCCGCAGCGTGGCCCAGGGCCGTACGGCGGGGCTGGTGTCCGTCCTCGGCGTCCACGCCGGCTCGCTGGTGCACATCGCCGCCGCGGCCTTCGGGATCACCGCGCTGCTCGCCGCCTCGGCCACGGCGTTCGCCGTCGTCAAGTACCTGGGCGCGGCCTACCTTCTCTACCTGGGGATCCGCAAGCTGGTGCGGCGGCCCGAGGCGGAGGACGCCGAGGTCAGACACGCCTCGAACTCCAGACTGTTCGGCGAGGGGTTCGTGGTCAACGTGCTGAACCCGAAGACGGCCATGTTCTTCCTCGCGTTCCTGCCGCAGTTCGTCGATCCGGCCCGTGGTCCCGTGGCCCCGCAGGTGCTCGTGCTCGGGGCCGTGTGGGTCACGCTCGGCATGGCCAGCGACGGCACGTACGCGCTGCTGGCCTCGGTCCTCGCCGGGCGGCTGCGCTCCTCGGCGCGGGCGCGGCGGCGGCTCGACCGGGGCAGCGGCGTCGTCTATCTCGGTCTCGGCGCCGTGGCGGCCCTGACCGGCGAAAGCGCCAAGGTCTGACGGGCGTGAACGCCATGCCCTGACGGGCGTGAACGCCATGCCCTGACGGGCGTGCGCCATGCCCTGACGGGACGGCAGCGCCTCGGTTCTGCACGGGCGATGCGCCGCCGCGTACAACCGGGACATTTGTACTGCCGCAATCGGGATCGCTGAATCTGTCCGGCTCCTCCGGCTTTGGAGACGCTTGATGCGCACACGGAGACGCGCTGGAGGAGCCCGATGACCGAGACCCTGACCGCCCCGGCGAGAGCCGAGCAGCCCCGGCGAGGCACCCTCCGCACGGTGCTCATGCCGCTGGCGCTCGACGTCGCCGCGCCGATGGCGTGCTACTACCTCCTGCACGGCGCGTTCGGCGCGAGCGAGGTCGCCGCGCTGGGCGTGAGCGGCGTGATCCCGGCCGTCCGGGTGGTCGCCGGGATCGTCAGGGACCGCACGCTGAACGGGCTGGCCGGGCTGACGCTGGCGGTCAACGTGGCGGGCATCGCGCTGAGCTTCGTCACCGGCGACGCCCGCATGATGATCGCCAAGGACTCGGCCCTCAGCGGCGTGATCAGCCTGTTCATGATGCTCACGGCGTTCACCGCGCGCCCGGTGATGACTCCGGGCATGCGCGCGTTCATCACCCGGGGGAACCCGGTGCGGGAGGCCGCCTGGGAACGGCTCGCGAGCTCCGCCCGGTTCCGCCGCGCCGAGCGCCGCTTCACCGGCATCTGGGGCGGGGCGATGCTCGCCGATTGCGTGGCCCGGCTGATCGGCGCGTTCACGCTGCCGGTGTCCACCATGGTCTGGCTGTCCAACGTGCTGCTGATCGCCGCCCTCGTGGTGGGGCTCCTGGTCGCGGGCGCGTTCGGCTCCGGGCCGATCATGATGATGGTCAACAACGAAGCGAAGGGTGTGCGATGAGAGGCAAGGGCATCAACTACGACACCGGTTTCCTCCCGGGCGGGAACATCAGCCGGAAGACCTTCGACCCGGAGACGGTCCGCGCGGAGATGCGGGTCATCGCCGATGAGCTGCACTGCACGGCCGTCCGCATCACCGGCGGGCACCCCGAACGACTCAGCGTCGCCGCGCGGCACGCCGCCGACGCCGGGCTGGAGGTGTGGTTCGCGCCCTTCCCCTGCGAGATGACCACACGGGAGCTGGCGCCGTACTTCCTCGAATGCGCCGAACGGGCCGAGGATGTGCGGCGCGACGGCGCGGAGGTGGTGCTCGTGACCGGGTGCGAGCTGAGCTTCTTCGGGGCCGGCTTCCTGCCCGGGGAGACCTTCTTCGACCGCATGGCCGCACTCAGCTCGGGGGATCCCGACCTGTACGCCCGATTCGCCGAGATCCCCGCGCGGTTGAACTCCTTCCTGGCGGAGACCGCCGAGGCCGTCCGCGCCGTGTTCGGCGGGCGGGTGACGTACGCCTCGGGCGAGTGGGAGGACGTCGACTGGAGCCCGTTCGACATCGTCGCGGTGGACGCCTACCGCGACGATCGCAACGCCGCGACCTACCGCGAGGAGCTGCGTTCCCGCTTCCGGTACGGCAAGCCGGTGGCGGTCACCGAGTTCGGCACGTGCGCCTACACAGGGGCAGGCGCACGCGGCGGCATGGCATGGGCCATCGTGGACCACACCGCGAATCCGCCCCGGCTGGACGGCGACTACCGCCGCGACGAGGGCGAGCAGGTCCGCTACCTGCGCGAACTGCTCACCGTGTTCGAGGAGGAGGGCGTGGACAGCGCCTTCTGGTTCACCTTCGCCGGCTACAACACGACGTACGACCCGGACCCGCGCAGCGACCTCGACATGTCCTCCTACGGGGTGGTCCGGCTGCTGAAGGACGGCGGACGGGAGCCCAAGGAGGTCTTCCACGCCCTCGCCGCCGCCTACTCCGGCTGACCCGCCCCGGCGGCGACCCGGCCGGCCCACCGGTAGTCGGCCTTGCCCGCCGGGGAGCGGGCGATCTCCTCCACGAACGCGTAGGTCCGCGGCACCTTGTAGCCCGACAGCCGGATCCGGCAGTGGGCGTCGAGCTGCCGCGCCGTCGGCGCGGTGCCGGCGTACGGCTGGACGACGGCCGCGACCCGCGAGCCCCAGCGTTCGTCGGGGATGCCGGTCACCACGGCGTCGAACACGGCGGGATGCCCCTTGAGCACCGCCTCGACCTCCTCGGGGAAGACCTTCTCCCCTCCCGTGTTGATGCACTGGGACCCGCGGCCGAGGATGCGGATCGTGCCGTCCTCCTCGACCGTCGCGAGGTCGCCGGTGAGCAGCCACCGGACGCCGTGCGCGTCGGCCACGAAGGTGCGGGCGGTCTTGTCCGGGTCGTTGTGATAGCCGAAGGCGATCCTGCCGCTCCTGGCCACTGTGCCGATCCGCCCGGAGCCCGGCTCGACCGGGGTCAGCGTCTCGTCCAGCACGGCGACGGTCGCGCCGGCGTTGGGCCGGTACCGCAGGCCGGACTCGGGCGACGACCCGTCCACGCCCGACGCGGTGAAACCGGACTCGGTCGAGCCGAAGTTGTCGAGGATCATCCTCCCGGGCAGGAGCTCCTCCAGCCGCGCGCACGGCGCCGCTGAGGATCGCCCCGGTCGAGCCGACCACGAACAGCGACGACAGGTCGTAGGACCCGGCGGCGATCTCGTCGGCGAGCGGGCGGGCCATCGCGTCGCCGGTGATGTTCAGGCTGACGACCTTCTCCCGGTCGATCGCGCGCAGCACCGCGGCCGCGTCGAACCTCCGGACGTAGACCATCGCGTTGCCCATCCACCAGGCGATGAAGGTGCCCATCTGGGCCGCGCCGTGCATCAGCGGGGCCGCCGTCATCATGACGATCGGCGACGCGCCGCGCGCCTGCTCGATCACCGCCTCGGGCGTCTTCAGCGGCTCGCCGTACGGGTTGCCGCCGCCGAAGGCGTAGAAGAGGTCCTCCGACCGCCACATCACGCCCTTGGGCATGCCGGTCGTGCCGCCGGTGTAGATGACGTACACGTCGTCGCCGGATCGCGGCCCGAATCCCCTGCCCTCGGGTTCCCCCGCCACCGCGTCCTCGTACGGCACCGCTCCCGGCACGGCCGACGCGCCGCCGACGGCGACGAGGTGACGGAGCCCGGGGACCTCGCGCGCGGTGGCCGCGACCCGGTCGCCGAACTCCACGTCGAACAGCAGGGCCGCGATGCCGGAGTCCCGGTAGAGATAGAGCAGCTCCGACTCGACGTACCGGTAGTTGACGTTGACCGGCACGGCCCGCAGCTTCAGCGTCGCCAGCAGGGCCGCGACGTACTCCACCCCGTTGTGGAGCTGCATGCCCACGTGTGTGCCGTGGCCCACGCCGTGCGCGGCCAGGTGGTGGGCGAGCCGGTTGGCGCAGGCGTCGAGCTCGGCATAGGTCAGCCGGTCGTCGCCGCAGACCACCGCCACACGGTCCCCGACGGCGTCGGCAAGCCCCTCGAAAAGATCGGCGTGGTTGAACTCCATCCGGCGGACCTCCCGCGCTCAGGGTTTACTGCTGCCGACGATCCACATCGCGAAGAACTGAGCGCCTCCCCCGTACGCGTGGCCGAGCGCGAGGCGCGCCCCCTCGACCTGGTGCTCCCCCGCCATGCCCCGCACCTGCAGCGCGGCCTCGGCGAAGCGGATGAGACCCGAGGCGCCGATCGGGTTGGACGACAGGACGCCGCCGGAGGCGTTCCACGGGGTGTCGCCGCCGAGTGCCGTGCACCCGGCCTCGGTGAGCTTCCAGCCCTCCCCCTCGGCGGCGAAGCCGAGGTTCTCCAGCCACATCGGCTCATACCAGGAGAACGGCACGTACACCTCGGCGACGTCGATCTCCCGGCGCGGGTCGGTGACACCGGCCTGGCGGTAGACGTCGGCGGCGCAGTCGCGGCCCGCCCGCGGGCTGACGACGTCGCGACCGGCCACCATGATGGGCTCCGAGCGCATCGCCGTGCCGTGGATCCAGGCGGGCGTGCCGGTCACCATGTCCTCGGCCGCGAGCACGATCGCGCAGGCGCCGTCGGAGGACGGGCAGGTCTCCAGGTAGCGGATCGGCTCCCACAGCATCGGGGTCGACTCGACCATCTCCCGGTCGATCCCGGGGATGCGCAGATGGGCGTACGGGTTCTTCAGCGCGTTGAGCCGGTCCTTGACCGCGACCAGCGTGCCGATGTGGTCCGGCGCGCCCGACCTGCGCATGTACTCCCTGATGTGCGGCGCGAAGTAGCCGCCCGCCCCCACGACCAGGGAGGCGTTGAAGGGCAGGTGCGTGGTCAGGGCCCACGTGGCGTTCGACTCCGACTGCTTCTCGAAGGCGACCACCAGCACCCGCCCGTGCACCCCGGCCTGCACGAGCGAGGCGCCGACCAGCGCGGTCGACCCGCCGACCGAGCCCGCCGTGTGCACGCGCATCACCGGCTTGCCGGCTCCGCCGAGTGCGTCGGCGAGGTAGGCCTCCGGCATCATCACGCCCTCGAACAGGTCGGGGGCCTTGCCGATGACGACCGCGTCGATGTCGGCGAACGTCAGGCCGGCGTCCTCGAGCGCCCGCAGGGCGGCCTCGCGGACCAGCCCGGCCAGCGACACGTCCCGCCGTCTGGTCTGATAGCGGGTCTGGCCCACGCCGATGACGGCACAGCGGTTTCCCACGGCGACTCCTACAGAGACTGGTCGAGGACGACGCCTTCGAGCACGGCGACGAGGTTCTGCTGCAGGCACGGTCCCGAGGTGGCGTGCGCCACCGCGCGGTCCGCCGAACCGTCGAGGATCCGCCGGGCCGCCTCCCCGATCCGGATCAGGCCGGTGGCCATGACGGGGTTGGCCGCCAGCGGCCCGCCCGACGGGTTGACCATCACGTCGCCGGACAGGCCGAGCGCCTCGCGCAGGATCGGCTCCTCGTGGCTGAACTGGGTGTGGAGTTCCGCCACGTCGACCTGGCCCTTGCCCACCCCGGCCGCCCGGCCCGCATCCGCGGTGGACACCGACCGGGACAGGTCGCGCATGCCCAGGTAGTGGGGCTCGGCGCGGTGCGCGATGCCGGTGATCCAGGCGGGGCGCCCGGCCAGCTCACGGGCGGGCTCCCCGGCGGCCAGCACCACGGCCGCCACCCCGTCCGTGACCGGCGCCACGTCGTACGGCCGCAGCGGCTCGACCGCGAACTCCTCCCCTGAAGGATCTGGCAGGTCGAGGGCGCAGGGGTTGGCCCGGCCGTCGGCCCGGCTGCGCCGCACGATCTCGTCCAGCACCGCTCTGTCCGCATTCACCGCTGCGGCCTGCAACGCGGCGTACGACACCTGGTCGAGCCCGAGCGGCGCCAGGTAGTACGGATCAAGCTGAAGCGCCATGATCGCCCGGATGTCCGACATCGACGACTTGCCGAAGCCGTAGACCAGGGCGGTGTCGATGTCGCCGTGCTGGAGCCGCACCCACGCCTCGTAGAGCGCGAAGGCGCCGTCCATCTCGACGTGGCTCTCGCTGATGGGCGGCCAGGCGCCGACCGCGTCGAGCGCCGAGACGAACGAGAACGGCGCGCCCGCCAGATAGTCGCAGGAGCCGGAACAGGTGAAGCCGAACCTCTTCAACCCGGTCGCCCGCTTGACCTCGTCGATGACCGGCAGCAGCAGCTCCGGCTCGGCCGCCCCGGTGTCGTGGCCGGTGTGGACGGTCTGGGCGAAGGCGACGACCGCGACCTCGCGCATCAGGCACCTCCGGTGGAGTCGTCGAGGTCGGCGTCCGGCTCCCCGGTCGGCTCGAACCACTTCACATTGGTCATCGACAGCGTCCGCTCCTCGGGCGGCACCCACACGGCGCGCACCCGCATGCCCTGCCGCACCTCGCGCGCCGGCACCCCGCCGATCAGCGCGATCACCGGCGTGTCCGCGCCGTCCAGCAGCACGTACGCGGAGACGAACGGCACCTCGGGGGCCCGGGGATCGGGCAGGTTGTTGATCGCGAACGTGGTGACCGTGCCGGTGTCGGCGACCTCCACCTCCTCCTCGATCACCGAGCCGCACGCGGGGCACGACTCGCGGTAGGGCACGTAGACGGCGGCGCAGTCGGTGCACCGGCCGCCGACGAACCTCCCGTCGCGCACACCCTTCAGGAACCGGGTGAGCGCCCGTCCCGGCGTGACGCGATACTCGGCGCGTACGGGCGCGACGAGCGAGGTGACCTCGGGCACAAAGCACTCGATGTCCGTGATGTGCCCGGTGGTGACGCCCCGCCAGCGCGGGCGCACCCGCAGCCCCGGTCGCAGCGCCTTCGGGCTGCCCGCGTCCACCGCGTGCACGAGGGCGGTGTCGGCGCCGTCGAGTTCGATCAGCGCCCAGGCGAACGGCCGGTCGAGCGGATGGCCGGGGCGCGGGGAGCCGACCCAGGCCCACGCCTCGACGGTCCCGGCCGGGCCGACCTCCACGTACTCCTCGGTGACCGGCTCGCCCGTGTCCGGGTCGTATTCCAGCGGCGGCACCAGCACCCGCCCGCCGGCCGTACGGACCCCGACCAGCCGCCGGTCGCGCAGCTCGGTGAGGAACCGCCCGATGACCGGCCCGGTCGTCCGGGTGTAACCGCCGGGGAACTCCAGGACGTGCGTCGCGACCAGGTCCCCGGACACGTCAGACGGCACGGCCCCTTCAGATGACACGGCCCCTTCAGATGACACGGTCCCTGCCTTCCCAGTAGGGGGCGCGGAGCTTGCGCTTGAGCAGCTTGCCGTTCGGCTCGCGGGGCATCTCGCCGATGAAGTCGATCGAGCTCGGCCATTTCATCCGGGCCAGGCGGCCCTCCAGCGAGCCGAGGATCTCCGCGGCCAGTTCGGGGCCGGGCGCCGCACCCGGCGCGGGCTCGATGACGGCCTTGACGGCCTCGCCCCACTCGTCGTCCGGGACGCCGAACACGGCGGCGTCGGCCACCTTCGGGTGGACGAGCAACTCCTTCTCGATCTCGGCCGGGTAGATGTTGGCCCCACCCGAGATGATCACGTCGGCCTTGCGGTCGCAGAGATACAGGAACCCGTGCTCGTCCAGGTAGCCGATGTCCCCGACCGTGAAGTAGGCGGTGTCTCCACCGATCCCCCTTCGGGCGCCCACCCCCGCCTCCAGCCGATTGGCCGCGGTCTTCTCCGGGTCGCCCTTGTATTCGAACGAGAGGCCCAGCTTCATGTAGACCGTGCCGGGCGTGCCCGCGGGCACCGGTGCGAGCTCGTCGTCCACGATGAGCAGCTCGCTGTTCGGCCAGGCCTTCCCGACCGTGCCCGGCCGCTTCTTCCAGTCCTCGGGGGTGGCGATCGTGCCGCCGCCCTCGGTGGCGGCGTAGTACTCGTAGATCACATCGCCCCACCACTCCAGCATCTGCCACTTGACCGGCACCGGGCAGGGCGCGGCGGCGTGGATCATCCAGCGCAACGACGACAGGTCGTAGGAGCGCCGCGTCTCCTCGGGCAGCGACAGCAGCCGTTTGAAGTGCGTGGGAACCATGTGGGAGTTCGTCACGCGGTGGCGCTCGCACAGGCGCAGGGTCTCCTCGGCATCCCACTTGTCCATGAAGACGAGCGTGTGCCCCATGTGCAGGGCCGTACCGGCGAACTGGGTGACCGCGGTGTGGTAGCTCGGCGAGGTGACCAGGTGGACGTTCGGCCGGGCCGGCGTCACGCCGAACAGCCGCAGCAGCCCCGCCATCAGCTCGGCGGCGTCGTCGGGGTCGAGGCCGGTGAGCGCCCGGCGCACGCCCTTCGGCCTGCCGGTGGTGCCCGAGGTGTAGTGCATGGTGGCCCCGGCCGTACGGTCGGGGGGCGGGGTGTCCGGCCTGCCGTCGACCAGCTCGGCCACCGGCCGGAAACCCTCGGCCTCGCCGTACGAAAAGCACCGGTCAGGAGCGATTCCCGCCTCCCGCGCGCCCCTGACGGCCGCCGCGGCGTACCGCTCGTGAGCGAAGAACGCGGCGGCCTCGCTGTCGGCGACGATGTAACCGATCTCGGGCCCGGTGAGGTGCCAGTTGACCGGCGTGTAGTACCACCCTGCCTGCAAAGCGGCGAGATAGAGCACGAGACCGTCCGCGCCGTTGGGCAGCAGCCCGCAGACGCCGTCCCCGGGCCGCAGGCCCAGTGCGCGCAGGCCGTGCACCACGCGGTTGGCCCGGGCCAGCAACTCGCCCGCGGAGTGTTCCGTTCCGTCCGGATCGACCGCGGCGATCCACGCCGGGTCGGCCTGCGCGAGCCTCCAGAAACCGAGTGAGCCCATGTGCCAGCCCCTCCACCGCCGCATCGCGTGTCGTGGGCGTCCGCGGCGTGAGCGGCCCCGGCGTGAAGCACGCCGGTACGACGCCGACAAGACCTGGCAATGCGGAGCGGCTCAGACGAGAATCGGTTCTAGTTCTTGCGGGCAGAGTAACCCCGCGCGCCATGGCAAACAAGCGCTTGATCGATCCGGTGACGCCACCCCGCTGGAGGACACCTGTGGAGCTCCTGCCCATCAGCACCCCGCACTGCCGCATCGAGCGCGACGGTCACGTGGTGGTCGTCACGATGGACCGTCCCGAGGCCAGGAACGCGCTCTCGCAGGACATGCTGGTGGGGCTGGCCGAGGCATGGCAGTACATCTCCGACGAGCCGGAGGTGCGGGTCGGCATCCTCACCGGTGCGAACGGCACGTTCTGCTCCGGGGCCGACCTCAAGGCGATGGGCACGCCGTCCGAGGACGAGCGGGTGCGCCGCCGGGCCGCCGAGATCCCCGGCTACCACTGGAAGGGCCTGCTGCGCGATCCCGAGGCGCTGCCCGCCAAGCCCGTCGTGTGCGCGGTCGAGGGGTACGCCGTGGCGGGCGGCACCGAGTTGCTCGTCGGCACCGACCTGCGCGTCGTCGCCGAAAGCGCCACGCTCGGGCTGTTCGAGGCCAGGCGTGCGCTGTTCCCCATGGGCGGCAGCGCCGTACGGCTGCCGCGCCAGATTCCGTACGCGTTCGCCATGGACGTGCTGCTCACGGGCAGGGCGATCACGGCGGCCGAGGCGCTCTCGATGGGTATGGTCAACCGGATCGTGCCGGACGGCCGGGCGCTGGAGGCGGCCCGCGAGATCGCCGGCCAGGTGGCCGCCTGCGGGCCGCTGGCCGTGCAGGCGATCCTGCGCGCCTACCGCGAGACGCTGGGCATGCCGGAGGCCGAGGCGCTCAAGGTCTCCGACGCGATCGGCTGGCCGGTCATCGGCTCCGAGGACGCCAAGGAGGGCGCGCGCGCTTTCCGCGACAAGCGTCCGCCCACCTACCAGGGCCGATAGCCGCTCGATGGCGGCACGGACCCGGCCGGCCCTCATTCGGTCGGCGGGGCCGGCTCGGTGTCGGTCCAGCCGGACTCCAGCACCACGTCGACCCGATCGCCGCCGTCCGGCGTCCCGCTGATTTCGGCCGTCAGCACCTTGGAGGTGCCGGGGTCGATGATCAGCCTGCTCCGGGGGGTTCCGTCCCCCTGGAGCAGGAAGGTCACGGCGACACCCGGGCGCCCCCGCGGGTCGGTGGCCGGGCCTTCGACCCGCACCGTGGGCAGCGTCGCCAGCGCTCGGTAGGCGGCGCCGCGCACCTGCGGGGAGGCGGGCAGTTCGTACAGCAGCGAGGCCAGGGTGCGCGGCAGTGCGTCTTCCACCGGACCGGGGCCGTGGTCCCTGCGGATGGCCTCGAGGGCCCGCCTCTTCAGCGCTTCGGGGTCGGCCGGCAACGCCGCGATCTCCTGCACGGTCATGGGCATGGCACTCCAGTGGAGCCTCTGCTTCCCCTTGTTCTGGAAGAACCCGCTCTCGCCGGGGGAGGTGGAGTAGACACCGCCGTCCGGCCCGATCGGCCATTCGGCCGGCGAGCCGTCCCTGCGCCATGCCTCCGGGTTCAGAGGGCGTGTGGCCAACCGCCTGACGCCGTGCCAGGTCCGGCCGTCCTTGGCCGCCCACGTCTGCAAGAGGCTGGAGGTCTCCAGGTAGTAGCCGTCGCCGTTCTTGCCGTACGGCCCCGCCGATCCCACGTCCAGCTCCTTGAGGTGCCAGTAGGCCCCTTCCGGTGCGGCTTCGGCCCTGGCGGCGGCGGCCAGCAGGATCGACCCGCCCGACAGGGCGGTGACGCCGGTTGTGGCCGTGGGAGCAGGCGACGGGGTGCCGACGCCCTGACCGACGAAGACCGCCGCCGCGACCGCGGCCGCCGCGAGCCCGAGGGCACCGGCCCGCCACGGCAGGCGCCGCCGGACCGTCCGGTGCCGGCGTGCCGGGGTCGCCGTGATCAGCTCACGCAGCTCGCGCGCGCCGGGTCCCTGATCCGCCGCGCGCGGTGCCGGGTCGATGGCCCTGACCAGGTTGTCGATGTCACTCATGCTTCCCCCATCGCGATCGTCAAGGACGCCTGCCGCTCCAGCGCCGCCGCCAGCCGCTTGCGCGCCCGATGCAGCCGGGTCCGGGCGGCGATGGCCGTACACCCCACAACCTTGGCGATCCGCTCGCTGGTCAGTCCTTCCCAGCAGGCCAGCGCCAGGACTTCGCGGTCACGCTCGGGCAACTCGTCGAAGGCGGCGCGGACGTGCTCGAGATCGACCGGTCGAACCGGCCGATCGGCGGCCAGTTCCGCTCGCAGCCGCTCGGCGAGCACGGCCCTGCGGAGATCGCCGCGCTGCTGGTTGGCCAGCACGCGGCGGGCCACGCCGTACAGCCACAACAGCGCCTCTTCGCCCTCGGGCACGTCGTCGATGCGCCGCCAGGCGGTGAGAAACGTCTCGGAGATGACGTCGGCCGTGTCGTCGGGGGAACCGGTGCGGCGGGCGGCGTACTGACGTATCGCCGGGTAATACGCGTCATAGATCGCCTCGAAGCGATCCCGGTGTGTCACAGAATCTCCTCACCGAAAGGTGCCGGACACCTGGTAAATGTCCGGCACCTCTCGGACTGTGGCACCCGTCTACCGACGGCACACCTCCGCCCGCCGCGTCAGGAGCGGGCCTGGATCATGGCGTGGGTGCCGGTGGTGCGCCATGGGCGGCCGCTCGCGTCCAGCTCCGCCAGCGTCTGCTCGGGAACGCCGACGAGCGCGTCGGACTTCAGCGTGCGCAGCGCGACGACCGGCCCGGGGAAGTAGGCGGTGACCTCGGCGAACGGCGTGGTCACCGGCCACATCCGGTCGCCGACGAGCCTGCGGTAGTTCAGGTCGCCCTTCATGACGGTCAGCGATGCCGACGCGAACTCCTTGCGCAGGTCGTCCGGCATGTCGGAGTAGGGCAGCGGCGCGCAGGCGAAGGGGTGCGCCCGCAGCGTGAGACGTCCCTCCTCCATCGCGCCCCAGAGGCGGGCGCCGGCCTCTCCGGCCCGGCCGGGCGCGGCGGCGAGCCGCCGCAGGCACGCGAGCACGTCGGCCGGGGTGGCGTCGGAGACGAAATACGGGACGGGCTTCACGTGGAGGACGATCTCGCCCGCGAGCCCGCACGTGAGGAGGTGGTCGGCCAGCACCAGATCGGGCAGCAGTTCGCGGCCCGCGTTGTCGGCGACCAGGCAGATTCTGCCCGGCGCGGCGGCCTCGAGAAGCGACCACAGCAGCGGGCCGTCATCCACCACCAGGCCGTTCGCGCGCTCGTGGTCGCCCTGCAGCGTGATGCCGAAGGACAGGTCGGCACGGTTGCCCCAGAGCGCGCCGAGCAGCAGCGCCCCGGCCCGCTCGTCCGCGGACAGCGCCGCCATCTCGTCGAGCGCCGCCAGCTCCCCGTCCACGACCGGGCCGTCGAGTTCGGCCTGCTTCATCGGGCCGAACGGATCGACCCCGCGCCACGGGCCGTCACCGAAGTATCCGGTGGCCTCCAGCAGCTTCCGGTAGAAGTAGCTCTCCCCCCACAGGAACGGCACGTCGACATAGCGGCGGCCGATCCTGCCGCGGCCCCACTCGGCCCAGGCGGCGCCGTCGTGCGCCGACGGCTCCAGCGGCTCCATGACGTCACGGACGACCTCGTCGAGCAGCCGGTCGAGCGCGCGCCGCCGGTCGGGGTCGTACGGCAGCGCCCGCGCGACCTGGCGGACGAGGACGGGATGCCGTTCCCTGAAGACGGTCAGGGCGTAGGAGCCGGGGACGTTCCCCATGATCGGCGGCGGGATGGGCGGCGCGTCCGCCACGGTCTCGTCACCGGCACGGCTCATTTCGGCGTCCTCCCCCAGCTCGCGGGACATCCCCAGCAGTAAAGCGCAGGGCGTCGCGCGGCCGGGGGGCGGGGCCCTCACTCGTCCTGGGTGATGCGGCCGAGGCGCTCCATGGCCTCGACGTACTCCTCCACCATCTCGAAGACGACCTGTCTGGCCGGCTTGACCTGGTTCATCGCGCCGATGATCTGCCCGGCCGGGAACGTGGCCAGCTCCGTCGCGTCCGACCTGCCGATCCGCCGCAACGCGTCGGAGATCAGCATGAACTGCAGCGGCATCGGCAGCGTGCCGGGCGACTCGGCCGACTCCCACGCGTCGGTCCACTCGTTCTTCAGCAGGCGGGCGGGCTTGCCGGTCCAGCTCCGCGACCTGACCGTGTCGCGGGAGGTGGCCGCGATGATGCGCTGCCGCACGGTCTCTGAGGTGTCGGCCTCCTCCACGGCCAGCCAGATCGAGCCGGTCCACACGCCCTCCGCGCCGAGCGCCATGCCCGCGGCCATCTGGCGGCCGGAGCCGATGCCGCCCGCGGCCAGGACCGGCACGTCCACCGCGTCGGCCACCTGCGGGATGAGCACCATCGTGGAGATCTCGCCCGTGTGGCCGCCCGCCTCGGTGCCCTGCGCCACGACGACGTCCACGCCGACCTCGACCTGCTTGATCGCGTGCCGGGGCGTGGAGGCGAGCGCGGCCACCTTCACGCCCTTCGCGTGCGCCTGCTCCACGACGTCGGCGGGCGGCGGGCCGAGGGCGTTGGCGAGCAGCGCGATGGGATGCCGCAGCGCGACCTCGACCTGCGGCCGGGCCGTCGCGTCGGTCCAGCCGAGCAGCACCTTGCCCGAGTCGGAGCCGTCCAGCGGCGGCACGCCGTGCCGGGTCAGCAGGTCCTCCACGAAGGCCCGGTGGCCCTGCGGGATCATCCCCTGCAGCCGCGCCACCAGTTCGGCCGGGGAGTCCACGTCGAGGTCCGCCCCCGCGTAGGAGGCGGGCATCACCACGTCCACGCCGTACGGACGGCCGTCCACGTGGTCGTCGATCCACTTGAGCTCGATCTCGAGCTCCTCCGGGGTGAAGTACAGGGCACCGAGCACCCCCATGCCGCCGGCGCGGCTGACCGCGGCGACGACGTCCCGGCAGTGGCTGAAGGCGAAGATGGGGAACTCGATACCGAACATGTCGGTGACACGTGTCCGCATGCCTCGAACGTACGACGGCCCCCCAGGAACTGCAACGCGTTCTAGCAACCCGCGTCCCCCGCCTCCTACCATCCGGTAACCACTCTGCGCGACGGAGACCTTGTGAGAACACGTTGCAGTCAACGAGGCGTCCCCGTGGAGTCACGCACGCGCACCAACAGCAACAGGAGTGACGGCGGCTCACGCGTTAAAGTCAAATTTCATGACAACGCGGGATTGCGGCCATAGCACCGGGGCCGTACCGTCCCTCTATGGATCTGGAGATCCGCCACCTGAGAATCGTGCACGCGGTCGCCGAAGCCGGGAGCGTCACGAAAGCGGCCACCCGGCTCGGCCTCGCCCAACCGTCGCTCACCGCTCAGCTCAAGCGCATCGAGCGCTCACTCGGGGGTCCGCTGTTCGAACGCGACCGCAACGGCGCCCGTCCCACTCCTCTCGGCGAGATGGTGCTGGCCCGCGCCCGGGTGCTGCTACCCGCCGTACGGGACCTCCAAGAGGACGCGGTGCGGTTCGCCAACACCTCGGTCAAGCTGCCCGGCTGCCGTATCGGCGCGACGAACGGGCCCATACTCGGCGGGCTCGTGGAGCGCCTGACCGCCGACCAGCCCGGCATCCCGGTCACCACCCGCACCTCCTGGTCGGCCGGTGAGCTGACCGCGCTCGCGGTGGCGGGCCGGCTCGACTTCGTGCTGCTCGGGACGTGCGGCGACAGCCCGCCTCCCCCGGCCGAGGCGATGAACTGGACCACGGTCGGCACCGACCCGGTCTTCGTGCTCCTGTCCGAGGACCACCCCCTCGCCGGGGAGAGGGAACTGGAGCTGTCCACCCTCGCCGGCGAGCACTGGACGGTCGCCCCCGGGGACGGCTGTTTCGCCGACTGCTTCGCCGCCGCCTGCGCGCGGGCCGGGTTCGTCCCCGAGTCCATCTACGAGACGGACGTGGCGACCTGCCTGCACCTGGTCGGGGTGGGTAAGGCCGTCGCCCTGTGCCAGGCCACCTTCCGGCTCACCGCCGGGCTGGTCATGATGCCGCTGGCCGGTGCGCCGCTGCGCTGGCGGCACCTGCTCGGCTGGCACGCCGACTCGTTGGGCGCGCGGGCCGCCGCACCCGTCATCGCCGCCCACGCCCGGGCCGCGTACGCCGACGCGGTGCGCCGCAGCGCCCGCTACGCCGACTGGCTCGTCACCAACCCCGAATACGGAGCCGTCCCCTAGGTCGCCCGCGAGGCCCCGGCCGGGACCGGAGCCACGGTCCCCTTGCGGCGATACCGGCGGACGGCCTGGACGTCCTCGCGGGTGCGCTCCTGCTCCACGGCGTCCCCCTGGCCGCCCGGGCGGAGAGCCGGCGGTGGGACCGGCCACCCCCTTCACACGACGGGAGCCGGTTCTCCAGTGTACGGAAACGGCCAATTACGGCCCAGCGAATCCCCAGACGCCGGCGGTTCCATAACTCGGTGATAGGGGCGAATTGATAGATCCACGTGACAGCGGAGGTCGGTTACGTTGACGGCACCCCCCAGAGACAAGGAGAGCCCCCATGCTCCACAGACGCACCGTACTCGCCGGATGCGCTCTGGCCGTCACGGCCCTCGCCACGGTCGCCACCCCCGCCATGGCCGAGCCGAACAACTCTCCCGCCTCCTCCGCCGTCAAGCCGCCGCCCGCGATGGTGGAGGCCATGCAGCGCGACCTCGGGCTCACCCCCGCCCAGGTCGACGCCCGGCTGGCCAACGAGGCGAAGGCCATGGCCACCGAGGCCAAGGTGCGCGCCGCGCTCGGTGACGCCTACGCCGGATCCTGGGTCTCCGGCACCACCTCGGAGAGCTTCATCGTCGCCACCTCCGACGCCTCCAAGGCCGGCGCGATCCTGGCCTCCGGCGCGCAGCCGAAGATCGTCGGCCGCAACCTGGCCACGCTCGACTCCGCCGAGGCCGCACTGGACCGGGCCGCCGCCGGCGCGCCCGCCTCGACCTCCGTCTGGTACGTCGACGTGGTCAGCAACAGCGTCGTCGTGCTGTCGTCGGACACCGCCGAGGCCGAGGCGTTCGTGGCCGCGAGCGGCGCCGACAAGTCGGCCGTACGCGTCGAGCGGTCGAACGAGCAGCCGCAGACCTTCTACAATGTGCGCGGCGGCGACGCCTACTACATCGGCAGCTCGGCCCGGTGCTCGATCGGCTTCTCCGTACGCAGGGGAAGCACGCCCGGATTCGTCAGCGCCGGTCACTGCGCCACGGCCGGCAGCAGCCTGTCCGGCTACAACCGGGTCTCCATGGGCAGCTTCCAGGGCTACTCGTTCCCCGGCAACGACTACTCGTGGGCCGCGGTCAACAGCAACTGGACGGTCACGCCGTACGTCAACAACTACAGCGGCGGCAACGTCACCGTGAAGGGCTCGTCGGCGGCGCCCGTCGGCTCGTCGATCTGCCGGTCCGGCTCGACCACCGGCTGGCACTGCGGCACCGTCGGGCAGCTCAACGCCAGCGTCCGCTACTCGCAGGGCACGGTCAGCGGCCTGACCCGGACCAACGTCTGCGCCGAGCCCGGTGACTCCGGCGGCTCGTTCATCTCGGGCAGCCAGGCCCAGGGCATGACCTCCGGCGGCTCGGGCAACTGCTCCTCCGGCGGCACCACCTACTTCCAGCCCGTCAACGAGGCTCTCTCGGCCTACGGACTGACCCTCGTCACCGGCTGACCACCCCCTCCGTCGTCGTGATCAACGCCCTCCGTGACCATGCAATCGCATGGTCACGGAGGGCCTTTCGCGTACGGCTACTTGCCGGGCTCGGGGTCGCGGGGGAGGCCGAGCATGCGCTCGGCGATGATGTTGAGCTGCACCTCCGTGGTACCGCCGTAGATGGTCATCGCGCGGGTGGCGAGCACGGCGCGGTTCCAGTAGCCGGCGTCGCCGAGCTTCCAGTCGGCGGCGGTGACGGCGGCCGGGCCGAGCAACGAGACCGCCACCTCGGAGACGTGCTGCGCGTGCGCGGTGGACAGCAGCTTGCGCACCGACGCGTCGGCGCCCGGCTCGCTGCCGGCGAGCTGCTTGAGGGTCACCCGCAGCGACAGCGCGTTGATCGAGTGCGCCTCGCAGACGACGCGGGCGAGGTCCTGCCGCTCGGCGGCGGTGAGCTCACGGCCCAGCCGGCCCACCAGGCCGAGCAGGTCGGGCACCGAGGCCCCGGTGCCGCCCGAGCCGGACGACAGCGAGACCCGCTCGTTCGACAGCGTGTTCCTGGCGACCCGCCAGCCCTCGTTCACCTCGCCGACGACCAACTCGTCCGGCACGAAGACGTCGTCGAGGAACACCTCGTTGAACAGGTTCTCCCCGGTCATCTCGGTCAGCGGCCGCACGGTGACGCCGGGCCCCTTCATGTCCACCAGGAAGTACGTGATGCCGTCGTGCTTGGGCTTGGAGGTGTCGGACCGCGCGATGCAGATGGCCCATTCGGCGACGTGCGCCACCGAGGTCCAGATCTTCTGGCCGTTGAGCTTCCAGCCGCCCTCGACCTTCTCCGCCTTCATCTGCAGCGACGCGAGGTCGGAGCCGGCCTCCGGCTCGGAGAAGAGCTGGCACCAGATCAGCTCGCCGCTCAGCGTCGGCGGCAGGAACCGCTCCTGCTGCTCCGCCGTCCCGTACGTGACCAGCGACGGCACCACCCACGCACCGATGATCATCTGCGGCGGCTTGATCCTGGCCGCCCTGATCTCCTGGTGGATGAGCACCTGCTCCAGCGGCGAGGCCGCGCGGCCCCAGGGCTTGGGCAGGTGCGGCATGACGAATCCCGCCTTGGCCAGCGCCCTCTTCTGCTCCACGCCCTCCAGAGCGGCGAGCTCGGCGAGCTCCGCCCGGATAGCCTCGCGCAGCGGCTCCGACTCCTCCGGCAGGTCGATCTCCATCTCGCGGCTCACGCCCCCCAGCGCGAGCGCGGCCACCCGGTCGGACCACTCGGAGGAGGAGCCGAGCAGCGCGCGGATGGTCAGCGCCCGGCGGTAGTACAGGTGCGCGTCGTGCTCGAAGGTGTAGCCGATGCCGCCGAACGTCTGGATCGCGTCCTTGGCGCACTGCACGGCGGCGTCGGGCGCCATGACGGCGGCGATGGCGGCGGCGTAGTCGCGCTCTGCCCCCTCCGCCCGGGTGGCGTCCCAGACCGTGGCGCGGGCCTGCTCCAACGCCACCAGCATCCGCGAGATCTTGTGCTTGATGCCCTGGAACTGGCCGATCGGGCGGCCGAACTGCACCCGGACCTTTGCGTAGTCGGCGGCGGCGGCCACGCACCAGGCGGCCACCCCGGCCGCGTCCGCGCCGAGGACGATCGCGGCCACGTTGCGCACCCCGGCGCCCGTCAGGCCGGTCAGCACCCGCTCGGCGGGCACCCGTACGCCGTCCAGCTCGACCTTGGCCACGCCGCGGGTGAGGTCGAGCGACTTGACCGCGGTGACCGTCGCCTCGGTGGCGTCGATCGCCACCCACTCCTCGCCGGCGTCCGTCGTCACCGGCAGGACGAGCACGTCCGCGACGGCCGCGCCGAGGACGTGTCCGGCCGTGCCGCCGATCGTCAGCGCGTCGCCGTCATGCGCACCGGTGATCTCCCCGTCGAGCGCCACCGCGCCGGTCAGCGAGCCGTCCGCGAGACCGGGCAGCAGGTCGGCCTGCGCCTTGCCCTCCGAGGCGAGGATCGCGGCGCTCGCGAGCACGGTCGGCACCATCGGCCCGGGCGCCACCCGCTCCGACAGCGCCTCGATCGCCACGGCCGCCTCCAGCAGTCCGTAGCCGGAGCCGCCGTACTCCTCGGGGATGTGCAGCCCGAGCAGTCCCTGACCGGCGAGAGCGGACCAGAAGGCCGGACGCTCCTCCGTTCCCGGGTCGGCGAGAACACCCACCGCGCTCCGCACCAGGTCGGCGGGCACGGCCCGCTCGGCCCATCCGGTCACCGACTCGCGAAGCGCCTCGTGCTCCTCGCTCAGCCCGATCGCCATAAGATCCTCCAGCACTCGGTCGTGTCCGCGAATCCAGCCCCGCCGCGCGGCCCGGGCTCGCGACGGGCGGCACTCGCGGACGCTCCCTGGATTCCTTTTATAGAACCATATTCTAGAGGAATATTCGCTGGCTAGGCGGTGCCTTCACCCTCGGGTATCGACCGTCCCGGGCACCCGTCATGACCTGCGCCTGTCCCGGCGCGCCGCCTTGCGGCGCCTGTTCTCGCAGGTAGACAGGGGACTATGCAGCTCTCACGGAAGGTCCTCCGTACGGTCGCCGGTTCGGCCGCGGCCGTGCTGGTCGCGGGAGGATGTGCGCCGGGGACCACCCCGGGTGAGGCCTCCCCTCCGCCGGCGTCTCCCACAGGGGGGAGGACGGGTACGGCCCCGCCCTTGCCCGCCCGCCCGATCGAGCTCGAAACGACCTACGAGCAGGTCATCAAGAGGGTCCTTCCGTCCATCGTGCAGATCACCACCGGAGAGGCGCTGGGCTCCGGCATCGTCTACGACACCGACGGCCACATCCTGACGAACGCCCATGTCGTGGGGGCCGCCACGGAGTTCCAGGTCACGCTGGCGACCGGCGGCAAGCCGAGGAGGGCCCACCTGGTGAGCTCCTATCCGGCCGGCGACCTGGCGATGATCCAGGTCGAGAACGCGACCGGGCTGACGCCCGCGACCTTCGGTCGTTCGGCGAATCTCAAGGTCGGGCAGATCGTGCTCGCGATGGGCAACCCGCTCGGCTTCTCCGGCAGCGTGACGCAGGGCATCGTGTCGGCCCTGGGCCGCACCGTGACGGGTGAGAAGCACGCGGGCGGCGGGGCCGCGACGATCGCCAACGCCGTCCAGACCTCCGCGCCCATCAACCCCGGCAACAGCGGCGGGGCGCTGGTGGACCTGTCCGGCCAGGTCATCGGCATCCCGACGCTGGCCGCGGTCGATCCCCAGCAGGGCGCCGCACCCGGTCTCGGCTTCGCGATCCCGAGCGACACCGCGACCGACGTGGCCCGGCAGATCATCCGGTACGGCCGGGTCGTCAACAGCCACCGGGCGGCCCTCGGCGTGCGCGTCGGCACCGCGGTCGACGCGAGCGGCGAGCCGGTCGGTGTGGCCGTCGGCTCGGTGTCCCCCGGCGGCGGCGCGGACAGGGCCGGCATCCGCCCCGGCGACGTGATCGTGAAGGTGGAGGGCACGCCCACCCCCACCGCCAGCGCCCTGAGCCAGATCCTGGCCACGCTCAAGCCGGGCGACAGGGTGCGGGTGGAGCTGATGCGCCCGGACGGCACCAGGAAAACGATCAACGTGGTGCTCAGCGAGCTGCCGGCCGGAGGATGACCCCGAACCTGACAAATCGGTGTGAAATACGGCGATATCGCTTGGGGTGGACTCCTACCCGGTTGTTACGGTCGTTCCGTGATCTCCCCGGAACTCACCCGGTTCATCGCCGGGCTGCCCAAGGCGGAACTGCACGTGCACCACATCGGTGCGGCGTCACCGCACATCGTCGCCGAACTCGCCGCGCGGTACGAGGGGACGACTGACGTGCCCGCCGACCCCGCGCTGGTCGAGGCGTTCTACGACTTCCGCGACTTCGCCCATTTCCTCCAGGTCTATCCGCAGATCGTGGACCTGGTGAAGACCCCCGAGGACCTGTGGACGCTGATCCACGGCGTGGGCGGCGACCTGGCCGCCCAGCAGGTGCGGTACGCCGAGCTCACGATCACACCGCAGCCCCACCTGGCCCGGGGCTTCGCCCCTCAGGAGTTCTGCGAGGTGATCGAGGACGCCCGCCGCAGGGTCGAGGCGGACTTCGGCACCATGTTGCGCTGGTGCTTCGACATCCCCGGAATCCCCGGCCCGCCCGCCGACGAGACGCTGTCCGTCGCGCTCGACCAGCGGCCGGACGGCCTGGTCAGCCTGGGTCTCGGCGGCGCGGAGGCCGGGGTGCCCCGGTCGTGGTTCGCGCCGCACTTCGCCGCGGCACGCGCCGCCGGGCTGCACTCGGTGCCGCACGCCGGCGAGGTCGTCGGCGCCGAGTACGTCTGGCAGGCCGTACGCGACCTGGGCGCCGAGCGGATCGCGCACGGCATCCACAGCGTGGAGGACCCGTCCCTGCTGGATCACCTGGCCGAGCACGGGATCACGCTGGAGATCTGCCCCACCTCCAACGTCTGCACCCGGGCCGTGCCCAGCCTGGCCGAGCACCCGCTGCCCGCGCTGGTCGCGGCCGGGGTGCCGATCACGGTGAACACCGACGACCCGCCCATGTTCGGCACCGACCTGAACCGGGAGTACGCCGTGGCGGCCGAGCTGCTCTCCCTCGACGAGAAGGGCGTCGCCGACCTGGCCCGCGCCGCGGTGGAGGCGTCCTTCCTCAACGCCGAGGGCAAGTCGGCCCTGCTCGCGGAGATCGACGCCTACGTCGCTCAGAACTCGTCGGCACCGCTCACCTGAACGACGTCGAAGACGTGCCGGGAGGCGGCGCAGACCGTCTCCAGCACGTGGATCGGCAGGTCGTCGGCCGAGTAGGCGGCCCGCACGATCTGGACCACCCACTCGCCGGGCTCCAGTTCCAGCGTGGCCGCCTCGTCGCCCCCGGGCGGCCGGGCCACCAGGTGCTCCTCCGCACGGCCGAACCGGTGACCGAGCTCCTCGATACGCGCCTGCAGGCTCGGAGCCAGGAAGCCCGGCTCGCACAGCGGCGTGCCCGCGAAAAGATCGAGCCGCAGGAAGCTCGTGGCGACCCGCACCGGCACGTCACCCGCGAGCAGCAGCTTGCGCCGCGCCAGCACCGGCGTGCCGGGCTCGACCCTGAGCCCGGCGGCCACGTGCTCCGACGACGGCTCCGGGCCGACGTACAGCATCCTGCGACCGGCCCGCACCCCCTGCCGCTCCGCCTCCGTCAGGAACAACGAGGCCGATCCCCGTACGGCCGGCTCCGACGGCAGCGACCGCCGCACCACGATTCTCGGCTCCCCCACGGCAGCCTCCTCCCACGTATCGCCCCGACAGTACTCGTCACGCCTGAAGCCACTGCGGAGGTGAGCTCCACGGGGTGACGCCGGCCTCGTCGGCGACCGCCGCGAACGCGATCGGCGAAAAGCCCGGGATGTCTAGGATCGAGCCCGTGGACAAGGTCGGCGGGAGACGTTTGGCGGAGGCGCTGCGCGCCCTGCGGGCGGACCTGCTCACGCTCGCGCCCCAGCCGTTGCCGCCCCTGCGCGGGCCCCGGCCGCTCAGATGGCTGCCGCATGCGCTGATCGTGCTCCTCGCCGCCCTCCTCGCCGCGACCGCCGAGGACACTCCCGCGCTGCCGTTCGCGATCGCTCACGCGGCCGTGCTGATCGTGGCGCTGCGCCTGCCGCTGCCCGCGTGGTGGCTGTCCACCGCGTTCCTCGCGTGCACGGCCACGACCGCCTACTCCCCCGCGCACTCGGGCGAGCCGTGGCCGTGGACGGTGCACGCGGGCGTCCTGTTCCTCGTGGCGTTGCGCAACCGGCGCCGGGTGGCGGCCGAGACGCTGCTACTCGGGGTGCCGACGGCCTGGGGTGTCTGGTCGGCCGGGGGTCACACCACGCTCTGGCTGGACATCACGATCCCCTCCTTCGTCATCGAGGTGCTGCCCCTCTTCGCGGCCGCCGTGCTCACCGGCACCGCCGTACGCGCCCGGCGGGTGGCCCGCGAGCGGCTGGCCGAGCAGGAGGCGGCGGTCGTCCGGGAGCGGGAACGGCGGACCCTGCTGGAGGAGCGCGCCCGGATCGCCAGGGAGTTGCACGACGTCGTGGCGCACCACATGTCCGTCATCTCCGTGCAGGCCGACGCCGCGCCATACCGGGTGCCCGACCCGCCGCAGGAGCTGGTCGCCTCCTTCGCCGTCATCCGGCAGAACGCACTGGAGGCGCTCACCGAGCTGCGCCGCGTGCTCGGGGTGCTGCGCGCCGAGACCTCACCGGGCGCACCGGGCACCGAAGCACCGGGCACCGTCGCTCCGCAGCCCACACTGGCCGACCTCGACGGCCTCGTGGCGAACGTACGCGCCGCCGGCCTCGACGTGGAGACCGAGGTCACCGGGGAGCCCGGCCCGCTGTCGCCGGGCGTGGAGCTGTCGGCCTTCCGCATCGCGCAGGAGGCGCTGAGCAACGCCCTGCGGCACGCGCCCGGGTCACGGGTCCGGGTCGAGATGGCGCACACCGCCACGGCGCTGCGCCTGACCGTGCGCAACGGGCCGGGGCGGCACGCGGCCGCGCCGTCGCCGGGCGCGGGCCACGGCCTGCTCGGGATGCGCGAGCGGGCGGCGATGCTCGGCGGCGACCTCGCCGCCGGTCCCACCCCCGCCGGCGGCTACGAGGTCACCGCCGTACTGCCGTTGTCCGCGCCCGCCACAGCTGTATCCGCCCACACACCCGCCGGCACCGGAGAGGAAGGCCAGTGACCATCCGCGTCGTGATCGCCGACGACCAGGCCATGATCCGTGAGGGGTTCTCCGTCCTGCTCGGCGCCCAGCCCGGCATCGAGGTCGTGGGCGTCGCGGCCGACGGGCTCGACGCCGTCGCCAAGGCGGCCGAACTGCGTCCGGACGTCGTGGTGATGGACATCCGCATGCCCGGCCTGAACGGCATCGAGGCCACCCGGCGGATCACCGCCGACCCCGCCCTCGACGTCAGGGTCCTCGTGCTGACCACGTTCGACCTCGACGAGTACGTGTACGACGCCCTGCGCGCCGGCGCCTGCGGATTCCTGCTCAAGGACGCCTCGGGAGTCCAGCTCGCCGAGGCGGTGCGCGTCGTCGCCGCCGGCGACGCCCTGCTGGCCCCGAACGTCACCCGGCGCCTGATCGAGGAGTTCACCCGGCTCGGCGGAGCGCCCCGGCCGCCCGCGCGGGCCCGGCTGGAGGGCCTCACCGAACGGGAGACCGAGGTGCTCACCCTCATCGCCCACGGCCTGTCGAACGCCGAGATCGCCGCCCGGCTCGTCGTCGCCGAGCAGACCGTGAAGACCCACGTTGGCCGGATCCTCACCAAACTCGGCCTGCGCGACCGCACGCAGGCGGCCGTGTTCGCCTACGAGACCGGCCTGGTCACGCCCGGCCACACCATCATCTGACCGGCACCGCGGCCGTCACGGCCATGACGCGCGTCCCCGGGCTGTGACCGGCCCGGTGACCGTAGGCCGCCGTAACACGAAAAAGCCCGCCGGCTCATGGCCGACGGGCTGCTTCGCTACCGGTGGAGGTGGCGGGAATCGAACCCGCGTCCTTCAACACCAAGACAGGGCTTCTCCGGGTGCAGCCTGTTGCGATTTTCTCGGCCCCGGCGATCTCACAGGCGAGTCGCCGACGGGCTCAGTCACTGTTTGATTTCCCGTACGGCCCCGTGACCGGGCCGGACGGTTGAGCCTTCTAGCGATGTCAGTTCCGGGCCGAAGGCACTCCCGGGCTGACAGAGGTTTCTCGCTGCTTAGGCGGCGAGAGCCAGGGAAGCCTGGCTCACCTCAGTGCTCTTGTTATTGGCACTTATTTGTTTGCGGTCACAGTGTTGACGGGGTTATGTCCGCAGTCCCCGACCCGCTTCCCCTGACTTGCAATGCCGAAGTCGAAACCGGTCACCCCCCTGTTCAGTTGTCAACCCAGCCCCGAAGGCCTGGCGTCACAAGCTTACTCGTGACAACACCTGCGACGCGACTCGAATTCCTTCCCCCCCGGTGCCCCGGGGCCGGGGAGACGCCGAAGCCCCCGGGAACGCGGCCTCTGGCGCGCGTCCCGGGGGCCGACCGGCAGGGTCGAGCCGGTCCAGACGAGCAGGGCTCCCCCCGAGATGGAGCCCTGTCCTCATCACGGCGACTGGGCCCGCAACCCCCCAAGCGGGTCCCAGTCACCTAGAAAGACGCCGGTCGCCGCCCCGATGGTTGCTCGCCTCCGAGCATTTTTCACGTCTGCGGCTGGGCGTCGCGGAAGAAGCTCCCGGCGATGGCCGAAGCGGCCGACACGTCGCCGCTCTGCGCCAGCACGGCGACAGCGACGTCCCCCTGCCAGCCCACGAACCACGAGAGCCTGGTGCGCTCCTTCTTCTCCGTCTGGGTGACCTCGGCGGCCACGCCGTACACGGGGTCGCCGGGGGCGGAGGCGGCGGAGGCCGCGCCGGAGGCCACACCGGCCCGCATGAGCGTACGCAGCTTCGCGGTGATCGCGGGATCGAGGGTCACGGGCTGGGGGGCGACCGGCATGGTGCCCTCCTCGGCCGCCGGATCGGGGGTGGCGGGCGAGGTCACCAGCACCGGCGGCCGCCACGTGCCCGACTTGACGGCCGCGGCGACGAGGGCCATCGCCAGCGGACTCACGCGGGCGCCCTGTCCGGCGAGAATCTTGGCGATCGCGGCGTCCCCGTCGGGGGCCGGGATCGACCCGCTGAAGGTCTTCAGCGGCAGCTTCCAGTCGCCGCCGATGCCGAACTGGGACGCGCTGGCGGACAGCCGCTGCCCACTGATCCGCCGGGCCAGCGACGCCAGGGCGGTCACGCAACCCTGGGCGAAGTCGGTCTGGAAGGTGGGCGTCGTCACGCCGTTGACGCCGGGCTGCTGGAAGCGGGCACCGCCCACGGTGCGATCGGCGCTGCACGGCACCTTCTGCTTGGGGTCCAGACCCGACTGGAGCAGTCCCTGCGCGGCGACGACCGAGAAGGCGGTGCCGGCCGCGAATCTGCCGGCCAGTGCGTCCTTCTCCTGGTGCAGCTGGTTGGCGGAGACGGCCAGCAGCTCACCGGTGGAGGCCTGCACCGCGACGAGCGCGGCCGGGCGGGGCCCCGCCACCGCGGTGTCCCCCGCTCTCTGCAACCGGCTGTCGATCGTGGTCTGGACCGACGAGTTCTCCCGTCCCGGCCACGCCTTGAGCTCCTTGACCAGCTGCCCGGTCGTGTTGTCGAGGATGACGACCCGGGTCTCGGTCGAGCCGGTGAGCTGGTCCTGGTAGGCCTTCTGCAGGCCGTCCCGGCCGAGCGTGTCGCCGGCCCGCTGCGGCCCGCCGAGCCGCTGCTCCGCCTCCGGGGTGATGGCCGTGACCACACCGACGATCTGCGTGGGCGACTTGGGGGCGACCGGCGGGTTGTCGATCTGGAACTCCAGGCCCTGGATGGCCTCCAGCTTGGCCTTGATCTGGGCGAACTTCGTCCGCCCGAACGTCGCGAGGGGGACGAAGTCCTGCGGGGGCGACGACAGGATGCGGCTCAGCAGGCGGTCCTGGGCGAAGCCGGTGACCTTCGACAGCTGATCGCAGAGCCCGCCCGGGTCCTTGACCTTCGCGGGGACGACCCCGGCGACGTGCAGGACGGTCTCGTCCTGCAGCGCGCTGCCGTTGCGGTCGAGGATGGGCTTGCGGCCCTTGGGGACGGTGGCGACCGCGAGCCGCTGCCCGGGGTGCAGGTCGGGGTGGATGACGCTCGGCGACCACCGCACCTTCCACTGGCCGCCCACCAGGTGCAGGGGCAGGTTGCCGTCGTACCGCCAGAGGGGGTTGTTCTCACCGAGGTCCACCTCGGCGTGATAACTCGCCTGCGCGGCGTCGTCGTCCTGGCTGATCCCCCGCAGGGAGAAACGGATCGAGGCGGCGTCCAGTTGCAGGCGGGCGTCCTCCAGCGCCTTGCGCACCGCCGCCTGGTCGCCGTCGGCGCGGCGTGCGGCGGCCGCGTAGTCCCCCGTCTGCCAGCCGACGAGGAAGTCGCGCACCGCCTCGTGCGGCGACGGCTCCTCGAAGCAGCCGGTCAGCAACGGCGCGGTCAGCCCCAGCGCGAGCACGGCACGTACGGCTCTCGCCCGGACGGACAGAGTACGGAACACGGCCTAACGGCCCCCCCGGCGGCGGACCGCGTTCGACATGGCCCGGGCCATCTCGCGGTTGGCCTGCTTCTCCATCAACGTCTGCCGCTTGTCGTAGTCCTTCTTACCCCGGGCGATGCCGATTTCGATCTTCGCCCGGCCGTCCTTGAAATACATCGACAGCGGGATCAGCGTGAGGCCCTTCTCCTTGAGCGTCGCGTCGAGCTTGCCGATCTCCTTGCGGTTCAGCAGCAGCTTGCGCGTGCGCCGGGCGGCGTGGTTGGTCCAGGTGCCCTGGCTGTACTCCGGGATGTACACGTTGATCAGCCAGACCTCGCCGCCCTCGATCGACGCGTAACCGTCGGTCAGGTTGGCCTTTCCCGCCCGCAGGGACTTGACCTCGGTGCCGGTCAGGACGAGCCCGGCCTCGTAGGTGTCCTCGATGAAGAAGTCGTGCCTGGCACGCTTGTTCTGGGCGATCAGCTTGCGCCCGGTCTCACGTGGCATAAGGGGAGCCTACCGTCGCCACGAAGGGCGGAAACGAGGTGCGCGGCCGGTGCGGGATCAGACCCGCAGGTAGCGGCGCAGGGTGACGAACGAGGCGAGCACACAGATCAGCACGCCGATGGCCATGGTGAGAGTGATCACGCCGGCGACCGTGTCCCAGCCGAGGGGCGCCGCCATGTAGGTCTGGATCGACTCGAAGATGGCGATCTTGACGATGATCAGGATCACGCCGGCCAGGACGCCGCCGATGAGACCGGCGATCAGCCCCTCCATCACGAACGGAAGCTGGATGTAGATGTTGGACGCGCCGACCAGCCGCATGATGCCGGTCTCCCTGCGGCGGTTGTACGCCGACAGACGCACCGTGTTGCCGATCAGCAGGGTGGCCGCGATCAACATGAGGGCGGCGATGCCGAGCGCCATGTAACGCAGCTTGTCCATGAAGCCGAAGACCGAGTCGAGCAGGTCGCGCTCGTTGATCACATTCGCGACGCCCGGCTGGCCCTTCAGGCTGCTCGTGACGGCCGCCGCCTTGTCCGGATCCTTCAGCTTGATCCGGTACGACTCCGGCATGTCCTCGACCTTGGTCACCGCCAGCAGGGTCTGGTTGTTCTCCTGCTGCTGCCACTTCTTGTAGGCCTCGGCCTGGGTTTCGAACTCCACCCGCTCGACCTCGGGGAGCCCCTTGATCGTCTGCTCCAGGTTGGCCTTCTCCTCCTGGGTGAGGCCCGCCTTGTTCTTACAGGCGGCGAAGGAGGAGTTCTTGACGCACAGGTAGACCGACACCTCGACCTTGTCGGTCCAGTAGCCCGTGAGCTTCGAGACCTGGGAGTTGATCATCATTCCGACGCCGAGCAGCGCCATGCCGACGGCAACGGTCACGACCACCGCGATGGTCATCGTGAGGTTGCGGCGAAGGCCGATCCAGACCTCGGAGAAGATGAAGTTGGCCCGCATGGTCCCTGTTACTCCTAATACGCCTGGCCGTACACGCCGCGCGACTGGTCGCGGACGATCTTGCCGTCCTCGAGCTCGACCACGCGCTTGCGCATGGAGTCGACGATCGCGGCGTCGTGCGTCGCCATGAGGACGGTCGTGCCGGTCCTGTTGATTCGGTCGAGCACCTTCATGATGCCGATGCTCGTGGCGGGGTCGATGTTCCCGGTGGGCTCGTCGGCGAGCAGGATCATCGGCCGGTTGACGAACGCGCGGGCCATGGCGACCCGCTGCTGCTCGCCACCGGACAGTTCTTCCGGCATCCGGTGCGCCTTGCCCTCCAGGCCGACGAGCTCGATGACCTCGGGCACGACCTTGCGGATGAAGCGGCGCGGCTTGCCGATGACTTCCAGGGCGAACGCAACGTTCTCGTAGACGTTCTTGTTCGGCAGCAGCCGGAAGTCCTGGAACACGCAGCCGATGCGGCGGCGCAGGTGCGGCACCTTGAAGTTGGACAGCTTCGACAGGTCCTTGCCGGCCACGTGGATGGAGCCGCTGTTGGGTCGCTCCTCCTTCAGGACCAGGCGGAGGAAGGTGGACTTCCCCGAGCCTGACGGTCCGACCAGGAACACGAACTCGCCCTTGTCGACGTCCACGCTCACGTGGTCGAGGGCGGGCCGGTTTTGGTTCGCGTAGACCTTGGTGACATTATCGAAATGGATCACGGGCGCATCACGGCTAGCCAGTCTAGGGGGTGGGACGGCCGGTCCGGGGGTCGCCGGTCACTTTGCTCTGGATCGACGTTCCGTTTGGCCGTAGGCCAGTCTAGGGGTAACACTGGCATGGAACGTCCATAACGGAAACAAAACGATTAGCCCTTGGGCGATGGGGCGGTAAAGCTGCTATGAGCTGCGAACATCTGATCTGCGCCGCGTGCGCGGGGCCCGTGGTGGAGGGGCGCTGCCCGGTCTGCCGCGAGGGCCGCGCCAAGGTTCACCACCACGGGTTCATGGGGCTGTCGCCCCTGGTCATCGCGCTGGTCGTGCTACTGGTCGTGGCGCTGACCGCGCTCGCCCACGTCAGCGGTTACTGAGCACTTTCCTTCCCGCGGCGCTCTCCAGCCGGGGCCGCCTACTGGGCGTCGCCGGCCTCCTGGCGGCGCGTCCAGCGGATCTCGCCCTCGATGAACTCGTCGAGGTCGCCGTCCAGCACCGCGGAGGGGTTGCCCGCCTCCACGCCCGTACGCAGGTCCTTGACGATCTGGTAGGGGTGCAGCACGTAGTTGCGGATCTGCGTGCCCCATGACGTCGTCGTCTCGCCGCGCAGCTCGTTCATCGCCGCGGCCTCCTCCTGGCGCTTGCGCTCCAGCAGCTTGGCCTGGAGGACGGCCATCGCCGTCGCGCGGTTCTGCAGCTGCGACCGCTCGTTCTGGCAGGAGACCACGATCCCGGTCGGAAGGTGGGTGATCCGCACGGCCGAGTCGGTCGTGTTGACGCCCTGGCCGCCCGGGCCGGACGACCGGTAGACGTCGATCCGCAGGTCGTCCTCGTTGATGTCGATGTGGTCGGTCTGCTCGACCACGGGCACCACGTCCACGCCCGCGAACGAGGTCTGCCGACGGCCCTGGTTGTCGAACGGGCTGATCCGCACCAGGCGGTGGGTGCCGTGCTCGCCCCTGAGCGTGCCGTACGCGTAGGGGGCCTTGACCGTGAAGGTGGCCGACTTGATGCCGGCCTCCTCGGCGTAGGAGGTCTCGTAGACCTCCGCCGGGTAGCCCTTGCGCTCGGCCCACCGCAGGTACATGCGCAGCAGCATCTGGGCCCAGTCGGCCGCGTCGACGCCGCCCGCCTGCGCGTTGATGGTCACCAGGGCCTCGCGGGCGTCGTACTCGCCCGACAGGAGCGTGCGGACCTCCAGCGCGCCGACCTCGGACCTCAGCGCGGCGAGCTCCCTGTCCGCCTCGGCCAGCGCGTCCTCGTCGCCCTCCTCGGACGCCAGCTCGAACAGGACCGGCAGGTCCTCAAGGCGGCGGCTCAGGCCGTCGACCCGGTTGACCTCGGCCTGCAGGTGGGAGAGCCGGCTGGTGACGCGCTGGGCCTGCTCGGGGTCGTTCCACAGGTCCGGCGCGGCAGTCTGCTCCTCCAACTCGGCGATCTGCTTGCGCAGGGCGTCGACGTCGAGCACGTCCTGAATGCCTTTCAGCGTGCCGCTAAGCTCGTTGATCTCTTCGGCTGGATCGATGACTGCCACGTCTGTAAAGGGTACGCGAATCGGAGACCCTGTCAGGCAGCACGCCTCGGTACGATGTGGATCGATTGCAAGGGGAGGCTGGGGTGAACGGGGTCGTTCGGAACGCGCTGGCCCTTGCCCTCCTCGCCGGTACGGCCGTCGCCTGCTCGGGCGGGGAGCCCGTCCAGCCGCCGGCCAGCCCGGCGGCGGCCACCTCCGCCCTGCCGAGTCCCGCCGAGAGCCCGTCGCCGTCGCCCAGCGCGCCGCCGGTGACGCTGGAGGAGGCCTCCCGGGCGCTCGACGCGTTCCTGGACACCGACGACGTGCTCAGGCAGGCGGGGGCCGGGCGGTGGGCGCTCCTGCTCACCCAGGACGGCCAGCGGCCCATCACGATCGCGGAGATCCACTCCCGCGACGGCAGGCCCGCCCGCTACACATGGGATCGCCGTACGGTGCTCGTGCCCCGGCAGAGCGGCCGCTCGGCCGTCTGGTTCGCCGCAACGGCGCGGCGGCGCGACGCGGCCGGCGAGGTCCGCACCGCCGTGTTCACGTTCGTACGGCAGGGCCGGGACGGGCCGTGGCGCAACAGCTTCGCGTCCCTGCTCTACCCCGGCGAGAAGCCGCCCTCGGTCGCCCTCGACGCGGAGGGGTACGCCACGGCGCTGGAGTCGCGCGACGCCTCGGTGGTCATCAGCCCCAACCTGATGGGCCCGCTGCACGCCACCGTCGCCGAGGAGGGCCCCAAGGGCTACGCCTCCGGGCTGATCGCCCCAGGCCCGCAGACGACGGGCTTCTACGACGAGATCAGCGAGACCAAGGAGACGGCGAAGGCCGCCGACTGCATGAACTACGAGTCGATCTTCGCCTCGGCCCCCAACTACCCGATCTTCGCGCTGCGCACGAGCGACGGCGGCGCGATGATGCTGTACACGCTGGTCCGCACGTCCTCGTGGACCCCGAGCCCGCAGGGCCTCAAGTGCGGCGAGGGGCGTCCGGTGACGGTCCCCGCGGCGGCGCGGTGGCTGCTGAGCTCCACCAAGGACCTGTTCATCCGGCAGAAGCGGCAGATCGTCGAGACCCAGCAGTACGTGAGCGCGGTGCCGCCCAAGGCGTCCACCGCGCCCGCGCACATCGTCGGCTACGAAGGCATCGTCACCGGCGGTTCCAACCGCTGATCGGCGGGCGCCGTCACTCCTCCGCGTGGGGGAGGTTGCTGGTGGACACCAGCGTCCGCACCGCGCGCAGCGCGACCGACAGCGTCGCCAGGTCGAAGGTGTCGCTCTCCCAGATCTCCGACAGCGTCTGCCGCGACCGCGTCACGGCGGCCTGGTTGGCCTCCGTCCAGCTCGCCAGCCGCTCCTCCGGCGACAGACCCGGCCGGCTGTGGATCAGCACGTCCCTGGTCAGGGTCGCGTGGGCGGCGTACAGATCGTCCCGCAGCGCGGCCCTGGCCATCGAGTTCCACCGGCTGTCGCGCGGCAGCGCGATCACCCGCTCCCGCAGCCGGGCGAGCTGGAGCCGGTCGGCCAGGTCGAAGTAGACCTCGGCCACCTCGCTCACCGGCCGGCCCGTGTACGCCGCGATCTCCACGAGGTCGAACGTGGAGTAGGCCGGGACCATCGCCGCGACGCGCTCGGCCAGCTCACCGGGCACTCCCCTGGCCACGAAGGAGTCCCTGCGCTCCTCGTACGCCATGAGGTCGGGCCCGGTCAGCAACTTGGGCAGGTGGGGCAGCAGGCCGCCGGCGCCGTCGATGAAGTAGCGGGCCGTGGAGGCGAGGTCGAGCGGGGGGCGGCGGTTGCCGAGCAGCCAGCGGGTGCCGCGCTCGGACAGCTTGCGGCCCTCCAGCAGCATCGCGAGCTGGGTCGCGGTGTCGACCTCGTTGTCCAGCTCCTCGACCTGGCGCACGAACGACGTCAGGTCGAAGACCTCCCGCGTCACCAGGTAGGCCCGCACGATGTCGGGCGTCGAGGCGCCGGTCTCCTCGCCGAACCGGTAGACGAGGCTCGTGCCGCCGAAGTTCACCAGGTCGTTCACGATCCGGGTCGTGATGATCTCCCGCCGCAGCGGGTGGGAGTCCATGTACGCCCGGAAGCGGTCGCGCAGCGCCGAGGGGAAATACGACACCAGCCAGGACGCCAGCGACGGGTCGTCGGGGATGTCCGACTGCAGCAGCTCCGCGTCCACCACGAGCTTGGTGTAGGCGAGCAGCACCGCGAACTCGGGGTTGGTGAGCCCGAGCCCGGCCTGGCGCCGCTCCGCGAGGACCTTGTCCGACGGCAGGAACTCCAGCTCCCGGTCGACCAGCCCGGCGCGTTCCAGCTTCCGCAGGTAGCGGGAGTGGATGTGCAGCATCTCCGGCGCCTGGGCGCGGGCCGCCGCGAGCACGACGTTCTGGGCGTAGTTGTCCTCCAGCACCAGCCTGCCCACCTCGTCGGTCATGTCGAGGAAGAGCTGGTTGCGCTGCTTGTCGGTCATGTCGCCGTCGCGGACGACCTGGTCGAGCAGGATCTTGATGTTCACCTCGTGGTCGGAGGTGTCCACACCGGCCGAGTTGTCGATGAAGTCGGTGTTGATCAGCCCGCCGTTCAGCGCGAACTCGATCCTCGCCCGCTGGGTGAAGCCGAGGTTGCCGCCCTCGCCCACGACCTTGCAGCGCAGGTCGGCCGCGTTGATCCGCAGCGCGTCGTTGGCCTTGTCGCCCACATCGGCGTGGGTCTCCGACGACGCCTTGACGTACGTGCCGATGCCGCCGTTCCACAGCAGGTCGACGGGGGCCCGCAGGATCGCGCTGATCAGGTCGTTGGGGGCGAGCGCGGTGACGCCGTGCGGCAGGCCGAGCGCGGCGCGCGTCTGCGGCGAGACGGGGATGGACTTGGCGGTGCGCGGCCACACGCCGCCGCCGGCCGAGATGAGCGACCGGTCGTAGTCGTCCCAGGAGCTTCTGGGCAGCTCGAACAGCCGCCGCCGCTCGGCGAAGCTCCGCGCGGCGTCGGGGTCGGGGTCGACGAACACGTGCCGATGGTCGAAGGCCGCCACGAGCCGGATGTGCTCCGACAGGAGCATGCCGTTGCCGAACACGTCACCGGACATGTCGCCCACGCCGGCCACGGTGAAGTCGGTGGTCTGCACGTTCACGCCGAGCGTGCGGAAGTGGTACTTCACCGATTCCCAGGCGCCCCTGGCGGTGATGCCCATGGCCTTGTGGTCGTAGCCCACCGACCCGCCGGAGGCGAAGGCGTCGCCGAGCCAGTAGCCGTACTCCTTGGCCACCGCGTTGGCGATGTCGGAGAACGTCGCGGTGCCCTTGTCGGCGGCCACCACGAGGTAGGTGTCGTCGCCGTCGTGCCGCACGACGTCGGACGGCGGCACGACCTGCCCCGCGACCAGGTTGTCGGTCAGGTCGAGCAGGCCGGAGATGAACTGGCGGTAGCAGGTGACGCCCTCGGCCATCATCTCGTCGCGCCCGCCCGCGGGGGGCTGTTTGACGACGAAGCCGCCCTTCGAGCCGGTCGGCACGATGACCGTGTTCTTCACCATCTGCGCCTTGACCAGGCCGAGGATCTCCGTGCGGAAGTCCTCCATGCGGTCCGACCAGCGCAGGCCGCCTCGGGCGACCTTGCCGAAACGCAGGTGCACGCCCTCGACGCGGGGCGAGTACACGAAGATCTCGTACTTCGGCTTGGGCCGCGGCAGCACGCTGATCGCCTGCGGGTCGACCTTCAGGGAGATGTACGGCTTGCGCCTGCCGGTGACGAACTGGCTGCCCGCGGCCCCGGCGTCGCGCCCGCCCACCGTGTCCTTTCCTGAGCGGGCGGCCTGGAAGACGTTAGTGCGCAGCGTCGCCTGGATCATCTCCAGGTAGGCCCGCAGGATGCGGTCCTCGTCGAGCGAGGCGACCTCGTCAAGCGAGGCGAGGATCTCCTCGGTCAGCGCGTCGCAGACCTCCGGCCTGCCGTCGTCGGGCCGCCGCGGGTCGAGCCTGGCCTCGAACAGCCGCACCAGCAGCCGGGCCAGCCGCACGTTGCCCCGCAGCACCTTCTCGATGTACGACTGGCTGAACGTGGTGCCGGCCTGCCGCAGATACTTGGCGTACGCCCGGAGGATCTCGGCCTGCTCCCACGTGAGCCCGCCGGCCAGCACGAGCGCGTTGAAGCCGTCGTTTTCCACCTCGCCGCGCCACAGCACGCCGAACGCGTCCTGGAACAGTCGCTTGAACTCGTCGCGGTGCACCTCCTCCGACGGGGTGTACCGCAGGCCGAAGTCGTAGATCCAGGCGTCCCGGGTGTCGGGGTTGTGGTCGCGGTCGATCTCGTACGGCCGCTCGTCCACCACCTCGACGCCCATCCGCGTGAGCAGCGGGAGCACCCGGGACAGCGAGATCGGCGCGCCCAGCCGGTAGAGCTTGAACCGCCGCTCCCCCTCGGCCGCGCCGTACGGCTCGTAGAGGTTCATGCCGATGGCGTTCGGGTCCTCGCCGAGCGCCTCCAGCCGCTTGAGGTCGGCGACGGCCGTACGCGCGGGGAAGTCGGCCTTGTAGCCCTCGGGGAAGGCGACGCCGTAGCGGCGTAGCAGCCGGGGGGCGTCCTCCTCCGGGCACAGCTCGCCGATCGCGGCGGCGAGGTCGTCCTCCCACGTGCGGGTGGTGGCGGCCAGCCGCGCCTCCAGCTCCTCGACGTCGACCGGCGTCTCGCCGATCGGTGTGCCCCGCTCGCCGCGGATCACGACGTACAGCCGGGCCAGCGCCGACTCACCGATCATCGTGCTGTAGTCGAGCGAGGTGCCGCCGAGCGCCTTCATCAGGATCCGCTGCATGTGCAGGCGGACCTTGGTGGTGTAGCGGTCGCGCGGCAGGAAGATCAGGCAGGAGATGTAGCGGCCGTAGTCGTCGCGGCGCAGGAACAGCTTGACCTGCTTGCGCTCGCGCAGCCGCAGCACACCGAGGGCGATCGGCAGCAGCTCGTCCACGGAGATCTGGAAGAGCTCGGTGCGCGGGTAGGTCTCCAGGATCTCCATCAGATCCTTGCCGTCGTGGCTGTCGGGCGACAGCCCGGCCCGCTCCAGCATCGCGGCCAGCTTGCGCCGCAGGACCGGGATGCGGGAGATCGACTCGTTGTACGCCACGTGGGTGAACAGCCCGAGGAACCGCCGCTCGCCGATCACCTCGCCCTCGGGCGAGAACACCTTGATCCCGACGTAGTCGAGATAGTGGGGCTTGTAGACGGTGGCACGGCTGTTGGCCTTGGTGACGATCAGCAGCTGTTTCTCCCGCGCCTTCGCGCGGACCTTCGGCGGCAGGGCCGCGAAGCTGGCCGATCCGGCCTTGTCGGCCCGCAGGATGCCGAGCCCGGTGCCGGGCAGGCCGCGTAGCACGGCGCCGCCGTCGGTGTCCTCCAGCCGGTACTCGCGATAGCCGAGGAACGTGAAGTGGCCGTCGGCCAGCCAGCGCAGCAGCTCCATGCCGTCCTCGACCTGCGCGGGGTCGAGCGGCGGCGGGTTGACCGCCAGGTCCTCGGCGGTCTGCACGGCCAGCGCCCGCATCTTGGCGAAGTCCTCGACCGCGCAGCGCACGTCGAGCAGCACCCGCTGGAGGTCGTTTTCCAGCTCCTTGAGCACGGCGGGGTCGGCCTGCCGGTCGATCTCGATGTGCATCCACGACTCGCGGATGACCTGCCCGGTCACGTTCTCCTGGTCGGGGCCGAGCAGCTCGCCGGTCATGTCCCGGCACACCCGCATCTGCGGGTGGACGATCAGATGGGTGCCGATCTCGTGCCGGTCCAGCTCGGTCGTCACCGAGTCGACCAGGAACGGCATGTCGTCGGTGACGATCTGGACCACCGTGCGGCCCGGGTCCCAGCCGCACTCCTCAAGGGTGGGGGTGTAGGCGCGGACCAGTGCGCGTCCCTGCGGCCGGTGCTGGGCGAGGTGGCGGTGGGCCATCGCGGGACCGTACACGTCCACCGGGTCGCGGTGGGCCAGGTCCTCCGGCGGGACGTTGCGGTAGTACCGCCTCAGGAAGGCCAGGGGGTCCTCGCCCTCCACCTGCAGCGCTCCCGGCGCGTGCGCGCACCTCTCGGCGGCGGTGCGGAGAAGCTCATCCAAAGCTTCATCCGATTCCTGCCGATCTAGCGCCATTTCGAGCGGCATGTCGCTACTCACTCCCTTGTGAGGATTCAAAGCCAGGCCCGGAGTTCCCAGAGCAGGGGAAAGAAGTGCAAGCGCGTCCTCCCCCTCAAGTACGGTGCCCCGGACGAGCCTCCCGTACCGGATTTCGTGCCGATCTGGCGCTCCACCATCTGCACGTGTCTCATCCGCCAGAGGGCGGTCGTCTCGTCGTGCGTGAGGAGATCTTCGGCCAGGTCCCACAGATCGTCGTACGATCCCCGGTCCCGGGCCACGGCAAGCAGGGATTCCATGAGCTGCTCGTCGGAGACCGGCAGGCCGCGCCGGGAGAGAGCGGTGAGGTAAGCATCCCACAGCGTGGGTTCCTCCAGCCGCCGCCGCAGCCGGGCGAGTTCCGCGTCGCTCGCGTCCCGCAGCCGGGCGAGGTACGCCGGGTCCTTGACGCCCGAGAGGAACTCGAGCTCACGGAACTGCACCGACTGGAAACCGCTCGCGGGGGCGAGGACCGACCGGAACTCCAGGAAGTCCTGCGGCGTCATGGTCTCCAGCACCTGGACCTGGTCGACCAGGACCTTCTCCACCGCGTGGACCCGGCGGAACAGGTGCCTCGCGCGCCAGAGCGCGCCCTCGATCATCGCGTCCCTGATCCGCTCCAGCTCGTGCAGGAGGAGCTTGAACCACAGCTCGTAGACCTGGTGGACGGTGATGAACAGCAGCTCGTCGCTGGCTCCGGACCGCTGCTCCTGCTGGGCGAGCAGCTCCGGCAGGCGCAGATAGCCGCCGTAGGACAGACGCCCGCCCTCCTCGCCGAAGCTGCGGGGCGGGGGCAGGACGTCCCCGGACCCGGCCCGGCCGTACGGCGTCGCAGGCATGCGCCACTCCTCCACGATGGGCGCGTCCCTTCCGATCCCCATTGATCGAAAGCCCGGCACCACCGCACCCGATACCACCCCATAACGGCACAAACGTCAACTTCATTCGTGCCCACTAACCAGGGGTCGGTCGCGGCCCATTGAGCGGCCCATTCAAGTGCCCCATTTAACCAGCCCCACCCCCGTCGAGGGGGCTCATGCGGGCGCCTCCCGCCCTCAGGCCGACCGCTGCTCAGGCTGAGTGTGCGGGTGCCGGAGCTGGCTCAAGTCCAGCTCTACCCGCCGCCCCCGCACGGTGACCACGATGCTGGCGCTCTCCGCACCTGTCGCCATTAGATAGTCGAACAGCGTGGACAGCAACATGTCGCCACGATTCTCGAGCCTGGACACCACACCCTGTCCCACACCCAGCTTCTTGGCCACCTCCACCTGCGTCATCTGGCCGGCCTTACGGATCATCGCAAGGTTCATGGCATAGGTGCGGTCCATCTCTTCGGCGGCCCGGTGCGTCTCCGCGACGCCGGCGGCGATGTCCGGGTCGGAGAGGATTCGGTCCAGGTGGTCATTGCCGCGTACGAACGCCTCCGGCTGAGACTCGGTCATGGCTTCTCCTCGTAGGACGTCTCCCGTATCCACTGGTCGATCAGGGGATCGGCGCGGGCGGCGACGCTGTTGTAGAACAGATCTCCCAAACGAGCCTTACCTGCAGCGAACAGCGCGACGACCACCTTTCCGCTACCGGGCGGAAACCAGCAAATCAACCGTACGGCCACCTCCGGGTGATAAGCGTGAGAGACCCGCCAGAGCAGGTAGCGGCGGGACTGCCGCACCCAGCGAAGAGTGGCGGTTTCCGACTCGGCAGCCGGCGGCTCGGTGAGCCGACGCAACTGATCCAGCGCTCGCGCCGCGAAGATCAGAATCAGCTTCGACCGCGGATCCCCACCCCGAGCCTTCTCCTCGAGCCGATCCAGCCAGGATCCGAAGTCAGCCGGCCAATCGATGTCCACACTGCCATTATGGCACAGGAGCCATATGTATCACAGGGCATAATAAGGCCCTGTCGTCGAGATCCCCTTCACCAAGGGATGCCCCCGGAAAGCATCGAGCCACCAAACACCTCGGGTCAGGTCAGTGCGGGACAGCATCGCGCGCAGCGCGGCGGATGAGGAAAGTCCGGACTTCCGGATTACAAAACGGTTCGAACTTATCGAAGTTGCTTTCGATTCGCGTACGATCATGCGTCGTGGATGATCATCGCCCGGGGCGTACGGCCGTCTTCGTGGACCAGAGCGGGCGCCGGGCCAAGATCTTGACAGCCGCCGCGGTCGGCGGGGCCATCGTTGTCCTCGCGCTGACGCTCACGCTGGTGAGCGGGGCGCTGGCCGGACCCGAGCTGCCCCCGATGGGGTGGCTCGACGCGCAGGGGCGGCAGAGCGTGGAACGCTCTCCTGCCGGCTCACCCGCTCCGTCCCGCGGGTCCGAGCGCCGGCGTGTTCTCCGGGCGAGCGGCACGCCGCGCGCGACGGCGACTCGGGTGACGCGGGCGACCTCCACTCGCGGTCTGCCGAACAGGGCGCCCTCCCCCTCTCCTTCCGTCAGGACGAGCGCGACGCCTTCGGCGGGCCCGGAGCCGGACGTGCGGATCTCCTCCTCCGGCCGGTCCACGTCCGCGCCGTCTCCGGCGGCGACAAGCCCGGAAAGTCCGAAGAGCCCTGCGAACCCGGGGAGCCCTGGCAGCCCGGCGACCACCGCGCCCGCCGGAGAGGCGACGCGGACCCCCGCGCCGGAGCCCAGCACCGTGCAGACGCTTCCGCAACAGCCCGGGCAGACGCCCGCGGCTCCTCAATGAGGCGTCGATGAGGCCCCGGCGCAGGGTCGTCGCGCACAGACCTGCCGAACGCAGAACCCCCGAACGCAGAACCGCCGAACGCAGAACCGCCGAACGCAGAACCGCCGAGCGCAGAACCCCCGAACGGAAGCCGGCCGAGCGCAGGGTCACCGAGCGCGGGCTCGCCGAGCCGCGCGGACACTGGTTCCTCGTCGCGATCGCCGCGCTGCTCATGACCGGAGCCCTGCTGCTCAACGCGTACGCGCACAACGTCGTCGGGGAGACTCAGCCACCCCCGGGGGACTTCGGCGACTCGGTGGAGCTGGAACGGATCCGCTCCGGCGGCCCTCTGGTCAACGTCTCGGGATCCCGGCCGCTCAGCGCGCGGCCGGGGTCCCGCAGGGTGGCGCTCACCTTCGACGACGGCCCCGATCCGCGCTGGACTCCCCGGCTGCTCGACCTGCTCCGCGAGCACCACGCGAAGGCGACCTTCTTCGTGCTGGGAGCCCACGTCGCCGAGCATCCCGGGCTCACCCGCCGCCTGGTCGCCGAAGGGCACGAGATCGGCGACCACACCTACACCCACGCCGACCTCGCCGCCGTACCGGCCTGGCGGGCTCGGCTGGAGATGTCCCTGACGCAGAAGACGCTGGCCGCGGCGGCCGGGATCCACACCCGCCTCGCCCGCATGCCGTACTCCTCAACGCCGGGAGCGGCGGGGTTCGGGCAGCTCGCCACGATGCGGCTGCTCGGCGACGAGGGATACCTCGTGACGTTCACCGACGTGGACACCCAGGACTGGAGCCGTCCGCCCGTGGACGAGATGGTCCTCGCGTCCCTCGCACGCACGGCCGGGGGGGAGGGCGCAGTGATCATGTTCCACGACGCGGGGGGCGACCGCACCCGGACGCTGGCCGCCGTCGACCGGCTGCTCACCCGGCTGGAGAAGAAGGGGTACGCCGCGACCACGCTCACCGACGCCGTCGGACTCCCCACCGCGCACACTCCCGCCGCCGCCGGCGAGCGCGTCCTCGGCACGGTCCTGGGGTTCGCCCAGCGCGCCTCCTTCGCCTTCGTCCGGGTGCTCGGCTGGTTCCTCGCCGCGGCCGGTGTGCTCACCCTGCTCCGGCTGGTCCTCTTCGTCGCGCTGGCGTGGGCGCACGCCCGCAGGGCACGCCGGAGACCCGCGACCGCCGGCGTTCCCGGCTGGGCGGCCCCGCCACCGGTCTCGGTGATCGTTCCCGCCTACAACGAGGCGGCGGGCATCGAGGCGACGGTGCGGTCCCTGGTCGGGACCGACTACCCCGGTACGGTCGAGGTGGTCGTCGTGGACGACGGCTCGACCGACGAGACGGGACCGATCGCCGCCTCGCTCGAGCTGCCCGGGGTCCGGGTGGTCCGGCAGCCGAACGCGGGTAAACCCGCCGCGCTCACCACCGGGATCGCCCACGCCGCCCACGACGTCCTCGTCATGGTGGACGGCGACACCGTCTTCGAACCTTCGACCATCGGCCACCTCGTACGGCCGCTCGCCGACCGGACGGTCGGCGCGGTCAGCGGCAACACCAAGGTCGGTAACCGGCGCGGGCTGATCGGGCGCTGGCAGCACGTCGAGTACGTCGTCGGGTTCAACCTGGACCGCCGCGCGTTCGACCTGCTCGGCTGCATGGCGACGGTGCCGGGGGCGATCGGCGCGTTCCGCCGCGAGGCGGTGGCCTCGGCCGGCGGCGTCAGCGCGGACACCCTCGCCGAGGACACCGATCTCACGATGGCGATCTGCCGCAGGGGCTGGCGGGTGGTCTACGAGGAGCGGGCCCGCGCGTGGACCGAGGCGCCCGCCTCGCTCGGACAGCTGTGGCGGCAGCGGTACCGGTGGTGCTACGGCACGCTGCAGGCGATCTGGAAGCATCGCGGCGCGGTCCTGGAGCGCCGCCCGTTCGGCCGGAGGTGCCTCGGATATCTCACGCTGTTCCAGGTGATCCTGCCGCTGCTGGCCCCCGTCGTCGACGTCATGGCCCTCTACGGGCTGCTCGTCGGCGACCCCCTTCCCGTGGTAGCGGTGTGGGCCGGCTTCGTCGCGGTGCAGGCGCTCACCGGGTGGTACGCGTTGCGCCTGGACGCCGAACGGGCCTCGGCGCTGTGGGTGCTGCCGCTGCAGCAGCTCGTCTACCGGCAGCTGATGTATCTGGTCGTCATCCAGTCCGTGGCCACCGCGGTCCTGGGGGCGCGGCTGCGCTGGCACAGCGTCCGCAGGGAGGGCACGTTCGCTCCGGCGCTCCCCTCCGCCGCGTCCGCCGTTCCCGCCCCGGGTCGCGGACGCGGGCCGGGCAGGGGCGCGAACACCCGGAGGAGACGGAGCCGTCCTTGACGGCGGCGAACATGCCGGGAGGCTCCTGCACCGGAAGTGATGGCACTGTAACCAACCAGACCGGATCAATGTGCGTCTCAACGAGGTAGATCACCACCTCGGGAGTACGACCATGATCGACAGACGGAGTTTCCTTCGCGTTTCGGCGCTGGCCGGTGCCGCCGTCGTTTCCGGCCCGGTGTCCGCGGCTTTCGCGGCCGGTCCCCGTCCCGCCGACTGGTCCGCGCTCGGCCGGGGGCTGGACGGAAAGCTGATCCGGCCCGGCGACGCGTCGTACGACAACGCGCGCCGGGTCTTCAACTCGGCCTTCGACTCCGCACGACCGGCCGGGGTGGCCTACTGCACGACGACCGCGGACGTGTCGGAGTGCCTGGCGTTCGCCCGCCGGTACGGCGTGCCGGTGACCTCCCGGTCGGGCGGCCACAGCTACGCGGGCTGGTCCACGGGCAGCGGTCTCGTCATCGACGTGTCGCCGATGAGCGGCGTGTCCTACTCGGGCGGCCACGCCACGGTCGGCGCCGGCGCCCGCCTCGTCGACGTGTACGCCAAGCTGGCCGCGCACGGCGTCAGCATCCCGGCGGGCTCCTGCCCGTCGGTCGGCGTCGCCGGGCTCACGCTGGGCGGCGGCATCGGCGTGGTGTCGCGGCAGTACGGCCTGACCTGCGACGTGCTGGAATCGCTGAAGGTCGTCACGGCGGACGGGAAGACGCTGACCTGCTCGCCGAGCTCGCACCCGGACCTCTACTGGGCCTCCCGCGGAGGCGGCGGCGGCAACTTCGGCGTGGCGACGTCGTTCACGTTCCGCACCCATCGGACGCGGTCGGTGACCCTGTTCTTCCTGCACTGGCCCTGGTCGAAGGCGGCGGCCGTGCTGAAGGCCTGGCAGGCGTGGGCGCCCTCCGCGCCCGACGCGCTGTGGTCCAACTGCCACCTCAACCACGACCCGGGCTTGAACGTGATGGTCGGCGGACTGTACATCGGCGGCAAGACGGCGTGCGAGAACCTGCTGCAGAAGCTCGTCGACCGTGTCGGCTCCGGCCCTTCGACCCGCTATGTCGCGGTCTCCGCGTACGACCACGCGATGATGGTCGAGGCGGGCTGCGCGTCGATGTCGGTGGCGCAGTGCCACCGGCCCGGCACGCTCCCCGGCCAGAACGCGAGCGGAAAACTCGTCCGCGACTCGTTCTCGGCCAAGTCGCACTTCGCCTACACCCCGCTGACGTCCGCCGGGATCAAGGCGCTGCTCGCCCAGGTCGCCGCCCCGGGCCGGCACTCGGTGCTGCTCGACGCGCTCGGCGGCGCCGTCGCCAGGGTCCGCCCCGACGCCACCGCCTTCCCGCACCGTAAGGCGTTGTTCAGCGTGCAGTACTACGCCCACTTCTCCGCTGCCGCCGCCTGGACCCGCGCCGCCCACGCCGCCATGCGGCCGCACTTCGGCGACCACGCGTACGTGAACTACGTCGACCCGGACCTCAAGAACTGGCGGCAGCAGTACTACGGTGCCAACGCCGCACGGCTGGCCCAGGTCAAGGCGGCGTACGACCCCGGCAGGCTGTTCCGCCTCCCCCAGGGCGTCTGAGGCCGCGGGCGCTCACGGGATCGCGGGTCCGCCGGGCTGACGGGATCACGGAGGGGGCCGCGGGCCTACGGGGTGCGGAAGGGCTCGATGCCGGCCGTGATGAACGTGGCCAGGGCGCGGACGTCCTCGTCGAGCACTCCGGGCGGGTGGTGGGCGAACCGCTGCGACGCCTGCCCGGCCGCCATGCCGAGCACGCTGGTGGTGACGATGCGTTCGAGCCGTTCGACGTGCTCGCCGCCGACGCCCGCCTGCCGGAGCAGGTCGTGGATGTGCGCGCGGACCTCGCGTGCGGCCGCGGAGGCCGCCGGCCTGCTCAGCAGCAGGCTGAAGGCCGCCGGATGCCGCGACGCCACCGCCCGTGCACGGCCGGCGATGTGGACGAGCGCGTCCGGCCAGGCGTCACCCCCGGCCGCCGGCCCCGGCGCGGACACGCCCTCCATGATGTCGGCCATCAGCAGCTCGACGATGCCGTCCAGCAGATCGGCCTTGTTCGCGACGTGCCGGTAGAGCGCCATCGGCGTCACCGCCAGCCGCTTGGCGATCGAGTGCATGCTCACGGCCGGCACGCCGTCGGCGTCGGCGACGTCGAGCGCGGCGGCCAGGACCGCCGTGCGGTCGATCGTCTTCGGGCGTGGCACCGGGCACCTCCGAGAAGTGAATGTATATGGCATATACTTACGCTGTGCGACCGTACTTCCGCCGTGTGCCGCGGCACACCGGCTGGGTTCTCCCGCTGTCCGCCGTCGCGTTCGTCGTGGTCTTCCTGCTGATCATGGCCGATGGCGACGCCGCGTACGCGCTGCGGGTGCTGGTGCGTCAGGACTCGAGCATCACCGACGTCCAGTGGAAACGGCACAGCTCGGTGTCGCCGGCCACGACGCCCCGGCCGTGGCGGACGACCGGCGACTGCCCGATCCGCCGGTCGCTGCCCACCGAGAACGCGCAGAGCATCGTGGTCGTCCACGACGGCCGGCTGACGTGCGAGTGGTACGGCAACGGAGGGGCGCCCGATCGCCCGGCCGCCGCGTTCTCGGTGTCCAAGACGGTGATCTCGCTGCTCGTGTCACGGGCCGTCGCGGACGGCACGATCGGCGGTCTCGACATGCCCGTCACCCGGGCCGTTCCCGAACTGGGCGCCAGGGACCCCCGGTTCGCCGCCATCACGCTGGCCGACCTGATCGACATGCGCTCGGGCATCGCCTTCTCCGACGACATCTCGTTTCCCTGGCTCAACCGGGACTATCCGTCGGTCTACTACGCGACCGACCTGGCCAGGACCGTCGTCCGGCGGCCGGAGATCGTGAGCCCGCCGGGGCCGTTCACCTACAACGACTACGCGCCCAACCTCGTCGGTTTGGCGTACCGGCGCCTGACCGGCACCCTGCTCACGGGGCGACCACTGCAACGCCTGTGGAACGACATGGGCGCGGAGCATCCCGCCGAATGGTGCCTCGACGACCACGGATTCCCCTACCACGAGAGCGGTCTCGTGGTGACGGCCCGCGACCTCGCCCGGGTCGGTCAGCTCGTGCTCGACGGGGGCCGGGTCGCCGGACGCCGGGTAGCGCCCCCGGCGTTCCTGGATCGCAGCCTCGACCCGGCCAATCGTGCCCCCGTGACCACCTTCGCCGGCATCGGCGTCGGATACCGCAACGGATGGTGGATCCTCCCCCGCGGCGACGGCGGACGCGACCTCGCCGCGATGGGCGCACACGGTCAGATCATGGTGGTCTCCCCGTCCACCCGGACGGTGATCGTCCGCATGGGCGACGACTACCAGACCAACATCCAGATCGCCGCCACTCTCCAGAGACTGGCCGGCCGGTTGGCGTCCGTCACCCCCGCCTGATCATGCTTCTCGGCGCCGCCTCGCCGTGCGAGGCGCTGTGGCGCCGGCCCGGCAAGCCGCCGCGCCGGAAGGCAGGCGACCCGCGAACCCGAGACACCAGCCGGCTAGATGACTACGGTCCCGGCCTCGCGGAGAATGCTTTGACAATCGGCACTCTCGGCCGCGTTTTTGTCAGAAGCGGCGATGATCCCGGAGGTGTCCGCGATGACGATCGCCCGCCGGCAACTCCCTTGGTCACCGCCGAAGTGATCTCATCGTTGGCGACCGGCTCGCCGCTTCCCTCGAAGGTCGGCCAGTCGAGCGGTTCGCCCCACACGCGGTTCGCCGTCGCAGCCAAGTGGATGCCCTCGCGGATGATCTCCGCCTCGAGAATGCCCCGGCGCTTCGCGGCCTCCTTGATGAGAGCAAGGTCCTCAGGATCGGCGTATACGTTCGTTCTCTTCATGGACATGTACCAACGCTGACACACGTGCTTCCCCACTGAGAGGCGTGCGGGCGATGTCGAATCACCAGCCCTTCGTCACCGACTGTGATAGTTAGTTTGCCGAGAGCAATCACTCGGGGGGATGTCCATGAACGTTTCTCGATCTCGCGCGTACCTGGCCGCCGGTCTCGGCGCCGCCACGGCGGGGGTGCTGGGCCTGGCCCTGACGATCGTCCCGTCGGTCGCCGAGGGCGCGTCGGGCGGCCGCGGCGCGAGCACCAGGCCGGTCGCCGACCCCTCGCCGAAGCAGGCGGGCGGCCACACCGTGCTGACGTGCGCGGTCGGCACCAACGGTCAGCCGATCACCGCCGACCCGGCGGTCGGCAAGGACGCCCGCACGGTGACCGCCAAGGGAGCGCTGACGCTCACGGGCTGCGCCTCTCCCGACGGGAGCTTCCCCAACATCCGCTCCGGAACCGCCACCCTCCAGGGCAGCGCGCAGGCGTCCTGCACCGGCGTCCAGAACGTCACCGGCACGGGCACCATCACCTGGAAGGACGCCCAGGGCCAGACGCTGGGCACCTCCACGATCCGCCCCAACCTCGAAGCGATCAACGCGTACAACCCGGGCGACATGATGCTGGTCGGCGAGGTCACCGAAGGCAGGATGAAGGGCAAGCGGATCGCCGGGAAGGCCGCGCCGACCTCGGACGTCAGCCAGTGCTCCAGCAAGGGCGTGAGCAGCGTCCAGGGCAGCGGCACCGTCGCCTTCATCGCCGTCGACACACCGAAGTAGCGCGGTTCGATGCCGTCGGATGGGCCCGTGCTGCGGGTGCGGGACGTGCGGAAGGGCTACCGGGGCGGCCCGGTCCTGTGTGGAGTGGATCTCGATCTGCCGCCCGGCCGGGTGGTGGGGGTCGTCGGGGAGAACGGCGCGGGCAAGACCACGCTGCTGCGCGTCCTCGCCGGCGACCTGCGGCCGGACGGCGGATCGGTGCGCTCCACCGGGCGCGTCGGTCACTGCCCGCAGGAAACGGTGCTGCACGACGCGTTCACGGTCGAGCAGCATCTGCGGTTCTTCCAGGTCGCGTACGGCCTGGAGAGCCCGCACAGGGCCGAGGAGCTCCTCGACGCCCTGCGGTTCTCCGGCTCCCGCCGGGCCCGTCCCGCCACCCTGAGCGGCGGCACTCGGCAGAAGCTGAACCTCGTCCTGGCCCTGATGCACGACCCGGACGTGCTCCTGCTCGACGAGCCCTATCAGGGCTTCGACTGGGAGACGTACGTCCGGTTCTGGGACCTGGCCGAGGAACTGCGCGCACGTGGCCGCTCGGTGCTGGTGGTCTCCCACCTCGCGTACGACGTGGCCCGCCTCGACACGCTCCATCGGCTGGAGGGCGGCGTGCTGCGGATCGCGGACCGGACCGGCGCGTTATGAGACGCCGTTGGAGCTGCTACGCCACCGCCGTGCGGATGACGCTCGTGGAGCATCTGCGCAACCGGCTGGCTCTCGTGATCGTCGTGGGCTTCATCCCGGTGTGGGCGATCGTTATCTACGCCCTGTCCCTGGAGGTCGCCCTCCCCTTCCATCTTCGCGCCGCCGGCCGGGTCGTCACCCTGCCGGCCAACGTCCTCAACCAGCTGGCCGGAGCGCTGCAGATCTCGGCGCTGATCACCGGGTTCATGATGTTCGTGACCACGATGAACGCGGCGTCCTTCGATCGCCGCCTGGTGCGGTCCGGCTTCCCGCGGCTGTGCCTGATCGCGGCGAAGCTGACCGCGCTGGTGGCGGTCGCGCTCTGCGTCGCGCTCTACGCGACCGGCCTGATCTGCCTGACCCACCCGACCGCGCAACCCCTGCTGCTCGCCGCCGCGCTCTTCGGTGGGGCGCTCATCTACGGCGGGATCGGCGTCGCGCTCGCCGCGGTGCTGACCAGCGACCTGGCCGGTCTGGTCCTCGTCACCGTGATCTGCTCGGTGGACCTGGCCCTGCAGAGCCCGCTCGCCACTCCGGCCGCGGCCAGCGTCGTGGTGCGCTACCTGCCCGATTACGGACCGATGCAGTGGGCCGTCTCGTCCGTTGCTCTGCACACGACACCATGGAACGCCGCGGGCCCGGCCGTGTGCTGGGCGCTGGTCACGGCGGCCCTCGGCATCCGCGCGTTCGCGCACCGCACACGCGTACACCGGCCGGCCACGGCGCGTCCATGAGTCCTCGTCTGGAGTCCCCATGACATCGCAGTTCTTCCCCGCCTTGGAGACCGACCTGGGACGGGTGCGCGAGATCCTCGGCCTCGCAGGCGTACGGGGCCGGCCCGATCTCGCCACGCTCAGCAGGCAGCCGGGCGGCCACGGCCGCCTGATCCGGCCCACTTTGACCCTGCTTTCGTATTATCTGCTCGCCGGTGCGGAGCGGGCCGCCGGCGTCCGTGCCGTACGCGCGGCGGCGGCCGTCGAGCTGCTGCACATGGCGTCGCTCTATCACGACGACGTCATCGACGACGCGCGGCAGCGCAGGGGCGGGCCGAGCGTCAACAGCGTGTGGGGCGCGCGCATGGCGGTCCTGGCCGGCGACCTCCTGGTCGTCAACAGCAGCCGGATGCTCGCCGAGCTGGGCGAACGCGAGGCGCTCGTGGCCGCCGAGGCCGGCGAACGCGCCTGCACGGGTGTCATCGCCGAGACCGCCGACCGCTTCCTGCTCTCCCGCACCGAAGAGTCCTACATGGAGGTGACCGGCGCCAAGACGGCGGAGCTGCTGTCCCTGGCCTGCCGGCTGGGCGCCATGCAGGCCGGGCGGGGACCGGAGGAGGAGCATGCGCTGGCGCGGTTCGGCTGGCATCTCGGCATGGCCTACCAGATGCGCGACGACATCCTCGACCTGACCGCGACGTCCGGGCACCTGGGGAAACCGGCCAACTCCGACATCGTGGAGGGCGTCTACACCCTCCCCGTGATCAGGGCGCTGGCCCGCGAGCCCGAGCTCGCCCGGCTGCTGCGCCGCGGTCTGACGGCGGCCGACGCCGAGACCGCCCGGCGACTGGTCCTGTCCAGCGGAGCCGTGGACGAGGCGCGCCGGGTCGCCGACGCCCACATGGAGGCGGCGGTCCGGCGACTCGACGGCCTCGGCGATCCGCGGTCGCGTGAGGCGCTGGCCGGCTACGCGCGCTCGGTCATGAGCACGGGCGGACCGGCTGGCCCGGCCCTCGTCACCGTGCCCGCACAGTCACCCTCACCGGCACCGGCACCGGCCGGTGTCCCCGGGCTGATGCGGCAGCGGGTGCAGGAGCGGCTGGACGCCTGGTTGGTGGAGACCGGGCTCGCCGCCACGCCGGAGGAGGCCCGTCATCCGCGATGGGGCGGCATGGCCGGGGCCGCAGCGCGAATGTGGCCGGGCGCCGACGCCGAGCAGGTCGAGACGCTGGCCCGGTGGATGCTGGTGTGCTACGTGCTCGACGACCTCCTGGAGGACCCGGAGCTCACCGATCCCGGAGAGGTCGTCCGGCTGCGGCAGCGGCTAACCCTGCTCATCCGCGGGCTCGGCCACACCCCACGGGCCGGTGGGGCGGTCGCCACCGCTCTGGCCCGGGCGTGGGCGGGGATCCGCCCGATGCAGCCGCCCTCGTGGCGGGCACGCGCCCTGGACCACCTCGCGGACTGGCTGGCGGCGTGCGAACGCGAGGCGTGCCATCGGCTCAGCGGGTTCGTCCCCAGCCTGCGCGACCAGCTCCCGCTGCGCCTGCGCAGCGCCGGGCCCGACCTCGCCCTGGACCTCTTCGAGGTGACGTACGGCGGGCGGATCGACCCGGGCGTGCGTGACCATCCGCTCTTCCGGCGGGCGCTCGACCTCGGGCTGGCCACCGCGCTCGCGGAGAACGACCTGCGGACCCTGGAACAGGACGAGGCCATCGGCGCCCCCTACAACCTGGTCAGGGTGCTCCGCCACGAGACCGGCCGCACCAGGCAGGAGGCGATCGACGAGGTGACCCGGCAGGTCGAGGACGGCCATGCCCAGCTCGACGCCATGCTCGCCTCGGCTCCCGCGCTGCTGCGGGCCGCCGCGGGCGACACCGCCCCCGGGCCCGACTTCGGTCTCCTGCACCTCATCCAGGAGCGGCTCCCCAGTTGGCGCGGTCTGCACGGCACCGACCGCTACAGCCGTACGGCCACCGGAAGCGGACCCGACCTGGCCCGGCTGCGCCGGGAGATCCTGCTCGATCGCGCCGAGGCCGGCGCGGCACGCTGACGCCGCCCTGCCGAGCGCTCCCGTCGAGGCGCGCAGGGAGCGTTTGACCTGGTAGTTCGTCCCCATTTAGCGTGAAGTGGTGGCCACCAGCGCGCCGCTCACGCGTCGGGTCGGCAACCTTCCGGCCGAGCTGACGAGTTTCGTGGGCCGCAGGCGGGACCTCACCGAGATTCGCCGGTTGCAGAACGTCTCGCGCCTGGTGACCCTGACGGGAGCGGGGGGCGTCGGCAAGACCCGCCTCGCTCTGCGGGCCGCCGCCGAGCAGCACCGGGCGTTCGACGCGGTCTGGCTGATCGACCTGGCCGCCCTCGACGACCCGGAGCTGGTCACCGAGACGGTGGCGGCGACCATGGGCGTGCGGGACCAGTCGGAGAAATCCTCCGTCACCTCGCTGATCCAGGCGCTGTCGGCACAGCGGACGCTGCTCGTGCTCGACAACTGCGAGCACCTGCGAGACGCCTGCGCGACGCTCGCCGACCGGCTCCTGCGGGCCGTACCCGATTTACGGATCATCGCCACCAGCCGCCAGTCGCTCGGCATCATGGGCGAGCACCAGATGAAGGTGGCGCCGCTCCCGCTTCCCGAGCCGGACCGGCGGCTCCCGGGCGAAGCGCTGGAGCTGTACGACGGAGTCCTCCTGTTCCTGGAGCGGGCGGCGGCCGTCGTGCCCGGGTTCCACCTGACAGCGGACAACAAGGACGCCGTGGTCGAGCTGTGCCGCCGGCTGGACGGGATCCCGCTGGCGATCGAACTGGCCGCCGTACGGCTGAGGGCGCTGTCGGTCGACGCGCTGCTCGAACGACTCGACAACAGGTATGGCCTGCTGGCGAGCGGGAGCCCGACCCTCGCCCCGCGCCAGCGGACCCTGCACGCACTGGTGGACTGGAGCTTTCAACTGCTCTCCCCGCCCGAGCGCACGCTGTGCAGCCGTGTTTCGATCTTCCCCGGCCACTTCGATCTCGCAGCCGTGGAGGCGGTCTGCACCGGCGGCGGCATCGAACAGCACGACGTGCTCGATCTGATCGACGCGCTGCTGGACAAGTCGCTACTGCTGCGTGAGGAGCACGAGGGCCAGGTCCGCTACCGCATGCTGGAGACGCTGCGGGAGTTCGGCAGGCATCGGCTGGAGGGGCCCGGCGAGCGGCGGGCGCTGGCCCGGCGCCATCGCGACCACTACCTCCGCCTGGTCGAGCGGGCGGTGGCCGAATGGTTCGGCCCCGCCCAGTTGACGTGGTACACCCGGTTGCGGCTGGAGCTGGCACATCTGCGCGCGGCCATGGAATTCTGCCTCGACGAGCCCGGCGAGGCGGAGACCGGGCTGCGCATGGCCGCGCTCCTGTTCGATCCCCTCTGGATGCCCAACGCGTTCTACAGCGAGGGCCGTTACTGGCTCGACCGGTTGCTGAAGGCGGCTCCGGCGCTGACCGCCGTACGGGCCGAGGCCCTGTGCACCGCCGCGCACTTGGCGTTCATGCAGGCCGACCCGACGACGGGGGAGCTTCGCATCGGCGAGGGCCGGGCGCTGGCCGAGAAGCTGGGCGACACCAGGATCCTGGCCTGGGCGTCGCTGATCGCCGGCATAGCGAGGCACCAGAGCGGCGACCACGCGCGGGCGGCCGTCCTCCTGGAGGAGGCCGTCGCGGGGCTCGCCGCCGCCGGGGAGGGCATCGCTCTCGTCGTCGGCCTCTTCGCGCTCGGGGCCGCGGTCGGCTACCTGGGCGACTCGGAACGGGCGGCGCTGTTACTCGAGCGCAGTCTCGCGATCGCCGAGCGCCATGGTGAGCGCTGGATCCGGTCCTGGGTGCTGACCGTGTACGCCATCCAGGCCTGGCAGCGGGGGGACACCGCCCGGGCGAAGTCTTTGGCCCGGGAGAGCCTGCGGATCGGCCGCGGCTTCGACGACCGTCTCGCCATCGGGACCTCGATGGAGGCGCTCGGCTGGATCACGCAGAGCGAGGGCCGGCACACCGCCGCCGCCCGCATGTTGGGCGCCGCGGTGGGGGTGTGCCGGACGGCCGGAATCAGCCCCTTGTGGATGACGCAGCACGGCGAGTTCCACGAGCGGTGTGTGCACGCGCTCCGGGCGCCGATGGGCGAGCGGGCCCTCGACCGCGCGCTGCGCCAGGGCGCGCGGTTGACGCTCGACGACGCCATCGCCGAGGCGCTCGGCGAGCCGGCGGACGCGCGCGGAATCGAGGACCGTGGCGAGGAACCGCAGGAGGCCGCCGTACCGGAGACGTCACCGCTGACCAGGCGCGAGAGCGAGATCGCCGAGCTGATAGCCCAGGGAATGAGCAACCGGGACATCTCCTCGGCACTCGTCATCGCCCTCAGAACCACGGAGGGCCACGTCGAGCACATCCTGACCAAGCTCGGCTTCAACTCCCGCGCCCAGATCGCCGCCTGGGTGACCGCACGCAGGGCAGGCGGTCAGGACGGCCGGGATCGCGGCGAAGCCACGCCGCCTCACCGTTCACGCTGAGGAACGCGCCGGTTCGCGGCGAGACGGTCGAGCCATTCGCCGAGCACGTGACGTTCGCCGTCGGTCAGGGCCGTGGCATCGGGCAGCGCGGCGCGCAGCGCCATCGCGGCCGCGGCGGGTCCGGGGGTCTCGACCGCGGGAGCGTCGGTGGTGATGGCGGCGATCGCCGCGTCGCGTGCCACCTCGGACAGTCGCGGGTCACGCTCCTCCGCGGGCATGGCGAGCAGGGCGAAGACCGTGCCGCAACCCGCGGCGTGCACGACGTCGGCCGCGAGGCGCTCGCCGACCTTCAGCCTGCCTGCGGCGGCGATCGCGCGGATGCGCTCCCCCAGCATGCGGAAGGCGGCGACGGCGGCGGGCGACCTCCGTCCCGGCGTGGGATCGCCGTACATCAGCGAGAACAGGGCGGGGTTCGCCAGCCCGAAGCCGACGTGCAGGTCCCATCCGGCCCGCAACCCTTCGACCGGGTCGGCGGCGGGCGGGCCGGCCTTCTTGTCCCGGAGGTATGAGCGGAAGCCATGCTCGGCGACCGCCTCGAGCAGGCCCTCCTTGTCGCCGAACAACCTATAGATCGTCGGCGCCTGGGTTCCCGCGGCGGCGGCCACCGCCCTGGTCGAGAGGGCGTCGCGCCCGCCGCTCGCGAGCAGCCGCGCCGCCACCGACACGATGTGCGCCCGCGTCCTGTCGCGGCCACTCTCCATCTCGCTCGCCGTCTCGCTCGCCGTCTCGCTCTCGGGTTCGCTCACGATTCCAACGATAGCAGCAATTTGATATCAGTGATTTTCCAGTGTTAGCGTGCTCTCGATATCACCGATAGCACACCGACAACACGGGAGATCGCCATGATCATCGTCTCCGGAGCGACCGGTCAGCTCGGCCGCGGCGTCGTCGAGCACCTGCTCGCACGCATCCCCGCCGACCGGATCGGCGTCAGCGTCCGCGACACTTCAAAAGCCGAGGACCTCACCCAGCGCGGCGTACGCGTCCGGCGCGGCGACTTCGACGACCCCGCGAGCCTGGCGAACGCGTTCGAGGGCGCGTCGCGGGTGCTGATCGTCTCCGGTCCGGCCGACGCCCGTCCGCACCGTACGGCGATAGAGGCGGCCAGGGCGGCGGGCGCCGAGCGGATCGGCTACACCAGCCACATGGGCGCGAACCCGGCCTCGCCCTTCCTTCCGATGCCGTCGCACGCCGAGACCGAGCAGGACCTGCGTGCGTCCGGGGTCGCGTTCACCGCGCTGCGCAACGGCTTCTACGCGACCACCGCGATCCAGCTCGTGCAGCAGGCGCTCCGGACCGGCACGCTCGTCGCGCCGGAGGACGGCCCGGTCTCCTGGACCGCCCACGCCGACCTCGCCGAGGCGGCCGCCGTCGCGCTGACCGAGGAGGGCCGGCTCGACGGGATCACGCCGCCGCTGACCGGCCCCGAGGCGCTCGACCTCACCGACGTCGCCGCGATCGCCTCCGATCTGACGGGACGCGAGATCACCCGCGTCACCGTCCCGGACGAGGAGTGGGTCGCGGGCATGGTGGCGCGCGGCGTTCCCGAGCAGCAGGCCCGGTTCCTGCTGGGCATGTTCGAGGCCAGCCGCCGAGGAGAGTTCGCCGAGGTCGGCCCGGCGCTCGGGGAGCTGCTCGGCCGCGAGCCGACCGCGCTCCGCTACCTGCTCGCGAACCGATAAGGGGTTGTCCGCCGGGCCGGAACCGCGCGACGCTGCGGCTGTGAACGAAAACCGGCGAAAATTGACCGATGCTCACGGCGTCGCGGTGATGAGCTACCTGAAAGGCGAGCGTGACGGCCTCCCCTGGGCTTACGCGATCGAGGACATCGGCCCGGACGCCGCCGAGGCGATCACGTCGCGGCTTCGGGGCTGGGCCGTCTCGGCGCCGATCGAGCTCGGCCGCACGCTGCTGGAGCGAGGCGGCCGGCTGCTGCGGCACATGACCGTGATGCAGTGTGATCTGCCGATCGCCCGGCCCGTCGAGGCCGCCGCTCCGGACGGCTTCCGGGTGGTTTCCTGCGACCGGGCGCCCGCCGACATCTTCCCGGCGTGGTTCGCGGCCTACCCGCCCGGCCATCCCGACCACCGTCCCCGGGACGGCGAGAAGGCCCTGAACGAAGAGCTCGTTCCACTGCTCAACGGCGAGATGATCGGTCCCCTGCTGGCGTGCAGCGTCCTCGCCGTACGGGGCGGCTCTCCCGGCGAGGTGGTGGGCGGCGTCATCGTCACCGACTCGGACCGGGGGCCGTGGGTCGCTGATGTGTTCCGGCACCCGGAGCGGTCGCCGCGGGGTCTCGGCACGGTCATGCTGTCGGCGGCCCTGGCCCGCGCCGGGGCGGACGGTCTGCCCTGTCTCGGTTTGGTGGTCACCGAGGGCAACCCCGCCCGCCGCGTGTACGAGAGGCTCGGGTTCCGCGTGATCGACACCACCCTGACGGTTCAGATCTGACGCCTGCCGCTCCGAGGAAACTTTCATCGGCCGGGCTCGCCCACCTGCCGCTCCGCGCTTCCCACGCCGTCACGGATGGCCGCCGGGCACCAGCGAATCTACTTATGGGTGAAGCGGCGAACAGGAGGCGCGAATGGCGCAGCACGAGGAAACGTACGGCGGAAACCGGCGTGGACGGCTCGCCGGCCGATCGATGATCGTGGGAGCGCTCGTCGCGGCGGGGATCGGCCTCGGCCCGGCCGCGGCCCACGCCGACACCTGGCGGACGGCGACCGCCACGGCATGGGGTCAGACCCAGACCACCGCGTCGGCCGCGGCCCAGGCCGGCGCCCGTGGCGAGCTCACCAGACTGGCCGCTCAGCTGGGAGAGGTCTGCACGAACGTGACCTCGTCGGCCACCCTCCAGTACGCCGTTCCCAGCGGGGGCGGTTACGTGTACGGCGGGACGGCGACCGGCCTGTGCGCGCCGGCGTCCCCGTCTCCCTACACCGTGCCGCGCAGCGCGACTGGTCGCGGTCAGGGCAGCACATCCTCGGCGGCCACGCAGAACGGCGCGGCGGCGGCACGCACCGCCATCCTCGCGGCCGGCGCCGACTGCACCGGCTACCAGACGACCGGCGTGACCACCGTGTACGCGACTCCTGACAGCAGCTGGTACATCTACGACGTCACGGTGTCCGCTCTCTGCGTGCAATAGGTCCTGCCTGCGGAGCCGGCCGCGTCCGGGGCGTTATCCGGCGTAATTCCCTTCGGGCTCTCTCGTTTTCCGGGTCGATTTCCCTGTCGCGAAATTCGGCGACCTCACCAAGTCCACGGATAAAGTGTCAGGAAACCGTGTGAGGAGGCCGGAAGTGTTGGTCGACTGGCTGGCGGCGGTGGCCGCGGCGGGCGGCACCGCGGTGGTGCAGGCCGCGGGCACGGACGTGTGGGTGACTGTGCGGCAGCGGGTCGCGCGGGTGCTCGGCCACGACGATCCCGAGCGTGAGCAGGCGGAACTGACGCGGCTGGATCAGACCGCGACGGATCTCGCCTCGCTCGCGCCGGGGGAGGCGGCCTTGGTACGGGCACGGCAGGAGGCGTCCTGGACGACCCGATTCGAGATGCTGCTGGAAAGTCTCGACGAGGCCGGACGCGAACGGGTCGCCCGCGAGCTGAACGACATCGCCGACCAGGCCCGGCAGGCGTCAGTGGGGGGAGTGTCGGGGAACGTCTTCCATGGACCGACCGCATTCCAGGTCGGGGACCACAACCATCAGGACAACCACTTCGGGCCGGGGGCATGACCCGCGACTCCGAATCAGGAAGAGACGGATTATCGGGAAACGTCTTCCACGGCCCGGCCCCTTTCCAACTCGGCGATCGCAACGTCCAGATCAACCACATCCACCAGCCGGCGCCGCAGGGCCGCCCGCTGGTCCTCGCGGGTGCGGCGGTTACGACCCGAGAGGAACTGGCCGCCGCCATCCGCGGCGACTGGGCCGCGGCGAGGCGTCAGTTCTTCGAGGGAGCGGCCACGCCCGGTGCGCCCTCCGACGGCTGGCGCGGCCTTCTGTCCTGGCTGCACGAGCTCGACGGTCTCACCGCCGATGACCTCACCGCTCAGATCGAACTCGTCGACCATCGGCTCCGGGACGACGGACTCCCGGCTGACCTGAAACTGCTTCACCTGCTGGGCTGGCTCGATCCGGAGGGAGAAGCCGTCTGGCGAGGGACGGTGGTGACCGCGGAGTCGCTTTCCGAGGCGCTCAGGATCGGTCGCCTGCGAGAAAGCGGCCCCGAACGGGAGCTCTACCGCGACCTCTGCGAAGGCGGCCTGCTGGACGCCCTCTCCGCGTTCACGGTGCTGAGCGCGCTGCGCGGAACGCAACGGGCCTGGGACGAGGTCTGGGATTCGTGGCGGCGGTTGGCCGCCAAGGTTCCCGGGCTACCGCCCGAAGCCCGGGAGTGGGCCGAGAGCGGGGCGCGCGGACTGCTGTTGGCGGCTCTTCTGCCCTATTCGGAGAGCAGGGCGTGGTTGCGCGCCGGCTGCGAGCGCGTGACGCCGCCCCCCGCCGGTGAGATCGAGTGGTACGACTGGTTGCGCGCGCGGGGCGGCGACTCGGACACCCCTGTCGGATGGCTCGTGCGCGCCGACTTCACCGCTTTCGCCGCGGCCCAGGCCGAACAACAGCGTCACCAGGCGGCAGCCGACCGGCAGCACCAGCGGGTGATGAGCGCGCTGGACTCCGCCTCGGCTCTGCGGGATCGGCAGTGGGCCGACTATGAGAGCCGGCGGCTGTCGCCCACCGCCCGGATGGAGGCGGTCGTCCGCGCGGCTCTGTGGCTCGGGACCTGGGGCGCGGCCACGATCCCGCTGCCCTGGATCATATGGGGCTGGGCTCGTCCGGACATCGCCACGACGCTGTCCTGGTATCTCGTCGCGCTGACCCTGGCGGCGTACGCGGGCCTGCTCCCGCGAGTCGTACGGCTCGGCGCGGCGTACCGGCCTCCGCTGCGGCGCCTGCGCGCGTGGAGCGAGCAGGCCCGGACCGACCGCGCGAGCGTCCGGAGGGGTCTGATCAGAGCCGGCGGCGTGGCCGGAGCCGTCCTGATCCTCGGGGTGCTCGTGCACGACGTCGGCTCCATAGTGACGACGGTCCTCCTCATTCCCCTGCTGGCCGCGGCGTTCCACTTCGCCCGCATCGGGGCCGTGCACGACTGGGCGGACGAGCATCGGGAACGCCTGCGGGACTACACGTCCAAGCGGCCCGGCTCCGGCGGGATCCCTCAGGGCGTCGCGCGTGGTGTTCGCTCGCCGTCGGCCAGAGTCCGGGCCGACGCCTATCAGGCGTACATGCGGCAGTTCATGGGCCTCGACCATGGCGGGAAGGACGAGACCGACCGCGAGAACGGCCGCCGCGACCGCTGACGGGGCGGCGTCGGCTCCCGCGTCAGGCCCTGGAGGGGCGCTGTCTCTGGGAGCCGTCGACCTCGAGCGGGAGATTGCGCAGCGACAGAGCACTCGGCGGAGGCAGGGCCCCGTGAGCCGCCTCGGTGCGGAACGACTGGAGCAGGTACGCCACCAGGCGCCGGGACGCGGCACTGTCATGCGGCAGCGCGGTGACCAGACCACAGTGGGACAACAGGGCCACGGCGAGGTCGGAAGGGTGGAAATCGGCCCGTAGCGCACCCGCTGCCTGGGCTCTGCGGACCAGGGTCATGAGGTCCTGCTCAGCCCGCTCCCGGGCCTGGGTGTGTTCCGCCATACTGCCCGGGAAGGCCGCGACGAACGCGGCCGGGAAGCCCTGTTCCTTCCGCTGAAGCTCGCAGACCGTCTCGAACAGCCGCTGGAAGCCCCGCCAGGGGTCGGGGTCGGCCAGCGCCTCGGTGAGCACCCGGGCGCAGGTCTCCATCTGCTGCGCGAACGCGGCCCGCACCAGGGCGTCGCGGGTCGGAAAACGCCGGTACAACGTCGCCACGCCGACCCCGGCCCGCCGGGCCACGGTCGCCATCGGCGCGTCGATCCCGTGCTCGGCGAAGACCGCACGGGCGGCGACGAGGATGCGGCCCCGGTTGCGCCGGGCGTCGGCCCGCAGCCCCGGGCCGGCGATTCGAGAGGAATCCTCCACCACTGTCTCTCACTTCCGATCCAAACGGACGGTGTCGTCCACTTATGAGCCTACGCTCGGGGCCAGACTCCGCACGGCCACTGGTGGCGAAGGTGAGAACGATGGACGACCGCACGATGAGAGCAGTGCTTTTCGACCGCTTCGGCGGCCCCGAGGTGCTGTACGTGGGCCGGGTGCCACGCCCCGAACCGGCGCCCGGCGAGGTGCTCGTACGGGTGCGCGCGTTCAGCGTCAACGGCGGCGAAACGGCGGCCCGTAGCGGCAGCCTCCGTCTCCTCACCGGGCGGAGGTTCCCGCAACGCGTCGGGGTGGACTTCACCGGAGAGGTCGCCGCGCTCGGCGCAGGGACGACGGACGTCGCGGTCGGCGACCGCGTGTGGGGCATCGTGGGCCGCACCGGATTCGGCACCGCCGCCGAGTATGTGACCGTCCGGGCCGAGCGGCTCGGCCGCGTCCCGGACGGGCTGGATCTCGTGGAAGCCGCCGCACTGCCGGTGGCGACCACGGCCATCACGGCGCTGCGCGACAAGGCCGGACTGCGCCCCGGCGAACGACTGCTCGTACGCGGCGCCGCGGGCGGCGTCGGCAACGCCGCCGTCCAGCTCGGACGGGCATACGGCGCCGAGGTCACGGCCCTGGCCCGCGCCGCCAACCTCGACTTCGTCCGTACGCTCGGCGCCCACCACGTCATCGACCACCGGACCGTCTCACCGGAGGATCTGGGCCCGTTCGACGTGGTCCTCGACACCGCGGGCACCGACCTGCGGGCCTTCCGGCGCCTGCTGGCGCCCGGCGGACGCATGGTCACCATCGCCTTCGACCTGACACGGCTCGCCGCCTCACTCGGCTACATCGCCGCCAGCGCCGTACACGGACGCGGCCGGGTGCGCTTCTTCAGCGGCAACCCCAAGCGGGCACTCTTCGACGACCTCGCCCGCGAGGTGGCGGAGGGGAGACTGCGCCCCGCGGTGGACAGGTGCTTCCCGCTGGAGGAGACGGCGGCGGCGCACCGGGCGCTGGAGGCGGGCGGGGTGCGGGGCAAGTACGTCGTCAGGGTCGGCTGAAGGCGGATCCCGGCCTGGTACGAGCCCGGTCACGAGCCCGTCCGGGTCCGCCACCCCGGGGAGTCCCCGGTGCCCGCGGGGCAGGCGAGCACCGTGCGAGCACACCGAATCGGCCGATGGTCTCTGCCGCCCATCGCGACGTGGAGCAGGTCAGGGCGCCGTGTTGAGGGTCTTACTCTCGGTGGCGAGCATGTTCAGCAGAGCCAGCGCGTCCGCGTCACGCGATCCCCGTGGCGTGGTGTAGAGCACGAGGTGCTGGTCGCGGTCCGTGAGTTTGAGAGAGTCGCAGTCGAGGGTGATCTCCCCGACGGCCGGATGACGGAAGGTTTTCGTCTGCGTGTGCGCCGCCTGCACGTCGTGCCGCTCCCAGAGCCGGGTGAACTCGGAACTGCCGTCGCGCAGTTCCTCGACGAGACCCGTCACCGCGGGGTCCGACGGATAGCGGGCGAGGGTGGACCGGAGTTCCATGACGACATGGTGCCGAAACTCGGCGGCGTCGGAGATGCCGTACATCGTCTCGTCAGGCCGCGTCGGCCCGAGGAACGCCTTACGTGCGAGGTTGCGGTCTTCGGGGGCGAGCGCGGCGAAGTCTTCCATCAGGGCTGCCGCGAGATCGTTCCAGGCGAGCACCTCGAACGTCGCGGAGATCACGAAACCGGCCGTCTGCGGAAGCCGCTCGAGGAGCGCGAGGATGCTCGGGCGCACGTCCCGCCGGTGCAGTCCGGTGTGGATCGGCGCGGTGCCCGCGAGGACGTGGAGGTGGTCGGACTCGGCGTCCGTGAGCCGCAGCGCGCCGGCGATCCCGGCGAGGACCTCGCCCGAGGGCCGCGGCGCCCTGCCCTGTTCGAGCCGCACGTAGTACTCGGTGGAGATGTGCGCGAGGACCGCCACCTCCTCGCGGCGGAGGCCTGGCGTCCTGCGTCGGGAGCCCGAAGGGAGACCGACGTCCTCCGGCCGGAGCCGCTCGCGACGGCTACGGAGAAATGTCCCAAGCTCGTGCTTGTCCATATCTCAAGTGTGCACGCTGCGCGGACGCTCATCGTGGTACCGCCTGTGCCTGTATGCGGGCCCCCGGGACCGCGCACGCTGGCGGCATGACAAACGACATCGACACCGCGCCCGTCGGCCTGCTCACCGGCAAGGTCGTGTTCATCACCGGCGCGAGCCGCGGCATCGGCGAGGCCGCGGCCCGGCTCTTCGCCCGGGAGGGCGCCGCCGTCGTCCTCGCCGCCCGTGACACCGGCGCCCTCGACCGCGTCGTCGCCGAGATCCGCGCCGGCGGAGGCGTCGCCGACGCCGTCACCATGGACCTCGCCGACCGCGAGAGCATCCGCGCCGCCGTCGACCGTGTCGAGAAGCTGCACGGACGGCTCGACGGCGCGTTCAACAACGGCGCGGTCATCCAGCAGCCCGGCCCGCTCGACACCACGAGCGACGAGGACATCGACCAGCAGTTCACGGTGAACTTCCGCGGGCACTGGACCGCCATGACCGCCGAGGCCGCACTCATGCGGCGCAACGGCGGCGGGGCGATCGTCAACACCTCGAGCATCGGCAGCCGCCGCGCGAACCCCGTCCTTCCCGCGTACGGCGCGATGAAGCGCGCGCTCAACAGCATCACCGAGACCGCCGCGGTGACCTGGGCCCGTGAGGGCATCCGGGTCAACGGCATCACCCCCGGCGGCACCGCCACGGAGATGATGGAGAAGTGGGAGGCAGTGACTCCCGGCATCATCGAGGCCAACAACGCGGCGACACCGCTCGGCCGGATGGCCGAGCCCCGCGAGGTCGCCGAGGTGGCCGCGTGGCTGCTCAGCGACAGAGCCTCCGTGGTGACCGGCGCGATCGTTCCGGTCGACGGCGGCGCCGGCGCCTGAAAGCGTCGACGGCGCCGCCGTCGGTGGCCCGGCCCGGCGGCGGTCAATAAGATCCCGTACTGACCTGACAATCGGGGCATGCCAGCGGGGGCGAGCGATGGCGGAATCCGGCACGAACGGCGGCGGGGCGGGGGGCTTACCCGGGCAGCACGAGTCTGGCCTGCGGACGGGTGACCCGGCCCAGGTCGGGCCTTACCGGCTGCTGCGCATGCTGGGCCAGGGCGGCATGGGCACCGTCTATCTGGGCGAGGCGCCGGACGGCACGCGCGTGGCGGTCAAGCTGCTCCATCACGCCATCGCCGCCGACCCCGAGTTTCGCCGCCGGTTCCGGCGGGAGGTGGAGGCGGCCAAGCGGGTCGCCCGTTTCTGCACCGCCGCCGTGCTGGACGCGGAGGTGGACGGCGAGACCGTCTATCTGGTCACCGAATATGTGCCCGGCCCGACTCTCCGGGAGGCCGTCGAACGGGACGGGCCGCTGCGCGGCTCCAGCCTGGACGGGCTCGCGGTCAGCGTCGCGACCGCCCTGCGGGCCGTCCACGCGGCCGGCATCATCCACCGCGACCTGAAGCCCGGCAACGTCCTGCTCTCCCCCATCGGGCCCAAGGTCATCGACTTCGGCGTGGCCCACCTGTCCGACACCGCCACGCAGATGAGCAGCGCGGTCGTCGGCACCCCGTCGTTCATGTCGCCCGAGCAGTTCTCGGGCGGCCCGCTCACGCCCGCCTCGGACGTCTTCGCCTGGGCGGGCACGGTCGCGTACGCGGGAACGGGCCGCGCTCCGTTCGGCAACGGGCCGCTGCCTGTCGTGCTCAACCGGATCATCAACGGGGAGCCCGACCTGGCCGGTCTCGACGGGCCGCTGGGCGCGCTGGTGGGACGCGCCCTGACCAAGAATCCGGCCGGACGCCCGACCGTGCAGGACATCCTCGACGCGCTCACCGGCTCTCCCGCGATGTCCCCTCCGGCGGCGGACGGGGCGCCCCCGTCGTCGGTGTCGCCGGGGTTCTCAATGTCGCCGGAGTTCTCAATGGCGCCGGAGTTCTCAATGTCGCCGGAGTTCTCAATGGCGCCGGAGTTCTCAATGGCGCCGGGGCCCTCGGTGATGTCGCAGTCCCCGCTGGTGTCGCAGTCCTCGGTGCCGTTCGGGTCTTCGGTCACGACGGTGCCCGGGGGCAGGAGACGGCGCCGCGGCCTCGTGGCCGGGGCCGCGGCCGGGGCGGCCGGGCTGGCGGTGATCGCGACGGTAGTCGCCGTCTGGCTCTCCGACGGCGACACCCAGGCCCCCGCCTCCGCCGCCTCCTCCACTGCCTCCTCCGCCGCCTCGACGCGCCCGGCCGCGGTGGACGCCGGGGGGCCTGCGCCCACCGCCCCGGCCGCGTCGAAGGCCCCGGCGGGCAGCGGCGGCAACCCGCTTCGCGAGCCCGGCGTGCGGTTCGCGTACCGGCAGGAACCCGACGCCCAGCGCCAGGCGAGCGTGTTGAACACGCAGGGCAGGAAGGCCGACGCCGCGCTGATGCGCGCCCTGGCCGCGGTGCCGCATCCCGTGAACCTGAACATGCCGGCCACCGACGCCGAGCACATGGTCGTGTCGACCGTACGGCAGGCCTCCGCCCGTCATGCCGTTCCCGTGTTCGTGGCCGATCACGTGCCGATGAAGGACTGTTCGCAGTGGGGTGAGCCGGACGAGCGGTCATACCGCGCCTGGATCGATCGTGTGGCGAAGGGGATCGGCCCGGCGCGGGCGGTGGTCGTGCTGGAGCCGAACAGCCTGACCAGGCTCCCGGGCGGGAACAGCTGTTCGCAGGGGAGCAAAGCGGGCGCGGCCGAGCGCTACCGCGAGCTCGGCTACGCGGTGAGCCGCCTGGGCAGGCTCCCGCACACGGCCGTGTATCTCGACGGCGGCATCAAGGGCTGGCCCAGCCTCGTCGAGATCGCCGACCGGCTCCTGAAGGCCGGGGTGAGGCGAGCCGACGGCTTCTACCTGAACATGGCGGACTTCCAGCAGACCGACGAGCTCCTCGGCTATGGGGAAAGCCTGTCGCGCTGCCTCTACGTGAAGACGAACGACGGCACGAGCACCTGCACCGGCGCCGAGATCGACGCGGTGCCGGCCGGGACGCCCCTGACCCACTTCGTCATCGACACCAGCAGGAACGGCAAGGGCGGGTGGCAACCGCCGGAGGGCAAGTACGCCGACCCCCAGCCATGGTGCAACCCCCCGGGCCGGGGCGTCGGCCCCCGCCCGACCACCGACACCGGCAGCGAGCTCGCCGACGCGTTCCTGTGGCTGCGCTCCCCCGAGCAGTCCAACGGCCAGTGCACGCGCGGCGGCAAGGGCCCCGAGGACCCCGTCTATCACCAGGTCGATCCGATCGGCGGCACCTGGTGGTCGGTGCTCGCCCTCGACCGCGCCCGCAACGCCGTCCCCCCGCTGCGCTGAGTCCCTCGGCGGTCGGCCCGACATGGCCAGGTCCCGGTTCCACCATGAGGAGAGGTTCAGTGGCAGAAATGATCAGCGAACTGCTCGATTGGCGCGAGATGTTGAGATATCTGACCGGCATCGCGGACGTCGATGCGGAGTGGGAGCTGTACGAAGTCGACAATGCCGGATGGGTCGCCACAGGCGACAACGGCATCGCGATCAACGAGGACGCCGAAAGATTCCTCATCAAATATGAGCTCTGGGATGGGCCACCTCCTCCCCTGGACTCCTGGGACAGCTCCTGGTCCGGAAGCGTCCGGTTCACCTCCGGCAAGGTGTACGCCGTGAGTGTTCATTCCGGCGATTCCTCCTACGGCGCAGAGTTCGACCTCGGCCGGCCGGACAGCGTCTGGCAGGTCAGAGTCCACCGCAAGTCCCTCGGCCACGAAGAGTTCACGCCGGAAATCGTCGGCTTCGCTCTGCTCAAATTGCAATTCTGGCTGCAGCCGTAGCCGGCAGTGCGGTGATCGGTCCGAGACCGCGTTTATGAGCACGCGCGATGCGGGCGCGATCAGCCGGAGTTGGCCTTGCGGAGGCGGCTGCGGACGGTGCGCCGTACGAGCGGGCCCATGTCCTCCAGCAGCGTGACCAGACCGGCGAGCTGCTCCAGGCTGTCGAACGCGCGCTCCGCACCGTCGCGGTCGACGCCCTCGTACAGTTCGAGGCCGACGAAGGCGGCCGCGGTGGCGCGGGCCAGCCCGGCGACGTCCACGAACTCCGCGAGGGGGGTGCCGGTCAGCACACGATTGAGAACCTCCTCGACCTCGGCGACCCACAGGGCGAGCCCCCCGGCGGTCGCGGGCGCGAGCCGTTCGTCCGTCTGGCTCCCGGCGAGCATCTGGGCGAGCACCGTCAGGTTCCCCTCGGCGCGCTCCTCGGTGTGCAGGGAACGGCCGAGGTCGAGCAGCTCCTTCAAAGAGGTCACGGACGCGAACCGGTCCCGGTAGACGGCGACCCGCTGCTCGGAGCCGTGCCGCATGGCCGCCGCGAGGAGCTCGTCGACGCTGCCGAAGTGATAGAAGACGAGCGCCTGGTTGACCCCGGCGGCGGAGGCGATCGCCCGCGCCGAGGCCTTCGCGATGCCCTGGGCGCGCAGCGTCTCCAGCGCGCCTTCGAGCAGCCTCGTCCGGGTGTCGCCCATCGTCTCCCCTCTCAGCGGCGTACCTCTTCGCGCCGCGGCATCACCGTAGCGGGCACGCCGTGCTCGGCGATGTCGACGTACTCGACCTGGAAGGCGCCTCGGTAGCCGAAGAACGGGCCCAGCGTGCGCTGGGAGACCGTCACCTCGATGCGGAACTCCCCCGCCTCGTCGTCGTACGACTCCCGGACCAGGGCGTTTCCGGTGACGGCTTTCGGCAGCCGGCAGGAGAGCCACCTCTCGTGCAGCCGGAAGCCGCCGGTGCGGAAGGTCAGCCCGCCACGCTCGTCCACCTGGAGATCCAGGTCGACGGACACGTGCTGGTGCGAGCCGACGTACTCGAGGATGCCGTTTCGAATGGGGTCGTACACCATCGTGGCGTCGAACCGTCTTCGGCGGCCGGACAGGTCGAAGGAGCGGACGAAGGTCAGGGCCTCCCGCCCGTAGGAGTCGACGTACGGATAGTTCTCGATGGTGAACGGCACCTGCCGGCCCTGTTCGGGAACCAGGATGTTGCGCTGCGCGCCGAGCAGGAGGAACGGCCGGGTGAAGCCCGCGTGCCAGACGTGCGTCATCACCCCCGTGCCGACGCAGGCCCGGCCGTCGGTGACGCTCACGTCATAGCGACGCTGTAGTCGCGGGTGCATCCGGGAGAAGTCGCCGCCGAGGGCACGCTTGAAGATCGACGTCATGGCGTCTCCAGTTCGGTCAGCTGATTGCCGTCGGGCGGGCTCAGAACGGCGTCTGGTGATCTCACAGGCGTGCCTCTTCGCGGCGCGGCCTGACGACGGCGGGCACGCCCTGCTCGGTGACGTCGACGTAGCGGGCCCGGAAGGCGCCCCAGTAGCCGAACATGGGGCCCAGCCTGGGGTGCGAGACCGTCACGCCGACGCGGAACTCCTCCGCGTCGTCGTCGTACGACTCCCTGACGACGGCCGTTCCCGTGACGGCCTTCGGGAGCCTGCACGAGAGCCGGCCCTCGTGGAAGCGGAACCCTTCGGAGCGGATGACGAGACCGCCGCACTCGTCCACCTGGAAGCTCAGGTCAACGGCCAGATGCTGGTGCGAGCCCAGGTAGTCGACGATGCCTCTGGCGGGGTCGTACACCATCGTGGCGTCGAACCGCCTGGGACGGCCGGGCAGATCGAAGGTGCGCACGAACGTGACGGTCTCCCGCCCATAGGAGTCGACGTACGGGTAGTTCTCGATGGTGAAGGGCACCTGCCGGCCCTGCTCGGGGACCAGGATGTTGCGGGTGCCGCCGAGGGCCAGGAACGGCCGGGTGAACCCGGCGTGCCAGATCTGCTCCATCACGCCCGTGCCCACGCAGGCCTGCCCGCCGCTGACGCTGACGCCGAAGCGGCGTTGCAGTTGAGGGTGCAGGCGGGCGAAGTCGGCGCCGAGGGCGCGTTCGAACATCGAGGTCATGGTGTCTCCAGGTGAGCGAGTGCGGCGGCCTTGCCTTGGTGTGGCGCGCGGCGCAGGCAGCGCCGGGCCGCCGGGGTCGACGGAAGCGGCGGCAGGAGGATCGCCGCCGCTCCTACCAGGCAGGCGACGGCGGCCGGGGTGGTGGTGACGGCGATGGCGGTCGTGAGGGTGCGCAGGCAGAGCTCGGCGAGGGCCTGCCATAGGGAGCGCTCGGGCGTCTGGCCTGTCTCCAGCCAGAGGCGGAGCCGGTCGAAGGACCAGGCCGTCGCCCAGCCGATGAGCGGGCGGAACACGAGGTCGACGGCCCTGCCCCAGCCGGGGCGATAGCCGTACCGGGTGATGAAGCGGACGCCGTCGGGGGCCTGGACGTACCTCCAGTAGCCGGAGCCGGAGCGGATCAGCGAGAGCGGGTGATCGGAGGAGAACCGCAGCGCCGACGTCCTGCTGCCGGTGTCGTGGCGGTCCCCGGTCGTGACGCCGTCGCCGGTCACAACCAGCCCGGGCAGGAGCCGGAAGGCATATCGGAACCGCTGCGGCTCGCCGTCCGCACGCGGCAGGTAGTCGATTGCGGTGAACCGCAGATCCCACCGCTGATGCAGCTCAGGCCGCTGCGTCCGCTCCCAGAGGGCCTCCATATCGGCCCGGACCAAGCACTCCACGTACACGAACCGCGCCATACGCCTCTCCCACGTCTTGAGCGATCGCTCAAAACCGAGAGTAAGCCGATTTAAGCGATCGCTCAAGTCACCTTGATCCTGGCGAAGGACATCCACGGGAAGGTTGGGGGCCACCGAGCGCTACCGCGACCGCGGCTACGCCGCGCCAGAACTGAGGACGCTTCCGTTCGAGGCCGATTGACCCTGCGGCAGCATCGAGCGCCTGGCCGACTTCGTGACGCCGCAGGCGGCCAGGAGTCGGAAGATCCGCCCTCCAAACAGCGACATTGGTTGCGTAGCGGGCCCACGCAGTGGAGCCGCTACCGCGGCGACCTGCGAAGGCGGTGGCCGTGCCGAGTCCCTCGGTGCACAAACCAGAACCTGTTAGATCCGGCTGGCGGCGCTGCTCTCGCTCACCTCAAAAGCTGAGCACACGACTCGAAACCCGCGTCTGCGCTTCAAATGATCCCGGTGCGCTCGGCCCTCAGATGCGTGACCGTCTCGTTCGTGAGGGCAGAACACAGGTCTCGAATCTGCTGATCAGAGAGCGCTCGCACATCTAGGAACGCCAGGAAACGACGGAGCCGGAGTGTGACGTCCCGAATCACTGCCCTCCGGGGAGCATCTGCAGCGAGTTCGGTAATAGAACGAGCGGCCTCACGGACGAGACGGGAATCGCCTCCGATGCTGCGACGTTCCAAGAGTTGGTTCAGATCGCTCTCGCTCAGCGCATCCAGAATGTGCTCATGGCCCGCGAACACCACCGCCTGCCACCACAGCCTCGCCCATGTGTGTCGAGTAAGATCGGTTGCGATCCACCGCTCCTTGTTGTCTTTGCCGAAGCGCCACATGGTCAAGTGCGGGAGTGCTACGAGGGACAGGAAGGACCAGAGGTCCCTGTTACCGGCTTCCGCCCAGGACAGATCCATCTTGCTACGGATCATTTTGGCCGCGTCTCTGTCGAAGGCGACTCGCGCATCGGGGCCGGCCTGCTTCGGGAAACCGTACTCGCCGGCCAGCGATGAGACCGCGTCGATCAACTCCTGTACTCGTTTTTCCGACACGCGCCCCCCTACGGGAGCCCACGTCTGGTCCGGGTGGTTCGCCCGCGGGATCAGGGGCTGCCCTGACGCAATCTCGGCATAAACGTATGCCCCAACGACTGCGGGGAGATGAGGCCACAGCTCGCTCACTCGAAGATCCGTCCCCTGCCGAGACTCCTGACCGCACCAGTGACCTGGGTCCGGAAATCCGAGAGGTCTGCTGGCGAAGGCGGTGCGACGAGCGGTAACGGCGACGCGGCGAGGGTTCTCGCCAGGACGTCGCCCACACTGTCTGGCGGCCATTCCTCCCGATCGAAGAGCTCGGTACGCAGGTGCAAGGCGAGCTCCAGCAGCAACGCTGCGACGCCTGCTTGCAGTTCGTCGAGCAAAGCCTGCTGCCGTCTGTCCTTGGCCCCACGGGCGACTGCTGCGCTCAACTCGCGGTCGCGCTTATTGATGAGCACGCGGAACGTTCCGTAGAAGGGCGCGGTCAGATCCGTACTCGTCTCCAGATGCCAACTGGCGGCGGGCGAAAGCCGCGTGTGGGAGAAGTCGATCTCATGCACCGGGAACATGGAGGACACGTTCTCCAGCACGATCTGCTGGATATCCTCCGCGAGGACGGACCCGGGGACTTTCGCCACGCCAGCCCTCCGCCCCTGTGAGGCGCGAACGAGGCTGACTGTGCTCCTAAGACTTAGAATTCCGGACAGACGTTCACCGACGAGGATCGTGTCTACGATGGCCGTGCCATTCGGATTAAATTTCACCGGAGGTGCCGCCTCGGTCATGGAGGTCGTCGAGCTAGTCCAAGAGACAGTGACTGCTACGTCCGCGAGGTCGAGCCCCGTCTCCTGGCCGAAGCGTCCGCTGTCGATATGCACTCGTCGTGCTGCTCGGAGGTCCGTACCGGGATCCCAGCCTTCGATCGCATCCGGCAACGGCTTCCACTCCTCTGCGTCCAGCAGCATCCATGGGTCCCACACCACAGTGCCCGGACGTGGCACCAGGTAGGGCCGAACGTCAGCCGGCATCAGACCTGCCCTGGCTCACCCGGAAGCGCACAACGGCGTCCGGCACGTGGGTGGCGTAGACGTACCACTCCGATTCCTCCCCGGCGGACATGCGGAGGGTCCTCCCTTGCACGACATCTCCGGCAGCCGACTGCCATTGCAAAATCTCCGGCGCAGCGGCACCGAGCGGGGGCTCACCTTCGCGGCCGCCTCCCTCGACAACGACATCGACGTCCGCGTACAGGACTCTTTCGACGTCTGCTGCAGGGACCTTGATTGCGGCCACCAGGTATGGCTGTCCCTGATGAACCTGCAATACCGGCGTTCCGACGATCCGGGGCTTCCCTCCTCGACGTGATGGCACACGACCACTCAAGTCGCTACCGCCGTTGATGCCGATCCCTCCTCCGCCGGCACTGCCGCCAGCGGGGGCAGGTGTGCTGTCCCTGTACTCACTGCTGCTGAACCGCGAGGGAACGACACTGGCGAGCAGCGCCGACAACTGCCCCAGTCCCTGGCCACCCGAGCCCCCCGCGTGGGGCGCGAGACCGAGCTTCTCATCCAACTGCTTCTGCAGAAAGGTGCGTGCCCCTACGACAACCCCTCGCGCAGCTCCGCTCAGTCCCTTGGAGACCCAGTCGTCGTGGGTCGGCGGCTCGGCGGACGCGAATAAGCGGTCGGCGTCCTCCGACGACTTGAACACGCCGCCGTAAGCTATGCGCGAGTCAGGGTGCGGTGGACCAGCTAGGTAATCCACTACGAGTTCGGCAACGCGCATACGGGCGACGTGATGGGGTGGGCCTTCGAACGGCTTCGCCGCCTTGACCAGGAGGCGGGTACTTTCCACGGCGGCTCCCAGCGCCAGACCAAAGGAGCCAGCGTTCTTAGGTGGGACAGTACGCGAGAAAGGCGCGCCTCCACCTGCCCGGACCTCGCGCAGGGCCTCAACAAAGGGCGCTAGCTCCTCGAACTTCTCAGGTTCGAGAATGAGAACGCCCGATCCATCGACGCCAACGCTGAAGCGCATTTGACACCCAAGCTCGTCAGGGACCATCTTCGGCCAGAGGTTCCACAAAATTGAGGATGCGAGAAAGGTTGCAGCCTCCTGAGGGGTGCGCTCATGCGGGTCAGACGTAGGCCCGGTAGATCCGAGGTTAGCGGCAAGGATCACAATGTCCGTACCAGTGCGGCCGTCTGCAAACCCCGGCAACTTTAAGGTCCCCGAGATTGCGTCCGCCTCAGCGGCGAGGACGGGGTCGGGCACGTCGTCTTCAGCCACAAGACCCCACCAGTGGCGACCCGTGAAGAGTCGATCTCCAAGGGACCAACTGTGCCCGAGTGCGGCACCCATGAATCGACGGCTGTTAGGACCCGCCTCAAACGTATGGGTATCTACAAGGATCGCTCCCACTCGGCTGAGCTGGTAGAAGATGCCCTTCCCGAATCCGTACGTCCCCCCACCGAACTGGTGATCGCTCGGCTCTCCGACGTTACGGAGGAACTGCACGAAATCAGGTATCTCCTCGTGGCGTGCTCGCTGACCGGCGCGGAGCGGACCACCTAGGCCCCTAGTGTTTCTGTCGGAAACCACCACCACGACCGCCTCTGGACACAGAGCCTTTTCGAGGTCAACCCTGGAATCGGGCGGCGGACCGGGCAGCAGCACTTCACGCCACGTGTGGGAATTGTCGCCGAGCGTACGAACATCCACGTGGAAGTCGACTATCCCGTCAGGCAGGTGTGCGTCCCAACTATTTTGGGCCGCCTCTCGAACCAGGATGGTCAGCGGGTCAAGCGCTGGCCGGCCCAACTGCTTGACGATGCCTTCCGCCGCAGCTGAGCCTTCCGGCGCGAAGGGCTGTGACCACCAGCGTCCGCTCAACGAACGGCCTCCTCAGCGATTTCGGCCAACGATGCCCCGTCGCTGATCGGGAGCAGCGCGGCAAGGTCAACCTGATAGCTCAGATTTCCGACGCCATCTGGCAGCGCACCCGCGATGAGGGACGATGGGACAACACGAGGCGTATCCGAGCCAACGACGAGCCTGCGCACCTCTTCAACCGCAAATGTGTCGAGGTCAGGTCGATCCGGTTGGTACGACCAGCCTGCCGCCGCCAGTCTCGTACGAAAGTCCACCCGAGATGCCACCATGCCGCGGAGTTGGTCGACGAGGTCACTCAGAGTCTGCCCGTCGGCGTCTTCCACCACCCGCAGAAGAATCACATCCAACGGACGCCCGTCGTGGGTATTCAACTGCTCCAAGCCGTGCACGACGATGCTGTCATTAACGACACCAAGGCCCTTCACCTCAAGGCACCGGGCGCTTGCCTCGAAGTCGTGCGGCTCGTTGAGTGGCCCTCGCCACGCTGTCACAGGGAAACCCGGATCAGCCTGAATCAGAGACAAGAGCACAGTGAGCTCGGCGAAGAGGCCCAGCTTGGCCTGGCGAGACAACCCGCGAAGCAGACTGCTTCGGAAAAGCCGCCGCCATCGGGTGACGGCTTGAATCGCTGCCGAAGCCGGTCTCTGTGCCCCCGATGCCGCCTCTAACACGTCGGTCACGACCTCATCGAACTCTGGGAAGAGCTCCGACTCGGCGCACGACACATCGACGTAAGCGACAGCAGGACCTCCAAAGGCGAGCTTACGAACCACCATCCCGAGGACAGCGGGTCTGGGGTCTACGGACACGGTTTCGTCGCCGACCGGAACAAGAAGATGACGAGTACCCGTGGCATCCAGTGCCACACGACATGGCTCCTCCCCGCACATTACTTCTAACGGAAAGGAGGCAAGATGCTTCCCGCGCGGTGGCGTCAGAACCGCCCATGCACGCTCAAGCATGGTCGGTTCAATGTCCGTCACGCCACCTCCTCCGTGTCTACGCCGAGAGCCTCATCGACGTTTTCACTCTCGACATCGGTGAGATCCACCGCAACGTGGGAGGCCTGAATGCTTTTCGTTTGAACGTCTCCAGGGAAAGTGATTCCTAAGCCGACCGCCGCCCGCACCGCTTCCAGCGCAAGACGCGGCGGGGGTGCCGCATCCGCGCTCTGCTTTGGGTTCACAGGTTCGCTTGTCGGATCGATCAAATACAGAACGACCAGACCCCGGTCACGATAGACAGGATCCTCGTTTCGCAGCGCGACGAGGTCACTCTCGCTCTTCGCTCTCGCCTCAGCGGCGGTCAGACCGAGATCGAGCGCACGGTCCTGCTTGCTCATCAACGTCTTGATATCGGCTCGCCCGGTTTGGCCGTCGTTCAGACGAGACCGAATCGAATACCTGATATCTAGGCCGCCGAGTGTCGCATCTCCGCCCTCTCCGACAACCACGGCGACGGACCAGGTTGTGAGACTCGGCGGGTCGCTCGTGAGCTGCTGGTCGATGTACTTGATCATAAGTGCCGGGTCCAGGTCCGGTGAGTCCTCATGCACCAGATAACGCGACAGGAAGGTCTTCACCAGCGACACAGGAACGTTCCGAATCAGCCGCGCCCCGCCCAATTCTTCAATCTGACCGTGCCGGATCGCCTCCTGAACCAGGGCCTCCGCGGCCTGGCGGTTATTGTCCAGCCAGTCCTCATCCCTGTGCCTGAAGTATCGGGTTTGCAGCCGGCGTCCTGCGTAGGAGATGAAGGCCGGCTGGGCGGCGCCCATTTTGGCTGTGATCCGGAGCGCCGGGTGCGTGCGGATTCTCACCGCCACCTGCGTCGGGGTCAGGTTCTCCCGCTGATAACGGTCGATGTCGTCCCGCATCTCGTGTTCGACAGTCGCAAGGTGCCGAAATGCTGCGGCGAGACTAGGCGTCATCCAGATTCTCGGGAGATCCTCAAACCCTGTCCTATACCCGAACCAGCGACCCATCTGCAGCAAGGTGTCGTACGCCGTCGCTGCCCGCACGAAGAAGCTGACGACGAGCCCTTCCAGGGTCAACCCTCGAGAGAGAGTGTTTCCGCCCACGGCGATGGCGACCACGGAGGGGTCGGAGTAGTCGAGTCGGTCCTGACTGCGATAGTTGTCGAGGACGATACGCGTCGCGTCGATGACTTCGTCGAGGTGAGGCAGTATCTCCTCAAAGGAGTTCTGCTCACGGCCGAAGTCCTGGGCGGGAACCCGCGAGGACTCCTTCTCCCATAGGTTTCGCCACTCGTCGAGGACTTCGGGGCGGCCGGAGGCGAGGCCAGCCCTAGCCTGCTGCCGTAGCTTCTCTAAGGGTGCCCGATAGCTCTCGTGAACTGCGATCTTGACGGATGTGTGGATGAGCATCGTGCTATGGCCGCTGTCACCGCGCGCCCGGCGAGCAGCCGTGGCAAGCCAGAACCAGCGCACGGCCGTGACTAGTTCGTCGATCATTGTGGGGGAGAACCCGTCCGCAGGCTCCTTGCTACCAGGACGCAGTAGAGGCACATCGGCCTCTGCGACGAGACGGACCATGTCATAACCGTCCGGCGGGCCTTGCTCGTCGGACGGCTCCCACTCGACCGCATCACGACCGAAAATCTTTTCGGGGCCGAAGTAGCCGTCGGGACGCGGCAGATTGAGGATGAACGACTTCGGATAGAGATCATCCTGCGTTGGATCCACGAAGACGTTGGCAAAAGGCGTTGCCGTGTAGCCGACATAGGTACACCGCGGCATCAGGCTCAACAACTTCCGGATGAGAGGGTTGATTCGTCCTGTAGCGACTGAAGCCTGATCCGCCTCATCGTCGACGATCAGTACCGGCGCCGACGCGAGCGCCTTCCGGCCGTTGGGCGTGTCGAGCCAGTTGATGAGCTTGCCCAGCACAGCGGCGTTCTTCTTGACGACTGCCAGCACCGTCTTCTCTGGACTGAGTGCGGCCGACACGTCGTGCGACGGCTTCACGAAGTCTCGGGACGCCTCCGTCAGCGTCACCCAACGATCGGGGTTGAGGTCCTTCAGATACTGGTCAAGGCGCACCTGTGTCTGTCGCCTAAGCCCGTTGTGGATACCAGACAGCACGATGACCAGGCGGTACTGCACGTCCGCTAACTTCGCGATGACGGCCGTGAAGTTCGTGGTCTTACCGCTCTGCACGTAACCAACCACGAGGCCCTTCGCGTCCCATTTGGAACGGTCCGGCCGAGGAGTGTGGGCGACGACGGTGCTTGACGAGTGGTCCACAGACAAGATCCGGTCACGGGGCCACCCTTCGACGTCGAAGCGGTCCTCCAACGCCAGCCAATATCGGTCAGACTCCCCCGGTCCGCTGTACCAGTCGTCCGAGCCAGCGGTGATGATCGGCGGACCTCCAGCCTGCACCTTCGCCTTGTCAGCTTCGAACTGTCGCCGGAACTTTTCGACGTCCGGCAACGACTCGAAGCTGGCCACCGCCGCTTCGATACCGTGCCGCCTGGCCCAATCGGCAAAGACCGTGTACAGGTTCAAGGTTCACCACCCACCCCTTCTACCTCAAGGGCAAAAAGTTAGCCCATGTAAGCAAGACGGGCGAGAGCCCGACAAGGAGCACAACGAATCGGCCAACCTCATTTCGCGCCCAGCAGCACCTGAAGGCGTCGTCTGTCCTCAGGACAGTCAGGCGCTACCGATGCGGGACATCTGAGTGATGGTGCTGACGCCCAAGACTCAACTGGCCGCCCTTTACGCCCATCGACGTCACCAGTTCGAACCGCGTCGGCGCAGAGTCGGCGCCGGTTCCCCGCCTGCCAGCCGGAGGGGCTGGTTGGCACAGACCTCCGGTCAAGGCGTCGGTGACACGCCGGCGGTTTGCGAGGCCCGTATTTCTCGAACTATCTTTGCGACCCGTTGCGCTGCCTCCGCCGGGTCCTCGTGCTCCCAGATCCTGATGACCGACCAGCCAGCCTCCTTGAGGAGGCAGTCAGTCTCGATGTCCCGCTCGCGATTGCGGCGCACCTTCGCCGCCCAGTAATCGGCGTTGGTCTTAGCCACACTGTGATGCGCAGGGCACCCATGCCAGAAGCAGCCGTCGAGAAACACCGCAACGCGTATGCGAGGGAAGACCAGGTCGGCCGTCCGCCGGACTGCGGGTAGTGGACGCGCGGCCACGTTGTAGCGCAGCCCGAGAGCGTGAACCGCTCGCCGCAATGCGAGCTCAGGCTTCGTGTCGCGAGGCCTGTTGGCTCTCATGCTCGCCCGAGTGCCTTCACTCGAAGCCCAGGACTCTGCTTTCGACCCCATAAGGGACAAGGTACGCGGGACCGAGCGACGACCGACATGCCACCGCTGTCTCCGGGCCGCTCACTTCACTGCTCCGGTAGCCCCTTCCTGCAAGAACCGCCGCTCACGCACCGTCCCCAGCCTTCAGCCATCTCTACTCACGCAGCACCCGCAGAGCGACCGGCTGATCGCGATTGGATGATGTAGAGCGTCGAGTACGGGCCGTCATGCCCTGTGGACAGGTCCCAGCGTCCACCATGCGGACGTGCGCAAAGTAAGAGTATGCTTTCGGACATCATGAAGATCCGTAACGGTTTGTCGACGGCGGGCACTCGCCAGCTTTACGCTCTGTGACATCGCCGGGCAGCCTGGAGATCATGTGTACAGGATCATCGATCTGTTCGCCGGCCCCGGCGGGCTCGACGTGGCAGCGACTTGGCTGGGCATTCCGGTCCACGGCATCGAGTGGGACGCAAATGCTTGTGCCACCCGAGGCGCAGCGGGGCTGCTCACGGAACAAGGCGACGTGCGCAAGTATGGGCCGAGCGATTTCGAGGATGCCGATGTCCTGGCAGCTGGGCCACCGTGCCAGACATATACCGTGGCAGGGTCCGGCGCAGGCCGGCGCGCCCTCGATGATGTACTCGCCTTCGCCAAACGCATGGCCGCCCGGGAGAACGTCAAAGCAGACTTATCGAAGTTGTCTGATGAGCGCACAGCTCTAGTGCTGGAACCGTTGAGATGGGCACTTGAGGCAATCGACGACGGCAAGCCCTATCGGGCAATCATCCTAGAGCAGGTGCCAGCCGTTCTACCAGTTTGGCGAGCGATGGGAGAGATTCTCGCCGGTGAAGGATACAGCGTAGTTTGCGACGTCCTTCGCACAGAACAATATGGAGTGCCCCAAACTAGACGACGCGCAGTCATGATCGCACGCCATAAGAGCGACGTGTCGTTACCCAGGCCGACTCACCGGCCGTTCCTCAAGGCGGTACCACGTGCCGAGGGAGACACCAGCCTGCTCCCCTGGGCCAGGATGCGTGATGTGCTGCAGCGGGCGACGCCTTTCGTCGTGGTCTCCAATTACGGCACTGGCGGCGACCCGAAAGCTCGTGGCCGGCGGTCTTCCGACGAGCCGGCCTTCACTGTAACTGGAAAGATCTCTCGCAATCGAGTCATAACGCCGTCTGGTAATAGCCTCGACCGATTCTCAAGCGCAGAGGCCGGACTACTCCAGACCTTTCCCGCCAACTATCCCTGGCGAGGGCGCGATATCGCGCAGCAAATTGGGAACGCGGTACCCCCACTGCTGGCCGCTCACGTCCTAGTCGCAGCACTCCAACTGGACCCGAAAATCCTTCCCAGGTTGAGAGCCTCAGATCTACCCAGATGGCCTTTAACAGCCTGACGAAGCCGCAGAGATCAGTTGGATTTATGGAGAGCCGTCAGCGGCAACCCTCACGATCTCGGTTCCGCTCCAAGAACTTCGGCGCCGTGGCCCGCTGCGACTGCGTCGATGTGTCGAGCTAGTTCGAAGTCCTTGACGGTCAGGCGGTTGCCAGCGTCGTGGGTGGTGATGACGAAGCGGATTCGCTGCCAGGTGATGTGAATGTCGGGGTGGTGGCCGACTTCCCTGGCCTTCGCCGCGACGTACATGGCCAGGTGGACGCACTCGTGGTAGGTGTGCTTGAACGTTCGAGCGATGCTGTCACCCTGGCGTTCCCATCCTGGTAGCTCGCTCAGATGCGTGGCGATCTCATCTTCCGACAGGGGCTGAGGGGTCATCCGTGTCTCCGCATGGGGGGTCAGGCGAACTGCCCGACGATATCGGCCAATGCGCGGCCGGAGGCAGTGCCGGCCCAGGCGGTCGCGTGACGCTGGATGGCCTTCAGCTCTTTGCGTAGCCTCACCGATCCGGTGACTCCCACGGAAGAAGCGGCGACAGACGCGATCTCGACAACGCGTTCCGGTTCTGGCACGGCTGCGAGAGCGGCAGCCTGACGCGCCCAGAACACTCCGTTGTCGCGGCGCGCTGATCCCGGGGCTACGCCGAGAATGCCGTCCCATAGGGCGACAGCCTCTCGATAGGCGCCCAGGCGCAGGTAGGCGGTCGCTCGCTGGACGTCGATGTACCGGAGAGTCCGACGGCAGGCGTTGCCCCAGGGGTATTCGTCGTCAACCCGGCTAACGAGTATGGCCGCCTGATCCAACAGTCGGTCGACCAGGTCCCTGTTCGTTGCTGGCAGCATCGAGTGTCCGAGTGCCTGATGGACCAGAGCGAGCACCCGTACTTTCGGGCATAGCTTGCTCTCGTCGGCCAATGCGGCCTCCGCATAGTCCACAACCATGCGCCCGTCATCCAAATCGAGAGCGAGCATGGCCTTGTTCGTGAGGGCGTAGCTGATGAGCTGCGGGTCCTGTGAACGGTGGGCCATGTCGAGGGCGACGGCTCGCCAAGCTCGGGAGCGGACGACGTCACCGGCGTCTTGGTACAGCCAACCCAGCAGTGCCGCGTACGCGACGCCGGCGCCCAGGAGACCGCGACGTACGGGCGCATCCGCGGCTAGGGCGAGTTCCTTGATGAGCTCCGCCTGCGTGGCGACGGTAGGAATGAGGTGGCGAGGGCCCAGGTACATGTCCGCCTTGTAGTGGCCTGGAAGCTGTTCCAGAAAGTACATGACGAGCTCCGGGGCTACGGGGGCCTGGTAAGGGAGATGAATGACGGCGCCGGTCCGGTTCATGTTCAGGATGTCGTCGGGCTGCCGGTATACACCGAGACCGTCGTCGGCTTCCCGAATACTGCGACCTCCAGCCTCGCCGAACAAATCGACTTCGCCAAGCCCGAAGGCTCGGGCGTACAGGACGCGGTAGGGGTCGCCGGGGCGGTTGTGGCCAGCCTCGTACGCCTTGATGCGGCGGATCATAGTCTCGCGCGAGGGCAGGCGGGGACGGATGTCCTCGTCGGCGGCCTCGACCAGACGGCGGGCCATCTCACGCTGGCTCCACAACCGGTTGCGCCGCTCGGCGCGCAGCCGTACGGCCCATGCGGGTAGGTCGTCGCTCATCGCCTGCACCTCTGCTCGGATCCGGGGGTGATCCCTGGCGCGCCCTCAGTTTCCCTCATCCGCACCTGTGCCGGGAAGGTTACGCAGCGCTGTCATAGCAGGTAACACGAGCGGGTCCACGCCATACGAGGACCCTTGAGCAGAAACGAGGTCCGAGCTGTGACAGACCGGAGAGGCACCGCACCGACCGAGGGCTGGCGGGTGATGACGAGCGATCGCGGACGACTATGGGCGACCCGTGAACGACCTTTCCCCGCGGCGGCCGAGGACGCGGGCGCCGCCCGGACCGTCGACGGCGACGACCTGACCGAGCTCTGCCGGGTTATCGCCGAGCAGGAGAGCCTGGCCGCCCTTGCCTCGGCTCCCTAACGACTGTCCCGGGTTGCATGTGGCGCCCGAGCAGCCGGGGTGCGTCGCGGTCCGGTGGATGCGCGAGACCAAGCGCACTGTCCGGGCCCGGGTCGTGGCCCACACCTGCGACCAGTGCGCGCCGCTGGCGTACGAACTCTGCGCGTCCGGCGGGCTGCTGTTCATCCGCCGGACGGACCGAGGCGGCAACAGACCGGAGATCCGGGAAACCGAACGCCTGCCGGACGCGCGGGCGCGTCGGTTGTGGCTGGACGTGCTGCTGGGCCGCGCCCGATGAAGCCCAGCCCAAGGAAGCCTGGCGTATGAAGACGCCCGCCCGGCGAACCGTCAGAGGCGGGACCACCAAACAGGAAGGGAACGCGATGGAGCTGTACGACCACGACCTCGCCGGAGTGCGCTTCCGGCGGCTGTGTGGCGGCAACCAGCAGGAAGAAGACATGGAGTCCTGCGTTGAGCTGGCCCCGATTCCGGGCGAGGCCGACGCCTTCGCCCTGCGTGACAGCAAGAACCCGGATGCCGGGACTCTCCGCTTCACCGGTGCCGAGCTTCGCGCGGCCGGCCTGACCACACTGTAGGAGCACGGTGGCCCCTGCCCGGTGATAGCGAGCGGGGGCCACTCCCACTGTACGGAGCGTCATGCACCTGCACTGCTACCTGTGGAGTGGGATCGGGGCAGACCTGCGCAACGAGGCCGAGAGACGGCCGCCACTGCCGCCCGCCGACCCCGGCCCGTTCACCGCTTCCCCGCTGCCGCCGATGCGGACCTGCGACTGGTTGCTGAAGCCGGCCCGCCGGATCGACGCCTCTCCGGCCGCGCTCGACGACGCGCTCGCCTGGCTGGCCGAGCGCCACCGGACAAACCAGAGCGCATTCCTCCGCCCGGCCGACGAGGCCCGGCTCGGGCTGGATTTCCGCCTGGAGACCGCCCGCGAGGCGCTCCACAACGGCGTGGACGTGCAGTGGGGCATCTGGTTGATTGGCGGCCGGTTCCTCACCTGCGGCGTGGTCTGCTGCTCACCCAACCGCCACGCCGCCTACCGCTGCCCCGCGTCCTGATTCATCAGAAAACCCTTGCTCGGCATCGTCTGAATGATCAGACTGATCGACATGCCGCGAATGACATCGAAAATCATCGACATCCAGCGGTGGAACGCAAGTCTGTTCCAGAACCCGTCCACGGACGGCGCCAATGGCAAGTGCAGTGCGCATGGCAAGAGCTCCTGTCACCGCCCGGCCGTCGCCTACGTCGCCCTGTCTGACGCGGGCGCGGACCGCATCCAGTGGGGTGCCTGCGACCAGTGGCTCGCCACGAACGAAGATGCGGTCGAGTATCTGAGGGCGCATCCCCTGGATTGAGAGCGTCCAGCAGGCCCACCATCGCGGTCACGGTTCGATGAGCCCTCATAGTGCCGGAGCGTCATGAGCGACTCTGCGTCATTCCTGGCCTACGTCGCCTCCGTACCGCGCCTGCGCGCCGGGGCGGGCGCATTGCTTCGAGACCAGGAGGGGCGGGTGCTGCTCGTGCACCCGGTCTACAAGGACGACTGGGAGATCCCCGGCGGGATCGTCGAGGCCGGGGAGTCTCCCGTCACTGCCGTGCTTCGTGAATTGCAGGAGGAGCTGGGCATCGCGCCGCCGGCGGTTCAGCTGGCATGCGTCGACTGGGTGCCACCGGCACCGCCGTGGGAGGCCGGGCTGATGTTCGTCTTCGACGCGGGCGTGCTCACCGACTCTCAAATCGCGGTGGTCCGCCTGCCGCCCGAAGAGCTCGACGACCATGTATTCGTTCCTCCCACCGACCTCGACACGTTCTTGCCGCCCGGCTTGGCACGGAGGATGAACGCGGCGATCTCGGCGGCGGACGCCGGCCGGACCGCCTACCTGGAGGACGGCCTCGTCCGCCTGCTCCCGTAGTCGCGATCCTCGCGGCCGGCGCGCATGGACGGCGCAGGCTCGGGCTCCCGGTCAGACCCCGCCGGTCACTTTGATGGCCTGGCCGGTGATGCCGGTGTTGGCGGCCGAGCCCAGGTAGACGACGGCGTTCGCGACCTCGGCCGCGTCGAGCAGGCGGCCGATCGGCGCCCGCGCGCTGTAGTGCCCGCCCCACTGCTCGGCCATCGCGAGGTTGGTCTCGGTCCTGGTGAAGCCGGGCATGACGACGTTGGACAGGATGTCTCCGTCTTTTCCGAGCCCGAACGCGGCGGACCTGCTGAAGCCGTGCAGTGCCGCCTTGGCCGCGCCGTAGTACTCCCCGCCGGGCATGCCGTCGACCGCGACGCTCGACGAGATGTGCACCAGCCAGCCCCATCCGCGCTCCCGCATGGACGGCACGACCGCCCGGCTGAGCCGTAGCGCGCCCTCGATGTTGGCCCGGACGACCTTCTGCCACCTCTCGTCCGGCACCGCCTCGAAGGGGAGATCCTCGTCCGGCTCGGCGGCGCCCCAGTGCACGGCGTTGTTGACCAGCACGTCGATCCGGCCGGACCACCTCAGCACGGTCTCGGCCAGGCCACGGGCCGATCCGTCGTCGTCGAGCGCGTACGGCGCGACGAGCGTGCGTCCGCCGATCTCCTTGGCGAGCAGCTCCGCGCCCGCCTGGGCCTGGTGATAGGTGAGCACCACGTCGGCCCCTTCGGCGGCGAACCCGCGGGCGATCTCGCGGCCGATGCCGCCGGAGGCCCCCGTCACGATGACCGTACGTCCGGTGAGTCCCAGATCCATGTCGACGCTCCTCTAATCAGTAAAACCGCGAACAGGACCGAGAATCCGGCGACGGGGACCGCCGGAGGGAGGCCGGGCCGAGACTGGCCCCCGCAGGGCCACGATCGGGAACGAGGCCGCTCGGTAGCCTGCGAACCGTGAGCGACAACACTCTGGGCGAGTTCCTGCGGGCCCGCCGCGAGGCCGTCACCCCTGCCGAGGTCGGGCTGCCCGGCGGTGGCCGGCGCCGCACCCCCGGCCTTCGCCGTTCCGAGCTGGCCACGCTCGCCGGGATCAGCGTCGAATACCTCACCCGGCTCGAACAGGGACGTGACCGCCACCCCTCGGTGCCCGTGCTCGCCGCCCTCGCCGACGCGTTACGCCTGTCCGCCGACGACCGCCTCCATCTGCTCCATCACTTCAAGGCGGCCGACGGTGCCGGCAGGCTCGTCGGCCCGTGCCAGGGACCGCCCACGCAGTCGGTCCGTCCCACCATCCGGGCACTGCTCGACCGGCTCGAACCCGCCCCGGCGTTAGTGATCAACCGGCTCGGTGACGTGCTCGCCCACACGGACGGCTACGAGCGGCTCGCCGGTCCCATCGGGATGTTGGACATCCGGCCGCCCAATCTGGTGCGCTACGTATTCGCCGACCCTCGGGCCAGGGCCGCGTATCCCGAGTGGGACCGGGTCGCCGACGAGCGGCTCGCCGGGCTGAAACTGGGCGTGTCCCGCGAGGACCCGCACGTCGAGCACCTCGTCAACGAGCTGACCCTCGCCGTCGGCGCCCCCTTCACCGACCGGTTGACGACTCCGCCCGGCCCGTCCCGGCGTACCGGACTCGAACGGCTCGCGCATCCGGAGGCGGGCGAACTACGGCTGGCCTACGAGACCCTCGGCCTGTCCGGCGACGACAGCCAGCTCCTGATCGCCTACCTTCCCGCGGACGACGTCACCGCCGCCAGGCTGGACCGCCTCACCGGCCGCCACCCCGGCTCCCTTCGCGCCGTCACGGGCTGATGATCTCGGCGCTAGTGTCGAAGAGCATCGACGGGAGGCGGCACGGTGAGCGCACTTGAGGTACGGCTGCGACCGGTGGCGGAGGACGACCTCGTCATGTTCCGGCGTTTCGTCACGGAGCCGGGGCTGATCGGCCTGGATTGGGCGGGGTTCCGTGACGCCCAGGCCCCGGCGCGGCGCTACGCCAAGGACGGGTACCTGGGCGAGGACGACAGCAGGCTCATCGTCGAAGCCGACGACACGGCCGCGGGCCTGGTGAGCTGGTCGGCGCGAGGCTTCGGCGTTTCCCGCTACTGGGAGATAGGGATCGGCCTGCTTCCAGACTGGCGCGGGCGTGGAATCGGCTGGCGCGCTCAGGCGATGCTGTGCGACTACCTGTTCACTCACACCCCTGTCGAGCGCATCCAGGCGACCACCCATCCGGAGAACATCGCGGAGCAGAAGTCGCTGGAGAAGGCCGGCTTCACGCTGGAGGGCGTCCTGCGCGCGGTGGAGTTCCGTGCCGGTCAGTGGCGTGACGGCTGGATGTACAGCAGGCTGCGCAGCGATCCGTACCCGCCGAATCCGTGAGCGGACGGCGACCGCCGCCGTCCCGTCTCCTGATCGGGCTACGAGTCTTGCGACCAGAAGAGTTGGAGTCGTGCGAGAGCCTGGTCCTTCGACATCCCCGCGACCTCGGCGTCGGCAAGCCCCACCCGGTGAATGAGGAGGTGCACGAGATCCGCGGGAAGCGCCCCCGGTGGTGTCTGAGAGCCGCCCCTGTCGGGCACGACCCCGTCTCGGACACAGCCCCAGAACTCCTCCTCGGAGACCTGGAGCTGGTCCCGCAGGATATGAGCCCAAAGGCTGGGCCCATAGGTCGTACGGTCAGGCGGATGTGAGATTCGCGTCCGCAGGATGCCGCCCGCGGGAAGGTCGAGCTCATACGTGACGTGATGGATGCCCGTCCGTCCCCTGGCGTCCCGGATTCGCCACCAGCCCTCGGCCTTGCAGAAGCGCTCGTGATCCTCTCGGGTCGGCTGGGGCCACGTCATGGAGCTACTCCGGTCAGCCACTCCCGTAGCTGGTCGTCGCTGCTCAGGCAGATCATCTGCACCAGACCCCAGTTGTCCCTGTGGTTGGCCGCGTTCAACAGGTGGTCCTGCCAGTCCTCGGCGTACTCCCGAAGGGCGTCGATCATCTCGTCGATGGCCTCGTCGAACGTCCGCCCGTCCGCGGCTACCGGCAGTCCTGGGATGAACACCGACCAGCCGCCATCCTCGGGCACCACTTGCGCATGGGATGGGCACACCCGGGTCAGGAAGTAACGGAGGCGCTCGCCGTCCACCACAGCGGCAGTCCGGTCATCACGGCTGACGGTCGCGCTGCGGCCTCGCTCCGCCGCGTCGAGAAGCTCCTTCAACTTCGCGCGAGCCTCTGTGTAGCTGGCGAAATGCACTCCCATATCAATTCCCTTCGCTCTCCCTGAGTATCCGTTCCGCCGTCAAGTACGTCAAGTACGTGAAGTACTTGGCTAACGGCTTCGGCGTTCAGGCCGGGCGATGCTCGTGCACTCGGTCGAGCCATTCGGTCATGAGCGCGGTGACCAGCCCGGACTGCTCGTGCGGCAGCGCGTGGCCGGCGCGGTCCAGGACGGCGTACGTGGCGCGCGGATACCGCTTCACCAGCTCCCACGCACCGGCGTACCCCACGGTGGCGTCCTGGCGCCCGGCGAGGATCAGAGCCGGGCCCGTGTACGGAGGGGTGTCCGCGGGAGCGTCGCTCAGCCGCCACCGTTCGAACACCCGCCCCAGGCCGTCCCGGTCGACGAGGGGCAGGGCCGGTGCCACGTACTCCCGGAATCGCTCGACAGTGGTGGGCGTCTGCACCACGAAGTAGTCCCGGAACTGGGCCTGCTCGGCAGGATCCAGCACATCGGCCACGCCGGCCGAGGCATGTAGCACCGCGTGCGGGGGCACGTCACGCGTTTCCTCGCCGAGTGGGCAGATCAGCGCCAGTCCCGCGACCTGGGCCGGACGCCGGTCGGCGACGGCCGCGGCGAGATACCCGCCGAAGGAGTGGCCGACGACCGCGAACCTCTCATCGCCGACGACGGCGTCGATCAGGCCGAGCAGGAGATCGAGGACGTCGTCGGAGCCACGCAACCAGTCCGGCACCGGAGTGCGCCCCATTCCCGGCAGGTCCGGGTAGACGCGCCGATAACCGGGCCGGTCGCGGAACACCGGCTCCAGCGCCCCGGCCATCTCGCGATGGTCGACCCCCGCGCCGTGCAACGCCACCACCGGGAGTCCGCTTCCGAGTTCGGCGTAATGCACCCTCACGCCGCCGACCTCTGCCTCCATTGCGACAACTATCGCGCTTTGGCAACTCGGGAGGCGAGCCACTGCTCTCGGGTGATCGCGTACTCGACCTCACCGAGATCACTGCCGGGGAGCGGTTCTTCCCAGTCCGCGTGGAACGTGCGGACGTACCGCATGCCGATCGCGGTCATCGTGGCACGGGAGGCGGTGTTGACCGCCATGGTTTCGGCGAAGACGCGGGTCAGCCCGAGATCTTCGAATCCGTGGCGGAGAAGCTCGCGGGCTCCCTCACTGGCCAGGCCCTGACGCCAGTAGCGGCGCAGGAGCCGGTAGCCGAGCTCGGCCTGCCCTTCGACCGGGCCCTGGTCGGGACGCTCGGGCGGCTGCAGGATCCACCAGCCGACGAACCGCCCGTCCACGAAACCCACCCAGAAGCCGAGCCCCGCGACGCGCTCCGCGGCGGCGAGCCGCCGGCGGTGAAAGTCCTCGACCTCCTCACGGCTACGTGCCCGGCCGGCGAGGTGACGCATGACTTCGGGATCGGCGTCCAGCTCGACCTCGTGTTCCAGATGCTTGTCGGACAGCGGGACGAGTGTGATGCGGTCGGTGCGCAGTGTCGCCTGAGACATGCGACGCATTCTCGCGCTCCCGCCACCCGCCGGTCATTCGCTTTTCGGTCAGAAGGCGGCGGCAGGAGTGGCCGCCAAGCGGCTCCGGAGAATTCCGAATTTCCCGATTCCGACGCGATCACAGAATCATCCCAGGTGAGAAACGCGGACAATCGAATTCCGCTCCTTATTGGATGATGAATCGTCGGCCTATTCCGAGGAGTCTTTTGTGTATCCCACACCACCGTCCGCTCCGCTGCAACCCATAAGGGGCCTGGGCACGGCGGCCGTCGTGATGCTGGGCGTCGATTCCCTGATGTGCCTGATCGCCTCGGCCGTCGACGCACAGCGGGTCGTGCTCGTCGACAGGTTCCAGGCCGACACGGATTCCGTCCCCCTCAGCGACCTCGAAGCCAATGACGCGCTTTACAGCCTGTCCGGCCTGGTGGGGACCGTCGTCTATCTCGCCACCGCCGTCATGTTCCTGGTCTGGCTGTTCCGCGCCCGCGCGAACGCCGAGACGCTGAGCCCGTGGCCGCACCGGCGGGCCAGGCCCTGGCTGATCTTCGGATGGATCGTGCCGATCGTCAACTTCTGGTTTCCGAAACAAATCGTCGACGACATCTGGACATCGTCCGAGCCCTATGCGATCGAAGGGACCGGGAATTTCGCGACCGCCCGCCGTTCCGGCCTCGTCTGGGCCTGGTGGCTGGCATGGCTGGTCGCCGTCATCATGGCGAGGATCGTGAGCCGGCAGTACGCGAACGCCGAGGAGCTGCCGGAGATCCGCGACGCCGCCGTTTTCGACATCGTCTCCAACGTCCTGACCATCGGCGCGGCCGCCCTGGCCGTCGCGGTCGTCCTGGCGATCACCCGCTTCCAGGAGGACCGCCGTCGCACCGCGTCCTGGCCGTACACGGTGTGAGCCTCTAGAGCCAGCCCTGCTCCTCGGCTATCAGGGCGGCCTCGGCGCGGGTGCCGGCGCCGGTCTTGCCGATGGCCGCCGACAGGTGGTTGCGTACGGTCCCGGCGGACAGGTGCAGGCTCCGGGCGATCTCCGCCACCGTGCCGCCCTGCCGGGCCGCGCGCAGCACGTCGCGTTCCCGCCCCGTGAGCGGGCTCGCCCCGCTGGCGAGCGACTCGGCGGCCAGGGCGGGATCGACCACGCGCAGGCCCGCATGGACCCGGCGCAGCGTGTCGACCAGGTGCTCGGGCGGCGCGTCCTTCACCACGAAGCCCGAGGCGCCGTTCTCCATCGCGCGGGCGAAGTAGCCCGGCCTCCCGAAGGTCGTGCAGATCACCACCCGGCAGGACGGCAGCGCGGCGCGCAGGTCGGCGGTGACCTCCAGCCCGTCCTTGCCCGGCATCTGCACGTCCACCAGCGCCACGTCCGGCCGGCTGCGCCGCGCCGCCTCGACGACCTCCTCGCCCGTGCCGACCTGGGCGACCACCTCGATGTCGGGCTCCAGCGCGAGCATCGCCGCCAGCGCACCCCGTACGAGCGCCTGGTCGTCCGCCAGCAAGACCCTGATCATGTGCGGCTCGCCCGCAGCCGGAAGCCACCGGGTGGCAGCGGACCCGCCTCGATCCGCCCTCCGACGGCGCGCAACCGTTCGGCCAGCCCGGAAAGGCCGTTGCCCGGCGCCGCCGCGCGTCGCCCGGGGCCGTTGTCGCGGATCTCCAGCCAGTCGTCTCCGAACAGCACCTCGCATCGCGTGGCGCCGCTGTGCCGGATCACGTTGGTGACCCCCTCTCTCAGGACGTACGCGAAGGGCTCGGCCAGGTCGGCCGGGACGTGGCCCGCGGACGGCGGCAGGGCGGCGGTGATCCCGGCGGCCCGCAGCGCCGCGCGGGCACCCGCGAGCTCGGCGGCGAGGGAGGGCCGGCGGCGGCCGGACACCGTCAGGCGCACCTCGCTGTGCGCCTGACGCGACAGCCGCTCGATGTCGCGCAGCTCGGCCACCGCGAGTTCCGGGTCGCCGCCGCTCTCCAGCACCCGGCGGGCGAGGCCACTTTTCACCGTGATCGTGGTGAGGCTGTGCCCGAGCACGTCGTGGAGGTCCCTGGCCAGCCGGTCGCGCTCGGCCGCCGCCGCCAGCGCCTCGATCTCCTCGCGGGCGTGATTGAGCTGGACGACGAGCCGGATCAGCAACGTCACAGCCACCGGGATCACGATCCCGGGCACGAGCCCGCCCAAATGTCCCCAGTCGACGGGACCGGGGGCCGCATGGTGCGTGAGCACCTGAACTGCATACTGCGCGAGCGCCTGAACCGCCCAGGTGCCCAGCCCGAGCAGCACCCCCCACCGCGCCGGGAGCAGCCAGGCCGCCACCCCGAGCACGTAGCTGAACACTCCGGTGTGGCCGAGGTAGAGCGGGCCGTTGCGCAGCAGCGCCGCCACGGTCGCCAGCGCGAACAGCGCCCCGACGAGCAGGACCCGCCGCCGGGGCGTCAGGCGGATCCCGGCGATCATGGCGCCCAGCCAGCCCACGGCGTACAGGAGCGTGACGACGCCGATCGCGATCCGCACCGCGACGGCCTCCGGCCAGCCCCGGTCCGGCCGCAGCGCCTCCCACAGCGGCCAGAGCAGCAGGAGCGACAGCACGACGACGCCGCGAACGCGGGCCGTACGGGAGCCCGGTCTCGCCGGGTTCCACATCGGCCAGGCGGCCTGGCCCCACACGCCCTGATCGCCCACGTACGTCACCCTAGAACCTGTCTCGGAAGCTGGTCAGCCGGTCGTCGCCGGACGGGCGAGGCGGAGGGCGGCCTCGTGAAGACGCGGCGTAAGGCAGGAACCTCATGGAGCGGTCCGCGTGGTCACCGGCAGGTACGTTCCGCCGCACGCCTCGGCCAGCGACGGGCCGAACAGGGCGGCCGGTGTGTACGCTCCTGGCCGGCCTTCGCCGGACAGCAGGCGGCGCACCACCTCGGCCGGGACGGCGCCGGTGAATTCCTGCGCCTCACCGACGCGCAGCCAGCCCTCCTCGACGGTGCCGTCGGCCCATTCCAGGCGCGCGTGTCCCCAGGAGTGCGGGCGTGGCTGCGGATGGGCCTTGACCTGCACCCGGGCCAGCCGGCGCCGGGCGAAGTCCCGGATCCGGGCGCTGGCCAGCAGCGCGGTGGCCGCAGGCAGGACCACCCGCATCAACGGCGAGGCGGGTGCCTCGCTGGACGCGGCGACGACGTCGGGGGCCCCGCTGGCGCGCTGAGCCGCGACCAGCTCTCCGGACGGGAGGCTCGCGGTGGTGACCCGCTCGCCGTCGGGGAGCACGAGGTGGGCCGGTTCGCCGCCGATGGGCGCCGGTGCGAGCCGGCCGTCCCGGTAACGGCGGCCCCCATACCGGCGGCCCCCCTCGACCCCGGGGATGCCCTCGACGAGGGTGGCGGCGAGCGCCTCGCCGATGTGCCCGGCGGCCACGGCGATCGAGGGCACCATGTCGACCCGTACCCGTACCGGCGCCGGACGGCCGGCGCACAGTTTGACCACGACGCTCTCGGTGGCCGTGACGCCGAACCCGGCCCCGGTCACCAGGCGTCGCCCCGCCGCCGAAGCCGCCTCGTGCAGGCCGAGCACGCCGGTCACGGCGGCCACGTCGTTGGCCAGGTCGACGTAGTCGCCGACGGCCAGGCAGGCGCGTGTGACCGTCGGCGCGGTCGCGGTGAACGGCCCGACCGTGTTGACCACCACGGCCGGTCCCTGCCGGCGGATCTCGCCGGCCATCGCTTCGGCCGAGCCGGCGACCACCGTGCGCGCGCCGCCGGCCCGCGCCGCCGCGGCGGCCAGCCGCTCGGCGTGCCGGCCGACCAGCACCGGCGCCACACCCCTGCGTGCCAGCTGCGCCGCGATCGCTTGGCCGCTGCGGCCGCTGCCGCCCAGGATCCAGACCTCGCCGCCCATGTTGTGCTCCTCTCCGCGGTCACCATCGGTGATGACACGCCGTGTCGTCACACTAGTCAATGATGACACGGCATGTCATCATCTAGACTGGCCCGGTGAGTAGATGGCGGCCGGACGCGCGCGAGCGCCTACAGCGGGCGGCGCTGGAACTGTTCACCGAGCAGGGGTTCGCCGCGACGACCGTGCCCGAGATCACCGCCCGGGCGGGCCTGACCACGAGGACCTTCTTCCGTCACTTCGCGGACAAGCGCGAGGTGCTGTTCGCCGGAGACGAGTTCCCGCAAATGGCCGCCCGGCTGCTGGCCGACGCGCCGGCGTCGATGGACCCGATGACGGTGCTCGTGGAGAGCCTGCGCGCCGTGTCCGAGACCCTGTTCGACGGGCGGCGGGCCGAGCTGCGGCAGCTGCGCGCCATCGTCCAGTCCGACGACGGCCTGCGCGAGCGCGACCTGCGCAAGCGCGCCGCCCTGCGGGAGGCGGTCCGGGACGGTTTCGTGCGCCGCGGTCTGGCCCCGCTGACCGCGGCCATGCTCGCCGACACCGGCGTCACCGTGCTGACCGTGGCGCTCGACGAGTGGCTGGAGCGAGACGACGAGCGCACCCTGTTCGAGATCGCCGTGGACGCCCTGGAGTCGCTGCGGGCGGCCCTGGCCGTAGGGGGCTAGTCTCGCGCGGTGTCGAGGCGATATCGGGCGGCCACGGCGGCGCCCAGCACGAGTGCGTACACCGTCAGGACCAGCGCGGCCTGCCCGAGGGCGGTGGCGTGCCCGATCTGGGCGAGCCAGTAGCTCGGCAGGGCCTTGGCCACCGTCGCGAGCGTCTGCGGGAACGTGCTCACCGGGATGAACAGCCCGCCGAGGAAGCTGAGCAGCAGCACCACCGCCCCCTGATACGCCTGCAGGTTCTGCGCGGTGGCGAACTGGCCGATCAGCAGGCCGAGCAGGGCGAACGGCACCGTGCCCGCCCACACGCCGAGCACGGCCAGCGCCCACCCGCCGGCCGACAGGCGCACCCCGCTGACAAGTGCGGCCACCAGTGCCACCCCCGCCACCGGCGGCAGCGCCACGACCATCGCCACCGACGCCTTCGCCAGAAGGTAGCCGACGCCGCTGAGCGGGGTCAGCCGCAACTGGCGCTGCCAGCCGGCGCCGCGCTCCACCGCCGTGCGGGCACCGACGTCGAGCGCCGTCTTCACCGCCCCGAACGCCGCGACGCTGCCCATGACGTACGACGCGGGCAGGCCCATGTCGTCGAAGCGGTCGGCCATCAGGAGGTACAGCCCCACCGGCAGGGCGACCGCGAACAGCAGGAACCTGGCGTCGCGCAGCGTCCGCCTGATCTCGAACGCGAGATACCCGGTCATCTGACAACCTCCACGGTTTCGGTGAGACGGAGGAACGCGTCCTCCAGGCCCAGCGCGCCGACCTCGACGTCGCGGGCGTCCGGATAACGGGCCAGCAGTTCCCGCAGGGCCAGGTCGGAGTCGGCGCAGTGCAGCTCGGCCCGGCCGTCGCGGACGTGCGCCGCCGTCACGCCCGGGAGCACGCCCAGGTCCACGGCCCGGGCGCCGGGCACGGTCGCGGTCACCGTACGGCCGGACACCTCGGCCATGACCGCGGACACCGGGCCGTCGGCCACGACGCGGCCCGCGTGCATGAGCACGACCCGGTCCGCGTACGCCTCGGCCTCCTCCAGATAGTGCGTGGAGAACAGCACGGTGCGGCCGGTCTCGGCGAAGGCGTGCATCGACCGCCAGAAGTCGCGCCGGGCCGCCACATCCATGGCCGCCGTCGGCTCGTCGAGCACCAGCAGGCCGGGGCCGGGCACCAGTGCCATGGCGAACCGGACCCGCTGCTTCTGGCCGCCGGACAGCCGCGCGGCCCGCCGGTCGGCGAGGTCGGCCACCCCGGCGCGGCTCAGCGCCTCCTCCACCGGCAGCGGCGTCCGGTGCAACGACGCGATCAGCGCCACGGTCTCCCTTACGGTCACGTCGTCGAGCAGCGCGCCCTCCTGCGGCAGCACGCCCACCAAGCCGCGCCGCACCGCCTCGCGGGGGGACACGCCGGACACGGCGATCTCCCCGGCGTCCGGGCGGGAGAGCCCGACGACCATGTCGATGGTGGTGGACTTGCCCGCGCCGTTCGGGCCGAGCAGGGCGACCACCTCACCCCGGCCCACGACCAGGTCGACCCCGTCGACCGCACGGGTCTCGCCGTACGTCTTGCGCAGTCCCGCCACGGACAGGGCGGGGGCGCCGTCGTGAATGTCCATGCGGCAAGCCTCCGCCGCCGCCCCGGCGCGTACCTCCGCCGTCTGTCACGACCCGGCCACGACAGATGTCATGGGTCCTGAAACTTTCCCGCCGCGGCTCCGGTCTCTGCCGCGTCCTCCGAGGCCCTTTGCTGCGGAAGGAGCGTATGCGGACGGGTCCTTTCCTTACTGCGGACCTGAGTGCTCATGACTGAGTCTTGTCGACTTGCAACATTTCGGTGAGACTCCGAAACATTCGGTCACGGCGAAGACCAGGATTCTCAGGAGGAAGGACGGACGTCGTGAAACCCCTCGAGGTCATGGCACAACCCGCAGGTCGGCCCTTTCCAGGAGGAGACCGATGATCGACCGACTCCTCTCCAGCAGCCGAGTCATCCGCCGCACGCTCGTCCTCGGCGCCGTCGCGGCACTGTCGATGGGCCTCGCGATGGCCGAGATTTCCCGAGCGAACGCCGCCGCCGACCCGTCCGGCACCACGCTGGGCGCCGCGGCGGCCCTCAGCGGACGCTACTTCGGCACCGCGATCAACGCGAGCAAGCTCGGCGACACGGCGTACACCACGATCGCCGGGCGTGAGTTCGACATGGTGACGCCCGAGAACGAGATGACGATCGACGCCACCGAGCCGCGGCAGGGGCAGTTCGTCTTCACCAACGCCGACCGGGTCGTCGACTGGGCGGTGCAGAACGGCAAGCGGGTGCGCGGCCACGCCCTGCTCTGGCACTCCGGGCAGCCGCAGTGGTTGCTGACCCTCGGCGGCGCCGCGCTGCGCCAGGCGATGACCGACCACATCAACGGCGTGATGGCCCACTACAAGGGCAAGATCTACGCCTGGGACGTGGTGAACGAGGCGTTCGCCGACGGCAGCGGAGCGCGGCGTAACTCGAACTTCCAGCGCACCGGCGACGACTGGATCGAGGCCGCGTTCCGCACCGCGCGGGCCGCCGACCCGGCCGCCAAGCTCTGCTACAACGACTACGCCATCGAGAGCTGGACCTCGGCCAAGACGCAGGCCGTCTACACCATGGTCAAGGACTTCACCTCCCGCGGCGTGCCGATCGACTGCGTCGGCTTCCAGGCCCACCTGAGCAGCGGCAGCGACCCCTATCCCGGCGACTTCCGCACGACGTTGCAGAACTTCGCCGCCCTCGGGGTCGACGTGCAGATCACCGAGCTCGACGTCCCGGGCGCCCCGGCCGCGACGTACGCCGCCGTGGTCGGCGACTGCCTGGCCGTCTCCCGCTGCACCGGTGTCACCGTGTGGGGCGTACGCGACCCCGACTCGTGGCGAAGCGGCGACACCCCGCTGCTGTTCGACGGCGACGGCGGCAGGAAGCCTGCGTACACAGCGGTGCTGAACACCCTGAACGCCGCCGTTCCCGGCGCCTCGCCCAGCCCGACGCCGCCCGGCGGGAGTTGCACCGCGACCCTCCACCCGGGCGCGAAGTGGCCCGCCCGGTACAACCTCGGCGTCACCGTCACCGGTTCGGACCACTGGGTCGTGACCATGACCCTGCCGCGCACGCAGAGCGTCGTCGCGACCTGGAACGTCCGCGCCAGGTGGGACTCCGCGAGGAACGCGCTGACCGCCCGGCCCGGCGGCCACGGCGGCTCCTGGGGCGTGACGATCAAGCACCACGGCAGCCCGGCCTTGCCCACGGTCTCCTGCCGTCCCGCCTGACGACCCGCTCCGCAGGGCCCGCTAGATCGGATCTAGCGGGCCCTGCCCCGCGTCTGGCGCCTCTTCTGTGTACGCGGACTGTGTACGCGGAGAACAAAGGAGACGGCAGATCATGCGGGACCGGACAACGGACCTGGCGATAGAGACATCGGGCTTGATCAAGACATTCGGCGAGAACCGCGCGGTGGACGGGCTCGACCTGAAGGTGGCCGCGGGCATGGTGTACGGCGTGCTCGGCCCCAACGGGGCGGGGAAGACCACCGCCGTCAAGATGCTGGCGACCCTGCTGCGCCCGGACGGCGGGGAGGCCAGGGTGTTCGGCCACGACGTGCTGCGCGAGCCCGACGCCGTACGCAGCCGGGTGAGCCTCACGGGCCAGTACGCCTCGGTGGACGAGGAGATGACCGGGATGGAGAACCTGGTCCTGCTCGGCAGGCTGCTGGGGCACAGGAAGCCCGCCGCCAAAGACAGGGCCATGGCGCTACTCGAGGCCTTCGGGCTGACCGAGGCCGCCGGCCGGCAGGTCAAGACCTACTCGGGCGGCATGCGCAGGAGGCTGGACATCGCGGCCAGCATCCTCAACACCCCCGATCTGCTGTTCCTGGACGAGCCCACGACCGGTCTCGACCCCCGCAGCCGCAACCAGGTCTGGGACATCGTCAGGATCGTGGTCGCCCACGGCACCACCGTGCTGCTCACCACGCAGTATCTGGACGAGGCCGACCGGCTGGCCGGGCGCATCGCGGTCATCGACCACGGCAGGGTCATCGCCGAGGGCACTCCGGGCGAGCTGAAGTCGTCGGTCGGCTCGGGGGCGGTGCACGTGCGGTTGCGGAACGCGGCGCAGCGGCCTGAGGCGGAGCGCCTGCTGGCCAGGGAGCTGAACGCGTCCGTCCACCTCGAAGCCGATCCGGTGGCCCTGACCACCCGCATCCCCGGCGAGGACGCCGACGCCGGGGCGGAGCGGGCCGCGCGCGCCCTCGCGGCGCTGGCCGCGTCCGGCATCGTCGTCGACGACTTCTCCCTCGGCCAGCCCAGCCTCGACGAGGTCTTCCTCACGCTGACTGGCGCGCCCGCCACGGACCCCCACGACCCCGCCACGGACCAGGAGACGCAGGAGACAGCGGCATGAGTGCGACGACCACCGAGACCGGCACGTCCTTCGTCCCCGCGGCCGAGACGCTGGGCGCGGTCCTGGCCCCCGGGGCACGCCCGCCACGCCCCAGCGCGCTGTCGGCCTCGCTGACGTTCGGCTGGCGGGCGATGCTGAAGATCAAGCACGTGCCCGAGCAGCTCTTCGACGTCACCGCGTTCCCGATCATGATGACGCTGATGTTCACCTATTTGTTCGGCGGCGCGCTGGCGGGCTCGCCGACGGAGTACCTGCAGTTCCTGCTGCCGGGCATCATGGTGACGAGCGTCGTGATGATCACGATGTACACGGGGGTCGAGGTCAACAAGGACATCGAGAAGGGCGTCTTCGACCGCTTCCGTACGCTGCCGATCTGGCGGCCGTCGACCATGGTCGGCTATCTGCTCGGCGACGCGTTCCGCTACACGATGGCGGCGACGGTCATCCTCGTGGTCGGCCTGGTGCTGGGCTTCCGCCCGCAGGGCGGCGTCGCCGGCGTGCTGGCCGCGATCGCGCTGCTGGTGGCCTTCTCGTTCGCGTTCTCGTGGATCTGGACGATGTTCGGGCTGCTGCTGCGCAGCGAGAAATCGGTGATGGGCATCAGCATGCTGGTGCTGTTTCCGCTCACCTTCCTCAGCAACGTCTATGTGGACCCGCAGACCATGCCGGGCTGGCTGCAGGCGTTCGTCGGTGTCAACCCCATCTCCCACCTGGTCAGCGCGGCGCGGTCGCTGATGGCGGGCAGCCCGGACACCGGGGAGATCACCTGGGTGCTGGTCTGCGGCGCGGCGTCGATCGTGGTCTTCGGGGCGCTGACCATGCGCCTCTACAACCGCAAGTGAGCGCGGGTCACAGGCGCCAGGTGAGATCGTGCTCGGGCTGGTAGCGGCAGGTGGCGCCGGTGGAGACGGCGGCACGCAGGTGGGCGGCCATCGCGGGATGCAGCCGGTCGAGCTTGCGCAGCACGTCACGGATCCGGGCGGTGACGGCCTTGCGGGCGCGCTCCGCCTCGTCGCCGAGGCGGCGGTCGCGCCCGCCGAGCCCCGAGGCGGAACGCAGCTCGGCCAGCAGGGCCGCCCGCTCCCGGTCGAACTCGGCCGCCCTGTCGTCGTCTCCCCGCTCGGCCGCCCGGTCGATCTCCTCGTCCAGCAGAGCGAGCCTGCGCCGGTATCGCGCCTTGGCCTCCTCGTCGAGGACCGCGTCGCCGCCCATCGCCCGGGCGGCGACGACGATCTCCCCACCCTCGGGGTCGAGCAGCCGTACGGCGGGCAGGTCGGCCCCGGGACGACTCAGCAGGCGGTGCAGGTCGCGCAGTCCCTTGGCGTCGGGCAGGTGGACGGTGTGACCGCCGAACCCCAGGGTCCAGACCGCGCCGTCCCGCCGGAACTCGGCCGGAGGGCCGGCGACAGGACCGGGCACAGTGGTGGACACAGGACCGGGCACGGTGGTGGACACAGGACCGGGCGCGGGGGCGCGTGCCCTGAGACGAGCCAGGCGGACGCGCTCCGCGATGTGCCGCATGCCGAGCCGCGCCGCTTCGCCCTCCACGTCGCCGAGCAGCTTCCCGGCCTCCTCCGCGTCGCCCGGACGGCCCCGGCGCAGCAGCGCCTCGCCGAGATGGGCCCGCGCCTCGACGGACCACGGGCGGGCGAGGAGCAGATCGGCCGACTGCCAGGCGGCGGTGAACCCGTCGACCGCCTCGTCCCAGCGCTCCTGCGCCGCGTCGATCAGAGCGCGCTGGAGGATCACCGGGCCGCCGACGTCCCAGCCGTACATCGAGACCGTCCAGTCGCCGAGATACGGCTCGAGCGCGGCCCTGGCCCTCTCGCACAGCTCGGGGTCGCGCGACCACGCGGCGACCATGGCCTGGAACCGCAGCCACAGGGGCTGCAGCGAGCGCCCCGGCTCGCCCCTGTCCATGGTGTCGCGCAGATGGCGCAGTGCGGCGTCGCCGTCTCCCCTGTGCAGCGCGGTCATGGCCTCCAGCAGGCCCGGGCAGGGGTGCCGGCTTCTGCGCAGCGCACGGTGGATCTCGTCCAGGTCGTCGTAGCGGCCCTGGAGCATCCGCATCGCCCAGCGGTGGTGATCCAGCATGTACGCGAAGTGGTCGTGCCCGTGCTCGAACCCGGCCAGCTCGTCGAGCAGGGTCTCCGCCTGGTCGAAGTCGCCCATGAGGGCGGCGATGATGCTGCGGTCGCTGGCCGTGGCCATGTCGATGCGCGGCAGGCCGGCGCGGCCGCCGAGCGTGACGAACTCGCGGAACTGGCCGAGATAGGCGGGGTCGCCCTGCTCGAGGAGAGCCACCCAGCGCAGCGACGCGGCGATGCTCTCCATCTCCGCGTCGCCCGTACGGTGGGCGAGGGTCAGCAGCTCCCCGGTGAGCTCCGCCCTCTCCGGTGCGGTGCCCGGCCCCCAGATGGCGTCGTGGCAGGCCCACAGACTGAACGCCAGCGCCTCGTCGTCCTCGCCCCGCCGGGCGAGCACGGCCACATGGATGGCCAGGTCCCGCGCGAGGCGGTCGAGGGAGCGATCGCCGTCGGGGGGCCGCCCGTCGCGGACCAGCTCGCCGTGCGCCTCCCGCAGCAGGTCGGCACCCAGCGGGCCGCTCTCGCCGAGACAGGTCGCGTAGACGGACAGCGCCACCCGGGCGATCAACTCGGGATCGGCGGTCTCCCGCGCGACGGCGGCCGCCTCCTCGAAGGCACGCCGGCCGCTGTCGCGGTCGTCCCCGTGGTAGAGCTCACGGCCGAGCTCGAGCGCGATCACGACACGCCGGCGATGCTCCCCGGCGCCGGCGACGCGTTCGAGCGCCCTGCGGTAGTGCCCGAGCGCCTCTTCCGCGGCCAGGCGGGCGGCGGCGTCACGGGCCGCGGCGAGCAGCCGGTCCACCGCGTGGAGCGGCTCCACGTGGTCACCGGCGAGGTAGGCGTGACGTGCCATGTCGGCGGGGAGCACATGCTCCGCGAGGCCGGGAGTGCGGTCGACGGCGTGGACGACCGCGGCGTGCCGGCGGGGCGCCGCCCCGTCGTCGAGGGACTCGTAGAGCGCCTGGCGGACCAGGTCGTGCGCGAACGCGAAGACCTCTCCGCCCCTCGCACCCTTCGCCACGACAAGCCGGGCGGCGATCGCCTGGTCGAGCAGCCGCTCCACCTGGAGCACGGGAGCGGCGGCGACGGCGGCCAGCACCCGGCGGTGGAACTCCCGGCCGAGCACCGCGGCCGTGACGAGGAGGTCCACGACGGGCGCGGGCAGCAGGGACAGCCGCCGCATCAGCGTGTCGCGGACGCCGGGGGCGATCGTGGTGACCGAACCGCCGCTGCGCCACAGACGCGCCGTCTGCTCCACGAAGAAGGGGTTGCCGCCGGTGCGGCGGTGCACCTCGGCCACGAGGTCGGCGGACGGTTCGCGCCCCGCCGCGCGGGCCATCAGCGCGCCGACCTCCTCCCGCTCGAGCCCGGTCAGCGACACCGTGGTCGCCCGCGCCGCCAGCGGAAGCACGAGGGGCCGCAGCGGATGGTCGGCCGACTCCACCTCCACGTCCCGGTAGGTGCCGACCAGCAGCACCCGCTCGAACCAGGTGTGCTGGGCCGCGAACTCCAGCAGCCTGAGTGACGCCGTGTCCGCCCAGTGCAGGTCTTCCAGCACGACCACCAGGGGACGATGCTGCGACACCGCGACCAGGGCGCTCGTCACCGCGTCGTACAGCCGGAAACCCTCGGCGGCGTCGGCGCCGGACGACTCGCCGAGCAGCGCGCCCAGGCCGGCGCCCGCGGCCTCCTCGGCCGCCGCCCACTCTCCGGGCCCGGCGCACCGCCGCATGCTCCGCAGGACCTGCACCCACGGCCAGTACCCCGGGGCGCTGTCGGAGTCCCAGCACGATCCGCCGAGGACCAGCGCGCCCAGCCGCCTGGCCTCCTCCGCGGCATCGGCGACGAGCGCGGTCTTGCCGATGCCGGCCTCACCGGCGACCAGGATCAGGCCCCCGTGGCTGCCGACGACCCGTGTGATCTCGGCACGCAGCATCGCGGCAGGATGCTCCCTGCCGATCAGTCCGGTGCCGATCAGTTCGGTGCCCATCAGCTCAGTGGTCGCGCCGTCGATTCGCATGCCGACTCGAAGGTAACCGCTCGCTCCGACAATTTCCCACCGTCCCGCGCGGGCGTGTGCGCGGGCAGGCGCTCAGCCGAAGAACTTCGTCAGGATCTGCGCCAGTGCCGCCGGACGCTGCAACACCGCGTGGTCCTCTCCGGGCATCACCGTCAGCTCGGCGCCGGGCACGGTCGCCGCGACGGCCTTCGTCCCCTCCGCCAGGTTCGGCGCGGTCCGGTCGCCGTAGACCGCCAGCACCGGCACGCCGACCCCGGCGAGCCGGTCGTACGGCATGACCTGCCAGGGCGCGCTGACCAGCACGTCGTACGGCAGGCTGGGCGCCTTGTCGGCCATGAACGCCCACCCCTCCCCCGCCTTCATCCCGGCGATGATCTCCGTCGGGACCCCGACCGCCTCGTGGAGGAACAGCTCCACCGCGCCGTCACGGTCTCCCGCGGCCACCAGGGCCTTGAGCCGGTCGTAGATGTCGGCCGCCGGCCTCGGCTGGTTCTCGTCGGCGCAGTACGGCGGCTCGTAGACGGCCACCCGATCGACCGGCAGCCCGCGCATGGCCCCTTCGAGCACGAGGACCGCGCCCGAGGAGTGGCCGAACACCGAGGCCCGGCCGCCCACGTGCTCGATGACGGCCGCCAGGTCGTCGACCTCGTTGGCGACCGCATAGTCCTCGCTCCTGTCGTCGCTGCCCACCCGGCCGCGCCGGTCGTAGGTCACGACGGTGAACGCCGACGCGAGCTCGGCGGCGAGCCCGGCCACCGTCGAGCGGTCGTTGAACGCGCCGCCGACGAGGATCACCGGCGCGCCCTGGCCGGCTGTGTCGACGGCGAGCGTCGTGCCGTCCTTCGACGTGATGTTCGTGGTCATGTTTTTCCGCCTTTCCGCGCCGCCGTACGCGGCGGCAGTCGAGTGATCGGGGGGGACGACGCGCAACCGTACGGGAGAGTTACGACACTCTCCCGGGATCACCGTCGCGTGAAGGTCATGTGGGTGACGCCGCTAGGACCGGTCACCGACTCGATCCGGAAACGCTTCTCGAGTCCTTCGAGACCGTCCCACAGCCGCTCGCCGCGGCCCAGGGTGATCGGGACGACGGCGATGTGCATGTGGTCGACCAGGTCCGCGGCCAGGAACTGGCGCACGGTGCTCGGCCCGCCGCCGATCCGCACGTCGAGACCGCCCGCGGCCTCGCGGGCCTGACGCAGCGCCTCCTCCGGGGTGGCGTCGACGAAGTGGAACGTGGTGCCGCCCTCCATCTCCACCGAGGGCCGGGGGTGATGGGTCAGGACGAAGACCGGCGTGTGGAACGGCGGGTTCGGTCCCCACCAACCGGTCCACTCGTGGTCCTCCCACGGGCCGCGCTGGGGCCCGAACTTGTTGCGGCCCATGATCTCCGCGCCGATGCCCGCGTCCCACTGACGGACGATGGCATCCTCGACCCCCTCGCTCCCGCCGGTCTTCCCCTGCATGGCGCGGAAGGTCCGCGTGTCGAAGAACCACTCGTGCAGCCGTCCGCCGGCGTGGCCGAACGGCTCTTCGAGGGTCTGTCCCTCACCGGTGGCGAAGCCGTCCAGGGAGACGGCGAAGTTGTGCACCCTGACACGAGACATGGCGTGATCTCCTGGTTTCGACGAGTGGTTGCGGATTGCAATCACTGAGAAGAAGCGTAAGCTAGGTAGTAGCAAAATGCAATCACTTTGGAGGTGGCCGTGCGAGAAGGACCGCGATCCGGCTGTGCGATCAACGCGGCGGTGGAGGCGCTCGGGGACCAGTGGAGCCTCATCGTGCTGCGCGACGTGATCTTCGGCGGACGCCGGCACTTCCGTGACCTGCTCACCAACTCCGAGGAGGGGATCGCCTCGAACATCCTCAGCAGCCGCCTCAAGGCCCTCGTCGCCGCGGGCCTGCTGACCCACGAGGACGCCGGGCGGGGACGGCGGGGGACATACAGCCTCACCGAGGCGGGCATCCAGACCGTGCCGGTCATGGTCGCGCTCGGCTCCTGGGGCCTGCGGCATCGGCCGACGACACCGGAGCTCGGCATCCGGTCCCGCCTGCTGGAGGAGGGCGGCCCACCCCTCTGGGACGACCTCATGGACGAGCTGCGCGAGCAGCACCTGGGCATCCCCCGTCCCGATCCCGATCGCCCGCGCGCGTCCCAGCTGCTGCGGGAGGCGTACGAACGCGCCCTGGCGACGTCGTCCTGATCACATAGGGTGATCCACGTGACATCTCACCCGGGCGGCCGTGTCGTCGACCTCAGCCACGTGATCCGGCACGGCATGCTCACCTATCCGGGCGTGCCCGGGCCGGAGATCGGCGACTATCTGACGCGCGAGGACTCCCGCGGCCGCTACGCCCCGGGCACCGAGTTCCACATCGGCCGCATCTCCATGGTGGCGAACACCGGCACGTACCTCGACACGCCGTTCCACCGGCTCGCAAACGGCGAGGACCTGGCCCAGGTCGACCTGTCCCGGCTGGTCGACGTCCCCGGTCTGCTGATCGACGCGTCCGGCGGCCCCGGGCGCGGCATCGACGCCGACGCGTTCGACGGCCACGACGTCACGGGGCGCGCGGTCCTGCTGCGTACGGGCTGGGACAGGCACTGGGGCGGCCCGTCCTACGGCGACCCGGACCACCCCTTCCTGACGGCGGACGCGGCCGCCCTGCTGGCCGACCGGCGGCCGGCCGTCGTCGGCATCGACAGCGTCAACATCGACGACGTGGCCGACGGCCTGCGCCCGGCCCACACCGCCCTGCTCACCGCGGGCATTCCGATCATCGAGCACCTGCGCGGGCTGGAACGGCTGCCGCGGACCGGGTTCCGCCTTCACGCGGCGCCCGTCGCCGTGTCCGGCATGGGGACCTTCCCCGTCCGGGCGTACGCCCTCGTCCCCTGACCGCCTCACCCGCTGTGGCGCGAAAAGGAGGTTGGCGATGTCAGAGGGCGCCAACGAGCAGTACGACATTCAATTCTTAGAAGTCGGCTTCTAAGGAGTCTACTTATACACGTAGCCGTCCTACTGCTGTGGCGCGAAATGGGGGAGGACTTCGGGGTTGGCCATGGCGTCGGGGTTGGCGGCCTTCTCGACCGGGGTGCCGAGCAGGATCTTCCGTACGGGGACTTCCAGCTTCTTGCCCGACAGCGTCTTCGGGATGCCGGGGACGACCTGGATCTCGTCGGGCACGTGCCGGGGCGACAGCTCGGTGCGCAGGGCCGTACGCAGGCGGGACACCAGCGAGTCGGACAGGGACGCCCCGTCGGCCAGGGTGACGAACAGCAGCAGCCTGCCCTCCCGGCCGAGCTGCCCGGTGTCGATGACCAGGCTGTCGGCGATCTCGTCGAAGCGCTCCACGACGCGGTAGAACTCGCTGGTGCCCATGCGCACACCGCCGCGGTTCAGCGTCGAGTCCGAGCGGCCGTAGATGACGCAGCCGCCGTCGGGGAGGATCTTGATCCAGTCGCCGTGCCGCCAGACGCCCGGGTAGTCGGCGAAGTACGACTCCCGGTAACGGTCGCCGGAGGGGTCGTTCCAGAACATGACCGGCATGGACGGCATGGGCCGGGTGATGACGAGCTCCCCCACCTCGCCCACGGTCGAGGCCCCGGTGGGGTCGAAGGACTCGACGGACGCGCCGAGGCAGCGGCACGGGATGACGCCGGCCCGGATCGGCAGCAGCGGCACCGCGCCGACGAACCCGGTGCACACGTCGGTGCCCCCGGAGAACGAGCCGAGCTGCACGTCGGGCTTCACATCCGAATAGACCCAGGCGAACCCCTCGGGCGGCAGCGGCGAGCCGGTCGAGCCGATGCCACGCAGCCGCTCCAGCCCCTCCGGCTTCACCCCGGCCTTCATCGACGCCATGATGTACGGCGCGCCGGTGCCGAAGTAGGTCACCCCCTCCTCGGCGGCCAGCCGCCACAGCGCGCCGGTGTCGGGGTGGGCCGCGCTGCCGTCGTACAGCACGACGGTGGACCCCACCAGCAGCCCGCCGATGAGGTAGTTCCACATCATCCAGCCGGTGGTGGTGTACCAGAAGAACACATCGCCCTCGCCGAGGTCCTGGTGGAAGGACAGCGACTTGAGGTGCTCAAGCACGATCCCGCCGTGACCGTGGACGATGGGCTTGGGCAGGCCGGTGGTGCCCGACGAGTACAGCACCCACAGCGGGTGGCCGAACGGCACCCGCTCGAATTCCAGCGGCGCGGTCTCGGCGCGCAGGTCGTCCCAGCTCAACCCGTCATCACTCGCATCGGCGCCGAGGACGGGGATCCAGACGGTCGCCTCCAGCGTCGGCAGCTTCCCGGCGATCTCGCGCACCACCGCCGCCCGGTCGTACGCCTTGCCGCCGTAGCGGTAGCCGTCCACCGCGACCAGCACCTTCGGCTCGATCTGCGCGAACCGGTCGGTGACGCTGGGCGCGCCGAAGTCGGGCGAGCAGGAGGACCAGATCGCCCCGAGTGAGGCGGTGGCGAGGAAGGCGATGAGAGCCTCGGGGACGTTCGGGACGTAGGCGGCGACCCGGTCGCCACGCCCCACGCCCAGCCGCACGAGCCCCGCCCGGACCCTGGCGACCTCCTCGCGGAGCTCACCGAGCGAATACTGCCAGCGGCTGCCCGACTCGTTGCGGAAAATCACCGCCGTCCGGCCGGGATGGCCGCGCAGCGCGTTTTCGGCGTAATTGAGGGTCGAGCCCGCGAACCATTCCGCGTCCGGCATCGTTGCCTGGATGACGGGCCCGTCGCCACGCGTACCCACCACGCCGAAGTAGTCCCATATGGAAGTCCAGAAGTCGGCCGGAGACTCGACCGACCACTTCCACACGTCCTCGTAGTCGCCCGGACGGCCCAGTCGTTCCATGTAACGGGTGATCCGGGCCGCGCGTACGACGTCGGGCGTGGGTTCCCAGAGCAGAGCGCCTTCCTCGACCATGCTCCCATCTTTGCCACGCTTGGGCCGCATGTCACCCTCCCGGCCCACATAGAAAGGGTCTGTCATATGTGGGTTCTGAGCTGGTCGATCGCCATCCGGGCGGCGGCCCCGATCGCGGCGTCGGCGCGCGGCTGGTTCTGCGCCGTGCTGAGCGACCGGGTGAACACGGCCACGGCGTAGCGCCCGCCGTCGGGATACTCCACCACCCCGACCTCGTTGCGGAGCGTGGGCAGCGTCCCCGTCTTGCCGCTGACCGCGACGTCGTCGAACGGGAACCCCGAGGCGAGCCGGTGCGGCCACACCTGCAGGCCCATCAGGCGGCGGATCGCCGCGCAGGACGTCGCTCCCGCCGCCTCGTCGCGCCAGACCATGGCAAGCAGCCGGGTCATCTCGCGCGGCGTGCTCCGATTGCTCAGCGCCGGATCGAGCGCGCGCAGCCGCGCCACCACCTCGGGGTCGGTGCACGCCTGATTCACGTCCGACTGCTCCGCCACGCCCGTGTCCACCCACAGGCTGGTGAGCATGTCGCGGCAGTCGTGCACCACCCGCGTCGCCGTCAGCCCGAGGCCGTCGAGCAGCGTGTTGACCGCCTCCCTGCCCACCCGGGAGAGCAGCACGTCGGCCGCCGCGTTGTCGCTCACCGCCATCATCAGGTAGGCCAGGTCGCGCAGCGACAGCGTGGCGTCGTCCAGCATCGCCGCCAGTCCGGTGCCCCCACCCGTACGGTCCGCCGCCGGCACCCGGACGCGTTCGGCGAGGTCGAGCAGGCCGCGATCGGCCTGGCGGTGCAGTTCCAGCAGCAGGGGCACCTTGAAGACCGACGCGAGCACCACCGGCTCGTCGGCCCGCAGGCCCACCTCGCGCCCGCCGTCGATGTCGACCGCGTGCAGCCAGCCGGTGACGCCGGCGTTGCGGAACACACGCTCCAGGGGACTCATGCCGGCGTTCATGCCAGGAACCCGGTCGCCGGGCGCGGCGCGACGCGAGGAGCGGGCGGCGCTCCTTCGTCCACCATGCCCGCGCTGCCTTTCAGCACCTCTACGGCCACGGCCGTGAATTCTCGCACGTACGGGCTCGGCTCGCCCCGCCAGGCCGGTGAGCACCGCCACGCCAGGGGCGTGCCCGCGAGGGGCCGCCACACCACGCCCGGCACCTCGGCGGGGACGCCGAAGGCGACGGCCGTGCCGGACAGGACCAGACCGAGGGCGAACTCCGCGCGGTCGGTGCAGGTGATCTCGGTGGGGACGAAGCCGCCGCGGCGGCAGGAGACCAGCGTGTCGTCGTACAGGCCGGGCTCCGCGTCGCGGGAGAACAGCACCAGGTCCCGCCCCGCCAGGTCGCCCAGGTGCACCGTCGCCCAGGCGGTCAGCTCGTCGTCCTCCGCCAGCAGGACACCCGGATGCCGGACGAGCACCGGCCCGTAGGCGAGCCCGTTGGCGGCGACCGGATGCCGCAGCAGCCCGACGTCGAGCCTGCCCTCCAGCAACGCGGCGACCTGCGGGGCCGTGCCCATCTCGGCCAGCGACAGCCGTACGTCGGGGCGCCGCTCGCGGAACCTCGCGATGAGCGCGGCGAGCACGGCGGCGCCGAGGTCGGCGGGGACGCCCGCCCGCACGACCGCCGTGCCGCCGCGCGCCAGGTCGGACATGAGGTCGCGCATCCGCTCGGCCCGGGCGACGATCTCGCGGGCCTCCGGCACGAGCAGCCGTCCCGCCTCGGTCAGCGCGACCCGCCGGCTGGACCGCTCGAACAGGCGCACGCCCAGTTCCTCCTCCAGACGCCTGATGCGCTGGCTCAGCGGCGGCTGGGCCATCCCCAGCCGCGCGGCCGCGTTCCCGAAATGCAGCTCTTCCGTAACGACGAGGAAGTAGCCGAGATGCCGGACCAGGTCCACGAGCTGGGATCATATCGGAACCGCACATGAAGCGCGTTGATATCCATATTGGACATACTCCCCGTGGGTCTGCTGCTCTTGGCGTGCACTCGACTCAAAGGGGGACGCATGCGAGAGCGACGGCGCTGGCCGTACGTCACGGCGGCGGTGCTCGTGCCGGTGGTGGCCGCGGGGGCGGTCGTGTGGGCGATGCGCACGAAGGGCTCACCCGAACAGACCGCGCGGGACTTCCTCGCCGCCTGGTCGCGTTCGGACTATGCGACGATGCGGACGCTGACCGCCGACCCGCCGGCCGGCTTCGAGAACACCTATCGCCGCTTTCACGACGACCTGAAGCTCACCGGGCAGCGCTTCCGGGTGACCGGTGTGCAGGAGGAGACGGTGCGGTTCCGTGCCCGGCTGACCGGCCCGCTGCCCATCGCGTACGACGGGAGGCTCCGCCTGGTCGAGCGCGACCGCGCCTGGAAGGTGGCCTGGACTCCGGCGGCCGTCCACCCCCGGCTGACCGGCGACGCGCGGGCCAAGCTCGCCACCGTGCCCGCCAAACGCGCACCGATAACCGCCGCCGACGGCACCCGCATCGACACGCCGGACGCCCCCGGCTCCGTGCAGCAGATCGCGGAGGCACTCGGCGAGCAGTACGGCTCCCGCCTGAACGGCACCGCGTCCGCACGGGCCGACCTGGTCGACGCCACGACGGGCGCGAAGATCGTCACGCTCGCCGAGGGCGGAGCGAAGCCGGGCAAGCCGCTGGCGACCACGCTCGACCTGCGGGTGCACCGGGCGGGGGCGCGGGCCCTTGACGGCGTGGACAAGCCCGCCTCGCTCGTCGCACTGCGCCCGTCAACGGGCGAGATCCTCGCCGTGGTCAACAAGCCGGGCGGCTACAACCGCGCCCTGCTCGGCGCGTATCCGCCCGGGTCCACCTTCAAGATCGTGACCGCGTCCGCGCTGGTGGCGGGTGGTGTCACGCCCGGTCAGACCGTCGAGTGCCCGGCCGAGAAGACCATCGGCGGCTTCCCGTTCCACAACGCCGAATTCCACGACTACGGCACGCTGCGCTTCGTCGACGCCTTCGCTCACTCGTGCAACACGACGTTCGGGGCGATGGCGGTGGAGCGCCTCGGCGCGGATCGCCTGGCCAAGGTGGCCGCCGACTTCGGGTTCGGGGCCAGCATCAAGATCGGGGTGCCGGCCGTGGACGCCGCCTTCCCCGCGCCGCACGACGACACCGACCTCGCGTCCGCCGCGATCGGCCAGGGGCGCGTCCTGGCCAGCCCGCTGAACATGGCCGCGGTCGCGGGCGCCATCGCCGCGGGCACCTGGCGGCAGCCCCGGCTGGTCCCGGCCTCGCTCGCCCCGGCGGGCGGCACGCCGCCACGGGCGCTGGAACCCGCGGTGGCGTCCGCGCTGCGCCGCCTCATGCCCGCCGTCGTCAGCGAGGGCACCGCGAGCGGTGTGTCCTTCCCCGCCGGTACGGCCGGCAAGACCGGGACGGCCGAGTACGGCTCGGCCGGGAACGGCGAGAACCCTCCGACGCACTCGTGGTTCATCGGCTACAAGGGCGACCTGGCCTTCGCCGTCGTGGTCGAGGGCGGCGGCACCGGTGCGCAGGTCGCCGCCCCGGCCGCCGCCCGATTCCTCAACGCCCTGTGACGCTGACACCCTGTGACGCTCAGTACGGCCAGCCGGGGACGTTCAGCCGGACGCGGTAGAGGCCGAAGTTGCCGGTGTTCCCGCCGCGCGAGGGTGTGCCCGAGGTGATGTACAGCGTCTTGCCGTCGGGGCCGCCGAAGGCGAGGTTGGTGGTGTTCTGCCCGGCGGAGATGGTGCCGATCTGGACGCCGGACGGCGCGTACACGTGGACCTTGCCGTCGTTGAAGGAGGCCTGGTAAAGGTTGCCGGCGCAGTCGATGGTCACGCCGTCCGAGCCGTTCAGGGACGCGAAGTCGGTGCGGGTGCCGACGCTGCCGTCGGAGTTGACGGGCCACTTGTAGATCCGGCCCGTGCCGTTGCCGCCGACGTAGAGCGTCTTGCCGTCGGGGGAGAGCGCGATGCCGTTCGGCTCCCGGATGGTGTCGTCGATCAGCGAGACGACGTTGTTCTTGACCCGGAACACCCCGGTGCGGCCGGACATCTGGTCGGCCCGGTTGGCGCGCTGGAAGTCGGGGTCGGTGAAGTAGACGGTGCCGTCGGCGCCGACGGTGAGGTCATTGGGCGAGTTGAAGGCGCGGCCCTGGTAGGAGGAGGCGACCACACCGCGCGTCCGGTCGGGCAGGTGGAAGGAGGAGACACTGCGCTGGTCGTGCGTCGCGGCCAGCAGGGTGCCGCCGTCCCGGGTGAGGGCGAGGCCGTTGCTGCCGGCGTTGGGAATGAAGGTCTCGAAGGTGTTCGGCTCGGTGAACCGCAGGACGTCCGAGGGCTGGACGTTCTCCGACCCGGTGCCGTCACGCATGAGCGACAGCAGCAGGGTCTGGGTGGCGGAGTCCCAGACCGGGCCTTCCAGGAAGTTGAACCCGTCCCGGATCTTGGTGGCGGTCACCGACGACGACGGCAGCGGGTTGGGGTAGGTCGCGCCCGGCGTGCACGGTCCGACGCCGGGGCGCGGCGTGCCCGGCGTGGGGGTGACGGTCGGGCTCGGGGAGGGACTCGGCGTGGGACTCGGGGTGGGGCTCGGCGTGGGGCTCGGGGTGGGGCTCGGCGTGGGACTCGGCGTGGGACTCGGCGTCGGGCTGAGGGACACGGGGCCGCTGCACATGAAGCCGTTGAGCCAGAAGGTGGTGGGCACGGGGTTGGCGCCGGTGAGGTTCGCGGTGAATCCCATGCCACTGGCCGTGGCGTTGGTGGCGATGGAGCCGTTGTAGGACAAGCTGGTGGCGGTCACGTGCGTGCCGGACTGCGTCCAGGTGGCGTTCCAGCCGGACGCGATCCTCTGGCCGGAGTCGGGGAAGTCGAATTCCAGCTTCCAGCTACCGACCGGGTCGCCGAGGTTGGTGATGGCCACGTCGCCCTGGAAGCCGCCGCCCCATTGGCTGACCGTTTTGTACGTCACCTTGCATCCGGCGGCGGCCGCGGCCGGCATCGTCACCATGGCGACTCCACCGGCGGCGACCAGCGCGGTGGCCAGTCCGGTGGCCAGTCCGGTGGCGAGACTTCGTCTCATCAGGAAGTCCTTTCGGGACACGACGACGGGCGGCTGCCGCCCGCGTCAGGGTGCCGGCCGAGGGCGGAAGGCCACCGGCACGCCACGCCGCGCACCGCCGGCCACACGTTCCGAAATTAGGTGACCACGTGGGCGGCCGCGATCGGCCGCCCGGTGCGGCGTTCAGCGGGTGAGACGCGGTGTGATCACCACCGTTGCGGTGACCGATCGTGCGCCGCGCCGCCGACCGCCGCGACCTGGGTGAACGCGGCGGCCCGCCCATCGGGCGAGCCGGCCGGCCGCCGGAAAGAACCCAGGCCGCGGCGGTGAAACGTTCAGCCCGCGCCGGGCGCGCCGGGGGAACACGAGCGGCCCGGCGCGCGGGTCGCGGCCCGATTCCTGCGGGCCGTGCGGACGGCCCTGGTCAGTTCACGTACGCCCACAGGTCGTAGGTGGGGTTCCAGGGGTCGTTCTGCGGCTGATGCGTGCTGCACCACCAGGTGCCCCACTGGCCGTTCTGGTAGCCCGACTGTCCCCACGAGATGCACAGCGAGTAGGGCAGGCTGGAGTAGACGCGCTGGAGGGTCGAGGCACTCGCGGGGGTGGCCGAGGCCACGGCCGGGACGACGACGGCCGTGGCGAGGATCAGCAGGGCTGCGAGTCGGTGACGCACGTGATCTCCTTTGGAGAAGGTGGCGATCAGACACTCGCATTGCACGGTGCGGAGGAACGCCTGGCAACGCCCCCGCGCGCCCGCCGCCGGCACGCAGCGCCGATGCCGGATGCCGTGACACGCGACGTGTAACTTTCACCCGGCGGAGCCCGCGGAGACCGGCCTGCCCGCCCCGAGCCCGGAACCGCGTCAGCGGGCCGTACGGCCGGCCGGGGTGGTGAGGCGGGCGACGGCGGCGACGACCTCGGAAGGGTTGGACAGGTCGGGCAGCACGATGTCGGCGCCCGCCTCCCGCAACTCGGCGGACGTCGACCTGCCCGACGCGACGGCGATCATCGCCGCCCCGCCGATCTTCGCCGCCTGGACGTCACGGGTGGAGTCGCCGATCAGCACGGTGTTGCCGGCGGTGAAGGCGGCGCCGTACCGGGCCTTGGCCCGCCCCTGGGCCACCTGGAGCAGGGTGGCCTTCGGGTACACCTCCTCGCCGTAGCCGCCCACCTCGACGTCCATCCACTTGTCCAGCCCGAACGCCTTGAGCTTGTGCACGGCGTTGCTCTTGATGGTGCCGGTGAGCACCGACTGCACGACGCCGTCGAGGCGGGACACCGCCTTGAGCGCGTCCTTGGCGCCGGGCAGGGCGCGGCCGTCCCTGGCCAGCCGGTCACGCCGCTCGGCGAAGCTCACGGCCAGCGCGTCGAGGAACCTCGGCAGGTGGTGGTCCTCGACGGCGATGCCGTTGACGGCCAGGGTCTCGAAGACGACCTCCGAGTCGGGACGACCCGCCGCAGGCGCGAGCTTCACCAGCGGCCGCCCTGTCACCATCCGGAACGCGTCCGCGTAGGCGTCGCGGGTGACGATGGCGACGTCGACGAGCGTCAGGTCGATGTTCCAGAGAACGAGGCGGTTGATCGGGGGCCTCCGTGGGGTGCGGTGTGGATCGTGCCCAGCGTACGGCCCGCGCGGGGCGCCCGCTGTATCCGCAACCACCCCGTAAGCGAGAGACCGGCCGAAATCCGCCCCGGCGCTCGGTCACCACGCCCGTTACCCACCGGCCGTCGTGACCGGAACGTGATCGAAACCGTCCACCACCCGGCGAACAAGATATTGACAAGTCATGTCACCGGCGGTTCCCTTAATGATCAGTAAACGTTTTTTGCACCTTCCGCGCGGTTCTTAGCTCTCGTCCCACCCTGTCCAGAATGAGGCGGACGTCGTGTACCGAAAGCTGGGTTCTACAGTGCTGGCCGCGGTCCTCGCGATCGGCCTGACCGTCACCGCCGAGGGCGGGAGCACGGCGTACGCCGCTCCTCGCGCCGCGCAGGCCGATCCTCAGGCGCCGGAGGACGGGGCGCCCACCGACGAGGCCGCCGGACGGGCCGCCCGCGAGACCGGCCGCCCGGTCGAGGTGCTGGCCAAGCGCGGTGAGGACCGGGAGACCTACGCCAACCCCGACGGCACCTTCACCACGGTCGAGCATCTGCGCCCGGTGCGGGTGCGGCAGGGCGATTCCTGGGTCGCGCCCGACACCACACTGGTCAGGCGGCCGGACGGCTCGATCGCACCACGCGCGAGCACGATCGGGCTGGCGTTGTCCGGAGGCGGCGACGCTCCGCTGGCCCGTATCGCCAGGGCCGGCCGCGAGATGGCGCTGAAGTGGCCCGGCGGGCTGCCGGAACCCGAGCTGAACGGCGACTCGGCCGTCTACCACGACGTCATGAAGGACGTCGACCTCGTCGTACGGGCCGACGTGGACGGCTTCTCCCACACTCTCGTCGTCAAGACCAGGGAGGCCGCCGCCAACAGCGCGCTGACCCGGCTCACGCTCGGGCTCGGCGGCGCCGGCGTCGGCGTGCTGACGAAGGAGGGCGGCGCCGTCCAGGCGGTCGACACCGAGGGCGGCGGGGCGCTGTTCGAGGCGCCCGCGGCGGTCATGTGGGACTCCGGCACCCCGGCCCCCGCGCTCAAGGCGGCGGCCTCGGCTTCGCTGGAGCGCGGCCCCTCCGACACCTCGAAGGTCGCCTCTTTGAACGCGGCCGTGGAGGGCGGGAACCTCACGCTCACCCCCGACCGGGCGCTGCTCGACGATCCCGGCACCCGCTATCCCGTCTACATCGACCCGGTGTGGAAGACGGTCAAGGCGTCGGCCTGGGCGTACGTGTCGCGCACCTATCCCAGCCAGTCGTACTACAAGTTCGGCGGCAAGGCCGACTCGGGCCTGGGTCTGTGCTCGGGCGACTCGAAGTGCGCGCCGTCCGACGTCAAGCGCATCTTCTACCGCATGCCGACCAGCGCGTACGCCGGCAAGTACATCATCTCGGCCGATTTCGTGGCCAAGGAGACCTGGTCGTACTCCTGCGACGGCCGCACCGTGCAGCTGTGGCGCACGAAGGGGTTCGTCGAGAGCTCGACGTGGAACTCCACCAAGGACAACTGGCTGGAGCACCTCGACACCCGTGACGTGGCCAAGGGCTGGTCGTCGAGCTGCCCGGCCGGCGACGTCGAGTTCAACGCCACCAAGGCCGTCAAGGACGCCGCGGCCGGCAAGTGGTCGACCACGACGTTCGGCCTGCGCGCGGGCTACGAGACCGACGCCTACGGCTGGAAGCGGTTCGCCGACGACGCCTACCTGCGCGTCAACTACAACACCCCGCCGCCGCAGCCGAAGATGTCGGACCTGTCGATGAACCCCGGCGGCAAGTGCGTCTACTCCCCCGCCCCCGCCGTGCGCGTGCCCCCCACCATCTCGGCCGTCCTGCACGACGCCGACTCCGCCGACGCCAAGAAGGTGTACGCCGAGTTCGGCGCGACCTGGGACGGCGCGCAGAAGTGGTCGTCGGGAAAGATCGGCCCGAAGACCACCGGCTCGACCTTCCAGGTCACGCTGCCGGCGTCGATCCCCGAGAAGAAGACCATCAACTGGTACGTCCGCACCTGGGACGGCTACCAGTACAGCCCGTGGAGCTACGCGGGCGACGCCACCGCGTGCTACTTCAGCTACGACAAGAGCGTGCCTGCGGCTCCCACGCTGTCGTCGACGGCGTACCCCCAGTCGGACCCGGAGAACGAGGCCGATCCCTGGTATGACGGCGTGGGCCGTTACGGCCGTTTCACCGCGGCCTCGTCCTCGGCCGACGTGGTCACGTACTGGTTCGGCGTCAACTCCAACCCGACCTCGGCGAACGAGCGCAAGCCGTCCAGCCCGGGCGGGGCGGTGATCATCGACATCGCGCCCGACCACGCCGGTCCGAACTACCTGACGGTCAAGGCGTTCGACGCGGCCGGCAACTCCAGCGAGATCGGGCGCTACGTGTTCCGTGTGAAGGCGGGCTCCCCGGCCAAGGCCCAGTGGGCGCTGGACGAACCGATCGACTCCCCGCAGGTGACCGACGTCGCGGGCGCGTACCCGGCGACCGTGTACGGCGGGGTGACGCTCGGGGTGGACGGCGTGTCGAAGACCGCCATGCAGACCAACGGCACCACGGGATACGCGAAGACCGCCGGGCCGGTGCTCGACACCACCAAGGGCTTCGCGGTGTCGGCCTGGGCGCGGCTGCCCGCGACCAAACCCACGCACGCGGGGATCGTCGCCACCCAGATCGGGAGCCTGCGCAGCGGGTTCGAGCTGTACTACTCCTCCAGCTACGACCGGTGGATCTTCAACCGCTACAACAACGACACGACCGACGGCACGATCACCCGGGCCGTCGGCACCGCGTCGCCCCAGGGCAGCGAGTGGACCCACCTGGTCGGCGTCTACGACGCGGTGGCCAAGAACATCAAGCTGTACGTCAACGGTCAATTGCAGGCGACCACGGCCTACACCACACCGTGGAACGCCACCGGCCCGGTGCAGATCGGCACGGGCTGGTACGGCAAGCTCGACGCCTTCTTCCCCGGCGAGATCGACGACGTGCGACTGTTCGACCGCATCGTCACGCCCGAGGAGGTCGGCAACCTGTTCACCCAGCATCCGGTGGTGGCCGCGCGCTGGAAGCTGAACGACTCCGCCTCCGCCGTACGGGCGGCCACCGCCTACTGGAAGCTGGACGAGGCGGCCGGAGCCCCACGCGCGGAGGAGGCGGGCGGCGCCTACCCGGCCGGTCCGCAGGGCGGCGTCACGTTCGGCGCGGCGGGACGGTTCGGCAAGGCCGTGCACCTCGACGGCACGACCGGTTATCTCAAGACCACCGGACCGGTCCTGCCCGACACCACCAAGAGCTTCTCGGTGTCGGCCTGGGCGAAGCTCCCGGCCACCAAACCGGCCCACGCCGCGATCATCGCGACCCAGGCCGGCTCCCAGCGCAGCGGGTTCGAGCTGTACTACTCCTCCAGCTACGACCGGTGGATCTTCAATCGCTACGACAAGGACACGACCGACAGCACGATCACCCGGGCCCAGTCGACGGCCGTACCCGAGGGCGGCGTCTGGACCCACCTCACCGGCGTGTACGACGCGGCGAACAAACAGATCAGGCTCTACGTCAACGGCAAGCTCAACTCGACGACGGCCGTGGCCACGCCGTGGAAGGCCACCGGCCCGGTGCAGATCGGGGCCGGCTGGTACGGCAAGCTCGACGCCTTCTTCCCCGGCGACATCGACGACGTGCGGCTGTACGACCAGATCATCAGCGACTCGGAGATCGCGACGCTGGCCTCCGGGGCCTCGCTGACCATCGCCGCCGACGACGGCCCGTCCGGGCGTCACGTCACGCTGAACGGCAACGCCAGGATCGACCAGGGGGCCGGCTGGGTGGGCATCCCGCCGGGCGGCCTGGTGCTGGACGGCGACGGCGACTACGCCGCCACCTCCGTCCCGGTCGTCCGCACCGACGAGAGCTTCACCGTCGCGGGCTGGGTGACCACCGCGGGACGGCCGTCCAGGGCCGCGGCGGTCTTCAGCCAGGAGGGCTCGGTCAACAGCGCGTTCACCCTGCGCTACCGGCCCGATCCGGCCGACCCGGCCAACGCGGGCGGCTACCAGATCGAGATGCCGGACAAGGACGCCACCGGCGCGGCCCGGCCGACCGCTGAGCACTCGGCCTTCCAGTCCGGCTTCGACTGGGACCACGTGGCGATCGTGTACGACGCCTTCCAGGACGAGATGCGGCTCTACGTCAACGGCGAGCTCGAACAGGTCGAGGACGCGGTGTCCTGGCGCCACAACGTGCTCGGCTTCAACGCCGGCAAGGGGCTCCAACTCGGCCGCACCAAGGCGGACGGCGCCTGGGGCGAGTACTGGCCCGGCGTGATCGACGACGTGTGGGCCTTCCAGGGCATCGCGACCGAGGAACAGATCCAGATGCTGGCCGGCGGCACCGAGCTGGACACCGACACCGGCCTGTAGAGAACCGGCGACTCGAAAGGTTGCGCATGAACGGGTTCCCCCACCCGGCACGACGTGCCCGCCGCCTGTTCAGCCGGCGGTTGAGGCAGCGGTTCAGACGCCGGGTCGCCGCGGTCACGGCACTGGCCACCGTCGCCGCGTCCCTGGTCGCCCAGCCCGCCCAGGCGACGGCCCCGGACGCGGGACGCCCGGAGGTGAACAGCGCCGAGCGCGTGGTCCGCGGCGAGACGCTGGGCGCCAAGCCCCGCCGCCCCGACCCGGCGGGCACCCCCGCCAAGCGGCCGCCCGCCTCCGGGAAGGTGAAGGTCACCTCCCCCGCCGCCGTGCGGATGCTGGACGGGGCCGCCGCCGAGCGCGCGGGCGTCGACGGCGCCCTGTTCACCCTCGCCCCCGTCGCGAAGGCGACGGACAACGGCGCCGCCAAGGACAGTGCCGCCAAGCACAGCGCCGCCAAGGACACGGCGGCCGGCGGCACGACGAGTGTCACGGTCGACTACTCGGCCCTCGCCGACGACTTCGGCGGCTCGTACGGCAGCCGCCTGCGCCTGGTCCGGCTGCCCGCCTGCGCGCTGACCACCCCCGACCAGCCCGCCTGCCGTACGGAGACGCCGGTCCGCGCGCGCAACGACACGGCGAACCGCACACTCACCGCCACCGTCCCGGCCGCCCCTGAAGCGGCACCGGAGGCGGCACCGGCGGGGACAGCGGCGGCGGGGACGGCCCTCGCGGGTGAGCAGCCGACGGTGCTGGCCGCCGTGTCCGGCGATTCCAGCGACAAGGGCGACTACAAGGCCACGAAGCTGTCGCCGTCGGCCACCTGGACCGTGGCCGAGCAGTCGGGCGACTTCTCCTGGTCGTATCCCCTGCGGGTGCCGCCCGTCCCCGGCGAGCTGACGCCCAAGGTGGAGATCGGCTACTCCTCCGGCGCCGTCGACGGCCGCACGTCCAACACCAACAACCAGCCGTCCTGGGTGGGCGAGGGCTTCGACTACTGGCCCGGCTACATCAAGCGCGCCTACAAGCCCTGCGCGGACGACGGGGCGCCCAAGGACCAGTGGGGCACCCCGCCCGGGGACCAGTGCTGGGCGTACGACAACGCCGTGATCAGCTGGAACGGGCGCGGCGGCGAGCTGATCCAGGCCTCCGACGGCACCTGGCGGCTGAAGACCGACGACGGCACCCGCGTCGAACGCCTGAAGGACACGGGCAAGGCCAACGGGGACGACGACGGCGAGTACTGGAAGCTCACCACGCCCGACGGCGTGCAGTTCTTCTTCGGGCTCAACCGGCTGCCCGGATGGAGCAGCGGCAAGCCCGAGACGAAGTCGGCCTGGACGCATCCCGTCTTCGGCGACGACGCGGACGAGCCGTGCCACGCCTCCACCTTCGCCTCCTCGTGGTGCCAGCAGGCCTACCAGTGGAACCTCGACTACGTCGTGGACCCGCGCGGCAACGCGATCTCGTACTACTACCAGCAGGAGGGCAACCACTACGGCCGCGATCTCAAGCCCGGGGACGAGACGCCGTACGTGCGCGGCGGCTGGCTCGACCGCATCGAGTACGGCCAGCGCTCCGACACCCTCTTCACCGCCAAGGCCCCGGCGCGCGTGATGTTCGGCGTCTCCGAGCGGTGCCTGAAGACCGACTCCTTCGACTGCGACCCGAGCAAGATCGGCTCGAACCCCACGAAGTGGCCGGACGTCCCGTACGACCTGAACTGCGCCTCGGGCACCGAGTGCAAGGGGACGCACGGCACGCTCGCGCCCACGTTCTGGTCGCGCAAGCGGCTCACCGGCGTCACCACGCAGGTGATCAAGGCCGACGGCACCTACCGCGACGTCGACAACTGGACGATCGACCACCTGTGGGGCGACGCGGACATCGACCAGGCCCTGCTGGTCAAGTCGATCACGCACAGCGGCCGCGCGACCGGCAGCCCGGTGGCGCTGCCCTCGGTGACGTTCAACCATGTGCAACTGCCCAACCGATTGGACAGACGGGGCGACGACATCGCGCCGTTCGTCAAATACCGCCTGGGGGCCGTCTACGACGAGTCCGGCGGGCAGATCGACATCAACTACTCCGACGCCGACTGCACGCTCGACTCGCTGCCCACGCCGGAGACCAACACCCGGCGCTGCTTCCCGGTGAAGTGGACGCCCGCCGGATACGACGACCCGATCACCGACTGGTTCCACAAGTACGTCGTCACACAGATCGTGCAGACCGACCGCACCGGCGGGTCCCCCGACGCGCTGACGACGTACGAGTACCTCGACGGCGCCGCCTGGCACTATGACGACGACGACGGCATGACCAAGGAGAAGTACAAGACCTGGTCGCAGTGGCGCGGCTACGGCCGTGTACGGGTGAGGACCGGCGGCTGGAACGACCTGCGCTCCCAGGTCGAGACGCGCTACCTGCGCGGCATGAACGGCGACCGGCTCGCGCCGAGCGGCGGGACGAGGAAAATCACCGTCTCCGACGGCGAGGGCGGCAGCGTGGTGGACGAGGACCCGCTGCAGGGCTTCGAGCTCAAGCGGACCGAATACGAGGGCGTGGACGGCGCGGTCGCGGTCAAGACCGTCAACACGCCCTGGCACCAGGAGACGGCCAAGCGCACCCGGAGCTGGGGCACGGTCACCGCGAACATCGTCAACGTCGCGAAGTCGCACACGTGGACGGCGATGGACGGCGGCGGCTGGCGTGAGACCGAGACCGAGACGAAGTACGAGCCCGTCGCCGGCCTCACCACCCAGGTGGACGACAAGGGCGACCTGTCCACCACCGCCGACGACCGGTGCACCCGCACCACCTACGCCCAGAACACCAAGGCGTGGATGCTGAAATATCCGTCCAGGGTGGAGACCGTCGCGGTGGCGTGCTCGGCCACCCCCGACCGGTCCAAGCACGTCATCGCGGACGACCGCAGCTTCTACGACAACGGGGCCTTCGGGGCCGCGCCCACCAGGGGCGACATCACCCGCGTCGAGACGATCGCCGCGCACGACGGCGCCACCGCGACGTACGTCGCCAAGGAGGTCTCGACGTACGACTCCTACGGCCGCGAGCTGACCACCAAGAACGCGGCCGGGTACGTCACGACGACGGCTTACACCGACACCGGAGGGCTGAACACGGGCGTGAAGGTCACCGGCCCGCCGGTGGTCCCCGGCGACGCCTCGACCGCCCACGTCACCAGCCAGGAGAAGGACCCGGCGTTCGGATTCGAGACCGTCAAGATCGACGCGAACGGCAAGCGCACCGACCTGGAGTACGACGCGCTCGGCCGCCTCATGAAGGTGTGGATGCCCGACCGGTCGAAATCGGCGGGCCAGACGCCGAACCTGGAGTTCGGCTACCGCATCGTGGACGGCGAGATCGTCGCCATCGGCACGAAGAAGCTGGACGCCGAGGGCGGCCAGACCCCGCCGACGTACGAGCTGTACGACGGGCGGCTGCGGCTGCGCCAGACCCAGGACCCCGGGCCGGACGGCGGCCGCCTGGTCAGTGACAAGTTCTACGACTCCCGGGGCAACGTGGCCCGCGAGTACGGCCAGTACTACTCGACCAAGGCCCCCTCGACGACGTTGTTCGGCGCCTACGAGGGCGACGTCGAGTCGCAGAAGGTGTTCGACTACGACGGCCGCAACCGGGTGACGCTCGAGCGGTTCCTCGTCGGCAACGGCGAGACCAAGGAGAAATGGCGCACGGTCACCAGCTACGGCGGCGGCAGGGTCACCGTCGACCCGCCGACCGGCGACACGCCGGTGACCACGCTGACCGACGCGCGCGACCAGATCGTCGAGCTGCGTCAGTACAAGGGCGACTCCCCCACCGGCGACTACGACAAGACGACCTACACCTACACGCCCGCCGGCAAGCTCTCCACCGTCAAGGACCCGGCGGGCAACGTCTGGACGCACTTCCACGACCTGCGCGGGCGGGAGATCGAGGTCCGCGACCCCGACAAGGGGACGACGAAGACGACCTACGACGACCTCGACCACGTGCTGACCACCACCGACGCACGCGGCAAGACGATTTTCAACGTCTACGACTCGATGGGCCGCAAGACCGAGACCCGCGAGGGCTCGGCGACCGGCCCGCTGCTGGCGTCGTGGACGTACGACACCGTGCGCAAGGGACAGGCTTCCAGCGCCACCAGGTATGTGAACGGTCAGGAGTACACGACCACGTTCAACGCCTACGACAACCTCTACCGGGCCATCCGCACTACCGTGACGATCCCGTCCGCGGAGGGCGCACTCGCGGGCAGCTACGTGTTCGACACGCGCTACAAGCTGGACGGCACCGTCCAGTCGGCCACCTATCCCGACGCGGGCGGCCTGCCGGCCGAGACCGTCGTCTACTCCTACGACGACCTGCGCCGGCCCACCACCATGTCGGGCCTGTCGCCGTACGTCACCGCCTCCGTCCACAGCCTCACCGGCAAGCCCGAGCAGTACGAGCTGTCGACCGGCGGCAAGAAGACCTGGTTCACCTACTCCTACGAGTACGGCACCCAGCGCCTGCGGTCGTCGCGGGTGGACCGCGAGGGCGTGGCGGGCGTGGACCGCAACGCCACCTACACCTACGACGCCGTGGGGAACATCGTCTCGATCTCCGACGTGTCCCGCGCCGGCACCGACACCCAATGCTTCACGTACGACTACCTGCGCCGCCTGACCGAGGCCTGGACGCAGGGCACCCAGACGTGCGCGGGCGCGCCGAGCGCGAGCGTCGTCGGCGGCGTCGCGCCCTACTGGCAGTCGTTCGGCTACGACGTGACCGGCAACCGGACGAAGGAGGTCGAGCACGGCGTCGGCGGCGCGGCCGACACGACCCGGGCCTACGACTACCCGGCCCCGGGCTCGCCGCATCCGCACGCCCTGTCGGGAGTGACCCAGACAGGCGCGGGCGCCCGCACCGAGTCCTACGCCTACGACGAGACCGGCAACACCACCGGCCGCACGATCGGCGCCACGGACCAGACCCTGGAGTGGGACGTCGAGGGCCACCTGGCCAAGGTGACCGAGGGCACGAAGGTCACCTCCTACCTGTACGACGCCGACGGCAACCGGCTGGTCCGCCGTGACCCCGGCGGCACCACGCTCTACCTGCCCGGGATGGAGCTGCGCCTCGACAACGCCACGGCGAAGGTACAGGCGACGAGGTACTACACCCACGACACCGTGACGGTCGCGGTGCGCACCACCTCGGGCGTGAAGTTCCTGGCCGCCGACCAGAACGGCACGGCGGAGCTGGCGATCGACGCGGCGAACCAGTCGCTGTCGCAGCGGCGGTTCAAGCCCTTCGGCCAGCTACGGGGCGCGCCCCCGGGCTCCTGGCCGAGTGAGAAGGGCTTCGTCGGCGGCACCGTGGACGAGTCGACCGGTCTCACCCACCTCGGGGCGCGCGAGTACGATCCCGCCACCGGCAGGTTCATCAGCGTCGACCCGATCATCGACCCGCACGACCCGCAGCAGATGAACGGCTACGCCTACGCCGGCAACAACCCCATCACGTTCACCGACCCCGACGGCAAGTTCTGGGGCAGCTGGCTGGCGATCCTGCTGGCGATCATGCGGGCCCTGCTGGCCGCGCTCAATCACGGCGGCGGCGGGAGCCACGGCGGCGGGGGCGGAAACCACGGCGGTGGCGGCGGCTACACCGGCGGAGGCGGCGGCGCTCCGCACCGCTCCGGCCCGAGCTTCAGCTCCACCGTCAAATCCAACACCTGGTCGAGCGTCGATCCGCGCAAGTTCACCGCCCTGGGCTGGCTGGCGTACGGACTGGGCGGCCCTGGGGACTTGCTCCAGACCTGGGGCGAGAACTTCAAGGAGAGCCGCCGCGTCATGGCCGGTCTCTACAAGCTCAAGTCGGTCAGCTACCCCGAGGGCAACTGGCTGACCAAGTGGCTGTGGCAGGGGCTCAGCAAGTGGTACGACTCCAAGGCCACCCGAATCGAGGCGCGCGGCATCAAGTGGGGCAGCCGGATCGCCAAGGCGGGCAAGTTCGTCGGCTGGGCAGGCGTCGCGGCCACCGCCATCGACGGTGGGATCACCCAGTGGAAGAGCGACTCAGGCTCCGGCCTCAACGGTGGTGAGAAGTTCGCGCGAGCGGCCATCCGCGGCGTGGCCGTGGCGGGCGGCGCCTACGCCGGCGCCACGATCGGCGCGGCCGCGTGCAGCCCGGGCGTCGTGCTCGCCGCCGTTTGCGGTGCCGCCGGCGCCTACGTCGGCGGTATGGTCGGCGGCGTCGTCGGCGACACCGCGATCGCCGCGTACAACCACGCGCGCAAGCCGGTGATCAACACCGTCAAGTCGGTCGGATCGGGTATCAAGAAGGGATGGCACAGTCTCTTTGGTTAGCATGACGGGCGCCCTGGCCGGTCTGGCCGACACCCCCGCCGAGGTCGCGGGCTACCCGCACGCGCCGGTCTGGGCGGTGCTCGCCGCCGCCCTGCTCGCGATCCTCGGCTTCGTCAACCACGTCAGGTTCGTCCGCAGCGGGCCCGGCGGCACCTGGGCGGCGCGCTACCTCGACACCGACAACCCCAAGGAGCTGCGCAACCTGCCGTTCGCGCAGCTCCCCGGGGCCGTCATGCTCGCGATGTGGGCCGTGATGCTCGCCTACACCCGGGTCTCCGGCCAGGAGACCTGGGACGCGCTCATGGGCCTGTTCCTGTTCGCGTCGTTCGTCTTCGGCGGTGTGGCGGTCAAGCGGCTTTACCGGCCGCCACGCAGGGCCAAGCCCCGCTGGCTCCTGGAGATGGAGCGCGCGGAGGAGGAACGCCAGGCCCGCTGACGCGTCAGACGAGGTCGAGGGCGTCGGCCAGCGAGTCCACCACCGGGACCCCGACGCCCTCCAGTTCGGCCCGCCTGGTCATGCCGCCGGTGTAGAGGATGGCGCGGGCGCCGACGTGCTGCGCCGCGTGGGCGTCGTCCACGCTGTCACCGATGACGACGACCTTCGCCGAGTCGAGGCCGAGCGCGCGCAGGTGCTCGACCATGTGCTCGGCCTTGTGGCCGCCGGTCGCCGAGCGCGACCCGTCGATCCTGGTGAAGTGGCCGTCGATGCCGAACTCGCCCGTCTTGCGGACCAGCCGTTCGTGGCCCCACATGGACAGCAACGACTGCGTGCGGCCCGACTCCTCCCAGGCGCGCAGGCTCGACAGCGCCCCCTCGGCGAGGCTGCAGGCCTCCATGAGCCGGTGGTAGTGATCGTGGAAGCCCGTGTCGAGCAGCTCCCATTCGCCCTCCCTGAGCGACCGCCCGAGCATCCGCTCGTACGCCACCCAGATGGGGCGGGTGTACACCTCGCGGAAGCCCTCCACGTCGTACGGCCCCAGGCCGTACGGCAGGAAGAGCTCGTTGGTCGCGCCGACGACGGCGTCGATGTCGTGGAAGAGCGTTCCGTTCCAGTCCCAAACTATGTGTGTCATCTCGCAACCAGCTTAGACGCCGACTGTGACGAAACCATGAACGCAGCTGGTCAGGCGAGCAGATCCGGGATCTCCTGCGTGGCGTACCACAGCAGTTCGTGGTCCTCCGTGCCGTCCACGACGAACTGCGCGTCGTCGTCCCCGGCGTCGGCCGCAGGCAGCGCCGCGATCGCGGCCTCCACGTCGGGTACGGCATCCGCGTCGTCCACGTGGACCGCGGCGACCAGCCGCATCGGGATCGGCTCCAGCACCCGCACACGGGCGCGCTCCTCCAGATCGGCGCCGGCCTTGACGGTCTCGTCCGGCACCTCGGCCGCGATCACCACGCGCCGCGCGACCGCCTCGACGCCGTCCTCGCGGTCGGCCGCCAGCATGCGCAGCGAGGCCCGCGCGGCCTCGGTCAGCGCGACGTACTCCAGTTCCTCGGTGTCACCCGAGACGTACCACTCGATCAACGCGGGAGTGACGGCGAAGCCGGTCAACGGGGCCGGGGCCAGCTCCCCGGCGGCGACGACGCGCGCCAGCGCGGGGATCGTGGACGGCAGATACACGCGCATGCGTTCCTCGACTCGGTCTCTTGATGGTTGCGGCTACAGACGGGCGGCGGCGCCGGGCTCGCGGAGAGGCAGGCCGAACAGGCGCTCCAGCTCGTCGATGGTCGCCACGGGATCGCTGTGGTGGACGCCGACCAGGCCGATCGCGCGGGCCGCCAGGATGTTCGCCTCGATGTCGTCGACGAACACGCACTGCCCCGGCTCCAGCCCCAGCAGGCCGAGCGCGTGGCGGAAGATGCGCTCCTCGGGCTTGCGCATGCCGACCTCGCCGGAGATGACGACCGCGTCGAAGACGGCCTCCCAGCCCTCGCGCGCGTAGTGGTCGCCCCACGAGTTGGACACCAGGCAGGTGCCGAAACCGGCCGCGCGGGCCAGGCGCAGCATCTCGTTCATCTCCTCTACCGGCCGGAACCCGGCGAACATCCGGGCCAGCAGGCCGTTCGCCTCCGGCGGCCCGCCGTCGAGGGTCACCAGCCGGTCCGCCAGGGCGCGCTCGAACTCGAGAACGGGGATCTCACCCCGCTCCAGCGCGTGGATCGGGTTCTCCGCGCCCGGCTCCGCGCCCTCCCGGTACGCCTGCGCGACCAGGGCGCGCATCACCTCCCGGTAGTGCCGTGGGTCGATGCGGTCCGCCTCGATCCACTCCGCGATGGACTCGGCCAGGCTCGTCGTCAGAACCCCGCCCCAGTCGATCAGCACACCCTTGAGCACCGCGCCTCCCAGCCGACGTGCCTCAAATACTAGGTCGTGCGGCCCGCCGGCCCGCTCATCCGGCGGCGGCGTAGACGCGCTCCGCGACCTTGAGGTGCGCGGCTGACTTCAGCGCGCCGGGGTCGGTGCGGATCGGCCCGAAGACGCCGCGTTTCTCCTTCAGCCGCAGGATCCGCAGCACCGACTCGTCGATCCTGCGTTCGGTGATCCGTCCCGACTTCACCGCGTCGAGGACGGCGTCGTACGCCTTGCGCAGGTTCGGCGGCATGAGCAGCATGTCGGCCCCGGCGAGCACGGCCCGCACGGCGACCTCGGCGTCGCCGTACTTCTCGCGAACCCCCGCCATGTCGAGCGCGTCGGTGCTGATCACACCGTCGAAGCCGAGCTCCTCGCGGAGCAGGCCGGTGAGGATGCGGGGGGACAGCGTCGCGGGGTCCCCCGAGGGGTCGAGCTTCGGCATCACCACGTGGGCCGACATGATCGCGTCGACCCCGTGCTCGATCGCCGCGCGGAACGGCGGCGCGTCCAGCTTCCGCCACTGCGTCTTCGAGTGCGTGATGACCGGCAGGCCGGTGTGGCTGTCGACCGAGGTGTCCCCGTGGCCGGGGAAGTGCTTGGCGACGGAGGCCACGCCGGCCGCGTGGAAGCCGTCGACGGCCGCCCCGACCATCGCGGCCACCTTCCCCGGGTCGGAGCCGTACGCGCGGGGGCCGATCACGGGGTTGCGGGGGTTGATGTTCACGTCGGCGACCGGCGCGAAGTCGAGCGAGATGCCGAGGTCGCGCAGCTCTTCCCCGGTCGCCCTGGCGACGTCGCGCGCGTTCGCCGTCCTGCCGGTCGCGCCGATCTCCGACGCGCCGGGGAGCTTGGTGATGAGCGGCTTGAGCCGGGAGACGAGGCCGTTCTCCTGGTCCACGCCGATCATGAGCGGTGCCTCACCGGATCTGGCCGCCGCCTCACGCAGGCCGGTCGTGAGCGCGGCCACCTGGCTCGCGCCGGACACGTTGCCCGCCCAGTCGAAAAGGATCACTCCGCCGGGGCGGAACTTCTCCACCACTTCCGCCGGCGTCGCCACGCCGTACCTCGCCTCGTTCTCCCTGCTCCCCGCCTCGGCCTTCGGGCCCCACACCACGATGGTGAAGAGCTGGGCGACCTTGTCCCGCAGGCTCATCGCCGCGAGCGTCCGCTCGGCCGGGCCGCCCGAGGGACGCACCGACGGCGAGGGGGACGACAGAGGCACGGACGACGTGGACGACGTGGACACGGACGACGACGGTGTCTGCGGAGCCGCCGGTGACACGGCGACCGGCGAAGAGGCCGAGCAACCGGTCACGAGGAGGGCGAGCATGACGACACCGTGTCTGATTCGTGGCACGTTCTTTACCGTAGCCGTGCCCGGCCGTGACCGAGCCAGGAACCCGGTCACGGCCCTGCTGTGGGCTGTCAGAGCGCGAGTGCCTCCAGGCCCGGCAGCTCCGCGCGGGCGGCGGCCTTGGCGGCGGGCGCCGAAGCGGCCGAGCGCGCCGCGGCGGCGGCGTCGCGGCACTGCGCGAGCGTGTGCCGCGCCAGGCAGGCCCGCACCCAGGGCAGCGCGGGGGCGCCCATGGACAGCGAGGTGACTCCCAAGCCGACGAGCACGCAGGCGAGCACCGGATCGGCCGCGGCCTCACCGCAGACCCCGCAGCCCTTGCCCGACTCGGAGGCGGCCGAGGCCGCCATCGCGATCAGGTCGAGCACGGCCGGATGCCACGGATCCTGCAGCCCGGCGACGGCACTGACCTGGCGGTCGGCCGCGAGCGCGTACTGCGTGAGGTCGTTGGTCCCGATCGAGAAGAAGTCGACCGCCCGGATGAGGTCCGCCGCCCGCAGCGCCGCCGACGGCACCTCGATCATGACACCCGCCTCGCCCAGCCCCGCCGTACGGCAGGCCTCGGCGAACCACTCGGCCTCCTCCACGGTGGCCACCATCGGCGCCATGACCTGGACCTTGGCCGACACGCCCGCCGCGGCCCGGGCCAGCGCGCCCAGCTGTGCGGTCATGATCTCCGGATAGCGGCGGAACATGCGCAGGCCACGTTCGCCGAGCGCCGGGTTCGGCTCCTCCTCCGGGGGCGGCAGGAACGCCAGCGGCTTGTCGGCGCCGGAGTCGAGCGTGCGCACCACCACCCGGCCCCCCGGGAACGCCTCGAACACCGCCCGGTAGGCCTCCTCCTGCTCGCGCCCCGACGGCGCGGTCTCGCGGTCGAGGAAGAGGAACTCGGTGCGGTAGAGGCCGACGCCCTCGGCGCCGTTGGCGAGCGCGCCGTCCAGGTCACGGGGGCCGCCGACGTTGGCGAGCAGGGGCACGGGATGGCCGTCGGCGGTCGCGCCGGGGCCGGTGGCCGCCGACAGCGCCGCGTGCCGCGCCTCGTCGGCGGCGCGCGCCTCGGCGACACGGGCCGGGTCCGGCGCGACCAGCACCTGCCCGGACGCGCCGTCGACCAGCACGGGAGCGCCGGGGGCGATCGCGGTGGCGCCGGCGCAGCCCACGACGGCGGGCACGCCCATCGACCGGGCGAGGATCGCCGTGTGGCTGGTGGGCCCGCCCTGCTCGGTGACGAACGCGGCGACCACGTCCTTCGACAGCAGCGCGGTGTCGGCCGGGGCGAGGTCCTTGGCGACGAGCACGAACGGCTCGGCGGCACCGGTCGGCACGCCGGGCATGGGCATGCCGGTGAGCACGGCGATGACCCGGTCGCGGATGTCGTCGAGGTCGGTCACGCGCTCGGCCAGATAACCACCGGCCGCCGCGAGCAGGTCCCGATACTTGCCGAACGCGTCGAAGACGGCGCGCGGGGCCGCCACACCCCCATCGATGAGCTCGCCGACCTCCACGGCCAGGCTCGGGTCGCGGGCCATCAGCGCCTGCGCGCCGAGCACGTCCTGGGCCTCGCCGCCCGCCCTGGCGCCCCGCGCCTCCAGGTCGGCCGCCACCTCCTCGACCGCCCGCTCGGCGCGGGCCCGCTCGGCGGCGGCGTCGCCGTCGTGGCGCGCCTCCTTGTCGGGCTCGGGGATCTCACCCGCGAGCACATGGGCCGGGCCGTACCCGGCTCCGGGGCTCACCCCAGTACCGGCCAGCGCCCGCGCGCCGTTCTCGTCCCCCGCCGTCGTCCCCGTCTTCCGCTGTCCGTCCACCGGCGTCAGGAGGCCGAGGCGATCTGGGCGAGCTCGTCGAGCAGCTCTTCGGCGCCCTCGCCCTCCGCGCTGATGACGATCGACTCCCCCTGCCGTACGTCGAGCGCCAGAACCGACAGGATGCTCTTCGCGCTCACGGGCGCGCCGCCCGCCTTCGCGATGGTGACGTCGAAGGACGCCTTCGCCGCGGTCTGCACGAACGCCGCCGCCGGACGGGCGTGCAGCCCGACCTCCGACTCGACGCTGACTGTGCGTTCGGCCACGTTTCCTCCTCCTGCGGCGGTGGTCTAGACCGCCGGTAGTTCCGTCAAAGGCCAGTCAATACCCGACATATCGGGGATTACCAGGTCCGCGTGCGACAGTTCATCCGGATGATGGGTGGTGGCCACCGCAACGCAGGTCATACCCGCGGCCCGCGCCGCCGCTATCCCGGCGAGCGAGTCCTCGAACACCACGCACTTGGCCGGGTCCACCGCGAGCAGGTCGGCCGCCATGAGATAGCCGGACGGATCGGGTTTGCCCACGGTCACGTCCTCGGCGGAGACGATGGTCCGTACCACCTCCACGACGCCGATGTCGGTGAGCCGCTCCAGCGCCCACCATCGCTGGGCCGAGGTGACCAGCGCCAGCGGAGCCCCCTGCTCCGCGACCCGGGACACCAGCTCCGCCGCCCCCGGAACAGGCACGATGTCCGGCAGATCCGGGTGGTCGTAGTAGGAGCGGATCTCCTCTATCAGCGCCTCCGGATCCACATCGGGCAGCACCTCGGGGATGACGTCGACGCCGCGGCGGCCCATGAAGCGCCGCAGCAGCGTCTCGTCGCAGGAGATGCCGTGGTTGTCCAGGAGCATCCGCCACAGCGCCAGGCTGCGGATCTCCGTATTGATCAGGGTGCCGTCGAGATCGAAAAGCGCCGCCTCCATCACGACCACTCGAACAGGTCGTCACCGGCGTTCACCGCGCCCTCGGCGACGCCCCCGATCGAGCCGGCCGCCGCATCGAGCGCCACCACCGGGCAGACCGGCGAGCGCCCCCCTGCCTCGACCGCCGCGGGGTCCCAGGCCACGACGGGCCGCCCGGCGGCCACGCGGTCCCCCTCGGCCACGAGCAGGCGGAACCCCTCCCCCTTGAGCTGCACCGTGTCGATGCCGAGGTGCACCAGCACGCCCCTGCCGTCGTCCCCCACCACGACGTACGCGTGGGGGTGCAGCTTCACGATCGTGCCGCTGATCGGGGCCAGAGCCTCGACGGGCCGCCGGAGGGGGTCGATCGCGGTTCCCGGGCCGACCATCGCCTGGGAGAACACCGGGTCCGGCACGGCGGCCAGGCCGATGGCCACCCCCGCGACCGGGGCGAGAACAGTCGTCAATGAAGCGCCCTTTCCTGGGACCGGGCAGGCGTCACCGATAGGTCCGCCGGATATCGGCGGACCTGCCGTGACCTCCCGGTCAGCCGATGATGTCCTCGATGTCGCTGGCGATGGTGTCGGCCTCGGGGCCCACCACGACCTGGACGATGTTGCCCGCCGCCATCACTCCGTGGGCGCCGGCCGCCTTGAGCGCGGCCTGGTTCACCTTGGAGGCGTCGTGCACCTCGGTGCGCAGCCGGGTGATGCACGGCTCCACCTCGATGATGTTGTCGGCGCCACCGAGCCCGGCGATGATCGCCTCGGCGTCTGCAGCCATGGGGGGTCCTCCTGTTGTTCGGCCGGTCTGTCGTTCGGTCGGTCCCGGTCGTTCAGTCGGTCTGGGTGACCTTCTTCAGACCGCGGGGGGAATCGGGGTCGATACCGAGCCTGCGCGCGAGCGCTTCGGTGAGCAACTGCCCGGGGACGATGAGTCCCAGCGGAGCCACCCACTCGGGCAGGTCCGGACCGTTCAGTGCGGCGGTCGAGGCGGCGGCGAGCCGTTCGCCGCCCCCGACGCCGAAGGCGGCGGCGCCCGCGCCGGTGACCCGCTCGGCCAGCGCGACCGTGCCCGCCAGGGTCGGGCCCTGCCCCGCCGCCACCAGGATCGCCGGGGTCTCGGCGTCCACGACCGCGATCGGGCCGTGCAGCAGGTCGGCGTACGACAGGCCCATGGCGTGCAGGTAGCACGCCTCCTTGAGCTTGAGCGCCAGCTCCAGCGCGGTCGAGAACGCCAGGCCGCGGCCGGAGACGACGACCCCGGGCTTGTCGGCGAGGCCCTCGACCACGGCGTCCAGGTCACCGGGGTCGGAGATCAGCTTCTCCACCGCGTCCGGCACTGCGCGCAGGTCGTCGGGGTCGACGTCGGCGCCGAGGCCGACGGCGAGCACGGCGAGCGCGGCGAGCTGCGTCGTGTAGGTCTTCGTGGCCGGGACGGCCTTCTCCTCGCCGGCGAGCGTGCACAGCGCGAGGTCGGCGGCCTGGGCCAGCGGCGACTCCTCGCCGCCGTTGGTGATCGCGACGGTCTTCGCCCCGCAGTCCTTCGCCCACTGGAGGGTCTCGACGATCTCCTCCGTACGGCCGGACTGCGACAGGCCCACGGCCAGCACGCCGTCGAGGTCGAGCCTGCGGCGGTAGGTGGTGGCGACCGAAGGAGCACCCATCGCGGCCATCCGGCCCGCCCGGGCTTCGATCAGGTAGCGGCCGTAGACCGCCGCGTTGTCCGAGGTCCCGCGGGCGACGAACAGCAGGTGGCGGGTGCCGCGTGCGACCGCCTCGACGTCGCCGGTCCTCGGGAGGAGGGCGTCCAGCGTCGCCTGGATCGCCGCCGGCTGCTCGGCGATCTCACCGCGCATTCTGGTCGTCATCGATGATCATCCCTTGCTTGGCGAGATTTGTCCGTTACCGATCCGTCGCCGGCCCATACATTGACACACATTTCCCGGCTGTGGTCTAGTCCGGACTAGACCAGTAAGAACCTTAACTTATTCGGACGATCCACAGCGAGAGGGGAGGGATCAGTGGCCCAGATCGATCCGGACAGCCCGGTGCCCAAGTATTTCCAGCTACGGGAGATCCTGCTCGACCTCGTCGAGAGCAACGAACTGCCGATCGGCGCGGCGATCCCCTCCGAACGTGAGCTCAGCCAGCGTTACGACCTGTCCCGTATGACGGTACGGCAGGCCGTCGACCACCTGGTGTCCGAGGGCCGGTTGCACCGCGTTCCGGGCAAGGGCACGTTCGTCGCCCGGCCGAAGATCGAGCTGGCGCTTCAACTCACCTCCTTCACCGACGACATGCGGGCGCGCGGCATGGAGCCGGGCTCCCGCGACCTGGACCGGCGGGTGGTCCGGGCCAGTGCCCACCTCGCACGGCAACTCGGCATCCAGCCGGGGGACGCCGTCCATTTCATCGAGCGGCTGCGCACGGCGGACGGGGAACCGCTGAGCATCGAGCGCGCCCACATCCCGGTCGCGCTCGCGCCCGATCTCGATGCCTACGACCTGACCGGACGATCCCTGTACGCCCTGCTCGAGTCGCGCTACGGGCTCGTGATGGACGCCGGGGAGCTGACCATCGACGGCGGCCTCGCCGATCCGAGCGACGCCGACCTGCTCAAACTGCCCCGGGGCGGGGCCGTGCTGCTGCTGCAGCGCCGGTCCTTCGCCGGCGGGGTGTGCGCCGAACTCGGCGTCTCCACCTACCGAGCCGATCGCTACCAGCTCCGGACGCTCCTTGGAGCCCCGGCCAGACGACTCTGACACTCCTCCCTGTTCTCCCCCACCCCCTGGAGGAACACCCCGATGAGTTCCACCTCCGCCGACGCGGGCCTGCCCGCCGCACCTTCCACCAGTTCGCGCGTGATGGGCGTGCTCCAGCGGCTGGGGCGCTCCCTCATGTTGCCCATCGCCGTGCTTCCCGCCGCCGCGCTCCTCCTGCGCTTCGGCCAGCCGGACATGCTCGGCTCCAACGGCCCGGATCCGGGTGGTCTGGCCGACGTCGCCGGGTTCGGCTGGATGGCCAACGTCGCGAAGGTCCTCGCCAACGCCGGTGACGTGCTGTTCGGCATGCTGCCGCTGTTGTTCGCGATCGGTGTGGCCGTGGGCTTCGCCCGCAAGTCGGACGGTTCGACCGCCGTCGCCGCCCTGGTCGGTTACCTGGTCTTCGACCGGGTCTCGAAGGGCCTGTTCTTCGACGCGCCCGCGACGGACGCGGTGCACAAACGCGTCGCGCAGCAGGTGCTCGGCGCGGACGGCAAGGCCGCCGACGCGATCAACTGGGCGGCGGGCAATCCCACCGGCGTGCTCGGCGGCATCGTCATCGGCATCACGGCGGCCCTGCTCTGGCAGCGCTACTACCGCATCAAACTCCCCACCTGGCTGGCGTTCTTCGGCGGTCGCCGCTTCGTGCCGATCATCACGGCCTTCGCGGCGGTCATCCTCGGTGTCGTCTTCGGCCTCATCTGGCCGCCCGTCGGTGAGTGGATCAACAGCTTCGGCAAGTGGCTCGCGGACAACAGCGCGACCGGGGCGGGCGTCTACGGCGTCGCCAATCGCCTGCTGGTGCCGGTCGGCCTGCACCACATCATCAACTCGATCGTCTGGTTCCAGGTGCCTGGTTGCACCGTCAACGGCACCCAGTTCGCCGGCGACCTCACCTGCTACCTCCAGGGCGCGGACGGCTCGGGCGCCTTCATGGCCGGCTTCTTCCCGGTCATGATGTTCGGTCTCCCGGCCGCGGCCCTCGCGATGTGGCGGGCGGCTCCGGCGCACCGCCGGCCGGCGGTCGGCGGCATCATGATCTCGGCGGCCCTCGTCTCCTTCGTCACCGGGATCACCGAGCCGATCGAGTTCGCGTTCATCTTCGTGGCCCCGCTCCTGTTCGCGGTTCACGCGCTGCTCACCGGCGTCTCGATGGCTCTGGTGAGCTTGCTCGGCGGCAAGCTCGGCTTCGGCTTCTCCGCGGGTGCCACCGACGCGCTGTTGAACATCGGCAAGTCCAACACGCACAACTTCTGGCTCATCATGGGCATAGGCGTGATCTACGCCCTCGTCTACTACTTCCTCTTCAGCTTCCTCATCAAGAAGCTGAACATCATGACGCCAGGCCGGGAACCGGAGCCCGACGTGGACTCCGGGGAAAGCGCCGACACGGCGCCCGCCCGCGCCTGACGCGTCACGTCCCCTCTCAGGGAGCAGGGGTGCCCGGCGATCCCGGGCGCCCCTGTTGTGTTTCCCGTCATTGCGGATGCCGCTAATCGCCGATCATTCCGTGCGAAAATCCGGAACGATCACGCCAACCCGGATGGACTTTCCCGACAAACGGCGGCGAAGATCCTCGCAGGTCGGCAAAGTTGGCGTTCCCCGTATCAGGAGGGATGACCGCAACCTCTATTAGGCGTCAGGTTCACGGCGCACGAGAGCGGAGTCCCCGATGCCCAAGCCCGTCCCCCTGCCGCGGCTCGCGTCCGTCCCCCCGGCCGACCCGCCGTACGACGAGCACGACGCCGGTGCCGTCACACGTCCCGCCCCGCATCCCGGCACCTATCCCGGCACGTATGGCGCGCTCGCCCTGGCCCCGCCCCCGCGGAGTCCGGGCACGCCCACGGACGAGCGCCGTCTGCGGGGGCTCGGCCAGGCCCTCGCGGAGATCCTGGCGGGTCGCAGGCCGCCGGAGACCGTCGCCGGCCGGCTCACCGAGCGGGCCTACCGCGAACTGGTCCGGGCCGGGAAGATGATCGAGGCCGAACGGCCGCCCCTCACGGGCCTCCCCCACGTGCAGCGGCCCCGCGAGGGGGTGATCGAGATGTGCCTGCTCGTCCACTGCGGGCCGCGCAGTCACGTGCTCGCCGTACGGCTGGAGCGGCAGGGCGTGCAGTGGCTGGTCACCGAGTTCGAGACCGCATGACCCGAGACCGCATGACCCCGGCCCACGACGCGAAGGACCCCGCCGGGCAGGCCCGGCGGGGTCCGTCTCAGGTCACGCACCTGGTCGCGTCACGCCTGCTGGTTGCGCGGGTCACCATGGCAGCGCTTGTACTTCTTGCCCGAGCCGCAGGGGCAGGGCGCGTTGCGCTCGGTGTCGCCGTACGCGGCGCGCTGCTCGGGGGTCGACCGCACCCGGCTGACCTCCACGTCGCCGCTCTCGCCCGGCGCGCTGTAGACCATCTCGGCCGGCCGCGACGGCTGCCGCAGCGCCCTGGCGATGATCGAGCCGGTCTCGGAGAGCTCCGCGTCGTCCTCGGCGTTCTCCTCGACGATCGGGTTGGCCTGCACCTCGACCTCGAGGTTGAACAGGTAGCCGACCGACTCCTCCTTGATGCCCTCGAGCATCGCGGAGAACATCTCGTAGCCCTCGCGCTGGTACTCGATCAGCGGGTCCTTCTGGGCATAGGCGCGCATGCCGATGCCCTCCTGGAGGTAGTCCATCTCGTAGAGGTGCTCGCGCCACTTGCGGTCGAGCACCGAGAGGATGACCCGGCGCTCCAGCTCACGCATCGCCTCGGAGCCGAGCTGCTCCTCGCGGCGGTCGTAGGCCGCGAGCGCGTCCTCCTTGACCTTCTCGGCGATGAGCTCCGCCGTCAGCTCCTCCCGGTCGCCGCCGACCTGCTCGATGAGCTCGTCGACGGTGAAGGAGATCGGGTAGAGCTGGCCGAACGCCTTCCACAGCTTCTCGAGGTCCCATTCCTCGGCGAAGCCCTCGGCGGTGGCGCCCTTGACGTACTCGTCGATGACGTCGGTGACGAAACTGCGGACCTGCTCGTGCAGGTCGGCGCCTTCCAGCACCCGCCGCCGCTCGGCGTAGATGACCGTGCGCTGCCGGTTCATCACCTCGTCGTACTTCAGGACGTTCTTGCGGATCTCGAAGTTCTGCTGCTCGACCTGGTGCTGCGCGGAGGCGATGGCCTTGGACACCATGCCCGACTCGATCGGCACGTCGTCCGGGATGTTGAGCCGCGTCATGATCATCTCGACCCTGGCCGAGTTGAACAGCCGCATGAGGTCGTCCTCGAGCGAGAGGTAGAAGCGCGACTCGCCGGGGTCGCCCTGACGGCCGGAACGGCCGCGGAGCTGGTTGTCGATGCGCCGCGACTCGTGCCGCTCGGTGCCCAGCACGTAGAGGCCGCCGGACTCGGTGACCTCCTCGTGCTCGGCCTTGACGGCCTCCTTGGCCTTCTCCAGCGCCTCCGGCCAGGCCTTCTCGTACTCCTCCGGAGTCTCGGACGGCGACAGGCCGCGCTGCTGGAGCTCCAGGTCGGCGCGGAACTCGGGGTTGCCTCCGAGCATGATGTCGGTGCCTCGACCGGCCATGTTGGTCGCCACGGTGACCGCGCCCTTGCGGCCCGCCTCGGCGACGATCGCGGCCTCACGGGCGTGGTTCTTGGCGTTCAGCACCTCGTGCGGCACGCCCTGGCGCTTGAGCATCCGCGAGAGCTTCTCGGACTTCTCGACGCTGGTGGTGCCGACGAGGACCGGCTGGCCCTTCTCGTAGCGCGCCTTGATGTCGTCGACGCACGCCTGGAACTTGGCGTCCTCGGTCTTGTAGACGACATCGGGCTGATCCATGCGGACCATCGGCCGGTTCGTCGGGATCGGGACGACGCCCAACTTGTAGGTCTGGTGGAACTCGTTGGCCTCGGTGGCGGCCGTACCGGTCATGCCGGAGAGCTTCTCGTAGAGGCGGAAGTAGTTCTGCAGCGTGATCGTGGCGAGAGTCTGGTTCTCGTCCTTGATCTTCACGCCTTCCTTGGCCTCGATGGCCTGGTGCATGCCCTCGTTGTAGCGGCGGCCGTGCAGGACGCGGCCGGTGAACTCGTCGACGATCAGGACCTCTCCGTCGACGACGATGTAGTCCTTGTCCTTCTTGAACAGTTCCTTCGCCTTGAGCGCGTTGTTCAGGAACTGCACGAGGTGGGTGTGCTCGGGCTTGTAGAGGTTGTCGATGCCGAGCCAGTCCTCGACCTTCTCCACGCCCGCCTCGAGGATGCCGACGGTGCGCTTCTTCTCGTCGACGACGTAGTCGCCGGTGCTCTCCTCGCCGTCCTTGCCCTCGGTGCCGCGCCGCAGCCTCGGCACGATCTTGGCGAACTCCTGGTACCACTTGCCCGACTGCTCACCGGGACCGGAGATGATGAGCGGAGTCCTGGCCTCGTCGATCAGGATCGAGTCGACCTCGTCCACGATGGCGAAGTTGTGGCCGCGCTGGACGCACTCCTCCATCGACCACGCCATGTTGTCGCGGAGGTAGTCGAAGCCGAACTCGTTGTTCGTGCCGTACGTGATGTCGGCGTTGTACGCCTTGCGGCGCTCCTCCGGCGACATGTTGGCCAAAATGACGCCGACCTCCAGGCCGAGGAACCGGTGGACGCGGCCCATGGTCTCGGCGTCGCGCTTGGCCAGGTAGTCGTTGACCGTGACGACGTGGACGCCCTTGCCCGAGATCGCGTTGAGGTACGCGGGAAGCGTACAGGTGAGCGTCTTGCCCTCACCGGTGCGCATCTCGGAGATGTTGCCCATGTGCAGGTTGGCGCCACCCATGAGCTGCACGTCGAAGTGGCGCTGACCGAGGACCCGGCGGGCGGCCTCGCGGACGGTCGCGAACGCCTCGGGCAGCAGGTCGTCGAGAGACTCACCGTCGGCGTGGCGCTGCTTGTACTCGTCGGTCAGGGCGCGGAGCTCGGCGTCGGACAGGCTCTTGAAGTCCTCTTCGATGGAGTTGACCTGCTCGGCGATGCGCTTGAGCTTCCGCAGAGTCTTGCCTTCGCCGGCGCGAAGGATCTTGTCGAGAATGGCTGGCACTTTTGTAAAGCTCCTCGCAGGTCTACCCCGGCCGATCACCGGGGTGTGAGGACGAGACATACTTCCCCGCTAGCCATCGTAGGCGGTTCCCGTACCAGACACACCCACCTGCAATCGACGGAGCGCCGCGGCACAATCGCGTATCCCATAAGGGAAAACCGCGCCCAAGGTTCCCCCGATGTTCGGACCACCTCCGTCATCAGGTAGAAAACGGGGTATGGCACAGAGCGGACACCAGGGCAGCCACGCGGGAAGCGCCAAATCATGGCTTGCCGTCATCGTCATCCTCATCGGCTTCACATGCGGGGGCGTGGCGCTGACCCTCGGCCCGAACTGGCTGTTCGTCTGGGTCGGCGTGGGCATCTGCGCCGTCGGCGGGCTGCTCGCGCTCGCGTTCGACATCTTCTCGGACGTGATCGTGGACGCTCCCCGGGAGATCCCGGTGCAGGAGCACCACTCTCCGTTCGAGCACCGGTCGATCAGCTCCTGAGGTCCGCGGCGCCCGCGACCGAACCGGCGTAGGCGTTTTGTCGGTCACCGCGTCTAGCATCTTCGGCTGTGACCGATCTGACCGCCGACCTCACCGCTGACGAGGCCCGCAGGATCATCCTCCGGGCCCAGGGTTTCCTCGGCGCCGCCGCCCGCGGCGGCGGCGTCCCCGCCATGTTGCGGCGCATCGGCGCCGTCCAGCTCGACACCATCTCCGTCCTCGCCCGCTCCCACGAGCTCGTCGCGTACGCGCGCCTCGGGCCGGTCGGTCGCGCCGCGGTCGAGCGGGCCTATTGGGACGACCCCGCCCGGGCCTTCGAGTACTGGTGCCATGCCGCCTGCGTCCTGCCCATCGAGCAGTGGCCGCTGTACGCCTTCCGCCGCCGCGCTTACCGGGAGCGGCGGTTCCGCTGGCACGAGGTGCCGCCGGTCGTCGACAAGGTCCTGGAGCAGGTGCGCTCGGACGGCCCGCTGACGACGGCCGACATCGGCGGCGCCAAGAATGGAGGCCCGTGGTGGGACTGGTCGGACACCAAGATCGCCATCGAGTTCCTGCTCGACATCGGTGAGGTCGTCTGCACCCGCCGCGTCGGCTGGCGGCGCGTCTACGAGCTGGCCGAGCGCGCGGTGCCGGCGGAACTGCTCGCCCAGGACCTGTCCGACGAGGAGTGCGTGGCCCGGCTGACCGCGATCGCCGGGCGGTCGCTCGGCGTGGCGACCAGAGCCGACCTGGTCGACTTCACCCGGGTCAAGGGAAGCCACGCCGCCATGCTCGACGAGGCGCTGCTGAGCGGCGCCGCCGGCCTCGTGCCCGTCAGCGTGTCGGGCTGGCCCGCTCGGCGCGGCGCCGCCGCGAACGGCCCCAATGCCTGGGCGGACCCCGCGGCGCTGGAGAGCGAGCCGCGCGGGCGCCACCGCACCACGCCGCTGTCGCCCTTCGACTCGCTCATCTGGGAGCGGTCGCGGGCCGAGCGCGTGTTCGGTCTCAACCACCGTCTGGAGGCGTACGTCCCGAAGGACAAGCGGGTGCACGGCTACTTCGCGATGCCGGTGCTCGCGGGCGGGCGGATCATCGGCCGGGTCGACCCGGCCCGCGAGGGCGCCACGCTGGTCGCCCGGCAGGTCGGATTCGAGCCGGGCGGCGGCCGCACGAGGGCCGTGGAGGCGATGAGCGAGGCCCTGTGGGAGGCCGCGAGCTGGGTCGGCTGCACCGACGTGCGGGTGGACCGGGTCGGCACGCCGGACCTGGAGGCCCCGCTACGCGCCGCCATAGCCGCGCGGTAGCGTCAGGTGATCTCCAGCAGCCGCTCGCGAACGGCGTAGACCACGGCCTCCATGCGCGAGTGCAGCTGGAGCTTCTCCAGGATGTTGCGGACGTGGTTCTTCACCGTGTTCTCGGAGATGAACAGGTCCTTGGCGATCTCGCGGTTGTTCATGCCCTTGGCGACGAGACGCAGGACCTCCATCTCCCGATCGGTCAGGCGGGGAACCGGGAGCTGAGGGGGCCGCTCGGCCTCCTTGCGGCTCATGTTCGCGAACTCGCTGATCAGCTTGGCCGCCATGGCGGGGTTGATCAGCGACTGGCCCTCGTGGACGCCGCGCACGGCGTCGGGCACCTCGTCGATCTGGACGTCCTTGAGCAGGTAACCGGTCGCGCCCGCCTTGATCGCCTCGAAGAGGTCCTCCTCCTCGTCGCTGACCGTCAGCATGATGATCCGGGTGCTGGGCACGGATTCCTTGATCTTCCGGGTCGCCCCGATGCCGTCCAGCCTCGGCATGCGCACGTCCATCAGGACCACGTCCGGCATCAGGCGATCCGCGAGCTCGACGGCCTCCTGGCCGTCGCTCGCCTCGCCCACCACCTCGATGTCCGCCTCCGCGGCCAGCGCGAGCTCCAGGCTGCGGCGGATCAACGCGTGATCGTCGACGATCAGCACACGGATCGGCTCGCTTCGACCGGCTGCGCGGGCCGCCTCGTCGGGTCGGGTCACGGAACCTCCTTGCGGGGGTCAAGGACGCTGTCGTTCCGCCCCGGCGAACCGTGGCGGTCAGCGCGCTGACCGCCATCATGGCACGGTTCCGGACCCGATGCGGATCTTCGTCGTGGCGTTACTACCCCCGACACCAGGACATACCTGGGCGAACGACACCTCACATCGCACGCATGCGTACCGCCTCACGATACGTGCCCGCACCCCCGGCTCACGCGCTCAGACTCGGCGTCATGCGGCCAGGCTCGTCAAAGGAGGTCGTACCTGGCGAACACGTCCACAACGATGGGACCCACCGGACTTATCTGGCGGAGAACCTTCCTCAGCAGGTCCTGCCGGGACATCAGCGACTGCAGTGGGAGCCCCGGCGTGACCGTGTCGGGGACGGCCGCCGCGGCGCCCCTGAGCGCCGCGGCCCGTTCACGCAGGCTGCCGCTGACCGTTCCTGCGCCGCGCCGCATCGCCCCCAGCTCGGCCCGCACCCGGTCCCGATGCGGGCCCTTCCAATGCATCCGGTCCATCAGTGCGCCGACCGGCTGAAGCACCTCGTCAATGGCCTCGGCCAAATCCTCGTGTTCATGTGCCGATCGCATTGCAGCGTCATCCCCGTTATTCCATCCGATCGAGTCGGGCGGCTGCTAGGTTCTTGTCTCGTGGATCCGGAACGGGTGGCCGACGCCGACGAACTGGAAATGTTGGCCAAGCCGCTCACCGACAAACGACAACTCGCGGAGCAGTACTGCACCCGGGCCTGCCACCTCGTCGGACAAGCCCAGGCCACCTCGCTGGCGGCCATGCTGCGATGGGCCGGGACACCGCCACCGAGCTGGGCAACCGCGCCGCGATCGTCCGTTACGGGGAAAAGGGCGGAGACCCGTTCGGCGCATTGTCGACATTCGGCCTCACCACCGCGATCGGCACAGTTTCCAGTCAGGATCGAACACGGCTGGAAAAGACCTGAAGTCAGTCATCGACCACAACGCGACAGCCCGCCCGGAACAACGCGCGGAGGCGATCAGGAAATTCTTCGGGAAACCGACCGCGGCCGAGCGAGCCTCGCTCGCGATAGGGCAGCCCGAGGTGGTCGGGCGGTTGGACGGTGCTCCGGCCCCGGTGCGCTACGCCGCCAACCGGCCCCTGATCGAGCGTGCCCTCGCGCATGACCAGAAGGACCTGACCGCGTTGAAGGCCACCGACCCCAAAAATGCTCAAGTGGCACTCCTGGAGAAGCGAGTGGCCCGCATGACGGAGTTTCTGCAACCCCGGGTGACCGGCGACGGGTGCGTACAGACCTTCATGGGGTCGCCGAAGCTGGATGACGAGCAGTTCGGCGCCGGCAACGCACGGGTTCTGGTCAAGGAACAGCAGAGCAGGGGTTCCGCAGTGGAAGGCGGGAATCCGGCGCCGAACGCGCGGGTGTGGGTGGCATCAGCGTAGGGGTGCCGGATTCGCCTGTCGGCATCAGCATCGGGGGCGACACGGAATGTGTGAAGAATCCCGGCGACTGATCTGACCTGACGGCGGCTCGCCGTCGAGGCGACCGTGCGGCGATCCCTGATTCCGCCTCGGGACCCGTGGAAGAGACGCCGGATCCAACCGGGCGCCGGGGGTGGGAGGCGTTCCGCCGGGCGAACGGTCCGGCTCACGCGGGAGTACGGGACGCGGGCCGGGCCCCGCTGGCGCGAGGTCCGGCCCACGAAGGGCGAGGTGTCAGCTCTCGACGAGCCTGAGGACTCCGTAGTCGTAGCCGCGCCGCCGGTAGACGACGCTCGGCTGGCCGCCTTCCTTGTCCCGGAAGAGGTAGAAGTCGTGCCCCACCAGCTCCATCTCCAGGAGCGCCTGGTCGATCGTCATGGGGTCGGCCTTATGGAACTTCTCGCGTACGATCAGCGGTCCTTCGCCGTCCATCTCGATCGGCACGATGGGCTCGGAGCCTTCGCTCATCTCCGCGGCGGACTCCTCCGGGATCTCGGCGACCGGCGACGGCTCCGGTTCCACCCGGAGGGTCTTGAGCTCCCCCTCCTGGACCTCCGCCACCGCGGTGTACGAGGCCACCGAGCGAGGATAGTTCTTCCCATGGTGAATCTTGCGGCGGTCGGCGAGGCGCCGAAGCCGCTCCTCCAGCTTGCCGATGGCGATGTCCAGCGCCGAGAACCGGTCGTCCGCACAGGCCTCGGCGCGGATGGCGGGGCCCCGCGAGTGGATCGTCAGCTCCACCCGTTCGCGCTGCCCGCTCTGCCGGTGATTGGGCTCCTTCGAGACCTCTACGTCGATCTGGATGAGCTTGTTGTTGAGCTTCTGGATCCTGGCCAGCTTGGACGTCACTTGATCGCGGAACCGGTCACCCACAGTGGTGTGCCGCCCCTTGACGATGATTTCCACGCAAAGCCCCCCTTCGCACATCGACGGTGGTACACGTGCTCGATGGACACCCGTCCGGCCGACCTGGTCTTCGTCCCCACATCCGCCTGCTGAGGGGTTCGCAGCTCACTCGCCACTACTGCCCTTCTCCTCTTACGGGGGACATCTGGACCCCCGGGAGGGCAGGACTTACCTCTAAGCCGCACCGTGATCGGTCGACCAAGAGTCGCCTTACGTGGGCCGTTTCGCCTGCGGCTGGCATCGGCTAACCAGGCCGGACTCCACAGGGGAGTCGGCCCGGCGCAACCACGGACCCGAACGGGTGCCATGTCTGAACGCTAGTCGCTACCACCTTGGATGTCAGCCAGGAGATCGGCTAAACGATCACTTTGCGTGATCCGGGTTGCCGTCTCGCCGATGGAAAATTCGCGGTCATGTTCTGGGAATCCCCACTGGCGCGTCGCCCACACCTGGATTGAGCAGGCAAGTCGCCACGAATGCGGCCCGCGACCGCTCCCCTGCGACACACCTCAGGCTTGCCCCAGTATTTACTGTCTGTGATATTCAGCATTCCGACGTATCCGACGTCTCCGGCGTGTCGCGGCGACGGTCACCGCCGCGGCGGGCTCGGTGCCCGCGGCGCGCAACGCCCTGGCCGCCTCCGCCAGCGTCGTCCCCGTCGTCACGACGTCGTCCACCAGGACCACGGCGACGTCCTCCAGGCCCCGGCCACGAGGCCGTGGCCGCGCCGCCGCCCCCCGCCCGGCCTCGAAGGCGCCGGAGAGGTTGGCGGCCCGCTCCGCCGATCCCAGCCCCGCCTGGTCGGCGACACGCCGGCTGTGCCGCAGCAGGGGTGCGAGGGTGGCGGGCCGGCCTCGCCGGCACAGCTCTCGGGCCGCCGCCGCGGCGACGGCGCGTACGGGATCGTGCCCGCGGCTGCGGGACGCGGCCCTGGCGCTCGGCACCGGCACCAGCCACACCTCGCGGGCCGCTGCTCCCCCGCCCGGCGGCAGGGCGGCCGCCCACGCGGTCACGCAGGCGCTCACGGACGCGGCCAGGACCGGCACCAGGGCCGTACGGCCGCGTTCCTTGCAGGCGAGGATCATGCGCCGGGCCGCGCCGTCATAGGCGGTGGCCGACCAGCACTCCGGCAGGCCCGGAGGCGGCGGGTCCGGTGGCCGGGGAGCGGGCTCCCGCAACAACTCGGCCGTACAGGACGGGCAGGCCACCGCGCCCGGCGCGCCACATCCGGCGCACCGGGACGGAAGGATCAGGTCGAGCAGGGCCGCACGCACGCCCCCAGCGTGCCGCCCGCCACCGACAAAACGCTTCCGGCAGCTCAGCCGAGGGGGTAGATGGGCGTGGCGGCGCCGTTGTCGGCGCGCGGGGTCCACGCGTGCTTGTCCATGCTGTAGGTGAGGACCTGGCCCTCCTCGGCCGCCGCGAGGATGTGGTCGGGGACGGCGGCGATCGACTTGATCTTCGAGTCGAGCTTGATGGGGCCGTCGTTGGGGACGACGCCCTCCATGACCGACCAGGTGGTGAGTTCCTGGCCGCTCTTGCCTTCGGCCAGCACGAGCAGGTCGGCGGCGTCCTGCCAGGCGATGTCCTTGATCTTCTGCGCGTCGCGCGGCTCGATGAGGGTCTGTACGGACTCGATCCGCGTCTGCAGGCCGTTGCGGACGATCGTGCCGATCTTCACGGAGGTGCCGAGACCGTCGTCGACGATCGCCGCGATCCGGGCTCCGTCGCGGGAGACCCGCAGCTTGACGATGCGCCCGTACGCAAGTTCGTCGTTGATGTCCACACGGTGGGCCCGGCCGTTCTCGGCCATCCAGACCCGGCTCTCGTGCGGGCTGACCCTCTCGGCCGACCAGACGGTGCCGTAGCGGTCCCAGGAGGGCGGGCTCATGTCCCCGCCCGCGATCCACCGCTGCCACTGGCCGCCCGTGGACATCGGGGCGACGTAGACGCCGTCGCCGTTCATCAGGGCGGCCACGAGGGGCGGGAACTCGTTGGTGCTCGAGACGGCCGGCTGGGAGAACTTCACCGCCTGCTCGCCCGCCGCGCCGGGCACCGGCGTGCCGTCGCCCTTCTCCCTGAACTGCAGCAGCCTGCCGCCCTGCATGTAATAGGCCTGCACGGAGCCGGTCAGCACGTTCGGGTCGTACCGCGCGTAGTCGGCGGGCCGGAAGCGCGCGCCGGACCCGCCGTTCACGCGGATCTCGACGGTCCGGCCGGTGACCAGTTCGCCGAGCGTCCACACGAGCTGCGCCTTCAGCGCGTCGAGACGGTCGGAGGGCACCGACTCCAGCGCCGAGGAGAAGTCGAGCACGACCGTGTCGCCCTCGACGGTGATCCGGTTGAGCCCGGCGCCCGGCGGGAACGCGCTGCTGACCGCGTTCCTGATGGACGAAGTCGGCCCGGCGAGCAGGCGGCGGACCAGCGTCTCGGGCACCCCCCTGCTGGGTTCGATCGGCACCCACACCCGGTCGGCCACGAGGCCGGTCTCCCGGGTGGCCGGCGGAAAGTACAGGTCCACCTTCCGATACGCGCGCCACAGGTCGTCGTACGACAGCAGGCGGGCGTCGGGCAGCGTGTCGATTCGCCACTCGCCGTTCAGCTTCACCAGCGTGAACGGCTCAACAACCGGGCCGGCGGCCGGGGTGGACCTGCCCTCCGGGTCGATTTTGGCGACCGCGGTGCCCTTCAGCGTCACCGTCGTCCGCGTGGCCTCCTGGAGGTCCAGCGTGCGGTCCGGCTCGAACTTGCCCTCGTAGATGCGGGTCTGCCGCCACGGGTTCCAGCGCTTGGCCGCGTCCGGGGTGAGATAGTCCCTGGCGACGCTCAGCTCTCGGTCGTCGAAGGCCGCCATGGCCGCCTGGAAGCCCTTGACGATGTCTTCGGGCAGGGCGCCCTTCTTCGGCCGGGTCGCGATGAGCCGCACGTACGGCTGGCTGAGCGTGTCCTTGCCGTGGTCCTCCTGGGCCGGGCGGGGGCTGCCGCCCGTGGGCACGGTGGCGCACCCCGCCCCGCCGGAGACCAGGACGAGCGCCGCGCCCGCGGCCGCGGTGAGACGACGGGCGCGGAGCCGCTCACTCAGCATCAAAGGCTCCCGCGTCCACGTTCTCCCGCATCCTTGGTGCCGTCTCCACCGGCGCCGGGGTCAGGACCGGCGTGGCGTGGCCGCGCCACGTGCGCCGCATCTCGACCTCCGGCGGCACGAGCGGGAGCGGCGACCCGCGCAGCGGAGCTCCCGCCACGCGCGGCAGCGACAGGCGGAACTGGCTGCCCTCCCCCGGCGCGCCCCACGCCTGGAGCCAGCCGCCGTGCAGCATGGCGTCCTCCCGCGAGATCGCCAGGCCGAGTCCTGTGCCGCCGATGGTCCGCGCGCGGGAGGGATCGGCCCGCCAGAAGCGGTCGAACACCATCGTCTCCTCGCCCGATTTGAGGCCGACCCCGTGGTCGCGTACGGCCACGGCCACCGCGTCGCGGTCGGCGCCGAGCGTGACGACGATGTCCTTGCCCTCGCCGTGCTCGATGGCGTTGAACAGCAGGTTGCGCAGGATGCGCTCGACTCTGCGGCTGTCCACCTCGGCCATGCACGGCTCGTTGGGCAGGCGCAACTCGAACCGGGTGGCCTGCCGCTCGGCGAGCGCCTCGGAGTCGCCCACCGCGCGCAGGACCACGTCGCGCATGTCGACGGGATCCAGGTCGAGGGTGGCCGCTCCCGCGTCGTAGCGGCTGATCTCCAGCAGGTCGGCGAGCATCGACTCGAAGCGTTCGAGCTGGTTCTGCATGAGCTCGGCGGCCCGGGCGGAGGCGGGGTCGAAGTCCTCGCGGCCCTCGTACAGCAGGTCGGCGGCCATGCGGACGGTCGTCAGCGGTGTGCGCAGCTCATGGGAGACATCGGAGACGAACTGCCGCTGCACCTGCGAGAGCTCCTCCAGCTGGTGGATCTTCACGGCGAGATTGGACGCCATCTCGTTGAACGAGGTCGCCAGCCGGGCGAGGTCGTCCTCCCCGCGCACCTTGAGCCGCTCCTCCAGCCGGCCGGCGGCGAGCCGTTCCGCCGCCTGGCGCGCGAGCCGTACGGGCGTGACCACCTGGCGGGTGACCAGCGAGGCGACTCCGGCGAGCAGCAGCACGAGCGCGGCTCCCGCGCCGAAGACCATCCGCTGGACGGTGAGCAGCGTCTTCTCCTCGTCGCCGAGCGGGAAGACGTGGTAGATCTCGTAGGCGCCGTTCACCCGGGCGCCGACCACCATGCCGCTCTCGGGCTGCTTCGCGCCGATGTACCGGATCTTCGTGAATGCCTTGGTGAGCGACTGCTCTTCGCTGTTCTGGACCTTCGCCCGCAGGGATTCGGGGATGCTCGTCCAGTCGACCTGCCCGGACGCCCGGCCCTCGCCGGCCGAGCTCTCGTTGAAGACGACGACGTCATAGCGGCCGCCGGAGCGGTCGGTCAGGGCCTTGGCCGCCGCGTCGACGGGGTTGACCGTCTGTCCCTGAGCCGTCGCGTCCTGGGCCATGTCGGTCACATCCGTGGGCTGAGTGAGGTAGCCGCTCGCGGTGGCGACGTTCGCCCGCGACTCCTCGACCGCGGCCACCTCGCTGGTGGTCAGCACCGACGCGCTGATCGACTGCATCAGGAAGACGCCGAGAACGACCACGACGGCCATCGACAGCACCAGCGTGCTGGTGACGACGCGAAGCTGGAGCGAGCGGCGCCAGACGCGCCGCAGCCGGCCCGCGAGGCGGCGCGCGCGTCTGCGGACCCCGCGGCCGATCTGGCCCGGGGTCCGGCGGCGGCGTTTCCTCGCGGGGACCGGCATGGCGATGACGTGCGGCTTAGGCCGGGCCGGCCTTGTAGCCCACACCCCGGACCGTCACGACGATCTCCGGGTGCTCGGGGTCCTTCTCGATCTTCGCGCGCAGGCGCTGGACGTGCACGTTGACCAGGCGGGTGTCGGCGGCGTGCCGGTAGCCCCAGACCTGCTCCAGCAGTACCTCGCGGGTGAAGACCTGACGGGGCTTGCGGGCCAGCGCGACCAGCAGGTCGAACTCCAGCGGCGTGAGATTGATGGTCTCCTCGCCCCGCTTGACCGAGTGGCCGGCGACGTCGATGGTGATGTCGCCGATCTGCAGGATCTCGGGCGTGGGCTCGTCGGTGCGGCGCAGGCGGGCACGCACGCGGGCGACGAGTTCCTTGGGCTTGAACGGCTTGACGATGTAGTCGTCCGCGCCGGACTCCAGGCCGAGCACCACGTCGATGGTGTCGCTCTTGGCGGTGAGCATCACGATCGGGACCCCGGACTCGGCGCGGATGCGACGGCAGACGTCGATGCCGTCGGCGCCGGGGAGCATCAGATCGAGCAGGACGAGGTCCGGCCGGGCGTCCCTGAAGGCGTCGAGCGCCTTGTCGCCATCGGACACGAACGACGGTTCGAAACCCTCCCCGCGCAAGACGATGCCGAGCATCTCGGCGAGAGCGGCGTCGTCGTCGACGACCAGCACGCGTCCTTTCATGGCCCCTCATTCGTACGCGTATGGGAGATTTGGGCGTTTATCACAGGTTCCCCCGCAGGCTACCGTGGCGACGGCTTTGGTGTTACCCGACCATGACAGTGGATGGAGTTTAGGCGCAGCAGACGAAGCGCGCGATTACCTGACCAGATGCGGTCACACCGGCGGGAATCCCGTGGTGCGGTCACGTTCCAAGTGTGCGCCCGTGCCCCCCGTTTCGGCCATCCCCGAGGACCTTCCGCCCGAGAGCCTTGACGTTCGCGCGGCAGGCCCGTACATCATGCCAGGATTGGGACATGACAGACGGCCCCGGCTCTACCCCCGACGTGCCCTCCGGCTGGGCGGCCGAGCAACCTCCCCCGTACGGCGGGGCAGCCGGGTCCTCCTGGACCTCTCCCGGTCCGTCGCAGAGCGCGTACCCGTCCGCACAGTATCCGTCCGCGCCGCATCCGTCCGCGCAGTATGCGCCCCAAGCGGGCGGGCCGTACGGATACCGGCCGCCGGACGCGCCGCGGCCGGGCGTCATCCCGCTGCGGCCGCTGGCACTCGGCGACATCCTCGACGGCACGATCAAGCTGATCCGGTCCAACCCCAAGGCGACGCTCGGCCTGTCGGCGATCGTCGCCGCGATCACCGCGATCCCGACCGCCGTCGGGCAGGCCTTCTCCTTCGGTGCGATCGGCGAGTTCGTGACCGACCCGTACACCGCCGGCACGGCGGATGATCCCCTCGCCGGAGGGGCGTCACAGCTCATCGGCGGGGTCCTCGGCTACGTCATGACGTTCGTGGGCACGACGATCCTCACGGGCGTCCTCACCCGGGTGCTCGGCCGGGCGGTGTTCGGCGGGCGCATCACGGTGGGCGAGGCGTGGCGCCTGGCACGGCCGCGGGTGCCCGCGCTGTTCGGACTGGTGCTGCTGCAGGCGCTCATCCTTCTGTTGCCGCTGCTGGCGCTCATCGCGGTGCTCGTGGGTGTCACGGCGGCCGGCGCGTTCGACGGCGCGGACAGTGCAGCCGTGGGCGCCGTGGTCGTCGCCGTCCTGCTGTTCTTCGTGGCCTACGTCCCTTATCTGCTGTTCCTTTACACGCGCCTGTCGCTGGCGGCCCCCGCGATCGTGCTGGAGGGGCGCGGGGTCACCGACGCCATGAGCAGGTCGTGGCGGCTGGTGAAGGGCGACAGCTGGCGGGTCCTCGGCATCCTGCTGCTCACCTCCCTGCTCGGAGGCATCATCAGCAGTGTGCTGGCGATTCCGTTCACGTTCGGCGGCATGCTCCTCGGGATGCTGAACGGCACCGCCGCCGGGACCGCGGCTGCGGCGTTCCTCCTGGCGGTCGGCCAGGTCATCGCCTCCATGATCACCTACCCCTTCCAGGCGGGCGTGACCGGGCTGTTGTACGCCGACAGGCGGATGCGGGCCGAGGCGTTCGATCTCGTGCTGCAGACGGCGGCGGCACGGGACCAGGCGCAGGGCTGGGTCCACGCCGGGGTCGACGACCTGTGGCACCCGAGTTACGCCCTCGGGGCCGGGCCCTACTACGGGGCTCCGCCGAACGGCCCTTATGACCAGCACGGGCCGTACGACCAGCACGGGCCGTATGGACCGTATGGACCGTACGGGCCACAGTCGTGATGACCGTGCGGGCGGCGGCGTTGCTCGCCTCGCCCGTGGACGTCGGCCGCGGCCAGGCCGCGCGGGAGGCGGCGCGGGAGCTGTCCGGGGCGGGCTACCAGCACGAGTCGCTGGTCGACCGGCTGCAGCGGGAGATCTCGCAGGTCCTCGGCGACCTCATGAACGGCGGCACGGGCGAGGGCGGCGTGGTGTCGCTCGTCGTGATCGTCGTCGTTCTCGCCGTCCTGGCGATGCTCGTTCTGTGGGCCCTGCGCCGCTTCTCCGGAGGCCGGCGTACGGAGAGCGGAGCGGTGTTCGGGCAGCGTGAGCGCACGGCCGCGGAACATCGCGCCGAGGCCGAACGTCTGGCGGCCGAGGGCGGATGGGCCGGCGCCATCCAGGAGCGGCTGCGTGCGGTGGCCCGCGAACTGGAGGAACGCGCCGTCGTCCGCCCGATGCCCGGCCGAACCGCCATGGAACTGGCCGAGGTCGCCGGTCAGGCGCTGCCGCCCCACGCGGCGGACCTGCGCACGGCCGCGCGTCTGTTCGACGACGTCACCTACGGCGGGGCCGGCGGCACCCGGGAGGGTTACCTGACGCTCACCGCCCTGGACGAGCGCCTGCGGTCGGCCCGCGCGGGCGTGGCCTCGTGACCGCGGCCAACGCCACGAGGGGGCGGCGGGCGGCCTGGGCCACGCTGCTGGTGGTGCTCGTGCTCGGCGCGGCGGCGCTGCCGGTGCTGCTGACCGGGGGACAATCCGCCGGCCGCGCCCTCGACCCGGCCGACACCTCCCTCAACGGAGGCGCCGCCCTCGCCCGGCTGCTGGAGGCGCACGGAGTGGAGGTGGCCCGCGTGGAGACTCCCGCCGCGGCCATGTCCGCCGCCGGGCCGTACACCCTGCTGCTGGTCACCGAGGCGAGCTTCCTGGACCGCGGCACCGCCGGCCGCCTCGCCGTGGCTTTCGGCGACCGGCTCGTCGTCGGCTTCGTGCCGTACCTCGACGTGCTCGCCCCCGGCGTACGCGAAGACGGCCAGGCGCGTACCCGCTCCCGGTCCCCGCGGTGCGTACTGCCGGAGGCGGTACGGGCCGGCGACGCCTACACCGGCGGCACGTCCTTCACAGGCCCCCCGGGGTCCACGGGCTGCTACCCGGCCGGAGACGGCCACACCCTGGTCCGCTACACGACCGACGGGCACACGGTGACCGTGCTGGGCGACGCGTCGTTCATGACCAACCTGCGCCTCGCCGAGGACGGCAACGCGGCGCTCGCGTTGAACCTGGCCGGGGCACGGCCGAAACTGGTCTGGCTCGCCGAGCCGGACGACCCCGCCGAGGCCGGTGCCGGGACGGACGAGCAGACCCGTTCGCTCGGCGACCTCATCCCCGGCGGCGTGAAGTGGGCGGTCCTCCAGCTCGTCGTCGCGGTGGCCGTGGCCGCCCTGTGGCGGGGGCGCAGGCTCGGGCCGGTCGTGGTCGAGCGCCTGCCCGTGGTCGTACGGGCCGCCGAGACCGTCGAGGGGCGCGGGCGCCTGTACCGGTCCCGCCGCGCCAGGGACCGGGCGGCCCTCGCGCTGCGGGCCGCCGCGGCCGACCGGCTCGCCCCTCGCCTCGGACTGCCCACCACAGCGACCGCTGAGGAGGTCGCCGTCGCGGCGGCGGCGCGTACCGGCCGGGACCCCGAGCCCGTGCTGGCGCTGCTGTGCGGCCCGCCGCCCGGCGACGACACCGCGCTGGTGGCCCTCGCCGCCCACCTGGACACACTCGAAAGGCAGGTACGAGACTCGTGACCACACCTGATTCGGACGCGGACGCCGCACGCGAGGCGCTCGCGGCGCTGCGGGCGGAGGTGGCCAAGGCGGTCGTGGGCCAGGACCCGGTCGTCACCGGCCTGGTCATCGCGCTGCTGTGCCGGGGTCACGTGCTGCTGGAGGGCGTGCCCGGCGTGGCCAAAACCCTGCTCGTACGCACGCTGTCGGCCACGCTCGCGCTCGACTTCAAGCGGGTGCAGTTCACCCCCGACCTGATGCCGGGCGACGTCACGGGGTCACTCGTCTACGACGCGCGGACGGCGGAGTTCGAGTTCCGCGAGGGACCGGTCTTCACCAACCTGCTGCTCGCCGACGAGGTCAACCGCACTCCGCCGAAGACCCAGGCCGCTCTTCTCGAGGCCATGGAGGAACGGCAGGTCAGCGTCGAGGGCGAGGCCCGCGCGCTGCCCGATCCGTTCATCGTCGTGGCGACGCAGAACCCCGTCGAATACGAGGGCACCTATCAACTCCCCGAGGCGCAGCTCGACCGGTTCCTGCTCAAGCTCACCGTGCCGCTGCCGCCGCGCGAGCAGGAGATCGCCGTCCTCGAACGGCACGCGCTCGGTTTCGACCCGCGCGACCTCACGGAGATCAAGCCGGTGGCGTCCGCGGCCGACCTCGCGGCGGGACGCCGGGCCGTCGCGCAGGTGCACGTGGGCCCCGAGGTGCTCGGCTACATCGTGGACGTCGCCCGGGCCACCCGGCAGTCGCCCTCGCTCCAGCTCGGCGTCTCACCCCGGGGGGCCACCGCGCTGCTCGCCGCCGCGCGGGCGTGGGCATGGCTGTCGGGCCGGTCGTACGTCACGCCGGACGACGTGAAGGCCCTGGCGCGGCCCGCCCTGCGCCACCGGGTGGGGCTGCGTCCGGAGGCCGAACTGGAGGGCGCCACCCCCGACGGCATCCTGGAGGGCATCCTGACCGCCGTACCCGTTCCCCGGTGAGGGCCACGTGGCGCTGACCGGACGCGCGGGCCTGCTCGCCGCCCTCGCCGCGATCGTCGTGCTCCTCGCCCCCGCGCCCGGCCTGGTCGTGACGGCCGCCGCTCTGGTGCTCGCCGTGCTCGTGGTGGCCGATCTGCTGCTCGCGGGCGGCGTACGCGGGCTGCGGTTCGAGCGCGACGGCGAACGGCGGGTGCGGCTCGGGCAGCCGGTGACGATCGGCCTCATCGTGGACAACCCCGGCCCCCGGCGGGTGCGGGGCGTGCTGCGCGACGCCTGGCAGCCCTCGGCCGGGGCCGCTCCGCGCCTCACGAGGCTCGACGTGCCGCCCCGCGAGCGGCGGCGCCTGGTCACGACGCTGACGCCCACCCGCAGGGGCGACAGGGAGGCCGTGGCCGTGACGGTCCGCTCGGTCGGGCCTCTCGGCCTGGCGGCGCGGCAGCGGACGTTCCACGTGCCGTGGACCGTCCGGGTGCTGCCGCCGTTCCTCAGCCGCAGGCATCTGCCGGCGCGGCTGGCCCGGCTGCGCGAGCTCGACGGACGGCACCCCGCGCTGGTGCGCGGGCAGGGCACCGAGTTCGACTCGCTGCGCGAGTACGTGGTGGGCGACGACGTCCGCTCGATCGACTGGCGGGCGAGCGCCCGGCGCAACGACGTCGTCGTACGCACCTGGCGGCCCGAGCGCGACCGCCGCGTGCTGATCGTGCTCGACACGGGCCGCACCTCGGCGGGCCGGGTCGGCGTGGCGCCGGTGCCCGGTTCCGGCCCTTCCGGGTGGCCCCGGCTGGACTGGTCCATGGACGCCGCGCTGCTGCTGGCCGCCCTCGCCTCGCGGGCCGGCGACCGCGTCGACTTCCTCGCCTACGACCGGGCCGTACGGGCCCAGGTGTCCGGCGCGTCGCGTACCGAACTGCTGTCGTCGCTGGTCGACGCGATGGCGCCGATCGAGGCGGAGCTGGTCGAGGCCGACGCGGCCGGGATGGTGGCGGCCGTGCTGTCCAGGGCCAGGCGGCGCTGCCTCGTGGTGCTGCTGACCGACCTGAACGCGGCGGCGATGCAGGAGGGCCTGCTGCCCGTGCTGCCCGGCCTGTCGTCCCGGCACATGGTTCTGGTGGCCTCCGTCGCCGACCCGCGGGTGGCCGGCATGGCGGCCGGGCGGGGCACCGCCGAGGCCGTCTACGACGCCGCGGCGGCCGAGCGGCTGCGCGGCGAGCGGCGCGAGATCACCGCCGTGCTGCGCCGCCACGGCGTGGAGGTCGTGGACGCCCTGCCCGAGGACGTCGCCCCCGCGCTCGCCGACGCGTACCTCGCGCTGAAGGCCGCCGGCCGGCTCTGAGCTCCTGCACGCCGTTTTCGGGGGGTGATCTTCAGGCGGTGGGCGCGAGGTCGGGGGCGTGCTCGATGTCCCCCGTCTCGTTCGCGCGTTCCGCGCGGCGGCCGAAGACGATCACGTACGCGAGGAAGAGCGCCTCCGCGAGCGCCCCGATGGAGATGCGCGCCCAGGTCGGCAGGCCGGACGGGGTGACGCCCGCCTCGATGAGCCCGGAGACGAGCAGCACCACGACCAGGCCGAGCGCGACGCTCATCACGGCCCTGCCCTGCTCGGCCAGCGCCTCGCCGCGCCGCCTCGGGCCGGGATCGACGATCGTCCAGCCCAGCCGCATTCCCGCGCCCGCCGCCAGGAAGATCGCGGTGAGCTCCAGCATGCCGTGCGGCAGGATCAGGCCCCAGAACACGTCCGCCTTGCCGTGCGAGTGCATCAGACCGCCCATGAGCCCCACGTTGGCCGCGTTCTGGAACAGCATCCAGGGGATGGGCAGGCCGAGCAGGATCGCCGAGACCACGACCTGCACGGACAGCCAGGCGTTGTTCAGCCACACGTGCCCGGCGAACGACGCCGCCGGATTCTCGGAGTAGTAGTCGGCGAAATCGTGTTCGACGATCTGCCGGATCTCCTCGGGCGTGCCGATGAGGCTCTGCACTGCGGGATCGCGCGCCACCCACACGCCCACGACGTACGCGACCGCGAGTGAGGCCAGCGTGGCGCCGATCCACCACCGGCGCGCCCGGTAGGCCACCGCGGGGAACGACACCGTGAAGAACCGGGCCACCTCCCGCCAGGCCGGGCTGTGGGCGCCCGTGACAGCCGACCGCGCCCTGGCCACCAGCGACGACAGGCGTCCGACGAGAAGGGCGTCGGACGACCCCGACCGCACGATGGACAAGTGGGTCGCCGCCCGCTGGTAGAGCTCGACCAGTTCGTCGACCTCTTCTCCGCGCAGCGAGCGCCGCCGCCGTACGAGATCGTCCAACCGGTCCCAGGACGGCTTGCTCGCGGCGACGAACGCATCGATGTCCACGATCGGACCCTATCGCCGGCGCGAGGCGCGCCGCCGTGTCCGAACCGGGGAGCGCGGCCCGAGCGGCGACGGGGGCCGCTCACGGTGGGCGCCGCCGGCGCGAACGCGGGCTTTCGGCCGGTCGCAGGCCGCCGAAGTCGCGGCGGTTGGAGCCGGTGATGAAGACAGTAGGGTGCGCAGTGTGTCCGAAGTCGTGACCGGCGAGGCCGTCGTCGTCGAGGTTCGCATCGCCCAGTTCTCCAGCCGCGCCCTGGCCTTCCTCATCGACTGGGCCGTCCAGTGGACCGTGATCATCCTCGCGACCGTACTGGTCGCGCAGGCGTCCCTGGTGACCGACGAATCTCTGGCCGTCGGTCTGCGCATCCTGTTCGTCGTGCTGGTCACGGTGGGCTACCCGGTCGCGTTCGAGACGATCAGCCGGGGCCGCTCGCTGGGCAAGCTCGCCCTCGGCCTGCGTGTGGTGAGCGACGACGGCGGACCGGAGCGCTTCCGGCAGGCGCTGTTCCGCGGGCTCGCCGGGTTCCTGGAGTTCTGGACGTTCTTCGGCGCCCCCGCGCTCATCACCTCGCTCCTCAACCAGCGCGGCAAGCGCCTCGGGGACGTGTTCGCCGGGACAACCGTCATCGGGGAGCGCACGCCGGGCCAGGCCCCGCCGCCGGAGATGCCTCCGCCGCTCGCCTCGTGGGCCGCGACCCTGGAGCTGTCCGGGCTGTCCGACGACCTGGCCAACACCGCGCGGCAGTACCTGTCCCGGTGGCACCAGCTCAGCCCGCGAATGCGGGATGAGATGGGGATGCGTGTGGCCGGACAGATCAGCGCACAGGTGGCACCGCCGCCCCCGCCCGGCGTTCCGCCGTACGCCTACCTGGCCGCCGTACTGGCCGAACGCAGACGCCGCGAGGAGATGCGGCTCGCCCGAGCCCGTTCCACGCCCCCGCCGTACGGCCGGCAGGCGTACGGCCGGCAGGGGCACGGGATGCAGGGGCACGGGGGGCCGACGCCGACGCCTCCTTCGCCGCCTCCGGCGAGGGAGGCGGGACCGCCGCGCGGAGAGGCTCCGACGACATCGGGAGGATTTGTTCCGCCCATTTAGGTGTAGACCCGGATTTGCGGGGCACCTGTGGTCATTGCAGGTCATGGGGCATACCTGCAGTGGGGTTGAGGCGGGCATCGCCGGTGCGTGAGGGAGAGGCCGCACCGGAGGTGCCCGCCTCCTTGTCCGTGTCGCTCGTGTATGTCCACGCCCTTTGCCGGCCTGGTCTCACTGCGGAACCCGGTGTCCTCACTCCCTTCCACTCCGCTCGCTGAACCCCGGTGAACGCCTCTCGACGGCGCACCGGCTTGTTCTGTGTGGGCTGGTGCCCGCCGGGCCCCACCCCTCCTGCCGTGCTCGCGATACGAGCCCTGGCTCTTGCCTGTCGAGCATGTCCAGGGCGTTGGCCCGCAGGTCGCCGACTCCTTTGTCGGGCGATCACCGAGCGGCTTGCCGGGATCCGGCGGGTGCGCGAGATACGGAAAAGCCGGCCCTCTCGCACTCCATCTCACTGTCGAGAACGGGCTCGTCACTCGCTACCACATTTTCGAGGACAGCCTCACCGTCGCGCGAGCTCTCAGCGCCCGGCACGGAAGGACCGGACCGCGGGCAGACGAAGCCGAGCCGACCCGACCGTAGGACCTCGCCCTGATCCTTCGTGGGCCTTCAGTGTCCGTCCTTCCGGGGCGGACGGACACTGAAGGCTCCGCACATTCCAGGTTCCCGGCACATCGGCGGCAGCAACCGATAACCGGCAATTCAAAAAATTGCCGCGATTAGCCACATATGCGGCCGCAATGCCGTCAGCGCCCTTTTCTGTGACTCCAAGAAATCCCCAGGCGAACTTGCGCCTCGCTCTCGATGGATGACAGAATTCATACAAGCTTTCGAATTCAGGAGTGATTGAGGACAGGGGGCGTGATGGATCTGTTTCAGTTCGATCATAATTGCCCTCGCCACTCGAACAGCATCGACGACGGCTGGTGGGATCGCCTGATCGCCGGTTCCCCTTTCTGGTCGTCGGAGGGTTCGCTTGCCCGTGACGAATTCCCCGGTGGTCGTCTTCTGAGCGGGAACCCTGAAAGGCAGGGTTCCAAAAGCCCACGCAGCGCTTCAGTCAGTGACGGTTCGGTCAATGACAGTTCCGTCAATGACCGTTCGACCGATGCGCAGGGCGACGTGACCACTGATGGCTGTGCCGCGCGTGGCGGTGCTGACGGCACCAGAGCCGGAAGTTCCGGAGCCGATAGCGCCTTCAGGGCTGGTGCGGCGGATGCCGGGGGTGCTGGCGGTGGTGCCGACAGCGCCGATGACGCCGGTTCCGATGGCGCTGGTGCCATGGGTAGCGGTGGTGCCGGGTCTGTCGGGGATGTCGGTGGTGGTGCGGGTCGGGGCCGGGGTCGGTCGTCGGGGGTGCGGTCGTCGTGGGTGTTGGTGGCCTCGTTGCGGGAGTCGGCGCAGGCGTTGGCGTTGGCGCCGGTTCCCGACGATGCCGGTGTGTGCCTGGCCGAGGCCGAGGACCTGATGTTCGCCCGGGATCGGATCACCTCGGCGTTGGCGGATCGGGTGGGGCGGGTGCATCGGGCGGGGCAGGCCCGGCAGCATGGGCATGCCTCCACTCGCTGCTGGTTGCGTACCGCGGGTGGGTTGAGTGTGGCGGGGGCGGGCCGGCTGCTGACGTTGGGCGTGGAGCTGGCGCGGTTGCCGCGGGTGCGGGAGGCGTTTGCGGGCGGTGAGCTGTCGGCGGGGGTGGTGGAGGCCATCTGTGTGGCCACCGAGCACCTGACC
>NZ_JBFBIP010000021.1:0-75572 GCF_040685655.1 Microbispora sp. NPDC088329
CCCGCCGTCCCCCCCCCGGCCCGCGGGCCGCCGCGCCCGCGGCGGCCGTCGGCCGAGGGCGGCTCAGATCGCGTCGAGCGCCTGGGCGAAGTCGGCCCACAGGTCCTCGGCGTGCTCGATGCCCACGGCCACCCGGACCGTCCCCTCGCCGATGCCCGCCGCGGCCAGGCCTTCGGTGCTCACCGTGCGGTGCGACGTGGTGGCCGGGTGGAGGATCAACGTCTCCACGCCGCCGAGTGAGGGCGCGAGCAGCGCGAGCCGCACGTTGCGCATGAACGCCTCACCCGCGGCACGCCCTCCGGCGAGGTCGAAGGAGAACACCCCGCCGAAGCCGGGCAGGAGCTTCGCCGCGAGCTCGTACGACGGGTGCGAGGGCAGGCCCGGCCAGTGCACCGCGGCCACGGCCGGGTGATCGGCGAGCCGCGTCGCGAGCACACGGGCGTTGGCGCAGTGACGCTCCATCCGCAGCGGCAGCGTCTGCATCCCCCGCAGGGTCAGCCACGCCGCGAACGGGTCGGCCGTGGCGCCGAGCTCCACCGCGTACGACCACACCCTGCGGTACACGTCCTCGGAGGCGAAGACGGCGATCCCGCCGAGGACGTCGGTGTGCCCGGACAGATACTTGGTGACGGAGTGCACCACGATGTCCGCGCCGTGCTCGATGGGGCGGCACAGGACCGGCGAGGCGAAGGTGTTGTCGACCACGGTGAGGATCCCGGCCTCGCGCGCCGCCGCGCACATCCCCGGCAGGTCGGCCACCTGCGTCATCGGGTTGGCGATGGTCTCCAGATACAGCAGCTTCGTCGTCGGCCGCACGGCCTGCCTGACGGCGGCGGGGTCGTCCTGCGGGACGTGGGTGACCTCGACGCCGAAGCGCCCGGCGAGGCCGTTCAGCGCCTGCGCGGTCGCGCCGTACAACGCCGACTGGGCGATCACGTGGTCGCCCGACTTCAGCAGGCCGAGCAGCACGGCGTTGATCGCGCCCATGCCCGAGCCGGTGGCCACGGCGGCCACGCCGCCCTCCAGCCCGGCGACGGCCTCCTCGACGGCGCGCACGGTGGGGTTGGAGAGCCGGCCGTAGACGTACGCCCCGTCGGGCCGCCCCATGCCGTCGGCGAAGACGGCCGGGTCGTCGAAGACGAACCCCGAGGTCTGGTAGATCGGCATGGCGATCGGCGTGCTGCCCTCCGGCGTGGGCCGGGGCAGGTGGACGACGCGCGTTTCCGGATGCAGGGAGCTCATGCCGTCCAGAATGACCCAGAAAAGCCACTCTTGTCAGATTGGCCTGCCACTGACCATGTGCTGCCCGGCCCGGTGGCCCGTCAGGCGGTTGTGACCGGGCAGCCGCGGCCGTGTGAGCCTCAGATGTCGGTGACCCGGATGCCCGCGTGGGCCTTGTAGCGGCGATTGACCGAGATCAGGTTCGCCGTCAGCGCCTCGACCTGACCGGCGTTGCGCAGCCGTCCCGCGTAGACGCCGCGTACGCCGGGAATGCGGGCGGCGAGCGCGCGTACGACGTCGGTGGCCTCACGGTCGTCACCGAGCACGAACACGTCGAGGTCGATCTCCGCCACCGAGGGATCGAGCAGCAGCACCGCCGACACGTGGTGGAAGGCCGCGACCACCCGGCTGCCGGTCAGCACCGCCGCCGCCTGCTGGGCCGCGCTCCCCTCCTCCACGGGCAGCGCGTAGGCCCCCTGCTTGTCGAAGCCGAGCGGGTTGACGCAGTCCACCACGATCTTCCCGGTGAGCGGTTCGCGCAGGGACTCCAGCAGGGCCTTGTGCCCCTCCCAGGGCACCGCGACGATCACGACGTCGGCCTCGGCCGCCACCTCGGCGTTCGCGGCCCCGCGCACGCCGACCTCACGCGCCGCCTCCTGGGCGCGCTCGGCGCTGCGCGAGCCGATCAACACGGTGTGCCCTGCCAGCGAGAACCGGCGGGCCAGTCCCTTGCCCTGGTCACCGGTGCCGCCCAGGATGCCGATGGTCAGCCCGGAGACGTCGGGCGCATCTACGGTGGTGTGCTCAGCCATGCGTCAGATCATGCCAGCAGACCGCGGCCGGGAGCGCCCGGGCCCGGCCCGTGGGAACCACGTTTCACACGTCCCGGCGGTGATACGCGGACACCGCGACGACGATCGAAACGATCGCCCAGGCCGTGAGCAGCAGCGCCCCCTGTGCCGGTGTCACCGCTCCTGCCTCGTCCGCCGCCGGGAACCACAGGGCGAACCCGGCGCTGTCCGGGAGGTACCGCGCCACAGGGGTATGGTCGCGCAGGAGCGGCCCGGCGACGAAGAAGTACCCCAACAGGACGACGACAGCCGCGAGGGTCCGGCGGACCAGGGCGCCGACGGCTGTGCCGATCGACGTCGTGAGCACGAGGCAGCCGGTCGCGCCGCTCAGCGCCCCGGCGACACGGTCCGGCGTCATGGGCGCGGCCGTGTCGCCGAGCACGCCGGTGGCGAACACGACGCCGGACGCGGCCGTGATCGCGGCCGCGGGCAGCACGACGATCACCACCGCGAGGTGCTTGGCGGTGAGCTGGAGGGCACGGCGGGGCATCGCGGTCAGCGTGGTGCGGATCTGCCCGCCGTCGTACTCGGAGCAGGCGGCCAGGACGCCGAGGACGACGAAGCCGGCCTGCGTGTAGCCGATCGAGGCCAGCCCGATGTCGACGGCACTCGTGGTGCCGGTCGCACCCCGCAGACCCGCGAGCGCGAACGCGAACGTGAGGATCAGGTTCACCGCCGCGGCGCCTCCGAGGGTGAGCCAGGTCGCCGGAAGAGACACGAGTTTCGACAGTTCCGCCGCGAGCGCCCTGGCCGCGTCCCGGCCTCGGGTGCGGGCCGCCGGCGCGGGGACGGCGGTCACGCGTCCCTCCGCGTGAAGGCGACGACGGCGATCACGAGCAGCGCCGCCACCCAGCCGGTCATCACGAGGCATCCGGCGAGCGGGCCGATCCCGGCGGTGCCGACGTCGAGCTCGCGGATGAACATGCGCACCCCGGCCATGTCGGGCAGGTAGTTCGCCAACGGTGTGATCTTGGTCAGCAGGTAGGTGACGGTGACGACCGAGGTGTTCACGACGAACACCGCGAGCGGGACGACCCCGTGGCGGGTGAGCACGGTGACCCCGAAGGCGAGGAGCGCGGTGTAGACCCAGTAGCAGACCACACCGGCCAGCCGCGGGACGTCGCCCGTTCCCAGCGCCGGGGCGTGCTCGCCGAGCACGACACGGATGACGGACATGGTGACCGCCGACGCGGCGACCGCGAGCAACGCGCTCGCGATCGCGACCGCGGCTGTTTTCGCGAGCAGCAGCCGGAGGCGGGAGGGGACGGCGGTCAGGCTGGTGGTGATCTGACGCCCGCCTCCGGACTCCGCGCTGTCGGTGAAGTACTCGCTGCTCATGGCGACGACACCGAGGATGATCGCTCCCACCACGCCGAAGGCCAGCTCCTGATAGCCGGTGTCGATCCCGGCGGTCGTCCCTGCGCCACGGGTGATCGCGCCGAGGGCCGAGGAGGCGGTGATCGCGGCGATCACGCCCGGCACGAGCACCCCGGCCGCCGCCGCGATCCACGCCGCCGGCAGCGAGGCGAGCTTCGAGACCTCCGCCGCGAGCGCCCTCACGGCGCACCACCCGTGGTGAGGGCGAAGAAGGCGTCCTCAAGGGTGCGGTATGCGCCGGTGACCTCCTCGAGGGTGCCGTTCGCGACGACCCTGCCCCCGTCGACGACCACGACGTCGTCCACCGTTTCCGCGAGCTCTCCCATCAGGTGGCTGGACAGCAGCACGGTCCGCCCGGACGCGGCGCGTTCGCGGAGGAAGGTCCTGATCCACCGGATGCCGTCCGGGTCCAGCCCGTTCACCGGCTCGTCCAGGATCAGGATCTCCGGGTCCGCGAGCAGCGCCGTCGCCAGCGCGAGGCGGCGCCCCATGCCCAGGGAGTAACCGCCGACCCGCTTCGACGCGGCGTCCGTCAGGCCGACGATCTCGAGCACCTCGTCGACGCGCGTACGCGGCAGTCCCGCGGACCGTGCCACCCACCGCAGGTGCGCCCGGCCCGTGCGCGCCCGGTGCGCACCGGAGCCGTCCAGCACGGCCCCGACGGTGGCGAGCGGGTCGCGAAGCCTCGCGAACGGCACGGAATGGATGAGCGCCGTGCCGGAGGTCGCCCGGTCCAGGCCCAGCAGGATGCGCAGCGTCGAGCTCTTGCCCGCGCCGTTCGGCCCGAGAAATCCGGTCACCCTTCCCGGGCGGGCCCGGAAGCTGATGCCGGCCAGGATCTCCTTGGAGCCTCGCCGTTTGACGAGGCGATCAACCGTGATCATGTCTCCATGGGATCCCGGAGCAGGAGGCCGATGCATCGGGCCGGAGACCGGACTCCTTGCCGCGGCTCGGACCGGGGACTCTCGGACCCTGGTCCGATGCCTCGTTCACCGGCGAGTCCTTAGAGTTTGGGGAATGGCGGTGAACCACGCACTCCCGAGACGCGGGCGACGAGTCTGGCCACCGGCCGTCGCCGTTCACGTCGTGCTCCTGCTCGCCCTTCTCGCGGTCAACCGCGCAGGCGCCACCGCGATCGTTCTCCCGGCGGTCATCACCGCGCTGGCGTTGACGGTCACCGTATGGGCGCTTGTGCGTTCGCGCCGCCAGCGGATCACGTACGAAGCCCGGCTGGCGGCGTGGGCCGGCGAACGCGCGGCGCAGGCGGAGCGGCTCCGGATCACCCGCGAGCTGCACGACATCGTCTCCCACGGCCTCGGCCTGATCACCGTGCGGGCGAGCACGGCGCGCTATACCGGCGCGGAGGACGACAGCTCCGCCGCGCTGGCGGACATCGAACGCATCGGACGGCAGACCACGACGGAGCTGCGCCGCATGCTCGACGTGCTGCGTGACCCGACCGGCGCGGCCCCGCCCCTTCGGCCCGCGGAGTCCCTCCACGACCTGCCGGCCATCGTCGAGGACGCCGAGAGGGCGGGCCCGACCGTCACCGTCGAGCTCGGCGACGTCGACGACGTCAGCCCCGGGGCCCAGCTCGCGGTCTGCTCCGTCGTGCGGGAGGCCCTCACGAACACCGCCCGCCATGCCGGGCCCACCGGCGCGAAGGTGTACGTCCGCCGCGACGGCGACTGGATCGTCGCCGGCGTCAGGGACGAGGGTCCGGTCGACGGGTGGACGCCCCATCCGGGAGCCGGGCACGGGATCGAGGGCCTCAGAGAACGCCTCCACATGCTCGGCGGGACCCTCCACGCCGACCACGTGGAGAACGGGTTTGAGGTCACGGCCCGCATTCCGGAGGCCCGGATCTCATGAATGACCGCGAAGGGCCGATTCGCGTCGTCATCGCCGACGACCAGCCGTTGCTGCGCCACAGCCTCGCCGCCGTCGTCAACGCCGGCCACGACCTGACGGTGGCCGGCGAGGCGGGCACCGGCGACGAGGCCGTGAGGCTCAGCGCCGAACTGCGTCCCGATGTCGTGCTCATGGACATCCGGATGCCGGGCACCGACGGAATCACGGCCACCCGCCGCATCATGGCCGACGCGGGCATCGGCTCGGTGAAGGTCATCGCTCTGACGATGTTCGGGCTTGACGAGTATGTCCGCGCCGCCCTCCACGCCGGCGCCAGCGGCTTCCTGCTCAAGGACTGCCACCCCCGCGAGCTCCTCGACGCGATCCGCCGGACTCATCACGGTGAATCGCCGTTCTCCCCGAAGGTCCTGTCCCGCATCGTCGAGGCCTACATCGCCCAGCCCACCGGCGCGAGGCCGGCGAGCCTGAGCCTTCTCACCGAGCGGGAGACCGAGGTTCTCACCCTGGTCGGCCACGGGCTGTCCAACGACGAGATCGCGGCGAGGCTCACGATCTCGATCAAGACGGTCAAGACGCATATCGGCAGCCTGCTGAGCAAACTGCGGGCACGGGATCGCGCGCACCTCGTCATCGCGGCCTACGACGGCGGCCTCGTCCGGCCGGCTCGCTGAACACACGTGATCCGCGGGACGGCCGCGACGGTGAACCGCGCCGGTCGACGGGGTCCCCGGCGGCGGCGCCCCGGGGGTCAGCAGTTGGAGATCGCGGGGAGACCGGCGACCCGGGTCGCCAGCCAGGCCACCGCCAGCGGGGCGCCCTCGACCGCGCCGAGCACGTGGCTGCCGACCGGCAGGGCGGTCCACAGCACGTTCACGCCTCGCGCGCAGTACTCCCGCCGCAGGGTGCGGCCCACCTCGTACGGGATGAGCTCGTCGCCCTTGGCGTGGTACAGGAACAGCGGCACCCGCGGCGCGGACCCGCCGAGGCGGTTCTCGGCGAGCCGGGCCCGCCAGGCCGGCAGGTTCGTGACGTCGGCCGTTGTCAGCTCCGCCAGCCGTCGGCCGCCGAACTTGGCACGCAGATCGCTCACGCAGTCGTCGCGCGCGTCGCCGAACAGCGCCGCACCCTCGGACGTCAGGTACTTCTCCAGGTGCAGGTCGGGATAGGCGGCGTTCATCCCGATTCCGGCGGCCGCGGCCAGCCCGAAGTCCGGCGTGCCGTCCAGGTGGTCGGCCACGGCCCGCAGATCGGCCGGCACTCCGCCCGCGGCGACGCCCTTCAGCCGCAGTTCGGGCGCGTACGACGGCTGGAGCTGGGCGGCCCAGGCCGCCGACGACCCGCCCTGGGAGTAGCCCATCACCACGACGGGGGCGGCGCCGGACAGGTTCGCCTCCGGCACCCGCGCCGCCGCCCTGATCGAGTCGAGCACGGCGTGCCCCTGGGACAGGCCCGCCATGTAGGTGTGGTCGCCCGGCGTGCCCAGACCCTCGTAGTCGGTCACCGCCACGGCCCAGCCCTTGAGCAGCATCAGGCTCATGATGGCGAGCTCGGCCTCGGTGCCGCCCGCCATCGCGGCCGACGGCGCGCACTGGTCGCCCAGGCCGTGCGTCCCCACGGCGTACCCGACGATGGGCCGCGTGCCGTGGGAGTACGAGGACCCGGGCACGAGCAGGGTGCCCGAGACGACGTTCGGCTCTCCCGTGGCGGACGTGGACCGGTAGCGCAGATGCCACGCCTTGACCGGCACCTCCAGCAGCTTGCCGGGCGCGAGATAGACGGTCGTGGGAAGGGCTTCGACGACGTCCCCAGCGGAGGCCGCGCGTGCGGTGCCGCCCAGCGCGGGCAGCAGGAGGAAAACCCCGATCATGGACAGGGTGGCACGAACGCGAAGGTTCATGTAGTCGCCTTCCGGCTGTCGGATCACGTTCCAGGTTCGGCGCCGCGCACTGATCGTTACGTGTTGGTCACGGTGTGTCAAGAACCCGATCAGCGGGACTTCACGCGCCCCGTCGGGCACCATGGCGTGCATGGACGCCGCATCGGTGAACCTGCTGCGCGAAGTGCTCGCCTCCACCGGATGGCTCGAACGCACCAGGGAGCTCGGCCTGGCCCTGCGGGCCACCCGGTCGCCCGGGGGGCTCCTCGTCGTCGGCACCCCCGACGACGAACCGTGGCACGTCACGGCCCATCTCGCCGACGAGGCCCGGCTGTCGGGGCTCGCCCAGCTCTCCCCCACCCTCATCCGCTGGGCGCCGCCGCCCGGCGCCCCCGCCCACCTGCGGATCGGCATGGAGCGCCTGCGGAGCACCGGCAGGGGCGAGACCCTCTTCGTGGTCGCCGAGCAGCGGGCGCCCGTGCCCCTGCTGGAGCGCGTGGAGGACGCCCGCCGCACCGGCGCCACCATCCTCGCCGTCGACGGCGGCGATCCCGAGCTGGAGTCGCTGGCCCACGACGCGATCGCCGTACCTGCCGAGGGGGCCGCCTTGAGCTTCGACGCGGCGCAGCACCTGGTGAGCAGCGCGGCCGGGGAGGTGCGGCGGCTCGGCCTGCGGGAACGCCTCGCCCGCCTGGCCGATCTCATCACCGGCCCCCGGGTGAGCGACTGAGATCGAACAGGCCGACCTCCCGTTCGAGCCGGACGAGTCGCCGAGGAGACGGCTACTTGCTCTTCACTCTCCAGGGGCACGATCATCGCGCCATGACCATCTCCGCGGACGGCGAGTCGTTCTGATGTCCGCCTTCATCACGATCATCGGCACCGTGGGAGCCGTCGTCCTCCTGCTCGCGTACGCGCTGGTGTCGTCCGGCAGGATGTCCGGGAACGGCCTGCCGTATCAACTGCTCAACTTCGGCGGGGCGGCCACCCTGATGATCAACAGCGCGTACCACTCGGCCTGGCCCTCGGCGATCCTCAACCTGGTGTGGAGCGGCATCGGCGTGTGGACGCTCGGCCGGCTCGTCGCCCGCCGCGCGACGGCACGCGGGCAGGCGGCCGAACCCGCCACGGCCCCGGGACGGTGACGCGGGGAGAACCGGCCCGGGGGCGCGGAGAAGGCCGGGACCGGCAGGAGTCAGGGGGTCAGTCGTCCCATTCCTTGTCCTGCTCGGTCCAGCTCTTGTTGCGCTCGGCCGCCGTCTGCAGGGCGTGGGCGGCGGCGTCGCGGGAGTCGTAGGGGCCGAGCCGGTCCTTGTTCGGACAGCCCTTCTCGGGCTCGACGGTCATGTGCTTCAGGCAGAACCACCATTGATCGCTCACGCTCATAATCGTGCCCCCTTGACGCGCAACTAGACTTGGCCGCATGACCACGCTGCTCCGCCCCGGGCGCATCTCGCCCACCCGCAAGGTTCCCGCCCACATCCCCCGCCCCGAGTATGTGGGGAAGGCCGAGCCCAAGAAGGGCGACAGCGACGTCAAGACCCCCGAGACCATCGAGAGGATGCGGATCGCGGGCCGGATCGCCGCACAGGCGCTGGAGGAGGTCGGCAAGCACGTCGCCCCCGGCGTGACGACCGACGAGCTCGACCGCATCGGGCACGAGTTCCTCTGCGACCACGACGCCTACCCCTCGACGCTCGGCTACCGCGGCTACCCGAAGTCGCTGTGCACGTCGATCAACGAGGTGATCTGCCACGGCATCCCCGACGACACCGTGCTGCGCGACGGTGACATCGTCAACGTCGACATCACCGCGTACATCGGCGGCGTGCACGGCGACACCGACGCCACCTTCCTGGTGGGGGAGGTCGACGAGGAGTCCCGCCTGCTGGTCGAACGGACCCGCGAGGCGACGATGCGGGCGATCAGGGCCGTCGCGCCGGGCCGCCAGCTCAACATCGTCGGCCGGGTCATCGAGGCGTACGCCAAGCGCTTCGGCTACGGCGTCGTCCGGGACTTCACCGGGCACGGCATCGGGGCCTCGTTCCACTCCGGGCTCATCGTGCCGCACTACGACGACCCCTCGCTGTCGGTGACCCTGGTGCCGGGGATGACGTTCACGATCGAGCCCATGCTCACGCTCGGCACGATCGACTACGAGATCTGGCCCGACAACTGGACCGCGGTGACCAAGGACCGCAAGCGCACCGCGCAGTTCGAGCACACGATCGTGGTGACCGAGACGGGTCACGAGATCCTGACCCTCCCCTAGCCGAGCTTCACGACGGGTGCGCGGCGCTTCGCCCGTTCCGGCGAGGCGCCGCGCGACTTCGGCGACAGCCTATCCGGCGGCCGTGTCCCGCTTGTTCAGCTTCGTCAGGTAGTCGTTGTAGGCGTCGAGCTCCGCGTCCCCGGTGCCGCCGGACTTGGCGGCGACGGCGTCGGCACGGCGCTCGGCCCGGCGTGCGACCCGCTCGTCGTCGCGCCACCACTGGAAGCCGAGCGCGAGCAGCACGATCAGCGTGGGGATCTCGCCGAAGGCCCAGGCGATCCCGCCGCCGGTCTGCTGGTCGGTCAGGGAGGAGACGCCCCAGGTGCGCCCGAGCTGGTCGTAGTAGCCGGACGCGAGCACGGTGCCCATGCTCATCAGGGCGATCCCGAAGAACGCGTGGAACGGCATGGTCACCATGAGCAGCAGCAGCCGCCCGTAGTGGGGCAGCTTGTACGGCGCCGGGTCCACCCCGATGATCACCCAGAAGAACAGGGAGCCGCTGAGCAGGAAGTGCACGGTCATCGCGATGTGACCGAGGTGTTCCTCCATCGCCGCGGCGAACAGCGGGGTGAAGTACAGGGCGAACGTCGACACCACGAAGATCGCCGTCGCGATCGCGGGGTGACTGACGACCTTCATGACCCTGCTGTGCAGGATCACCGTGAGCCACTCGCGCGGCCCCCGGTCACCCCGCCGGACGGCGGACTTGAGCGCGCGCAGCGCCAGCGTCACCGGCGCGCCGAGCACCAGGAAGATCGGAACCAGCATCGACAGGATCATGTGCTCGGTCATGTGCACGCTGAACAGCACGGGCGAGTAGCGCGCCACTCCGCTCTGCGTGGACAGGACGAGGATGACGACGCCGATGGACCAGCTGACCGTGCGGCCGACGGGCCACCGGTCACCCCTGCGGACCAGCCGCACGACCCCCGCGGCGTACAGACCGGCCATGACGGCCGCGAGCACGGCGAAGAACAGGTCGAACCACCACAGCGTCAGCAGGTTCCCGAGCGAGATCGGCGGCGGGACCAGGTAGCCGAGCAGCTCGTACGCGCGGTCGACCGGCGTGTCGACGGGCGGCGGAGCGGTCCGGGACAGCGCCACGGCCAGGCCGATCGTCGCCCCCATCAGCAGGACCTCGTTCAGCGCGAGGCGGAGGAAGGCGTGCGGCTCCCCCGCCGACAGCCTCGGCAGCGTACGGCCGCGGTGGCGCCAGCCGATGAACCCGAGCACGGCGAACGCGGCCGACTTGGCGACGATCAGCAGGCCGTACGACGTGGTGAACACCGCCTCGGGCGAGGCGAGCCGGGCGAAGACGCTGGCGAGACCGGAGAGCCCGACGCCGAGGAAGCACCACAGGGCCATCCGGGAGAAGCGCGCGGCGGCGACGTCCAGGTGCGGCTGCCCGCGCAGCGCGTGGACGCTGACCACTCCGAGGCCGCCCACCCACAGGGCCAGGAAGAGCAGGTGCATGGCGACCGAGGTGGTGGCCAGCCCATGGTTGGGCGAGGTGGCCTGGTGCCCGGTGAGCGCGGGCGGCAGCAGCGTCACGAGCGCGAAGGCCAGCAGCCCCCCGGCGGCGCCCGCTGTGATCGCGCCCCGGGCGAACAGCGCGATGGCGACGGCGAACAGCACGACCAGGGTCAGCGCGATGCCCTGCGGCACCTGGCTGGCGTAGCTGGTGAGCTCGTTGCCCGCGAGCACCTGCCCCACCGGCATGCCGAGCGTCTCCGAGAGGCTGAAGACCAGCGCCACCGCCGCGGCGACGGCCCAGGCCAGCGCGGACCACGACGCGCCCTTCACGTAGCTCTGTGCCTGCTTGCCGAGCAGGCCCTTGTCGCTGGGCAGGAACGCCGCGGCCGCGGCCAGCAGCCCGACGGTCAGGACGCCGGAGACGTCCATCGCGAGCTTCGACAGCGGCAGCATCCAGCGGGTCAGCGTGCCCTCGTCGGGCAGGCCGGGAATGATCCGCGGCGTCGCGGCGCCGCCGGCCACCATCGCGATGACGAGTGCGCCGACGGCCGCGCAGAGCGCGGCGGCGGTCAGGCGCACCGCCCTGTTCACGGCTTCTTCCGCAGACTCAGGAACATCCCGATGCCGACGCCGGCGATTCCGAAGATCACCGCCCAGATCCAGCCGGGGATGCCCTTCTGCCCGCCGTCATCGGCCTGCGCGGCCGGTGCCGTCGCGGGCGCGGAGGACGAACCGCCGGGAGCGGCCGCCGAGGTCGCCGCCCCCACGGACTGGTCGCCGACCACGGTGAACGGGATCTCCCCCTCCAGCGGGTGCCCGTCAGGGGAGACCACCCGCCAGGCGATCGTGTAGCGCCCCGGGGGAACCGGCTCGGTCACGGCGGCGGTGACCTTGGGCCCGTCGACGACCGGGCCGCCCTTTTCGTAGCGCTTGCCGTCCTCGCCGCGGACGACCACGACCGGGAACTGAACGGAGTCCGCGAACTCGAGTGTGACCTCGTGCAAGGTCTTGACCTGGGCGTTCTTCTGCGGGTCGCTACTCTTGAGCGACGTGTGCGCCTGGGCCGGCGCGGCGCACAGCAGGAGAGCCGCCACGATCGCGGCGACGGCGGCGAGGAATGGTCTTTTCATGGCACTTCCAGGCTACCGACGCGGGGCTCCGGTCCGTACCCCGCACCGGAAGACCGGGGATTGCCCGAAGGAGTCCCTGATCACGCCCGCTGCCGGCCCTTCACACGGCCGCTCGCACGACGGGCACCGCATCGCGCGAGCCGATCACACAGCCCCGGCCGATCCGCTCGCGGACCGCCCTCGTCTCCGAGATGGGCGCGAATAGGGAGCGAGCCGGGCCGGAGGGCGAGCAGCCCCCGGCCCGGCACAGCCCGATGCCCGTAGGCCCGGTGCCCGTGCGCGAGGTCAGAGCCCGGCGCAGGAGAGCGCCCGCTGGTAGGCCGCGACGCTCTGCTCGTCGTCGCCGATCCGCCGCCGCATCTCCGCCACGTTCATCCAGTCCTCGGCGGCCTTCAGGGTCTGCGGCGCATCCTGCAGCCAGCCGGTGACCAGGTCGAGCGCCGCCGCCGCGTCCCCGTCCTGGTGGAGCAGGAAGTACGCCTGGCCGAGCAGAAGGTTGGCGCGCCCCGGGAGACCGCTCTTGGTGTGCTGCACCTGCGCCAGCGCGTTCCTGAGGTGGTCCACAGCCTGGTCCGGGCGCCCGAGGACGATCTCCGCCGAGGCGAGGACACAGGCGGTCCGCGCCCGGTCGAAGGCGCTGGTGGCCGATTCCTCCTGCTCCCGCTGGGCCCTCAGGAGCAGCTCTTGTGCCCGCTCCGCCTCCTCGGGACGCACCCAGAGCATCATGGTGGCGTATGCCTGGCGCAGCCGCGCGAGATTGCGGGGTTCGCCGTTCTCTGACTGGTAGGCGAGCGCTCGTTCGAGGAGCGCCATGCCCTCCTCGCCCCGGCCGCTCTTCTCCAGCACCTGCGCCGCGTTCCAGCACGACGCCACCATCGCTCTTGGGGTGCCGAGAGTCTCGGCCGCGGCCAGTAGCTCATTCGCGAAGTGCCCCGCGCGCAACAGGTCGCCGCGCACCATGTACGCCGCCAGAAGGGTGGCGCCGAGCTCGACCAGTTCGTCGCTCCAGCCGCTGCGGGCGAAACCGGCCAGCGCCCGCTCACCCACGTGCACGGCGGCGGAGTAATCACCCCGCTCACGGTGGCACCGGCACAGGGCCAGCGCCACGGCGATCTTGCGCTCCTGCGGCATCGCCTCCGCCTCGGAGCCGTTGAGCTCCTCGAGAACCGAGATCGCCTCACCGAGCTCGCCGCACGCCTCCAGGGCCAGGGCGTACCCGTAGCGGGCCTCCACCCGCAGCGCGGTGAGACCAAGCAGGTTGCCGTCCCCGAGCAGTTCGGCGTACCTGCGGCGGGCCTCGGCGACCTCGCCGTTCTCGAGCGCCATGCGCGCGAAGCTGAGGCCGACCTCCAGGTCCTCCATCTGCTCGGCCGTCACGCCGTTGACGAGGTAGGTGAGCGAGCAATCGAGCTTCTGGGCGAGCAGTTCGAGAACGGCCGGCGTCGGCGTCCTCTTACCGCTCTCGATGAGTGATACGTAACTGTCGGAAAGTTCAGGATGCGCCAACTGCGCTTGCGAGAGCCCGCGCTGCCGTCGTATCGCCTTGATGCGCTGTCCGACCAGATCTTGCGCGGCCATTGGCAACTCCTGAAATATTGTAGGCCAGGCAGTTCCGAGTTGATGGGAGATCCATAGTGCGCCGCCCAGCCTCGTATCTACTTACCGCCCTGATTGTGGCCCTTGTGACCCTTGGTGGCAATGCTACGGCCAACAGTGCCGCCCCGTCTCCTCCTCAGCAACGCTGGATGGACATCATTAGCTGCTGCTGAGCACGTAGCCCCTGTTGGAAACGGGACGGGCCCCTCCCGGCGGACCCCCGCTGCCGGGGAGCGGCCGCCCGCCCGGCCCGGGCCGGGCGGCGGACAATTGATCAGCGGAACAGGGCCGACTTCTTGACCGGCTGCACTCACAGTTTGGGTCACAATTTCTGACAGGAGTAACCCGGCACTCAATTCACGCGACGGCATCGGCACCTTCCCCGCCCTGTTTCGGAAGACCACATGAAACGACCGCTTTTTCGAATACCCGGTACATGCGCGCGCCAATTCCAGGATAGTTGCCGGAATTCCCGGCCGCCACGCCGACTTGTGGCGGTCTCGGAAACCGATACGAGCGAGCGCGGGTGCCCGCGGGGACGCGACTCGGATCACGCGAGGGCGTGATGCCCTATCGCGGCCTCCGGCTTCTCCGCCGGCTCCGACTGTCACGGGAACAGTGGAGGCGACCGCCGGCCCATATCTTCGACGGCGGCCGGTAGGCCCGCTCGCAACCCCGGCATGAAAGCCGTGCGGACACACCAGATCGTCACACAACGGGCGAACGTGCCTATTCGCGCGAATAGTTCCCCCGCAATTTCGCGATCGTACATCCGGCGGCACCGCTCCCGAGGCAGGCGAGATCGAGAACACGAGACCTGCTCGGATCAGGACTGGTCAGCCGGGATCAGAGCATGCGGAGACCACTGCCCGGTGACTGCCGGTCCCGGCCAGGACGGCAGTCACCGGGTAACGCTCCCGCTGCGGCACCGGGTCGTCCCACAACCGCGACCCGTAACCCCCACTCAGGTCATCCGGGCAGGTCAAACGATGTGACCGGCGGGCTTACCAGGCAGTAGAAAACTCCGGGCCAACCGGGACTGGCGCATTGCCGGAAGCGTCTAGACGATATCTAGATGGAAGATGGCATATTTGATGCTCTGCCGGAAGGGTCCAACGACGTGTCCGAGGACCGGCGAACACGGGGATGTCATCGCGAAGCCGCAGTTTTGGGGGGAACAGCCGGGGTGCAGTTGCGACGAGTGCAGCGGCGACTCATCGCGCGTGCTCGGCGTGCGAGCGCCATTTCACCCGACCCCCGGTCACCCACAGAATGCATCGACGCCGTTACCAGGTGGAGTTCAGACGTATGGATAGCGCGAATGAGCGTAAAACGTCCGGGCACTCGCCCTGCCGCCTGCGGATGCTCGGGCCCCTCGCCGCGTGGAGGGATGGGCAGAGCGTCGACCTCGGACCTCCTCTGCAGCGCGCGGCCCTGTGCATGCTCGCCGCGCACATGGGACAGGTCGCGACCAAGGAGGCACTGATCAGCGGGCTCTGGGGGGAACGCCCGCCGAACACCGCCGAGCAGAGCGTTTACACCTACATCGCCGGGCTGCGGCGGATCCTGGAGCCGCAGGGGGGCCGGCGGGGTTCCTACTCGGTCCTGCTGTCCCGGTCGGGCGGATACGTCCTGGCCCGCGGGCCGGTGGAGGTGGACGTCGAGGACTTCGAGCGCCGTCTGGCCGAAGCCCGCCGGCTGGACGGCGACGGCGACCTGCGCGGCTGCCTCCGCGCCCTGAACGCCGCCGTGGGGTGCTGGTCGGGCCCCGCCCTGTGCGGCGTCCCCGGCCCGTTCGCCCAGGCGGAGCGGGCCCGCCTCGAGGAGTTGCGCCTGGCCGCGCGTGAGGACCGCGCCGAGGTGCTGCTCCGCCTGAACCTGCACCAGGAGGCGGCGGCCGCCCTGACCGAACTCGTCGGCGAGGCACCCCTGCGGGAACGCGCCCGCGACCTGCTCATGCTCGCGCTCTACCGGTGCGGCAGGCAGGCCGACGCCCTGCACACGTACATGGACATCAAACGGCTCCTCGCGGAGCGGCTCGGGGTCGATCCCGGCGAGACGCTGCGGGAACGGTACGAGCTGATCCTGCGGGCCGATCCCTCGCTCAACCAGGCGGGCGCGGCCGCCTCCGACGCCCGGTCCTCCCGTCCCCCGCGCCAGTTGCCCCGCGCCGTCAGCGGCTTCGTCGGCCGTGCGGAGGAGGTGGTGCGGCTGCGATCGCTGCTCGCCCCCTGGGACGGCGGCGCCCCGCAGGCGGTGATCGCCATCACCGGCGCCCCGGGAGCGGGAAAGTCCGCCCTGGCCGTCCACGCCGCCCACGCCGCCGTCCACGCGTTCCCGGACGGTCAGCTCTACGTGAATCTCCTGGGGGCGACTCCGGGTGTGGAGCGGCTGAAGCCGATCGACGTGCTCGGCAGGCTCCTGCGCGCCCTGGGACTGCCCAGCGAGGCCGTGCCGCCCGACGCGGACGAGGCCGCCGCGATGCTGCGCGACCGGCTGGAGGGCCGCAGGACCCTCATCCTGCTCGACGACGCGGCGGGGCCCGAGCAGGTCCGCGCTCTCCTGGGGCTGCCGGCCGGCACCAGCGTGCTGATCACGAGCCGGGAGTCGTTCGCGGTGACCGACGACTGCGTCCAGCTCGTCCTCGGCAGGATGCTGCGGTCGGAGGCCGTCACCGTGCTCGCGAAGCTCGTGGGGGCCGAGCGGATCGCGGCCGACCCGGCGGCGGCGGCCCGCCTGGCCGACCTGTGCGGGGGGCTGCCGCTGGCCCTGCGCCTGGCGGCCGCACGGCTCATGGACCGGCCGCAGTGGACGCCCACGGAGCTGGCCGACCGGCTGGAGGACCGGCGGCGGACGCTGCACGAGCTGGAGGCGGGCAAGACGGCCGTGCGTTCCAGCCTCGAACTCAGCTACGAGAGCCTCGCCCGGGGAAAGTCGGTCCTCGACCGGCTGGCGGCGCGGGTCCTGTGCCACCTCGGCCTTCTCCATGTGGCGGATGTGACCGCGCACGTCGTGGCCGCCCTCGTGGATGAGCCCGCCGACGCCGCGGAGCGCGCGCTCGACCGCCTCGTACGCGCGCATCTGCTGGAGGCCGCGGGCACCGGCCGGTTCCGCATGCACGACCTCGTACGGCTCTACACGATCGAGCTGGCGGACACCCACCTCGCGCCCGAGGCCCGCAAAGACGCCCTCCTGCGAGCGCTCGGGTTCTACGGCGCGACGGCACGGCAGGCCAGCACCGTGCTGGACCCGCACCGCGTGCAGCTCCCCTGGCCCGCCGTGCCGCAGCGACCCGTCGCGCTCGTCTCTCTCGCCGAGGCCAGGAATTGGCTGGAGGAGGAGCTGGCGAACGTCGTCGCGGCCGCGTCACAGGCGCTGGTGAGCGAGGACGACGACATCGCGCGCAGGGGGGTTTACGTCGGGTTCTCGCTCCACTGGCAGCTGTCGAGGGGCGCGCACCGGTCCGAGCAACTTCATCTGAGCAGGCGGGCCTTGGCCGTGGGCGAGCGGACCGGCGACCGGGAAGTCATGTCGTTGGCGCACGGTCAGGTCGCCTCCGCCCTGCTCCACTACGGCAGGGCAGCCGAGGCCATGCCGCACCAGTGGGCCGAGCTGGGGCTCAAACGCGTGCTGGGGGACCGATTCGGCGAGATGCGCGCGCTGGGCAACCTGGCCGTCACCCACCTGAGGCTGGAGCAGTACGCGAAGTCGCGCGAATGCAGCGAGAAACAGCGGGTGATCGCCAGGGAGATCGGCTCCGACGTCGGTGAGCGTCACTCGCTGCTGATCGGGGGCGAGGCATGCGCCAAGCTGGGCGAGCTGACCGAGGCGCTGAGCCTGCTGCGCGAGGGGCTCGCGCTCGCCCATGCCGCACGAGATCGCTACCACGAGACCGTGGGCCTGGCGATCCTTGCGAGGTTTCACCTGGACTGTGGTGACCCGCTCAGCGCGAAGTCCAGCTTGGAGCGCAGCGTGCGATGCGCGCTCGAAATCGGCTACCGGCTCCAGGAGTGCCAGTCCCTCACCCTGCTCGGCAGAGCGCACCGCCTCCTCGGCGAGCCGGAGCAGGCTCTTTCCCGTGTTCAGAGCGCACTGGCGATCGCGCGGTCTCTCCAGGACGACGAACTCCGCCACGAGGCGGAGGCCGAACTGCAGGCCATCCGCGCGGCCTTCCCCCGGCCGGACTCCGCCCGGCCCCGGCCGGCGCACCTCTTGTGTTGCCGCCGCTGAACGCCACACCGCGAAAGGAGGGACCCCCGACCATGGCGAGCGACGGTGCGTTACGGACCCGTCTCCGCCTCCGGGTCCTCGGGCCGGTGACGGCCTGGCTGGAGGACCGGCAGGTGAACTCGGGACCGCCGCTGCAGCGGGCCGCCCTGTGCGTGCTCGCCGCCAGAGCCGGCCGCATCGTCCCGAAGGAACGGCTCATCGGCGACCTGTGGGGCGGCGCCGCTCCGCAGACGGCCGAGCAGAGCGTCTACACCTACATCGCCGGGCTGCGGCGGGTGCTCGAACCGGACCGGGGCAGGCGCGGGCCGTTCAGCCTGCTGACCCACTCGGCGAACGGCTACAGCCTGGCCAGGGACGCGTGCCGCACCGACGCCGAGGACTTCGAGCAGCGTCTCGCCCAGGCCCGCCGCCACCGGGCCGAGGACGACCTGCCCGCGTGGCTGCGCGCGCTCGAGGAGGCGCTGGGGCTGTGGACGGGCACCGCCCTCGGCGGGCTTCCCGGCCCGTTCTGCGCGGCCGAACGGGCCCGGCTGGGGGGACTGCGCCTGACCGCGCGGGAGGACCACGCCGACGCGCTGCTGCGGCTGGGCCGGCACCACGAGGCCCTGGAGACGCTGACCGGGCTGACCGTGGAGGACCCGCTGCGGGAGCGCGCCAGGGAGCTGACGATGCTCGCCCTCTACCGCTGCGGACGGCAGGCCGAGGCGCTGGAGGTCTTCCACGACATACGGCTCCTGCTCGCCGAGCGTCTCGGCGTCGATCCCGGCGAGTCCCTGCGGCGGACCCACGAGCTCATCCTGCGCGCGGACCCCTCTCTCACGGCGGCGCCGTCCTCCACGGCGGTCATCGCCCCCGCAGAGGCCGTCCGGCCGCGTCAGCTCCCGCGGGATCCGCAGATCTTCGTGGGGCGGACGGAGACGCTGGTGCGCCTGCGTGCGCTGCTCGCGCCCTGGGACGGAAGCGCCCCCCAGGCGGTGGTGGCCGTCACCGGCACGGCGGGAGCGGGGAAGTCGACGCTCGCCGTACACGCCGCCCACATGGTGAGTGAGCACTATCCGGACGGCCAGCTGTACCTGAACCTGCTCGGGGCGACACCGGGAGTCGGGCGGCTGAACCCCCTCGACCTGCTCGGCAGGCTGCTGCGGAGCCTCGGCGTGCGCCCCGAGGCGGTTCCGTCCGATCCGGACGAGGCCGCGACCATGCTCAGGGACCGCCTGACGGGCCGGCACACGCTGATCGTGCTGGACGACGCGGCCGGCCCGGAACAGGTCCGGCCTCTGCTGGGCCTGCCGGCCGGGAACGCCCTGCTCGTCACGAGCCGGGAGTCGTTCGCGGTGGCCGACGACTGTGTTCAGCTCGTCCTCGGCAGGTTGCGGCGCTCGGAGTCGGTCGCCATGCTGGCGAAACTGATCGGCGCCGAGCGGGTCGCCGCCGACCCGGCCGCCGCCTCCGAGCTGGCGGACTTGTGCGGCGGGCTGCCCCTGGCCCTGCGCCTCGCGGCGGCGCGCCTGTCGGAGAGCCGTCACACGCCGGTGTCCGCTCTCAACTCCCGCCTGCGCGACGAACGGCGGGCGCTGCACGAGCTGGAGTCGGGCGACCTCGCGGTGCGCGCGAGCCTCCAGCTCAGTCACGACCTGCTGGCGGGGAGCGGGCACGAGCTCGACCGGACGGCGGCCGGGGCCCTGTGCCATCTGGGCGTCCTGCGCACACCGGACGCCACACCGGAGGTCGTGGCGGCCCTCCTCGACGTGCCGCGGGACGAGGCGGATCGAGCCGTGGCCCGCCTGGTCCGCGCGCACCTGGCCGAACCCGGCGAGCAGGGCCGGTTCCGCCTTCACGACCTGGTGCGGCTCTTCGCGATGGAACTGGCCGAGCGGCGCCTGGGCGAGCGCGACCGCGACGACGCGCTCGACCGCGTGCTCGGCCTGTACGGAACGACCGTGCGCCTGGCGATGAAAGTGATCGACCCTCATCGGGTGCATCCGCCGCACGAGTTCGCCGAGCGTGAGCCGTTCGCCCTGACCGACGGCGCGGACGCGTCCGCGTGGCTGGAGCGTGAACGTCCCAACATCCTCGCCGTGGCGGCCCAGGCGATGGCGTCGTGCACCCCCTCCCTCGCGCGCTCCGGCGCCCACCTCGGCTTCTCCTTTCACTGGCCCCTGGACTTCATCGGCCACCACCTCGACACCGTCACCCTCAACGGTCAGGCGCTCGAGGTCGGCGATCGGCTCGGAGACCGGGAAATCGCCGCCCTCGCGAACGGCTACCTCGCCCTCGGCCTGCGCTTTGCGGGGCGCAACGAGGAGGCACTCGTCCACCAGCGCGCCGAGGTGGCCCTGCGGCGCGGATCCGGCGCCACCTTCTCCCGGATGAGAGCCTTGGGGAACCTCGCCGTCCTGCTCAATATGCTCAAGCAACATGAAGAGGCCCTGTCGTCGGCGCGGGAGCAATTGCGTATCGCGCGGGAGATCGGCGCGGCAGTGGGCGTACGTCACGCTCTCCTGTGCGTCGGCGCGGCGCAGCTCGGCCTGGGGGACACTGCGGCCGCCATGGCGGCGTACGGCGAGGCGGCGACGCTCGCGACAGAGGCCGGGGACACCATGCATTACGCGGACGCGCTGATGGGCATGGCCGAGGTCCTCCTGAAGCAGGACGACCCCCGGTCCGGTGCGGTGCTCTACGAGAAGGCCCTCGTCCTCATCAGGGAGCACCGCACCCGCGCCATGGAACCGCGGTGCCTCGGCCGGTTGGGGTACGCCGAACGCCTTATGGGCAGGCCCGACAGGGCACGCGCCTACCTGCGGGAGACCTTGGCCCTCGCGGAGAAGCGTGGCGTCCCTCACTGGGTGAGCTTCGCACGCGAGGAACTGGCCCTCCTCGGCGAGAGCCCGCAGGACGGCCCGCCAGGGCCCGGGAGAGGCTAGCCGGCGCGCAGGGCGAGGAACAGGTCGACCCGGTCGGCCATGGACGACAGGTCCTTGCCCGTCAGCTCCTCGATCCGCCTGATCCGGTAGCGCACCGTGTTGACGTGGACGTGCAGCCGTTCGGCGCAGGCGTTCCACGACCCCGTGCAGTCGAGGAACGCGCCGAGCGTGCGCACCAGTTCGGCGCCGTGCCGCCGGTCGTAGTCGAACAGCGGCTTCAGCAGCCGCTCGGCGAACGACGAGCGCACGTCGCCGGGCACGGTCGCCAGCAGCAACGCGTGCGTGTAGATCTCGTCGCTGGTGGCCACTCCCCCGCCGCGCGCCTCGGCCATGCGCCGGGCATGGCCCGCCTCCTCCGTCCCTCCGCGGATGGCGTGCGGCCCGGTCAGCGCGCCGCTCAGCCCGGCCGACACGGTGACCGCGGGCAGTCCTGCGGCGAGCACGGCCGTACGCGCGCGCAGCCGCGCCGCGAGGGCGTCGCGGTCACCCCAGTCGCCGCGCAGCGGGACCAGCGCCACCGACGCGTCGGCGCCCGCCGCGGCCACCACCCTCCGGTCCAGCAGTTCCTCCAGCACCCGGCCGCCCAGCAGGGCGGGGTCCGGGCCGTCCGTCGCCCCGCGCCTGCTCACCGTCGCGGTGACCACCGCGTACGGCTCGGCCGGATCGATGCCGCAGGTGCGCAGCCGGGCCGACAGCTCCGCGAGGTCGCCGCCCGCGCAGGCCAGGGCGACGAGCTGCTCGGCCAGCCGCCGCTCCACCCGGCGGCCCTCCTCCGTCCGCGTCCGCTCCATCGCGACGCACGCCGCCAGCTCGTAGCCGATCTCCACGTCGATCTCGCCCCGGCACACCAGCGCCCAGCCGGCGGCCCGGTGCGAGCGGTCCACGGCGAACAGTGTGAACGGCCCGCCGCGGTCCACGACGACCGGCAGGCGGACCGCGGCGAGGTAGTCGCGGGCCAGCCGTACGGCCCGCTCCTCGGTCAGGGCGCCCGCGACGACCGTGCCGCAGGCGGACACCACGGCGGCCGTGACGCCGAGCTCGGCCTCGACCAGGGCGAACAGCTCACCGAGCCCGGCCCCTTCGGCCACCGCCGCGACGATCCTGCGGTGCCGCCCGAGCGCGCCGCGCAGGTCACCCGCCTGGTCGGCCGCGACGCGCCTGCCGACGAGCTCGGTGACGGCTCCGAACGACACCTCGACGGGCACTTCGAGCAGTGGCAGCCCACGTGCCCGGCAGGCCTCCACCAGGTCGTCGGGCACCATGCCGAGCCGCGCGTCGCCCGCGCCGAGCGCGGCCACGCCGGCCTCGGTCAGGGCGTCCACGAAGCGGGCGGAGTCCGCGGGCGACCGGCGCCACATCAGGCCGGTCAGCACCAGTTCGCCGCCCGACAGGTATCGCCGGGGATCGGGCAGGTCGGTGATGAGCACGCCCTTGATCTCCCGGTCCAGCCGCTCGTCGCCCGTGAGCAGGGTGAGCCGCAGGTCCGGGGCGGCGAGCAGATCATGCAACAGCACGCGGACAGCGTATTTGGAGATATGTACAACCATCGACCCCACCCGCCGCCGGGTTTCATGACCGCGCCGATAGGCCCGGCCCACGCCCGGTTGCTCTACTACGACCGTGGAGCAGCGGATGACGACGGAGACGGCGACGGAGACCGGCCGGCGCCCGGGCCTCGGCGAGAGCGCGCCGCGCCCCGACGGCACGCTGAAGGTGACCGGGGAGTTCGCGTACTCCTCCGACCTGTGGCTGGAGGGCATGCTCTGGGGCGCCACGCTGCGCAGCCCGCACCCGTCGGCGTGGATCCGCGCGATCGACGCCGGTCCCGCGCTCGCGATGCCCGGCGTGTTCGCCGTGCTCACCCACGAGGACGTGCCCGGCGAGAAGTTCTACGGGCTGGAGCGCCGCGACCAGCCGGTGCTCGCCGTCGACCAGGTCCGTTACCAGGGCGAACCCGTGGCGATCGTGGCCGCCGACCATCCGGAGACCGCGCGCCGCGCCGCCGCCGCGATCGTGGTGCGCTACGAGGAGCGCGAGGCGGTGACCGACCCCCGCCGGGCCGCCTTCGACCCGTCCTGTCCCGCCGTCCACCCGGAGGGCAACGTGGTACGGCACCAGCCGATCAGGGTGGGGAACACGTTCGAGGCCGAGGTGGTCGTCACCGGCGAGTACGAGGTCGGCATGCAGGACCAGGCGTTCCTCGGGCCGGAGTCGGGTCTGGCCGTGCCCGCCGAGGACGGCGGGGTCGACCTGTTCGTCGCCACCCAGTGGCTGCACGTCGACCAGGACCAGGTGGCGCCGTGCCTGGGCCTGCCGAAGGAGAAGGTGCGGCTGGCGCTCGCCGGGGTCGGCGGCGCGTTCGGCGCCAGGGAGGACCTGTCGATGCAGGTCCACGCCTCGATGCTGGCGCTGCGGACGGGCCGCCCGGTCAAGATGGTGTACGGCCGCGAGGAGTCGTTCTTCGGTCACGTCCACCGGCATCCGGCGCGGATGCGCTACGAGCACGGCGCGACCGCCGGAGGGCGGCTCGTCTACGTCAAGGCCGAGATCCTGCTCGACGGCGGCGCCTACTGCTCGTCCACCCCCGCCGTGGTGGGCAACGCCGCGTCGCTCGGCGTCGGGCCGTACGAGGTGGGCAACGTCCGGATCGACGCGTACGGCGTCTACACGAACAACCCGCCCTGTGGTGCGATGCGCGGGTTCGGGGCGGTTCAGGCGTGCTACGCGTACGAGTCGCAGATGGACCGGCTCGCGGCGGCCTGCGGGCTGTCACCGGTCGAGATCCGCGTCCGCAACGCGGTGTCGCAGGGGTCGCGCCTGGCCACCGGGCAGGAGATCGACAGCCCCGCGCCGCTCGCGGACATGCTCGCCGAGCTGGCCGCGATGCCGCTGCCGCCGCCCGCCTCCACGGACCTGCGGGCGCTGCCGGGCGGCGTCGCGCAGACCACGCACGGCGAGGGGGTGCGGCGCGGCGTGGGCTACGGCGTCGGCATCAAGAACATCTGCTTCTCCGAGGGCTTCGACGACTACTCGACGGCACGGGTGCGCGTCGAGCTCGCCGGGGACGAGCCGCACGTGCTCGTCCACACCGCCGCCGCCGAGGTGGGCCAGGGGCTCGTGACCGTCCAGGCCCAGATCGCGCGTACGGAGCTCGGGATCGGCAGGGTCACGGTCGCCCCGGCGGACACCGCCGTCGGCTCCGCCGGGTCCTCCTCGGCCTCCCGCCAGTCGTACGTCACCGGCGGAGCGGTCAAGACGGCCTGCGAGGCGGTGCGGGGACGTCTCGACGCGCTGCGGGCCGCGCATCCGGACCTGTCGCTCGTGGAGGTGCTGGAGCGGTTCGGGCCGGTCGAGGAGACGCGGGAGTACCGCCACCGGCCCACCTTCCCGATGGACCCCGTCACGGGCCGGGGCGACTCGCACACGCAGCTCGCGTTGTGCGTGCACCGGGCCGTGGTCGACGTGGACGTCGAGCTGGGCCTGGTCAAGGTCGTCGAACTGGCCGCCGTGCAGGACGTCGGGAAGATCCTCAATCCTCTCGCCCTCGAGGGGCAGATCCACGGCGGCTCGGCGCAGGGCCTGGGCCTGGCGCTGATGGAGGAGATCCAGGTCAGGGACGGCCGGGTGCTCAACCCGTCGTTCACCGACTATCTGATCCCCACCATCCTCGACATGCCGCCGATGCGGCTGTCGGTCCTGGAGAACCCCGACCCTCACGCGCCGTACGGCCTGCGGGGCGCGGGCGAGCCGCCCACGCTGTCGTCGACTCCGGCGGTCGCGGCGGCGGTCAGGGCCGCGACCGGGCTGGATCTCCCCCGCGTGCCGATCAGGCCCGAGGACATCGCCCTCGCGACCGCGCCCGCCTGAGCACCGCCGTCGTACGCGCGGCCCGGAGCCGGCCGGCTGGGGTCAGTCCGCGATGTAGCCGATGGAGGTCACCTCGTAACCGCGGCTCTTCGAGCCCCGCACGTGCATGAACATGCCGCCGCCCTCGTAGGAGTAGGCACAGCTGTAGCCCTTCGGCTCCGATCCGCAGCCCTGGAAGAAGTACTTCACGCCCTTCGGGTCGTACTTCGTCCGGAACAGCGTCTTGACCGCCGTGGTCGTGGCGGCCTCCAGGCCCCGGTTGCGGTCGCCCCTGCGCCAGGCGTCGAACAGGTGCCCGGCGGCGGCGGACGGCTTGACGAGGTGACGCGACGCGTACACCTTCGTGACCTTGCCGCCCGACACGATCATCAAGATCCCGCGCAGCCCGCCGGGCACACGCACGCTGGTGTGGACGAACCGGCAGGCATTGCCCGAGCAGCCCGCGAACTCGTCCGGGGCGCGGAAAGGATAGGAGAAGAGCGTGGTGGTCGCGCCGGCGGTGGCGACCCGGGAGGCCGCAGGGCGGTCCCGGCGCAGCCACGCGTCGAGCAGCTTCTTGGCGACCGTCGCCGGTGCGGGCCCGGCCTGCGGCGAAGCCTGGGCGGAAACCGGCGCGGCGTGCGCGAGGGCAGGGGAGGCGGCGAGCGGGGAGGCGGGGAGCATGAACGCGGCGGTCGCGGCCGTGGCGACCGCGCCTCGCAACCATCGAGCTGTCACGCACCATACGTTAGAGGGATTTACTTGCACCCGGATTGACCCCCGATTGACCCCGACTTGCACCCCCACCCCCCTTTCGGGGGGTAGGGGTCAGCCGAAGGTCTCCTGGCCGCCCTGCTGAGTTCCACCCTGCTGAGTGCCGCCGGGCTGGCTTCCGCCCTGCTGAGTTCCACCCTGCTGGGTGCCGCCGGGCTGGCTTCCGCCCTGCTGAGTGCCGCCGGGCTGGGTGCCGCCGGGCTGAGTCCCGTCGGGTTGGGTTCCACCCTGCTGGCTGCCACCGGGCTGAGTGCCGCCCTGCTGAGTCCCGTCGGGTTGGGTTCCACCGGGCTGACCGGCGGCAGGGGCGGAGGGCGAGACGGCCGGGTTCTGCTGCCCGGCGGGGGCGGACCCGGTCAGCAGCGCCATGATCGCATCGGCCTGCGCCTTGTCGAAGCCCGCGATCCCGAGGCTGTCCTGGGTGATCTCCTGGGCCACGCGCGGAGCCGCCACCACCTTCTCCCCCACCACGATCGCGAGCTGCTGCTTGACCGTCTCGCGGGTGAGCGCGGCGATCTGCTCCCTGCTGGAGGGGGACAGCACGAGCCGGATCGAGTAGGTGCCGTCGCTGTCCGGCACCTCCTCGATCTTCTGTACGGTCGTGACCGTGACTCCCGGGTCGAGTTGATAGCAGCTGCTGCCCTTGTCGTCCGGGATCGCATCGGTCCCGGTGCAGGGCGCGGGCCCCACTCCGTTGACCGGGGCGAAGTGCACGGACGTCAGGAGGGTGCGCACAGGCGTCTTCGCGAGCGGCGGGGCGTCCGGGTTGCGGGTCATCAGCACGGCGACGGCGCCGAGGACGCCGGACATCACGACCACCAGCACGAGGGCCACGACGAGAGTGATCGTCGTCCCTCTGGCCGCCCTGGGCTCCACGGGACCGGTGGAGGCGGGCGGCCCGTCACCCGGCCCTCCGGTCCCGTCCGGAACCACATCACCCGGCGCGGCCTCCACACCGGGCGGCAGACCATCCGGCACAGCGGGCGGACCGGGCTCCACCGGCTCGACGGGCGGGATCGCGACGAAAGCATCGGGGTCGCCGGGCACACCGGGCGGGCCGGGTTCGCCTGGCGGACCGAGGGGGCCCGTGGGCGCGCCCGGCACGCCGAGTGGGTCAGCGAGCGGATCACGGAGCCCATCGGGCTCACGCGGCCCACCGAGCGGATCGCCGTACTCACCCGGCCCGCCGGGCACGCCGAGCGGATCATCGGGCCCGCCAGGCTCACGCGGGGGGCCGGCCGGCCCGCTCAGCGGGTCGCCGGGTCCGCCGTACGGGTCACTCGGCCCGACGTCGGCGACGCCGGGCAGCACGGACGTCTCTTCCACGGCCGCCGGCCCGCCACTCGTACCGCCGAACCAGTCGTACCCTCCGGACGTCTCGGCGGGCATGCCGCCGCGTTCCTCGGGGACGGCCGGCTTCGGCATGGGCGCCGTCTCGGCTCCCGATGCCGGGCCGCCGGGCCACGGACCGGGTTCCTCGTCTCCCGACACGGGCGCGTTGTGCATTCCCACCTCGATCCCTTACACCGCTCGCAGAGCCTACCGAGGTCTGCCAACCGTGGGTAACCGGCCGACCATGGACCATACAACACACCCCCGAATTGACAATTTGTCATGAATATCCGCCAAATGGTTGCCCGTTGCCCGATGTCCAGACGGGCATCGTGAGCAGACAGTGAAAACATGAAGGTGGGAGTTCCCCGAGAGATCAAGACTCACGAATACCGGGTCGCGCTCACACCCGCGGGGGTCAACGAGTTCGTGCGCAAGGGTCACCGGGTCCTCATCGAGCAGGGCGCGGGGCAGGGGTCGGCGATCCCCGACGAGGACTTCGCGGCGGCGGGGGCCGTCATCCTCGGCACGGCGGACGAACTGTGGGCCGAGGGCGACCTGATCCTGAAGGTCAAGGAACCGGTGCCGGACGAGTACCACCGGATGCGCAAGGGCCAGGTGCTGTTCACCTATCTCCACCTGGCCGCCTCGGAGCAGTGCACCCGGGCGATGCTGGAGTCGGGCGTGACCGGCATCGCGTACGAGACCGTGCAGAAACCCGACCGCACGCTGCCGCTGCTCGCGCCGATGTCGGAGGTCGCCGGACGGCTGGCCCCTCAGGTGGGCGCCTACCACCTGATGCGCCAGGGCGGCGGGCGCGGGGTGCTGATGAGCGGCGTTCCCGGCACCTATCCGGCCAAGGTGGTGGTGATCGGCGCGGGCGTGTCGGGCATGAACGCGGCCGCGGTCGCGATGGGCATGCGGGCCCAGGTGCTGCTGCTCGACCGGGACGTCGACCGGTTACGCCACGCCGACCTCGTCTACCGGGGCGGCTGCCAGACCGTCGCGTCCAACGCGTACGAGGTCGAGCGGGCGGTGGTGGACGCCGACCTGGTCATCGGCGCGGTGCTGGTGCCGGGCGCCAAGGCGCCGACCCTGGTGAGCAACGACCTCGTCTCCCGGATGAAGCCGGGATCGGTGCTCGTGGACATCTCCATCGACCAGGGCGGCTGTTTCGAGGACTCGCGGCCGACCACGCACGCCGACCCGGTCTACCGCGTGCACGGCTCGGTGTTCTACTGCGTGGCCAACATGCCGGGGGCGGTGCCGCACACCTCGACGTACGCGCTGACCAACGTCACCCTGCCGTACGCGCTGGCGATCGCGGACCTGGGCTGGCGCGAGGCGCTGACCGCCGACGCCGCGCTCGCCCTCGGGCTGAGCACTCACCAGGGCCACCTCACGAGCCGCCCGGTGGCCCAGGCGCACGGGCTGGAGTCGGTGCCCGTGGACCGCGTGCTGGTCCCGTGAGAGCCCGGCCGGGAGGACCCGGCCGGGCAGTGGGACCGATCAGGAGGACGGGGCCGTGCTGGGCATCGGCTCCTGCGCGGTGTCACCCTGCGGCGGCGGGAGGGGCTGCTCCTCGGTCGTGCCGATGCCGCCCGAGCAGGAGGCGCCGTACTCGGGAGTGGTGGTCGGGTTCTGCTTGTACTTCTTGACGAACTCCTTCAGGCGGGGGTCGTCCGCGGAGTCCAGCGTGATCTGGTGGTTCCAGGAGCTGGCGGCGATCTTGGACGGCAGGCCCGGATAGGGGCTCAGCAGCATGTAGTCGGCGGAGGCGATGGTCTTCAGCTTGTCCACCTCGGCCTTGGGCAGGTCGGGGCGGTAGGTGATCCACACCGCGCCGTGCTCCAGGGAGTGGACCCCGTGCTCGTTGTGGATGGGCTTGTCATAGATGCCGCAGTTCTGCCAGTAGAAGTTGTGCTGGCCACCGACGGGCGGAGTCTCCTTGTAGGAGACCTTGGTCCAGGAGTGGTCGGAGCCCTTGTAGGTGAACGTCTTGACCGCGCTCAGCGACTTGGCCGAGCGGTCGTTGACCACGTACACCGCGACGAGGGCGACAAGGACGACGATCACGAGGCCGCCTATCCCCCACATGAGAAGCGCAGCGCGCCGCTCCTTGCGCTTCTGATCGGCGCGCATACGGGCGAGGTGCTCACGCCTCGCCTGCGTCTTCTCCTTGGTCATCGCTCCTCCATCCGCAAATTACTTACACCCCCGCTGCGTATGGAGAATAGTGGCTAAAGGTATCGCTCCGGGCAGGGCGACAGCCGTGGCGAGTAGCCTGTGGGCGATGAGCACTGACATCGACGCTCCGCCGGAGACCGCTCCACCGGCCCGGCGCCCCTTCCCCGTCCTCGGGCTGGTCGCCGTCCTCCTCGCGGCGGCGGCGCTCGTGGTGTTCTTCACCAGGTCGGGAACGCCGGGTGACGCGTCCCCCGAGGCCGGGTTCGCCAGAGACATGGGAGTGCACCACGCCCAAGCCGTGGAGATGTCCTTCGCCCTCAGGGACAAGACGTCCGACGGGCCGCTGCGCAGCCTGGCGTACGACATCATCACGACGCAGAGCACGCAGCGTGGAATTTTCATGGGCTGGCTCCAGCAGTGGGGCCTGGACCAGAGCTCCGACCGCCCGGCGATGGCCTGGATGTCCGGGCACGGGCACGGCGGGGCGGCCATGTCCGCCACGACGCCCGGGACGATGCCCGGCATGGCGACGCAGGAGGAGATGAACCGGCTCAGCCAGGCCACGGGCAGGGACGCGGAGATCCTGTTCCTCCAGCTCATGATCCGCCATCACCAGGGCGGCGTGGAGATGGCCGAGGGCCTGCTCAAGCTGTCGGACCGCGACGAGGTGCGCGCTCTCGCCCAGCACATCGTGGACGGGCAGAACGCCGAGATCCGCACGATGAAGGAGCTGCTGGCCCAGCGGGGAGCCCAGCCGCTCCCCGCGCCGTGATCCTCTCCGGCCGGTCCGGCGGTCTCGTTCAGTCCGCCCGCGCGGCGTGGATCGCGGTGAAGGCCAGCAGGGGGCCGGCGGTCCGCGGCGGGTCCTCGAGTAGGGGCGAGTGCCCGAGACCGGGCAGCAACTCGATCGTCGCGCCCGGAACGACGCGGTAGTCGGCGGCGGATGAGGATCGCCACCTGCGGTCGTCCTCGCCGAAGATCACCAGCAGCGGCTTGCCGAGGGCCGCGAGCCGGTCCGGAAGCGCCCGCTGCTCCAGGTAGTCGCGAACGCCCTGCATCGTGGCGGTGAGCGTGTGGTAGGTCATCATGCGCACCTCGTCCAGCAGCTCCCGTGGGATTCGATAGCCCGCGCGGCTGAAACCGGTGCTCGCGAATTGGCGGATCTGCTCGTCGGTCGGCGGCCATTGCGACGGTGCGATCGCGGCGGACCCCGATGCGATGAAGGCGTCCATGCCGGGTCCGGTGTTGATGAGCGCGAGCGCGGTCACCAGGTCGGGTCGTCGCTCGGCGAGAGCTGTGGCGACCACGCCGCCGCTGGAATGACCGGCCACGATCGCGCGCTCGACGCCGAGCCGGTCCAGTGCCGCGCCGACCCGGCGCCCCTGCTCCGTGGTCGCGTAGCTCGGGCCGGCCGGTTTTGCCGACCGGCCGTGCCCGAGCAGGTCGATCCGGATGACGCGGTGCGAACCGGTCAGCAGCGGAACCAGACGGTCCCACGAACGGGTCGAGGAGGCGGACCCGTGGATCAGCAGGAGTGCCGGGGCGTCGCGGGGGCCGTCCTGGCACACATGGATGTCGCCGTCGTCCAGGGACAGCGTCGAACTCGCGGTGGTCTCGTCTTCCCCATGCCGCTTGCCGTCGGAAACAGTCATGCGCCCACTGTCGCCGCCGGCGCGCGCCGGTGTCTTGGACGAATGTTCCCCGCATGACTGGCATAGCCTGGCGGCCGTGTCGACATTCGTGCACGGTGAGGCCGTGTGGGACGTCGCCCGCCCGCGGCGGCCCAGCCGCGTGGCCGGTGTCACCATGGCCGGGTTCCGGGTCGGCGACCTGGACGCGCTCCGGATGGTCCCGCATCCGGCCGTGACCCTGCTGCTGGAGTTCGGCGCCGGTTCGCCCGTCCTGCACTACGCCGCCGGGCGGCGCCGGCGGGGGAGTTTCGCCGCGGGGCCCGGGTTCGGGTCCGGCGGCGCGGTCTGGGCACGGGGTGAGGACGTCGAGTGCGTGCAGGTGCGCCTGTCCCCCACCGTCGCACGCGCGATTCTGGGCGTCTCCCCCGCCGGCCTCGACGGCGCCGTGGTGGCCCTCGACGACCTGTGGGGCCGGGATGCGTCACAGATCCGTGAGCGACTGGCCGATGTCTCCTCCTGGGAGGACCGCTTCGCGCTGACCGGCGCGCTGCTCGCCCGCCGGTGCGAGGCGGGGCCGCCGGTGGATCCGGAGGTGACGTGGGCCTGGCGCCGGATCGTCGCGGGCCGCGGTCTGGTCCGGGTCGACCGGCTGGCCGCCGAAGTGGGATGGAGCCGTAAGCGCCTGTGGTCCCGGTTCCACGCGCAAATCGGCCTGCCACCCAAACGCGCCGCGACGCTGGTCCGCTTCGACCACGCCGCCCACCGCCTGGTCGCGGGCGCGAGCGCGACCCGGGTGGCGGTGGAGACCGGATACGCCGACCAGTCCCACCTGCACCGGGACGTCATGGCCTTCATCGGGGTGACCCCGGCGCGCGTGGCGGGCGAGCCGTTTCTGGCGGTCGACGACATCGCCTGGCCCATCCAGGAGGCTCCCCGCGAGCCGGGCCTCCCACCGGCCGCCGGCCCAGGCGCCGCCTGAACGCTCATAGCGCGGCGACCGGCCCGGCCGCCGGTCACGATCAGGCGCGCAGTTCCTCGGCGAGCGCCGCGGCGAACGCGTCCACGTCGGCCTCGGTGGTGTCGAAGGCGCACATCCACCGCACCTCGACCATGCCCCCGCCGACCTGCTCGTTCCAGTTGTAGAACCGGAACCGCTTGCGCAGCCGGTCGGCCACATCGGCCGGCAGGACCGCGAAGACCGCGTTGGCCTCGACCGGGCGCGGCACGCTCACCCCGGGCAGGTCCCGTACGGCGTCCGCGAGCCGCTGGGCCATGGCGTTGGCCCTGCGGGCGTTGCGCAGCCACAGGTCGCCCCCGAGCAGGGCCTCGAACTGCACCGACACGAAGCGCATCTTCGAGGCGAGCTGCATGCTCGTCTTGCGCAGGTACGGCAGGCCCCGCGACGCCTCGGGGTTCAGCACGACGACGGCCTCGCCCAGCAACAGTCCGATCTTGGTGCCGCCGAAGGACAGCACGTCGACCCCCGCGTCCGTGGTCAGGGCGCGCAGCGGGACGTCCAGGGCCGCGGCGGCGTTGGTGATCCGCGAACCGTCGAGGTGGACGAACATTCCCAGCTCGTGGGCGTGGTCGCAGATCGCCTTGATCTCGGCCGGGGTGTAGAGCGTGCCCAGCTCGGTCGCGTTGGAGATCGACACGACTCGCGGCTGCGCCCGGTGCACGTCGCCGAAGCCCCACGCCTGCCGGTCGATCAGGTCCGGCGTGAGCTTGCCGTCCGGAGTCGGCACGGTCAGCAGCTTCAGCCGGCCGGTGACCTCGGGCGCGCCGCCCTCGTCGGTGTTGATGTGCGCGCTCTCCGGGCAGACCACGGCCTCCCAGTGGGCGCACATCGAGCGCAGCGACACGACATTGGCCGCCGTGCCGTTGAACACGGGGAACACCTCGGCCTGCTCGCCGAAGTGCCTGCGGAAGACGCCCCGCACCGCCTCGGTGTAGACGTCGTCGCCGTAGGAGACCTGGTGTCCGCCGTTGGCGAGGGCGATCGCCTCGAGGATCTCGGGGTGCACCCCGGCGTAGTTGTCGCTGGCGAACGTCCGGCTCGCCGGGTCGTGCCGGCGTACGGCATCGGTTGTCACGAGATGTCTCTCCATCGCGGTTTCAGGCTCCGCGGCCGGCCCGAGCAGGCCGGCCGTGAAGCCGGATCGGCAGCGTAGATCAGGGCGTGAGGTCGATCCTGCGGCCGTTGACCGCCGCGGGCGCCTCGTCCCACAGGCCCGCGACCGCCGCGGCCAGGTCCTTCACGTCGGTGAAGGTCCGATACGGCTTGTCCGGGTTCGCGGCCCTCATCTCATCGTGCACCAACGCGTTCACCACCAGGACCACCGCGGCGGCGGAGGTGTCCTTCAGCGCGTCGGCCAGCGACAGCGTCCACGCCTCGGCGGCGGCCTTCGCGGCCGCGTACGCCGCGCCGCCCTGGGTCGGCTTCTGCGCCGCCCGCGCCGACACGATCGCGAAGCGGCCGTCGCCGCTCTCCCGCAGCAGCGGCTCGAACTCCAGCGACACGTGCTGCAAGGTCCTGATCAGCAGGTCGTGCAGCAGGTCCCAGTCGTCGAGCGAGGTGCCGGCGAAGGTCTTCGACCCTCGCCAGCCGCCGACCAGGTGGACGACGCCGTCCACCCGGCCGTGCTCGGCCCGCACCCGCTCGGCCAGGCCGCGTACGGCGTCCCGGTCGAGCAGGTCGACGGCCAGGCATCCCTCGGCGCCGGACTTGTCCACGCCGACGACCATGTCGCCGAGCTCGGTGAACTTCCCGACGACGGCGCGGCCGGCCGGGCCGCCCGCCCCCGTGACCACGATCACCCTGCTCATCTCACGTTCCTCCCGATCTCATCCACGCGGTCCCCGCTCACGCCCGGATGCCCCGGGTCGACTCCACCACGTCGGTGAGCTTACGGCGCAGGGCCTCGTAGAACATGCTCAGCGGGAACTCGTCGGGCAGCACGGCGTCGACCATGGCCTTCTGCTCGGCGGGCAGCGCGTGGACGCCCTGCTTCCACACCGAGGCCGGGTCGGGCTCGACGTACGTGGCGACCAGCTCGTGGGCGGCGAGCCAGTGGGCGCGCTTGGACCGGTCGATGCCGTCGCGGTAGAGCTTCTCCACCTCGCCGCGCAGGTCGGCGACGCCGTCGGCGACCCGCGACCAGTCGATCGTGAGCCGGTTGTCGGTCCACCGCACGACGCCCTGCCGGTGCAGGTAGGCGAAAAGCAGCTGGCCGCCGAGCCCGTCGTAGTTGCGCACCCGCTCACCCGTGATCGGGAAGCGGAACAGCCGGTCGAACAGGATGGCGTACTGCACGTACCGCGCGTGCGGCACGCCCGCCGCCTCCAGCTTCACGGCCTCGCCGAACGCCGTGAGGTCGCAGCGCAGCTCCTCCAGGCTGTAGAGCCAGTACGGCATGCGCTGCTTGATCATAAAGGGGTCGAACGGCAGGTCGCCGTGGCTGTGCGTGCGGTCGTGGACGAGGTCCCACAGCACGAACGTGTCCTGGGCGAGGTCCTGCGACGCCAGCAGCCGGGCGGCGTCCGGCGGCAGCTCCAGCTTCAGTGTGGCCGCGGCGGCCTCGCTGACCCGGCGGAACCGGGCCGCCTCGCGGTCGCAGAAGATGCCGCCCCAGGTGAAGCGCGGCGGGGTCTCGCGCACGACCACGGTCTCGGGGAACAGCACGGCCGAGTTGGTGTCGTAGCCGGAGGTGAAGTCGACGAACGTGATCGGCACGAACATCGGGTTGTCGTAGCCGTTCCGCTCCAGCTCGGCCAGCCACTCGGGCCACACGACCCGGATCCAGACCGCCTCGACGTTGCGGTCGGGGTTGCCGTTCTGGGTGTACATCGGGAAGACGACCAGGTGCTCCAGGCCGTCGATCCGCTGGGCGTCGGGGTGGAAGAGGTTCAGCGAGTCGAGGAAGTCGGGCTTGCCGAGCCCGGCCGCCACCCACGCGCGGAAGTCCTTCATCACCGCGTCGAGATACTCGGCGTCGTGCGGGAAGTGCGGCGCGAGCCGGGCGATGCCGTCGACGATCTCGCTGATGCACGCCACGGCCTCGTCGTGGTCGCCGGTGACGGAGCCGTCCTTGGCCTGCAGCGGGCGCAGCCGCTCGACGGCGGCCTTCAGCCGGGCGAACTCCTCCGCCGGCTCGGGGCGGGACGCGCGGGCGGCCCCGGACGCCTCGGGCACGCGGGCGGCCCAGGTCACCAGGTTGCCCCACAGCTTCTCGTGGTCGTAGTCGCGGATCGAGTCGTCGCCGAACAGGTCGGAGTCGGCCAGGACGACCACGCGGCCGCGACCGTGCCGTACGGCGGCCACCAGCGGGGCGGACGCCGGGTCGGCGGAGGCCGAGGTCTCGAACAGGACGCTCGCCCCGGCCGGCACGCCGAGCGTGCCCGCGCGGTAGAAGCAGGCGCGGCGGACCTCGGCCAGCAGGTCCTGGGCGACGCCGCCCCGCCCGGCCACGGCCTGCCCTGTCACGGCCTGCGCGGAGGGAGCGCCGAGGATCCAGGTGGCGACCTTGTTGTGGCAGTTCCCGGGGTCCTGCACGGTCGTGTGCTCGACCGTCACCCCGAAGCGGGCGAGCAGGTCGGCCAGGTTGCTGCCGTACTTCTCCTGCTCGTGCTCGGCCAGCACGATGAGCCCGCCGCCGCCCGCGACGTACGCCTCGATGGCGTCGATCTCCCCGGCGGCGAAGACCGGGCTGCCGACCCCGGTGGTGCGCTCCCAGCGCCCGGCCGAGGGGTGCGCGACCACGAAGACGTCACACCCGGCCAGCACGTCCGGGGTGACCGGCCCCTCGGTGTGCGCGCGCACCGTGTGGCCGAGCCGCCGCAGCGCCCCGGCGGCCTCCGCGTAGCTGTTGTCGTCGGGGTGGGCGGGATTCATCGACTCGGCGACCTCTCGCCGGATCGTCCACGCCTCGCTGTGCGCCTCGTCGAACAGGACCGCCGGGAACGCCTTCATGAAAAATCTCCCGTAGTGTGAGCCATCTTCCGGAAAATATACACATACCTCGCTCTGTGGCGATAAGTCGCTCTAGCGGATGAGGAGACATCACCCGAGCGGCGGACGAGCCCTCGGGGGTCGCTCACCTACCGTCACCGGCCATAGGGAGACAGACCCGAGCAAGGGGAAAGATCGATGTTCAAACTGTCCGACTCGGTGGCCTTCCGGCGGAGCGTCACCGGAGTCCTGCTGTTCGTCGCGCCGCTGCTGCAGTTCGTCGCGCTCCTCGTCGACCCCGGCACATGGGGGGACGACCGCGAGATGGTCAGCTACGGCGCCAACCCGGCCCTGGCCCAGCTGGAGTCCGCGCTCTACCACTGGAGCTGGCTGCTCGTCCCAATCGCGGCCTTCGGCCTGCTGCACCTGGTGCGCAAGAAGGCCGTCGTCCTCGGGCACATCGCGGGCGGCATGACGATCGTCGGCTACATCAGCGTCTCGGCGCTGCTCCTGATGGACCCCGTGGAGTGGTGGTTCGGGCAGCACTACCCCGTGGAACAGGGCCAGAAGATGTTCGACCAGGTGTTCGAACTGCCCGGCGTGATCTTCGGCTTCACGCTGCCGTGGATCTACTTCGGCATGGTCGGACTGCCGCTGCTCCTGCTGGCCGTGTCCCGCACCGGCTTCGTCCACTGGTGGGTTCCGGCCGTCGTCGCCGCCGGCTACCTCGGCGCGGCCGCCGTGCCCTACAGCCCGGCCACGATCCCGTTCTGGGGCGCCCCCGTCATCGCCATGGGCTACCTCGGCCTCAAGGTGCTCAAGATGAGCAACGCCGAGTGGGCGTCGTACTACCCGAGCGCCGACCCCGGCGTCACCACGCCCGACTCGTACGCGAACACGACCGCCTGAGCGCGGTCGCGCAGGTTCAGTTTCATGAGCACACGGGCGACGTGGGTTTTGACCGTGGCCTCGCCGACGAAGAGCTCCTTGGCGATCTCGGCGTTGGTGAGGCCGCGGGCGAGCATCCGCAGCACCTCCAGCTCGCGCGGGGTGAGCTCGGCGAGCTGCGGCGGGCGCACCGGCTCGTGCCGGCCGGCGAAGGACGCGATCACCCGCGTGGTGACGGCCGGGTCGAGCAGGCCGTCACCGGCGGCGACGACCCTGATGGCCTCCACGAGCTGCTCGGGCGGCGACACCTTCAGCAGGAAGCCGCTGGTGCCCGCGCGCAGCGCGGCGTACAGGTTCTCGTCGGTGTCGAACGTCGTGAGCATGATGACCTTGGGCGGGTGCGGCGCGTCGAGCAGCTGCCTGGCCGCGGTGAGCCCGTCCATGCGGGGCATCGAGATGTCCATGAGCACGATGTCGGGCCGCACCCGGCGGGCCAGCGCGACCGCGTCGGCGCCGTCGGCGGCCTCGCCCACGATCTCCATCCCGGGCTCGCTCTCGACCACCATGCGCAGGCCGGCCCGGATCATCGCCTGGTCGTCCGCGAGGACGATGCGGATCGTCAATTCGTGGCCTCGCTCATCGGCACTCCCTGGGAGATCGGCAGCGTCGCGCGGACCCGGAATCCGCCCTCCGGCAGCGGCCCGGCGTCGAGGGAGCCGCCGAACAGCTCGGCCCGCTCGCGCATGCCGATGAGCCCGTTGCCGGTGGACAGCGCCGGTCCCGCGCCCCCGCCATTATCGGTTATCTCCAGCTCCAGCCGATCGGGGCGGTAGGCGATCCGGATGCGCACGTCGGCCTCCCCGGCGTACTTGACCGCGTTGGTGAGGGCCTCCTGCACGATCCGGTAGGCCGACAGGTCGAGACCCGGCGCGAGCCGTACGGCGTCGCCCTCGGCCTCCAGCGTGACGCGAAGCCCCGAGGACCCGACCGTCGAGATGAGGTTGGGCACCATGTCGAGCCCCGGCTGCGGCAGCGCCTCGTCCTGCGGCATCCGCAGCGCGCCGAGCATGATCCGCAGCTCCTCGACCGCCTCACGGCCCGCCTGCTCGATGCCGGCGAGGATCTCGGTCTCCGAGGAGCCCCGGCCGTCCCGGGCCGCGCCCATCCGGCGGCGCAGCACCCCGGCCTGCATGACCATCATGCTCACGCTGTGGGCCACCACGTCGTGCAGTTCCCTGGCGATCCGGTTGCGTTCGGCGGCCACGGCCTCGGCCGCCCGGCGTTCCCGCTCCATCTCCAGCCGCGCCGCCCGCTCGGCCATCCGGTGAACGCGCAGCAGGTAACCGCGCAGGGCCAGGCCCGTGACGTACGCCGAGCCGAACATCACCGTCAGGAAGATGACCTCCTCGAACGGCAGGAAGCGGTGGTCGACGGCACCGGAGTCGAAGACGAGGATGCCCACCAGGGCCCAGGTCCCGCCCGGTCTGAACGGCAGATGCGCGCCGACCGTGTGAAAGACGATGAGCAGCGCGGCGAGCTGCCAGACCGGACAGTGTTCGTTGCCCTGCCGATGCCAGGCGTACTGCGCGAGGATCATCAGGATGAACACCGCCACCGGCGCCCTGCGGCGATACCAGACCAGGACTCCGGTGACCAGCGCCTGCCCGATCCACCACAGCTGGGGGTTCTGGGCCGCGCCGTACTCCGTGGCGACCGTGAACGCCTCAAGGGTGCCCAGCGCCATGATCGCGATACCGATCAGGAGGTCGACGCGGGGGACCGAGCGGAGGGGGGGCATGCGCATGACGCGCAGAGTAATCCCTGCCCGGCATACTGCGCACTAGGGAACATACGCCCCGCAATTGGTCTGCAAGTCATCGTCAAGTGACCGCGCGATCATCGCCCTGTATCAAGTGGGTGTCGGTCACGAGACTCACCTTGTCGAACACTGTCCGCGCTGAGACGCTTGAACCTCCGAACAGGCCTAGGAGAAGCAGATGCCCCGCCTGCACTCCCTTATCGCGGGGCTGGGCGTGCTCGCCGCGCTCGGTGCGCCCATGCTCCACCCGCATCCCAGCGGTTCCACCGACCGGGTCACCCCCGGCGCCGTACGCGTGGAGTCCTCCTCACACGTGCGCATCACGCTGCTCGACGACCGCGGCGTGATCAAGCAGATGGTCCGCGATTATGACGTCGACCTGGCGAAGGGCAGCGGGTTCACGGTCGCGCCCGACGGTGTCGTCGTCACCGCGACCCAGGTCGTGCAGCCCGCGGACGACCCCCGGGTGTACGCGGCCAACCGGGTGTTCGCCGAGTACTTCAAGGTGAAGGTCCCGGCCGACTTCAAGCGGCACTCGCTGGACGACCCCGACCTCGACCGGCGGCTCAAGGCGTGCTATCCGCCGCAGCAGACCGACTCGACCTGCATCGCCCAGGTCACGACGAACGTCACCGTCCACCCCTACCTCGACCCGCCGCCGCCCGGGGGCCTGCCCGCGCAGATCCTGACCACCGGGGCGTCCCCGGCGGCCCCCGCCGTGCTGAAGGTCACCAAGGGCGGCGAGAAGCAGTCGCTGCCCACGGTCCCGCTGGGCACCGCGATCGGCGGCGCCGTCGAGTCGCTCGACGTGATGGCGCTCCCCGGCAGGCCGTCGGCGAAGCTGCCGCCCAAGCTCGACACCGCGCACCTCACCCCGCCGGGCAGCAGGACCGTCAAGGAGCGCGACAAGGTTCTCAAGCTGCTCGACGACGGCGCGGTCGGCGCGGCCCTCATCGACGACGGCAAGAGCGAGGTGGTCGGGTTCGTCTCCGGCGGCGGCGACCAGCCCCTGACCATCACCCCCGCCGACGAGATCCGCAGCGCGCTGGTCGCCGCCGGGGTCACCCCGCGCCGCGGTCCGGTCGACGTCGTGTACGAGAACGCGCTCGCCTCCTACCACAACAAGCTCTACACCGGCGCGGTACCGGCGCTGCAGCAGGTGCTCAACCTGCGGCCCGACCACGCGGTCGCGGCCGACCACCTGCGGGTCGCCCAGGCCAAGGCGGGCACGGCGGAGGACGCCGGCGCCAGGCCGGTGGCGCGCCCGGTGCGCGCGGAGAAGCCGGAAGCCTCGGTGCCGCCATACGTGTGGGCGTCCGGCGGCGTGGTGGTGCTCGCCCTGCTGGCCGGTGGCGTCGTGCTGCTGCGCCGCAGGAGCGCCGCGGCCGCCGCGGGACAGGACGGCGACGGCCTGCCCGGCGAGGTCTACCCGAACGGCGGCCAGACGGACCCCGGGCTCGCCGGGCACGGTGTCGGCGGGGACGGGGGGTTCGCGGGCGACGCCGCCGCGGTCCCGTCCCAGGAGACCTCCTGGCCGCCGTACGCCGTCACCAGGGTGTTCGGCGCCGAAGCCGCCCGGTCGCCCGAGGTCGTCGGACCGGCCCCACAGCAGGGCACCCAGCAGGGCACCCCGGCGGGCACCCAGCCGGTCACTCCGGCGGGCGCGGAGCCGGCGGGCGTCCAGGCGACGGCCGATCCGTCTCCGCCATGGGGACGTTCGTACCCGCCGGACCCGTCGCCGCCGCACGGGCATTCGTACCCGCAGGACCCGTCCCCGCCCAGAGGACAGGCGCAGGTGCAGTTCTGCACGCAGTGCGGGATGCGGCTGGGCCAGGGACACCGTTTCTGCGGCTACTGCGGGAACCCGACCGGCTCGTGACCAGGGGAATGTTCAGGGGGGATGCCGGATGACCGAGGGGCCCGCGACGCCGCCGCTCGTCGGGCGGCGGCTCGGCGACTACACGGTCGAGGCGGTCGTCGGGCGGGGCGGCATGGCGACGGTCTACCGCGCGCGCGACCAGCGGCTCGGCCGGGCCGTGGCGCTGAAGGTGCTCGCGCCGCAACTCGCGCACGACGATCGCTTCCGTGACCGGTTCGTGCGCGAGTCACGCATGGTGGCGAGCATCGACCACCCCAACATCATCCCGGTGTACGAGGCCGGCGAGCGCGACGACCTGCTGTTCATCGCCATGCGTTATGTCGAGGGCAGCGACCTGCGCAAGCTCGTGCAGTCGGAGGGCCCGCTGCCCGTCGGGCGGGCCAACCCGCTGTTCGCGCAGATCGCCTCCGCCCTGGACTCCGCGCACGCCCACGGCCTGGTGCACCGCGACGTGAAACCGGCCAACATCCTGGTCACGCGGTCCGATCACGTCTATCTCACCGACTTCGGGCTGACCAAGAGCTCATCGGCCGAGGCCGGGCTGACCAGCCACGGCCACTTCATGGGCACCCCGCGCTACGTCGCCCCCGAGCAGATCCGCGGCCTGCCGGTCGACGGCCGCAGCGACCTGTACGCCTTCGCCTGCGTGGTGTACGAGGCGCTCGCCGGGCAGCCGCCGTTCCAGCGGGACACCGAGCTCGCGCTGCTCTACGCGCACGTCTCCCACGACCCGCCGCCGCTCACGCCGTACCGGCCGGACCTGCCGCACGCGGTGAACGCCGTGATCGCACGAGCACTGGCCAAGTCGCCGGCCGAGCGGTTCCCGACGTGCCAGGTGTTCGTGTCCGCGCTGCGCGATGCGATCAGCGGCGGGACGGTCAGCGGCGGAGCGGGCGGCCCGGCGGGGGCGGTCTCCCCGTCCTATCCCCCGGCGTCCGGGCAGTCCCCGGAGGCTCCCGGCCCTTCGGGGTCCCGGCCGCACTCCTCGTATCCGCCGGCCGCGCCCTCCCATCCCTCCGCCTCCGCCGCGTCCGTTCCCACGGTGTCCGCACCCTCCTCGGTGCCGCCCGACTCCAGGCCGCCCGGCGCCCGGTCCTCGGGCTCTGTACCCCCCGGCGCCCGGTCCTCGGGCTCTGCACCCCCCGGCGCCCGCTCCGCGGGCTCTGTGCCACCCCATTCGGTGCCCGGGCCGCAGGGCGCCGTGCCCTCGTCCCGCCCGCCCACGAGCTACCCGCCGGACGCGCGCGCGACCGCTCCGGGACAGGGGCACGGCTCGTATCCGCCCGGATCACCGCACGCCCAGGTCACGGTCGCGTCGAGTGGCACGGCGCCGTCGGGCAGGGGCGGCCGGCGCCGGGTGCCGCTCGGGCCGCTGATCGGCGGGCTGGCCGTCCTGGTGGCCATCGCCGTCGCCGCCACATTGCTGCTCACGCGAGGCGGGGACACCGCCGCCACGTGGAACACCTACCCGGGCAGCACCGCGGCGCCGTTCACCATGGCCTACCCCGCGGCCTGGGGCGACGCCAGGACCAACGCCGACCAGTGGATGATCGCCTCCCCGGCCGTTGACGAGTTCGACGCGCTGTTCGCGGTGCCGGGCAACACCGACTGGTCGAAGGTGAACCCCCTCATCACGGCCCATCCCGACCGGGCCACCGGCGTGTTCGCCCAGGTCAGCAACACCCTGAGCACCTCGGACTCGCCGATGGAGCTCCAGGAGAGCCTGGGTCCCGCGCTCCCCGGCGTGACCACCTACTACGGCGTGCCTTCGCCCACGACGGTCGGAGCCAAACCCGGGTTCCGGATCGAGGGGGTGCTCAGCGACCCCCAGCAGGCCGGAACCGGACGGCTCGATTTCATCGCCTATCTGGTGCGGCAGGGCGACACCGGCACCACCGTCCTGATCGCGTTCTTCTGCCCAGCGGGCCGGTGTGACAGCTCGAACATCGACCACATGGTGAACAGCATCACGTTCACGTCCTGAGGGTCATCTCCGGCCGCTGATCCGAAGGGGCGGTCGCACGCGTACGCACGGGAAGATGCGCGCCCCTCTCCGCGAGGCGCTCCGGCCGCCACATTCGGCGCAACCTGAGACCGCGACGGCCCGCGGGTCGCCACCCGTACGTTCGGCTAACCGGCCCGGCGGGCGCGCCAGTCGCTCGCGCCGTCGAGGACGGCCCGGTGGACCGCGCGGGCGATCCGCGCACCCCAGACGGAGCGCGGGCCGCCGAACGCCTCCGCGGGGCCGTCCTCCCGTACGGCGACGCAGACCGCGTCCGACGCGGTCCCCGTGCAGGGAAAGCCCGCATCCAGCAGCGCCTGCGTCTTCGCCTCGGTCACCGTCATGACGGCGTTGACCAGCGCCGGGTCGGAGAACGCGACCGGCACGGCCACCAGGATGTTGATCGTCCCGGGGCGCGGGGCGGACCGGCGCGGCACGCACGCTCCCGCGTCGCCCGCGCCGACGGTCTCCCGTCCGGGCTCCGGCGCGACCAGACCGGCGACGGCCCGCGCGGTAGCGAGGATGACGTCCTCCTGGGCGGGCTCGCGCCCGGACTCCTCCCCGGCCTTTCGTCCGGGCTCCGAAGCGGCCGGCACGCCGGGGTCGGGCACGCCCTCGGGCGAGGCCGCCCAGGTCGGCACGCCCAGGCCGACCGTGGCGACGGCCTCCGCTCCCCCGTCGGCCGCCACGGCGTACCGGTCCACGAGCGCCGCCGTCATCATGCCGACCCCCGGGCCGCCGGGACCGAGCGCGTCCATGTGCTCCACCGGGTCCATACGCGAGTACCCGGCGGCCACCTGCGCGTTCAACACCCACTCGCGGCGTCCGACGCCGCCGCCCAGCATGGCCGAGGAGATCATCCGCCAGCCGGGGCCGAACCGCCACAGCAGCACGCCGAGCCGCAGGCCGTCCTCCATCCGGTACGTCAGAGACGGCGGCGGCAGGCCCGTCACCCCTCCTCCGCAGGCGTCATCCGGGAGGTCCGCGGGCGGACCAGGTGGACGAGCGGGCGCCCGTCGGCGCCGGTCTCCACCCGTACGCTGGCGCCGAAGTGCTCGGCCAGCAGCGGCTCGGCCAGCACCCGCCCGGGCGGCCCGGCCGCGACCGCACGCCCCGCGGCGAGCAGCACGATCGCGTCGGCGTACTGCCCGGCGAGGCTGAGATCGTGCAGCGTCGTCACGACGGTGAGGCCGTCGGCCAGGCGCAGCCGGTCGACGAGTTCGAGCACCTGCTGCTGGTGGCCCAGGTCGAGCGCCGTGGTGGGCTCGTCCAGCAGCAGCACCGGCGCCTGCTGCACCAGCGCCCGGGCGAGCACCACCCGCTGCCGCTCGCCGCCGGACAGGTGCCCGAGCGGCCGGGACGCGAAGCCGTCCAGGTCGAGCCGTTCCAGCACCGACCGCGTCACCTCGCGGTCCCGCGCGCTCTCGCTGCCGAGGTAGGGGATGTACGGCGTGCGGCCCAGCAGCGCGTAGTCGTGGACCGTCATGTCGGGCGGCAGCGCCGGGCTCTGCGGGGCGTAGGCGATCAGCCGGGCCCGCCGCCGCGGGCGCAGGCCGTCCACGGCCGTCCCGTCGACGAGCACCTCGCCCTCCTTCGGGACCAGCCCGGCGACGGCCCGCAGGAGCGTGGACTTGCCCGCGCCGTTCGGCCCGATGACGGCCAGCCATCGGCCGGGCGCGGCCGACAGCGTGACGTCCGTGAGCACCCGCCGCCCGCCGAGCGTGACGCCCACGCCGCGCGCCTCGATGGCCGGGACACCCCGGCCGCTCACGTCTCCACCCGCCGGGTCAGGCGCAGGACGGTGACGAAGAAGGGCGCCCCGACGAACGCGGTGACCACGCCGATCGGCAGTTCGGCCGGCGCGAGCACCGTACGCGCGATCGTGTCGGCCAGCACGAGGAACGCCGCGCCGCCGAGGAACGACAGCGGCAGCACGATCCGGTAGGACCAGCCGGCGAGCCGCCGGACCACGTGCGGCACCACGATCCCGACGAACGCGATCAGCCCGCTGACCGCCACCGCCGCCGCGGTGGCGAGCGAGGCGGCCAGCAGCACGACGAAGCGCACCCGCGCCGCGCGCAGGCCGAGGCTGACCGCCTCCTCGTCGCCCACCGACAGCACGTCGAGCAGCCGCCCGTGCAGCAGCATGACGACGGTCGACACCACGGCGTACGGCGCGATCATGCGGAGCTGGTCCCAGCCGCCGCCGACGTCGCCGAGGATCCAGGCGTAGATCCGCTGCAGCTCCTCCACCTTGAGCTGCTGCACGAAGGTCTGGATGGCGGTGAGGAACGAGGTGACCGCGACCCCGGCGAGCACGAGCGTCGCGGTGCCGCCGCCCCGGCCCGCCGTGTGGCCCAGCGCGTACGCGAGGAACACCCCGCCGACGGCCCCGGCGAAGGCGGCGATCGGCACCGCGGTCACCCCGGCGTCGCCGCCGAGGAAGACCACGACGAGCGTCACGGTGAGGCCGGCCCCGGCGGCCGCCCCGAGCAGGTAGGGATCGGCCAGCGGGTTGCGGAACACGCCCTGGTAGCCGGCCCCGGCCGTGGCGAGCAGCCCGCCCACGACGGCGGCGAGCAGCACCCGCGGCACCCGGAGCTGGAACAGCAGCCCCTCCTCGACCGGTGCGAGCCCCGAGTGCACGGACACCAGCGGCAGCCGGTCGAGCAGCGCCAGCGCGATCGCGCGGGGCGACAGGCCCGCCGCGCCCGCCATCACGCCGACGGCGAGACTGGCCACCAGCACGGCGGACGCGACGAGCAGCGCCCGGCCTCGTGGCCGTGCCGCGGGGGTCCGCGTCACCACAGGATCAGCTCGCCGCCTTCTGGACGGCGTCGCTGACGGCCTGCGCGAGGTCGGCGACGCGGGGCCCCCAGCGGGAGGCGATGTCGTCGTCCAGCTCCACCACGCGGCCCTTCTTCAGCGCGGACAGGCCGGACCAGCCAGGCCGCTTGGCCAGCGCGGCGGCGTTCTGGCCGCAGCACTTGGTGTCGCCGAGGAAGATCAGGCCGGGGTCGGCCTTGGCGATGAACTCCGCCGACAGCTTGGGGTAGCCGCCCGCCGCGTCGGGCGCCTCGTCGGCGATGTTCTTCAGCCCGAACAGGCTGTAGACCTGCCCGATGAACGTGCTCGACGTCGCCGCGTAGGGCGTGGTGTCCAGCTCGTGGTAATACGTCAGGTCCTTGCCCTTGGGCGCCGCGGCGACGAGCGCGTCGATCTTCTGCTTGACGCCGCTCGCCACCTCCTCGGCCTTGTCCGCGTTGCCGGTGGCCGCGCCGAGGTCCCTGATCTGGTCGTAGGTGTCGTCCAGCTTGGTCGCGGCGGGTTCGAGCAGCACCGGCACACCGACCTTGCCCAGCCCGGCGACCACGCCCTCCAGGTCGTTGGCGAGCACGACGAGGTCGGGCTTGGCGGCGACGATCGCCTCGACGTTGGGCTTGAACCCCGACAGCGACGTCTTGGGCGCCTCGGGCGGGTAGTTCGACTGGTCGTCCGCCGCCGTCACCTGCGCGCCCGCACCGATCGCGAACAGGATCTCGGTGGCCGTCGGGGACAGCGACACGATGTGCTCGGGCTTCTTCTCGATCGTCACCGCGCCGTTGCCCGCCTGGATGGTGACGGGGAAGGCGCCCTGTCCCCCGCTGTCCGGGGTGCTGTCCGTGGCGGCGGGGGTGGGGGTCGCGGACGTGGCGGCGCCGTCGGTCTGGCCGCAACCGGCCAGAGCGAGCACGCCCAGCACCACACCCGCGACGGCCGTGCGTACGGGCCTCACGAGGTCCTCCATCAGGGGGAATGCCGGGAATCGAGGGACCCGCTGGAAGCGACGGATCACCCTTTTCCACGAGGGTCGATGGCGTCGGCGCGCAGCGCAGGCGACCTGGCTCGTCCCCGGGGGCGGGGAACCACAGTTGCGGGACAGCGCCGGGTTCTCACCGGACTTCGCTGCGTGGCGCGCGTCGGACGCAACGGTACCAATCCCTCACATGGCGTCCACCCCCGCCCCGCCCCCGGGCTCCGCCCAGCAGGCACGTCGCGAGACGGCCGCACACCTGGGCTACGACCGGCACAGCCCTGCCGGCTGCAATGCGACAAGCACCGTCCTGGGCATCCGGACGGCCAGGACCGCCACGGCGAGCCCGCCGCCCCCACCGGCGGCGGCCGCTCGTCAGGACGGCGGCGGCCGCCGGCCGCACCAGGCGTCGGCGCAGGTGAGGACGTGATAGGTCGGGGTTCTCCTGCCATCGATCGTGCCGTACCAGACGATGCGCGCGCGTCGGTCGGGACCGATGGCGACGTCCACCTCGCCCACGTGGGACGTGGGAACCAGGTGGGTGACGTCTCTCCCCACGCAGTCGTCGTCGCGGCAGGACAGGACGGCTACCGGCGGGTCGGCCGCGTCGTATCCGGCCAGAACGGGACGGCCGGCCGGATCCAGGGCCAGGCCGGGGGCGCTCCGCGTGACCAGCTCGGAGGCCGACACCGTCCGCGGGGTCCCGGAGCAGGACGGATCGCGGCAGATCATGATCGTCGTGTCCCCGGTGCCGCCGCCGTTGTGGACGATCACCGGTCTGCCGTCCGGCCTGACGGCGACCTGGAGCCGCAGATCGTCGAAGGACCTCCGGGGGTCGTACCGTGGCGAGGACCTGTCGGACATGTCGAACGCGCGAAGGGCCGGGTGCCCGCATGCCACGGTGTCGCAGATCGCGATGGTGGCCTTCCCCGTGATCAGGTCCGCGTATGCGATCACCGGGCGCCCGTCCGGAGACGCCGCGACGGCGAGGGCGCGGGGCTTGTGGTTCATGACGTCGCCCGCGACGGTGAGGTCTCCCACCGTGATCGTCCGGGGGTGGACGCAGGCGAGGTCCGGGCACCGCGTGAGCGTCACGCGCGCGGGAGTCGGGTACCGGTCCGCGGAGACGGGGGTGATCGAGGCGACGGCGATGCCGCCCCGCGTCGCGACCGCGGTGGCGTTCACCGGGGCCACGTCCAGCCGGAGCACGTCGCCGGGCGCCGTCCTCAACGGCGGGCCGGGACGCCACGTGCAGCCGTCGGGCCGGCAGGAGAACAGCTGGAGCTCCCGCCGCCGTTCGACCTCATCGGGCTCCCTCACCCAGCCCGCGAACACCACCGAGCCGTCGGGGGTGACCGCCGCCCCGGACTGCTCCTCGAAGAAGACGTCCAGGATGACGGTGGTCTGCGTGCCGCAGGTGCCGTCGCCGCAGAACGTCACCTCCTGGAACCCCCGGTCGCGGATGACGATCGGAAACCCGCGAGGGCCGAAGACGATCTGAACCGGTCCCGGGCCGCCCTTGCCGGAACCCGAACCGGGGTCCTCGCCCGCGATCTCGTTGTCGGTCACGCCGGTGAGCGGACCGGCCACCGCGTAGCCGCCGTACAGCAGGCCGGGCAGAAGCACCAGCCCGACCGGCCACCAGCGGGTGCGCCGCCCGCCGGGTGCGCCGCCGGTCGCGGTCGCGGACCGCCCGCGCCCATCCCTGTCCCTCCGGATCGCCAGGGCTCCCCAGCGCGCCTGATTCTTCCGATGGAGCCGCGCGTAGCAGCAGCCGAGCACCGCGGCCTGGAACGGCAACAGCAGGATGGCCGCCGTCATCCGCAGGGCGTCGCCGATCTGCACGCCGGTCGGGACGGGGAGCGCCGCGCAGAGGAGGTGCAGACCGAGCTGTGCCAGGCCAGGAACGGCGGCGAAGGCCACCACGATCGTCCGGATCGTCCACCAGTAGTCGTAGGCCGCCAGACGGTACGCCGTCGTCAGCGGGGGAATCCGGTCGGGCAGCGCCGTCCAGGCGAGTACGGCCGGGAGCGCCAGGAGGACGAGCAGCACCCCCAGGATCTCCGCCGCGACGATCGATCCCGTCCCATGGGCCACCACGGCCATGACGCCGGCCTGCACGGCGAGAATCACCACGAGATTGACGGTGAGCAGCAGCACGGCGTGCGGGCGCCGGAGAACGGCCAGCACGGCACGCCCCGCCGGCAGGGGGCGGCCCTCGATGTGGCCCACCACGAGGTGGCTGCCGGCGGCCAGGCAGGCGAACCCTGCCACGAAGGCCGTCAGCACGAGTCCGGCGAAGATCCATAGGACGGCCGGTGAGGGCACGAGGAGCACAGGAGCTCCGTTGACGAAGGAGATCCGGTGGCCCAGAGCCACCAGTGCGGCCACCAGCGCCACGAACGGCGGGACGAGGACCAGGGCGCACACCGCCAGCAGGTGCCGGTAGAGACCGACGGCCGTGCCGTACATGATGCGCAGGCCGCGAAAGCCCTTCAACCGGTCGAACGCGTCATCCGGCCAGGCGGCGGGCGACCCCGTCGCGCTCACCGGCGTTCCGAGACTCATGTCCCTCCTCGGTGGTGTCCGGGCGTTTCGTTCAGGACTTCAGGCAGTACGGGTCGGCGCAGGTGAGGACGTGATAAGCGGGCGTCCCCCCGCGATCGGGCGTGCCGTACCAGACGATGCGCGGGCGGCGGTCGGGGCCGACGACGAGGTCGAGGGGGCCGAACGCGTTCGCGGGGACGAGGTGGGTGAGCCGGCGACGGGCGCAGCCGGTGTCCTCGCAGGCCAGGACGGTCACCCGAAGGTCCTCCGTGTCATAGCCGGCCAGGATCGGACGGCCGGCGGCATCGAGGGCCAGGCCGGGAGAGCTCCTCGTGGCGATCTCGGACACGGTCACGGACCGCGGGGGCCGGGAACACGCCGGGTCGGGGCAAAAGAGGATCTTCGTGACCTCACGCTCCGGATCATTCTCGACGATCACGGGCCTGCCGTCCGGCCCGATCGCCATCTGGATCCGCAGTGAACCGGTGAGCCACCCCCACAGGACCGGCTCGGGCGACTCGGATGCCGTGAACGCATGGGTCCGCGGATGCGGGCAGGCAGGCGAGTCACAGCTCACCACGGTCGTCTCCCGCGAGACCCGGTCGACGAAGGCGATCACCGGGCGTCCGTCCAGGGAGACGGCGACGGCGATGGTGCGGTTGTCCACACTGACGGCCACCCTGTCGCGAAGACGGCCGACAGTGACAGTCCGCGGCGCGGCGCAGGAGGCGTCCCGGCAGAGCGTGAGCTCGACGCGCGCGAAAGCACCGTCGGAGCCGGGCTCCGGGGCGATCGACGCGATGGCGACGCCGTCCGGTGTCGCGGCCGCGGCGACGTTCACGTGGAGCCACCCTTTCCGCGCCAGCCGCAGCGGACTTCCGGGGCGTCGCGCACAGCCCCCGGGGCGGCAGGAGAACAGGTGGAGCTCGACGTCGTCGCTCGGCGACGGCTCGTACACCCATCCGGGGATCAGCACCGAGTCGTCGGGCATGGAGGTGGCGACGGACTGCCCGTCCAGGTAGGCCCCCAGGGGGACGGCGGCCTGCCGCGCGCAGGCGCCGTCGCCGCAGAAGACCGGCTTCAGCGTGCCGCGGTCGGTGATGACGACCGGCCGGCCGCCGGAGCCGGTGACGATCTGGGCGCTGATCGACTGACCCGGGTACAGCTCCTTCGCGATGAGCTCGTTGTCGACCACCTCGGCCCGCCCGAGCGGGTTGGCGGCGACGAACACCCCGTACAGCAGGCCGGGGAGCAGCGCGGCCACGACAGGCCAGGACCCGGTCCGCCGCCTGGCGGGTTCGCCGGTCGTCGTGGGCTCCGGCGTGTCCCATCTTCTGAGGTAGGCGTAGCAGCATCCCAGCGTGGCCGCCTGGAACGGTGCCAGCAGGACCGCCGCCGTCATCCGTACGGCGTCGGCGATCGCCACGCCGGTGGGAACCGGGAGCAGGAAGCGCAGGCCGTACAGGGCCGCCTGGGCCAGGCCGGGGATGACGAGGTACGCCAGCGCCACCCTCCAGGCCGTTCCCGTGTAGTCGCGGGCGGCCAGGCGGAGCGCCGTTCTCAGCGGAGGAAGGCGCCCAGGAGACACAGTCAGGGCGAGCAGGGCGGGCAGCGTGAAGAGGCCGGCCACCGCGGCCAGGATCAGCGCCAGGACGATCGACTCCAGCAGCTCCGCCACGACGACGAACAGGACGAACAGCGCTCCGGCTGCCAGCGTGAGCTCGGCGGCGAGCAGCAGGAAGGCGTGCGGGCGGCGCAGGACGGCCAGGACGGCACGCGCCGGCGACGACGGACGGCCGCCGATGTGATCGACGACGAGGCGGCTGCCCGCGGCCGAACACGCGAGTCCGGCGGCGATCATGATGAGCAGCGCTCCGGCGTACGTCCACAGGACGCGCGGCGACGAGGTCAGGAGCAGCGGGGTTCCGTTGACGATGGCGATCCGGTCGCCCAGGGCCACGACCACGGCCGCCGCCGCCATGAGGGCCGGGACGACGGTCATCGCGCACACGGCCAGCAGCGGCCGGTAGAGGCGGCCCGCGGTGCCGTACACGATCTCAAGGTTGCGTCCGCCCCACACCTGGGCGAGCGTCTCCTGCGACCACGCTTCCGATCGGGACCTCGGGCTTGTGGACGATTCGAGACTCATTTCCCCCCTCGTGGCCGCGGGCCGGTCGCGTGAAGACGGGCCGCGGGCGGATCGGCGCCCCGGCCCCCGTTCCTCATGGGGCGCAGTGCGGGTCGGCGCAGGTGAGCAGGTGGTACGCGTTGCCGCCGGCCGGATCGGCCGTGCCGTACCACAGAATGCGCGGCCGCTGGTCGGGGCCGATGGCGAGGTCGAACTGCCCGACCCCGCCGGCGGGCAGCAGAGGGGACGCGGAGCGGCGGGCGCAGTCCTGGTCCCGGCACGCGACCAGATCGATCACCATGGCGCCCTTCCGGCGGTAACCGGCCAGCAGAGGGAGGCCATGGGCGTCCAGGGCGAGGCCGGGCGCGCTCACCGCGACGACCTCGGGCACCGGCACGAAACGAGGCGTGCCGGAACAGGCCGGATCGGAGCAGAGCAGGATCGTCTGGGTGTGGCCGTCGCCGGAGTCGCTGTACACGATCACCGTCGTGCGGTGTCGCCACAGCGGCGGCCCGCGCGTCCGACGACTCCTCGGTGGCCTTCAGCGGCTCGCCCGGCCGCCGGACGCAGCCGTCCGGACGGCAGGAGAACATCACCAGCTCCATCCGGGAGGCGCCGATCTCACTCGTCCAGCCCGCGACGACCAGCGAGCCGTCGGGGTCGGTCAGTGCGGCCCACGCGATCATCAGCGGCAGCAAGGTGACGCCGACCGCCGTCACCACGATCACCGCCGGGACGACGGACGGCGCCGAGGCCGCGAACCCCCGCACCGATGGCCACCAGCACGACGACGGCCGTCACGAACAGGATGACGAGCATGGCGAACGTTCGCGGCCGGCGCAGGACGGCCGTCACCGCGAGCCGGGCCGACAACGGACGGCCGTCGATGAAGTCCAGCACGAGACGGGCGCCGCCGGCCAGGGCGGCGAGGCCTGACGCGATCGCGGTCACCGCGGACACGGCGAGGATCACGCCGAAGGCCGGTGACGACTCGACGAATCGCGGGACTCCGCCGACGACCGCGACCCGGCCGCCCGCGGCGACGAGCACGGTCAACGGAGCCACAAAGCCCGGGACGAGAGTTATGGCGCATATCGTTAGCAGGTAAAGGCGGCGGGCCGTGCCGAAAATGACCGAAACGCTGCCGCGGGTAGCCATTCGTGAAAAAGTACCCGCGGGCCGGTCTCCGGATCGCGTCGTCGTGCTCGCGAGCGGTTCGATATCCATTCTTTCCTCGCGGGCGCCTGTTTCGGACGAACGACCGGTCTGCCTCGGGTGATGCTCGCATGGCGAAGTTCCGGAAACCAGGCCAGACTAGTCCACCAATCGACATCGCGCATCCCATGACTTTCTCGTGATACCGATTTCGACGGGCGGCCGAATTACGCTTTCGCGACGATCGCGCCTCCGGCCGATGCATTCCCCAATAGACCGGGCCCGCCATTCACGATGCGCGTGCGCAGGTGATGCCGGCGGCCCGGCGCGGTCCCGGCCCGGCGCGGTCCCGGCCCGGCCGGGTCACCGCGCCGCGGGCATGGTCACCGCGCCGCAGGCATGGTCACCGCGCCGCGGGCATGGGCGGCCGCCTGCCTCGCATCCGTCCACCTGGGCGTACGCGGGGATGGTAGGGCTGGCCCTACCCCGGTGGTAGGGGGGCGCCCATGATCGGAAGTAGGGACCGCGTCGCTGTGCCGGACGGGGCCATGGCGGGACGCTTGGAGTGTTCGACGGGCCGGAACTCCGAGGTGGTCTCAGCGCCTCGGAGACCCGGGCTTCAAGGACCCCGGCCCCGAAGGCCCCCCGTCCTGAAGGCCCCCAGCCCCGAAGACCCCCAGCCCCGAAGACTCCGAGCGCCCGGGACTCGCGCGCTTGGAGATCCCAAGCCCGCGACCCCCGCCGCTCAAGGGTCGACCACCCTCGGCGGCCCGACACAGCGAAGGCGACCCCCCATGTCCCTGACCATGCTTCCCCCCGCCCCCGAGAGGGCCCTGGCCGCGCCTCCGCCACGGGATCGCTTCATCGACGTCCTGCGCGTCTTCGGGATGGTCCTCGTGGTCGTCCAGCACTGGACGATGCCGGTCCTGTCGTACGCCCAGGGACGGCTGACCACCGGCAACTCCCTGGCGGGGGTGCCGTACGTCACCTGGATCTCACAGGTCATGCCGCTGGTCTTCTTCGCCGGGGGCGCGGCCAACGCGATCAGCTTCCGGTCCGCCGTCCGCCGGGGCGGTACGGCGCGCGTATGGACGGCGCGGCGGGTGCGCCGCCTTGCCTGGCCGGTGGTGCCGCTCGCGGTCGTGTGGCTGCCGCTCCCCCACCTCCTCGTGGCGCTCGGTGTGCCCGCGCAGCCGGTGGAGGTGGCCGCGCGGACGGTCGGCCAGTTGCTCTGGTTCCTCGCGGTCTACCTGCTGGCCGTGGTGGCCACGCCCCACCTGCTGCGGGTGCGGGCCGGGGTCGCCCTGCCGGTGCTGGCGGGCGGCGCGGTGCTGATGGACGTGGTCCGGTTCTCCGGTCTGGAGGCGGCCGGCTACCTCAACGTCGCGTTCGTCTGGCTGGCGGTCCACCAGGTCGGGTTCCGGTACGCCGAGGGCGGCCTGGCGTGGCTGACCGGGCGCCGCGCCGCCGGGCTCGCGGTGGCCGGGTTCGCGATGGTGGCGGCCCTCGTCGCGACCGGGCCCTATCCCGCCAGCATGATCGGGATGCCCGGGATGATCTCGAACATGGCTCCGCCGAGCGCCTGCCTGCTCGCGTTGTTCGCCGGTCAGCTCGGCCTGGCGATGCTGCTGCGCCCCGCACTGAACGCGCTGGCGGCCCGGCCCAGGGTCGAGGCGGTGCTCACCGCGCTCGCGCCGCGCATGATGACCGTCTACCTGTGGCACATGACCGCCCTCGTCGCCGTCGCCGGCACGGCGACCGTCGGGTTCGGGCTGGCGACCCCGGGCGCGGGCTCGGCGGGCTGGTGGAGCGCCGTCCCGCTGTGGCTGGCCGCCCTGGCGCTGGTCCTGGTCGCGCTGACCGCGCTGCTCGGCAGGTTCGAGGAGCCCAGGGGTGCCGCCGCCCACCGGCACGCGCTGACGGCCACGCCGCTCGTCGGCGGCGCGCTGCTCACCCTCACGATCACCGGCTTCGCGCCCGGCCCGGCGCCGGTGATCGCGTCCGCCGCCCTGGTCGCGGGCCTGGCCCTGGTCAGCCGGCCCGCAGCTGCCGCTCCACGTCGTCGATGATCTCCTGCAGGCGCAGGCCGTGGCGGGCGTCGAGCGGATGCCCGCCACCGTCGCGCACCGTACCCGCGAACTGCCGGACCACCTCGGGGAACACGTCGCCGAGTCCGGAGCCGAGCAGCGAGGCGCTGCCGAGCCGTCCGTAGACGTCGATCCGGCTGGGCGGGGTCTCGCCCTCGGCGGCCATGCACAGCGACGCCTCGCTGACCGCGCCGCCCTCGTGCTCCAGCAGAAGGCCGACCCAGCCGAGCGGGTCGCCGTGCGCCCTGACCGCGACCACCCGGCCGAGCGCGGCGTCGAGCAGGTCGACCGTGTGCGGGCCCACGTCGAGCACCGCCCCGCGTTCCAGCCGCCAGGGTGTGGCGAAGGGGCCGCCGCGCAGGCTTCCGGAGATGTTGGCGGCGTGGCCGCCGAACGGCTCGATCCGCCGGACCCGGTCGAGGAACTCGGTGGTCGCCTCGGAGTAGCGGAACGTGAAGAGCATCTGGGAGGCCACGCCCGCCTCCTCGATCGCCGCGGCCAGGCGCCGGGCGCCGTCGAGGTCGGCCGCGAGCGGCTTCTCCAGCAGCAGCGCCCTGCCCGCCCGGGCCGCGAGCACGCCCAGCTCGGCCTGTACGGCGGGCGGCACGCAGAACGCGATCGCCTCCGACGCCGCGAACAGGTCCTGCAGCCGCTCGAAGGAAGGCGCGCCGTGGGCGTCGGCCAGCGCCCGCGCCGCCGCGGGCCTGCGCGCCCAGACCCCGGACAGCGTGGTGTCCGGACCGGCCGCGAGGGCGGGCGCGTGGACCATCTCCGCCCACGGTCCCGCACCGACGAGTCCCACCCGCACCGGCTCCATGGCACCCCCTTCCCGCAGCGACCTTACCGCCGGCCCCCCTTGACGGGACAAGGCATCGCAAAGGGAACGCCGCGGCAGGGCGCGGCATCGCCCGGGCCGGTCCTGTGCGCCGATGCCGCCGGCCCGGCGCGACAGGCCCGGCGCGGCAGGCCCGGCGGGACAGGCCCGGCGCGGCAGGCCCGGCGGGACAGGCCGGTGCGACAGGCCCGGTGCGACGCCGTGCGGCGGCTCGGGCGTCAGCCCGCCGGCCTGGTGCGGAGCCCGAGCAGGACGTCGATCGCCAGGAACGCGGCCAGGGAGATGCCCATCAGGGGCAGGTAGTAACCGGCCACGACGGCGAGCAGGGCCAGCGGCGCGACGAGTCCCCAGTGCAGGCCCCGCCAGCCGCCCCGAGGGTAGGGCCGGCCGAAGCCGCGAGTCGGGCGGCGCCGCCACCACATGCGATAGCCCAGCACGATCAGCGCGATGAGCCCGGCGGCGATCGCGGCCAGGACGATCTGGTTGGCCAGGCCGAACAGCAGCCCCATGTGCGCGTCGATGCCCCACTCGGTGAGCTTGGCGGCCAGCGGATAGTCGGCGAACCGCAGCTCGCCCACGACCTGCCCGCTCGCGGGGTCGAACGCCAGCTGGTCCAGTCGCGTGGGAGCGGTCTTGCGGATCTCCTTGACCACGTACGCGGCCCCGGGCTCGCCCGGCGGGACGATCTCCAGCGGGCCGGACAGCCGCCAGCTGGCCGCCGCCTGCGTGATCTTGTCGATTCCCACGTCCGCGGTGTTGCCGACCTGGCCGCCGCTCGCGGCGTGCCCGGTGTGCCCCGTGTGCCCGGCGTGCTCACCGAGATCGGTGCTGATCGACGGGGTGGCCCAGCCGAAGGCGGTGCGAAGTTCGTCGATGTTCGCTCCGGCGTACTTCGACCAGGTCAGGCCGGTGGCGGACAGGAACAGCAGGCCCAGCAGCGCCCAGAGGCCAACCGAGCCGTGCCAGGACAGCGTGCGGCGCAGCCCGGTGGCGGCGCGGTCCGGGGTGAACAGGCCAAGACGGGGGCCGTTGCGGCGGCGCCTGCTCAGCCACAGCGCCAGCCCGCCGAGGGCGACGACCCACAGCCAACTGGCGGCAAGCTCACTGTAGATCCGTCCGGGCTCGCCGAGCTGCAGACGCCGGTGCAGGTCGGAGATCCAGGCGCGCACGGGCAGCGCGCCGGAGCCACCGTAACTTTCCAGCGTGCCGCGCACCTGACCGGTGCCCGGGTCGACGAAGACCGCCATCTGCGTGCTTTCCGGCAGGTTCGGCACGTCCAGCAGAACCCTGGTGGTCAGGCCGGGCTCGGCCGCGGGCCGTACCGCGGTGACCTTCCCCTCGGGCAGTGCCTGGCGCGCCGCGGCGACCTGCTCGCTCAGGGGGACGGTGGTCTGGCTCACCGGCGCGGTCAGCTCGTGCCGGTAGACGACGTTCTCGATCTGGAAGGAGGCGGCGTACAGCAGGCCCGTGGCCGCCGCGACGAGCAGGAAGGGGGCGACGAGGATTCCGGCGTAGAAGTGCAGGCGGACCACGAGCGGGCGCAGCGCCGCCCAGGTCGCGTGTCTGCGGCGGGGAGGCCGCGGGGGATCGACGGCAGGATGGACGTCGGTGGTCGAGGTCATGGGGGGTTCTCCGTTCGGCCGTGAGCGCGCGCCCGCAGGCACGCCTCACGAAGGCAAGGGGGAGTGTCCGACGATCGCCGCCCGTCACGAGCGGGCATCCCGGCGTACGCATCGGGTGGGGGTGACACCACGGCGAGACGCCTTCCGGGCCACGCACGGCGGGGCGTGAGCGTCGGACACGAGCCGCGACCGCGCGGCGCGGTTCAGGGCGGCGGAAACGGGCGTGCGGCATGACGACAGCCGCCGCCCAGAGGGGGGCGAGCCCGGGTCAGAGGACGGTGACGACCGGAGGCGGACCACGCCGGGCGACCACCACGGCGAAGTCGGATCGGCGCGGGAGCGGAAGGGAGAACCGCCCCGGGACGCCCGGAGGGAGCGGGGCGGCGCCGGCCGCCGCGCCGGCGAGGACGACGGCCATCGCCCACAGACGGCGCACGGGCGTGACGGCCAGATGCACGATCACGGCCAGCGCCGATTCACCGCGTTCCAGGGCCCAGGCGGACAGGAGCGCCGTCGCGGCGTGGATCAGCAGCATGCCCAGCCCGGTGTGGTGCTCCCCCGTCCACATGGCCGGCGAGGTGTGCGCGGCGCCGAGGGTGAACAGATGGTGCAGACCGTACTGTGCGGCGAAGCACGCGCCCAGCAGGACGTCCATCCCCCGTCGGCGGCCCGCGAGCAGGAACGCGCCCAGCCAGGTCAGCGCCAGCGCGGCGGCCAGGGCGCCGGCGCGTACGGGAGCCCCTCCGGCCAGCGTGTGCAGCGTGGCCGAGACCAGCACGCACGCCGCCGCGAACACCGCGGCGCGCAGAGCGCGCAGTGACGACCGGCCGGCAGACATGGCGCAATCGTGGCAGAGCGTCGGTGTCGCTGCCATCCTTGACTTGTTTGGATGCGGTCGGCTATATCTGTCCGTTTCCCGGCGCGGCGCGGGCGGCTTTCACCGCGTGTGGCAGCGGAGGAGACGCCCGATGGCCCTCGTGACACGCGCTCTTGCGGGCCGCCGGCCTCGGGAAGGCCGCACGCACGTCCATCCGGCCCCCGGAGGGCGGCCTCGCATCTCGGTGGGGGCGGTGGGATTGGAGCGCGCCGTGTCGGCAAGAGTGGGGTGCCATGAACGTCATCCTGCTGAGACACGGCGAGACCGAATGGAGCAGGGCCGGGCGGCACACGGGCCGTACCGACCTGCCGCTGACGCCGCACGGCGAGGAGCAGGCGCGCGCCCTGTCCCGCCTGGTGGCGGGCCGGTCGTTCGCCCTGGTTCTCGTCAGTCCCGCCCTGCGGGCCCGCCGTACGGCCGAACTGGCCGGCGCCGGGTCGTACGAGGTCGACCCGAACCTGTGGGAGTGGGACTACGGCGGCTACGAGGGCATCTCGACCGCCGACATCCGCGGGTCACGCCCCGGCTGGTACGTCTGGCGGGACGGCGTCGTCCCGGGAGACGAGGCGCACCCGGGTGAGACCGTCGAGCACGTCGGGGAGCGGGCGGACAAGGTCCTCGCCCGGATCCGTCCGGCCGACGGCGACGTCCTGGTCGTCGCCCACGCGCACATCCTGCGCGTGCTGGCGGCCCGCTGGCTGTCGCTGCCCGCCGACCACGGCAGACACCTGCGCCTCGACACCGGGACGTACTCCGTCCTCGGCTACGAGCACGGAGACGAGCCCGTCCTGCTCCGCTGGAACGCGCCGGTGTGACGATCACGCTCTGACCGTCAGACCTGGGCGACCGGCTGGGGTTGCGGCCCTCGGCCGGTCAGCCATTCCAGGACCTTGCGGTGGCCGCGCCGGGCGTCCTCGAAGTGCCCCCACCGCCAGTACCTGGGCTGCTCCCGCACCCCGGTGACCCACGTCCGGTACGCCACCGCCCTGGGCCTTCCGTCCGCGGGGTCGGCCGGTGAGGCGACGCCGTAGGTGCGGATCACCACGCGGCCTCCGGGTGCGAACAGCACGTCGTCGGCCACCGGGTACACAGTCATCTGGTCCAGCACGGGGTCCCCCTTGTGAGCGTTCCTGGGACTCACTGTGCCGGATCCGTGTTACGCCTCCCGCGTCGCGCTGTTACGCCCGTGAGAATCGGGTGAACACGGAGTTACACCAGGCCGGACCAGAGCCGTATCACACCAGGAGGCCGTCGAACTCGCCGTCCTTGACCCCGAGCACCAGGGCCCGTATCTCGTCCCGTGTGTAGATGAGCGCCGGCCCGTCGGGATAGCGGGAGTTCCTGACGGCAACGCCGCCGTCGGGAAGCTCGGCCAGTTCGACGCAGTTGCCGGTCGAGTTGCTGTGGGCGCTTTTCCGCCAGGTGACGCCGGCGATCTCGGTTGCGGGCATCCCGTTATATGTCTGCATTTATGTCTCTCTGAGAAGTTCGCCGAGGATCTCGGCGGTGCCACCGGGCGTGGTGCTCTCCACGCACAGCTGCTCCATGGCCGTGAGGTAGGGATCGACGTCCTCACGTTTGTCCAGATAGAGCGCACCCCAGAGCTGCTCGACGTAGACCACGTCCGAAAGATCGGACTCCGGGAAGCGGAGGATGGTGAACGCGCCTCCCTCGGCAGCGTGCATCCCATAGCGGAGGGGCATCACCTGAAGGGTGATGTTGGGCAGCGTGGAGACCTCCAGCAGATGCTGGAGCTGATCCCGCATCGTCGCACCCCCTCCGATGGGCCGCTTGAGCGCGGCCTCGTCGATGACGGCCCACAACCGGGGGCCGTCCTTGCGCGTGAGCCTCTCCTGCCGCTGCATTCGTAGATGGACGCGCCGTTCGATCTCGTCATCCGAGGCGTCCGGATGACCGAGCCGGATCACCGAGCAGGCGTAATCCGCCGTCTGCAGCAGGCCGGGCACGAACTGCACCTCGTAGGTGCGGATCACGCTGGCGGCCTCCTCCAGGCCGACGTAGGTGACGAACCAGTTCGGCAGCACCTCGCCGAACTTGTGCCACCACCCGGGCGTGTTCGCCTCGCGGACCATCTCCAGCAGTCCACGCCGCTCGTCGTCGTCGTGGACGCCGTACAGCGTGAGGAGGTCTTCGACGTCGCGTGTCTTGAACCCGACCCGGCCGAGCTCCATCCGGCTGATCTTCGACTCCGAGGCACGGATGTGGAATCCGGCGACCTCGCGGGTGAGTCCCCGCTTCTCACGCAGCCGGCGAAGACTCGCGCCGAGCATGATGCGTCGAACGGTGGAACCGGATCCGGGCGGATCTATGGACACGTGCTATTCCTCCGCTTTGTGGACTGGTTCACAGTCTGTCAAAGATCGCCCCCTTCGTCCCAGTGGTGTCGGGGGTAACCGTAGCGCTTGCACAACCCGCTTGCACGTGCATTCGCTCTTGCACATGCACAGGAGTGTCCCTCATCATGATCTCGTGCAGCCCACGAACCTGACTCGTGGCCAGAACCAGTGGTCGGCGCTCGACTGGTGGCCGCCCATCGGCTGGTGGCCAGAGCCCGCGCGCGATCTCCTCGAACCCGGGTCGGCCACGGCCAGCGCCACCTTCGTCCTGCCGCCCCGCGCGGAGTCGGTCCACTCGGCGCGCAGCTTCGCCGCGGGGACGCTTTCGGGCTGGCGGCTGGCGGACCTGCTCGACGGGATGGAACTGGTGGTCTCCGAACTGGTCACCAACGCGCTCAGGCACGGCATGACGATCGCCGACAGCCGCGCGCGGGAGGCCATGCGGCTGTCGCTGATCCGGCGGGGCGCGCACGTGACCTGCGCGATCACCGACCCCGGATCGGCCGCGCCGGTGATGCGGGATCCCGCGCCCTTCGAGCCGGGCGGCCTCGGGCTGCACATCGTGGAGTCGCTGAGCGTGTGCTGGGGATGGTGCCCGCTCGTCCCGCGGGGCAAGGCGGTGTGGGCCGTACTGGCGGCCTGAACACGGGCCGGCGGACGGACGGCGGGGCCGGACGCCTCGCCGGGGCTCACCGCCGCCTCGGTCAGGGGATAGCGACCCCCTCCCTCGAGGCGCCGGGAAACCTAACCCGAGCGCCAGAACTCCCTATCGCCGGTCATGGTCCGCCGGCTGAAGAGCGCTCCCGTGCAGCCCGGAATGCATGGGAGCGCCCTCCGGCCGGCGGCCCGGATTCCCCGGAACCGCCCCGGACGCCGGGGGCGGCACGGGATGATGTGCGCGGAGCGGGCCACGGCGGCCCGGAGTGCTCGCTCCCCTTCCACCGGCGGCGGACAATTGTGATCTCGGGACCCGTGACGTTGCGTTCTTTGTTCTCTCACGGGCCCCGCCGAGACCGCGATCTGCACTACGGTGGCTTCCTGGGACTCCCGAGAGATTCACAATGGACGATCACCTCATCGGCTGGCTGACCAGTCTCGACGAAGACAGGCTCGCCCGCGTGCTGGCCAACCGGCCGGACGCGATCGCCGCGCCGTGGCCCCGGCGTCTGGACGCCCTCGCGCAACGGCTGACCGACACCTTCGCCGTCATGGAGGTCATGCGCGGCCTCCCCCTCCCCCCGCTCGAACTCCTGCAGGCGTGCCTGGTCATCGGCGGCCGTCCGACCGAGGACGAACTCGCCCGCTTCCTCGGCGTGAGCACCTCCGCGGTGATCGCCTGGCTCGACCGCCTGTACGACCACGCCGTCGCCTGGCCCGGCCGCGACGGCAGGATCACGGTGGCCGAGGCCGTCGCCCGCTGGTGGACCGCGCCCTGCGGCCTGGGCGAGCCGCTCAGCGCGTACCTCGACTCCTGGAAGCTCAGCACCGAGGCGCTGCGCCGCGTGTGCCGGATGCTCGACCTGTCCCCGCAGGGCGGCAGGCGCCAGGTGATCGCCCGGATCACCGCCGTGCTCGGCGACTGCGAGCGCCTGGGAGCGCTGCTCGACGACGCCCCCGACGGCACGCTCGGCATGCTCGACGACTTCGCGTGGGACGGCCCGGTCCGCAGCGTGAACGGCAACCGGTTCATCACCCCGGGGACGCCGGAGAAATGGGCCCTCGACCGCGGCCTGCTCTTCCGCACCCAGTGGGATCTGGCCGAGATGCCGCGCGAGGTCGCGCTGGCGCTGCGCGGCCCCGACTACCGCGGGCCGTTCACGCCGTATCCGCCGGACCTGGCCACGACGGAGGTGGACGCCGACGCCGTCGAGCACGCGATGTGCCTGGCCGCGCCGCACGTGCTCGACCGGGCCACGGCGCTGCTGGAGAACGTCGACAAGACGCCGCTGCCGCTGCTCAAGAACGGCGGGGTCGGGGTGCGGGAGATCAAGCGGCTGGCCAGGGAGACCGGCTGCGCCGAGGACGAGACCCGGCTGCTGCTGGAGATCTGCGCCGTCGCCCGGCTGATCGCGATCGACGAGGAGGCGGGCGGGCTCACGCCGGCCGGCCGGTACGACACGTGGCGGCTTGAGGAGGCTCCGCTGCGGCTGTGCGTCCTGCTGGCGGCCTGGTGGCGGATGGAGCGCTCGTCGCTGCGCCGGCTGGAGGGCCGCCACCCCGCCGCGCTCGGCGACGACCCGTCCGGCGAGACGATCGCCAGGATCCGGTGGGCCCTGTTCGCGGCGCTCGCCGAGATCCCCGAGGGCAGGGGCTTCGCGACGCTGCGTGAGCTGACGCAGCGGGTGCGCTGGCGCGCCCCGCTGCTCGACCGGGAGCTCCTGGACGGCTGCGCCGCCGCCGTGCTTGAAGAGGCCCGCCTGCTCGGGCTCGTGGCCTGCGACGCGCTCACCGGCCTCGGCCGGGCGCTCGCCCCGCTGGCCGGCGTGGCCGGGGACGAGAGCCTCGAGTGCGTGCCCGAGGTCGAGCACGACCCCGCACTGGGGAAGGCGGCCACGCACGCGATGGCGAGCGCACGGCGCACGGCACTTTTCGGCGCCGACCTCACCGCTGTGGTGACCGGCCCGCCGTCGGTCGAGCTCGCCGCGCTGCTCGACCGCGCCGCGGACCGGGAGTCGCAGGGCGCGGCGTCGGTGTGGCGGTTCGGCCCCGAGAGCGTACGGCGGGCCCTGGACGCGGGTGACACGGCCGACACGCTCATCGCGGACCTGTCGGAGGCCGGGACACTCCCCCAGCCGCTGACGTATCTGATCAAGGACGTCGCGCGGCGGCACGGCGAGGTCACCGTGTCGTCGGTCGGCTGCATCGTCCAGGGCTCCGACCCCGCGCTGCTCGCCGAGATCGCCGCGCACCGGAAACTGAGCAAGCTGGGCCTGCGGCTGCTGGCGCCGACCGTGCTCGCCGGCGCGGCGCCCGCCCGGGCGACGCTCGCCGCCCTCAGGGAGGCGGGCTACGCCCCCGTGCCGGTCGACGACACCGGTGAGATCACGATCCGGCGCGAGCCGCAGGGCGGGCGGCTGATCCTCCTGCCCGGCGGACGGGTCGCCGAGCTCGAACCTCCCGGCCCTCTGCTGGAGCCACCGCCGGACCCGCGCGAGCACGCCAGGCGGCTGCTGGTCGGCGGCGCCCCGGTGACCGCCTCAGCCCAGCCCCGCCAGACGTGGGCCGTCATCGGGCGCATGGCGACCCGGCTTCCGGCGGCGCAGCAGTCGCTGCTGGGTTTCGTCGTGGACCGCGACGTCCGCGCGATGATCACGCTGGCCGACGGGGTCACCGCCACGGTCAGCCACGGCGAGCTGCGCAGCGGCGTGCTCGACGCGTGGTGCGAGGAGGCCGGCGACTACCTGGAGTTTCCGCTCAACGAGATCGCCTCGGTCACCGCCGACTGCTGACCCGCGTGGCCTCTTGCGCGCAGGGCCTCCCGCACTCGGCGCGCAGGGCCTCCGGCGCTCGGGCGCACTGAGCCTTCCAGCGCTCGGGCGCACTGAGCCTTCCGGCGCTCGGACGCACCGCGCCGCCGCTCAGCGGACGCCGCAGCGGCGCAGGACGAGCAGGGCCAGGGCCCGGGTGACGTCGCGGACCTCCCGCAGGTCGACCTGCTCGCGCGGGGCGTGCGCGAAGCGGACGTCGCCCGGCCCGTAGTGCAGGGTCGGCACGCCCGCCCCCGCGTACAGGCGCAGGTCGCTCCCGTACGGCGCGGCGGTGCGGCCCGGCCTCGTCCCGGTCACGTCGGCCACCGCCCTGGCCGCCTCCTCCGCCAGCGGGTGCCCCTCGGGCAGCCGGCCGCTGGCGAACTGCCCGCCCGGCCAGGTGACGCGCACCGGGTTGTCCCGCAGCCAGGGGTCGTCCAGCTCGGCGAGCGCCGTCTCCAGCGCGGCGCGGGCGTCGGCGGGGTCCTCGCCGAGCCGGACGCCCAGCCGTCCCTCCGCCACGAGCAGGTCGGGCACCGTGCTCGCCCAGTCGCCCGCGCGCACGGTGCCGATCTCGATCGGGTAGGGCAGCGGGTTGCCCGCGAAGAGGGAATCGGGATCGGCGTTGCGCTCGCGTTCGAGCCGCCGGACGGCCCCGAGCACCGGCATGAACGCCGCGACCGCGCTGACCCCCTCGTAGCGGGTGGCGCCGTGCGCGGCCCGGCCGGCGACCTCGAGGCGGAAGGTCAGCGCCCCGGCGTTGGCGGTGATCAGCTTCCCGCTCGTCGGTTCGGTGATCACGGCCGCCTCCCCGGTGTGGCCCCTGGCCAGGGTGGCGAACGCGCCCAGCCCGCCGTCCTCCTCGCTCACCACACAGTGGATGGCCAGGGGACGCGCGAGCCGTACGCCGGCCACGCGCAGCGCGCGCACGACGGCGAGGTTGGCGGCGAGACCGGCCTTCATGTCACAGGCGCCGCGGCCGTGCAGAGTGGTCGCGGTCAGGCGGGCGCCGAACGGGTCCTGCCCCTCCCACTTGCCCGGGTCGCCGATCGGCACGACGTCGGCGTGCCCCTGCAGGATCAGCGCGGGCGTGCCCTCGCCCTCGGTGACACCGACGACGCCGTAGCCCTCGGCGCGCTCCGCCTCCATGCCGGGGAACCCATCACGGGAGCGCAGATCGTCGAGGTCGAGCTTCCACATGTCGACGTCGAGGCCCCATTCCGTGAGCATGCGGGCGCACCTGTCCTGCAGGTCCGACTCGGCGTCGGTGCCGGTGACACTGGGCACCCGGACCAGGCCGGCCAGCAGACGCACGGTCTCCGCCTCGTCGACGGCGTCCAGGACTCTCGCTTCGGCATCCATGCCGAGACTGTATGGCTTTCCTCCGGCCGGCCCGAAGCCCCGGCTGCACGTGCAGACGCGCCGTACAGTTGATCTTTTACAGAGGAGTCCGGAGATGACGAGACCGACGGCAGGCCGGGTGGGGCGTCCGGGAGTGTGGCGCGGCCTGCTCGCGTGGTCGGCGGTCGCGCCGTTCGCGCTGTGGGCCCTGCTGCGGCTGGTGCCCGGCGACGTCCACTTCCGGTGGGTGCAACTGGTCGCGTTCACGCCGTACGCCGCCCTCGCCTCGGTCGTCGCGCCGCTGGTGGCGGTACTCGTGCGGCGCCGGGCGGCGCTGGTCGCGGGCCTGGCGGCCACCGCGACGCTCGTGGCCTGCGTGGCGCCCCGGGCGCTCCCGGATCCGATTCCCGGCGACTCGTCCGGCGCGGGACTGCGGGCGGCAGGCGCCGCCGGCCCGGTTCTCCGGGTCCTGTCGGCCAATCTGCTCTACGGCTCCGTCCCGCCCGCGGCGCTGGTGGACCTCGTACGGCGGCTGCGCCCCGACGTCCTGACGCTGCAGGAGCTGACCCCGGAGGCCTCGGCGGGCCTGCGCGGGGCGGGCCTGACCGCGCTCCTGCCGTACGCCGACGATCGAGCCCAGGAGGGCTCGGGCGGCTCCGGGCTCTTCACCCGGTTTCCCCTTCGTCCGGAGAATCTCGCGGACGTCGCCGGCCGCCGGCAGGCGGCGGGCATCGTCGAGGTCCCCGGCGCCGCGCCCGTCGCCGTCGTGTCCGTGCACCCGTGCGCCCCGCGCTACTCGTCCCGGTTCAGGTGCTGGTCGAAGACGCTCGCCTCGCTGCCCGGCCCCCGCGGGCCCGTACGGATCCTGTCCGGTGACTTCAACGCGACGCTCGACCACTCCAGGGTCCGGCGCCTGCTCGACGCGGGCTACCGGGACGCGGCCGACGTGACCGGCGAGGGCCTGGCCGGGACCTGGCCGTACCGGCCGTGGGACCTCAGGGGCCTGCCGGTGCCGCCCGTCACGATCGACCACATCCTGGTGGACCCGCGCGTCTCCGTCCGGGCGTTCGGCGTCCACCGGCTGCCGGTGACCGACCACCGCGCGATCTTCGCCGAGCTGGCCGTGCCTGCGATTCAGGGGCGCGCGGCCCGTTCCGACGCCGGGAAGGCGAACCTCGGCTCCCCTCCGGACCACCACACGCCGATCGCGAGCGCCGCGGTCGCCTCCAGGTAGGCCGCACGGGACAGCCCCCCGCAGGGCATCGGCGTGCATCCCATCGACCTGATCAGCGCGGCGGTCCGGTCGAGGCTCCCCGGGTCGTCGCCGCAGAACGGCACCGCCAGCGGGACGCCCTCGAACGCCGGCCGTGGCAGCGTCCAGATGCTCTCGTGGCACAGGTTGAACGCCTTGACCACATGGGCGCCGGGCGCGGCGTCCGCCATCAGCCGGGCGATCGAGACCGTGCCTCCCGAGATTGGGCCGCCCGTCGTCAGCATCGGCCCTCCGGGGCCGGGTGCGAGGGGGTTGGTGCAGTCGGCGACGGTCCGTCCGGCGAGTACGGCCGCGAGCCCGTTCACCAGTTGCGGCGCCACGCCGGCGGGAACCGCCGCGAGGACGAGGTCGCCGTGGGCCGCCGCGTCCGCGAGGGCGCCGTGCCCGGCGGCGCCGATGCGGGCCGCCGTCGCGGCGGCCGCGGCCCGGTCGCGTCCGCCGACGAGCACGTCGTGCCCCGCGCGTGCCCACGCGCCGCCCAGCGCCGTGGCCATCGCGCCGGTGCCGAGGATGCCGATCCGCATGGCAAGTCTCCGTTTCCCAGGTGAATCAGGTGCCGGTCCGCGACGCTAGGCGAATCGACGCACACCACACGGTGTCCTTCGGAAGCGGCAGGATGAGGCCATGGACACGCTCCCCGACGAGACGGCGTACACCTCAGACTGCCGGGCGCGCCTGGCGTTCGAGGTGCTCGCGAACCGCTGGGACAGCGTCGTGGTCTACACGCTCGGCGAGGCGGGTCCGATGCGGCCGCGGCGGCTGCTGGCCAGGATCGGCGGGATCGGCCCCAAGGTCCTCAACGAGGCGCTGCGGCGGCTGGAGTACAACGGCCTGGTCGAACGCCGCGCCTACGCCGAGGCGCCGCCGCGCGTCGACTACGCGCTGACGGAGGCGGGCACCGCGCTGCTCGCCCCCATGCGCGCGATGGGCATGTGGGCCGCGTCCTACGGGGACGCCGTGCTCGACGCCCAGGACCGGTTCGCGGCACGCGGGCGGGAGCGGCGCCGAACCGGCACGTGATTCCGGTTCGCAGGCCGACGGGAACGGGCACCGCACCGTGCCACGCCACACCAGGACGTGACGGCTACGCCAGCGACACGCGGGTGAAGCGGGTCTCGAAGCCCTTGCCCGTCGGAGCGGCGCACATGACCCCGGCGAGGGCCGGCACCTGCGGCGGGAAATAGGCCAGGCGCAACATGTGCTCCGGCTCCGCGCCGTTCACGCCGCACCGGACGGTCACGGCGTCGCCGGCCCGTTCGAAGTCGAACGTCGCGGAGACGAGGCCGGCGGGCGCGGGGGTGACGGACCAGTCGGAGAACCCGCGGGTGACGACGACGCTGAGCTGGTGGCCGCCGTCGACGAACTCGACCCCCGCCTTGATCCAGTTCTCCTCGTCGATCCGCAGCACGGCCCCGGCCTGGTCGTACTGCTCCGCGTAGTCGGCGTCGAACGTCACCGTCAGCCGGACGTCCCCGGCGACCTGGCGGCCGAACATGTGAGCGGTGTCGAACGAATAGCCGTAGTGCGTCTTCTGCCACAGGTCGGTCTGGGCGCCGGCGACGGCCCGCAGGCCTTCCCCGGTCCGTGACCACTCGGCGGGCTCGTTGGTCCATGTGAAGCCCTCGAACGCCATGCCGCCCCCTTGCCTCCGCTTTTACCGATCTCGCCATGAGAGCGGCTCCCGGGACTCCACGTCAAGGACGATCTACGTGCAATTTAGATCGATTTGTCCTCTTTACTCCCTCTTTCCCTATACTCGTGCTCCACATCACCTTTGCCCCTGTAAATCCCGTACCTCGCACAACCGTCGTCCCCCTGCCCCCCAGGGAACGCGCCGCCCGCTTTCCGGAGCCTTGCCCCTCTTCGAGGGCGCTCCACCGTGCCGGGCGCGCACGCGGAACCCGCCGGTCGGCGGGACTCCTCGACGACGGTGAGGCCCTGTTCCCCGAGGGCCGCCCCCGCGAGCGAGACGAAAGGAAGCCCATGCGCAAGCGAGCCCGTCAGGCGATCACCATGGCGATGACCGCGACCACGCTCGTCTCCGGTGCGGCCACCGCCGCGCAGGCCTCGGTGATCCCGCAGGCTCCCTCTTCCCCGCCGCTCTCCCGGGCGACGACCGCCGCCCGCCCGGCCCCGGCCGACGCGGCCTCCCTGGATCTGGCCTCCCTGACCGCGGCCTTCAACGCGGCCCTCCGCACGGCGTACAAGGACGTGAAGAAGGCCGCCTCCCTGCCCTCCGGCGTCTCCACCGCCACGTCCTTCTGGGACGCCGAGACCGCGTCCGGCAAGCCGATGCGCTACAAGACCCTCGCAAGCCCCTACTGGCCCCTCGGCACCGAGGTGCGGATCACCTACAAGGGGAAGAGCACGATCGGTGTCGTCGAGGACTTCGGCCCGGCCGAATGGGCCGTGGCCCAGCACGACATTCCCGCGATCATCGACCTGTCCGAGAAGATGATGGCCGACCTGACGGGCGTCGCCTCCAACACCGTCCACGTACGGTTCCAGGTGCTGAAGTGGGGCAAGGGCGGCGTCTACCGCCGCTCCGGGACCGGCTACGACCTGGCCATGGGCCGCCGGTGAGCCCCCGCCGCCGGTGAACCTCCGATGACGGTGCCCGGGGCCGCTCCGCGTACACTGCCAGCGTGGCTGACCCGAAGTTCGAGATCCAGATGCTGCACGACCGCGTGATGGTCAAGGTCGAGCGGGAGCTTGAGGAACGGCGCAGCAGCGCGGGCATCGTCATCCCGGCCACGGTCAAGATGGCCAACCGGCTCGTCTGGGGAGAGGTGTCCGGCGCCGGCGCCAGCGTCAGATCGGTCAAGACCGGCGACAAGGTCCTGTTCAACCCCGAGGACCAGTACGAGGTGGAGGTCCAGGGCCAGCTCTACCTGGTCCTGCGCGAGCGCGACCTGCACGCCGTGGCGACACAGCAGACCGACCACGGCACCGGCCTCTATCTCTGACCCCCCGCCGGCCGTTCCGCCGGCCCCGCCTCCCGGGAAGTCTCGGGACGCGGGTTCGGTCGGGGGTGAGCCGGGACACCAACCATCTCGCGCCACAGGTGGACCATGACCTTCCAGGACGACCTCGTCGAGCTTCGCCGCGCGCTGCACCGGGAGCCGGAAATCGGCCTCGACCTGCCCCGCACACAGGAGAAGGTGCTCGCCGCGCTCGACGGCCTGCCCCTGGAGATCACCACCGGCGAGCGCCTGTCGTCGGTGACCGCCGTCCTGCGCGGCGGCCGCCCGGGCCCCGCAGTGCTGCTGCGCGCCGACATGGACGCGCTGCCGGTGCACGAGAAGACCGACGTGCCCTACCGGTCGCGCTTCGACGGCCGCATGCACGCCTGCGGCCACGACCTGCACACGGCCATGCTGGTGGGAGCCGCCCGCCTGCTCAGCGAGCGCCGCGCCGACCTCGCCGGAGACGTGGTGCTGATGTTCCAGCCCGGCGAGGAGGGCCAGGAGGGCGCCCGGCTGATGATCGAGGAGGGTGTGCTCGACGCGGCGGGGGCCAGGCCCGTCGCGGCGTACGGCATGCACGTCTTCGCCACGACGATCCCGCGTGGGCTGTTCCTGACCAGGGGCGGGCCCGTGCTGGCCGCGTGCGACACGCTGACCGTGACCGTGCGCGGCAGAGGCGGTCACGGATCCGCCCCCCACCGCGCCCTCGACCCGATCCCCGCGGCCTGCGAGATGGTGACGGCCCTGCAGACCCACGTCACCCGGGGGTACGACGTGTTCGACCCGGTCGTGGTGACCGTGGGCAGCTTCCACGCCGGCACCACCGACAACGTGATCCCGGACGAGGCCGTCTTCGAGACCACCGTGCGCACGTTCTCGACCGGCTCACGCGACCGCGTCAGAGAGGGCCTGGTCCGGCTCGTCCGCGGCATCGGCGAGGCGCACGGGCTCACCGTCGAGTGCGCGTTCGGCATCGGCTATCCCGTGACCGTCAACGACGACGCCGAGGCCGAGTTCGCCGCCATGACCGTGCGGGAGACCCTCGGCGAGGACCGCTACTTCCCGCTGCCCACCCCGGCGACCGGCTCGGAGGACTTCTCGTACGTGCTGGAGCAGGTGCCGGGCGCGTTCCTCGTGGTCGGCGCCTGCCCACCCGGCCGGGATCTCGCCACGGCCCCGGCCAACCACTCGGCCGAGGCGGAGTTCGACGACGCCATCCTGTCCGACGGCGCGTCGCTGCTCGGCGAGCTGGCGATCCGCAGGCTGGCCCGCGCCACGGCCTGAGCGCCTGCCCGAGACGGCCCCGCGGCTCCCCGGTCCGCCGCATCACGGCCGGTCAGGTGATTTCTCAGCCGAAAATAGGATGATCGTTCTAGGCTGAGGTGCCGTGCGTACCCTCAGGGTGATCCTCACGGTGTTCGTCCTCTATGCCCTCACCTTGGGCCCCGCGTCCCAGGTCTCGGGCCGGTTGGTCGTGGAACGCGCGACGCCCGAGGCCGTCGAGGTGTTCACCGAGGACGTGGCCGGCTTCCTCAACGAGCCCTACGACTCGCGAATCGAGCCGTTCAACTATGCGATGGACGCAGCCATGAAACGCGTGGAGGCACACCCGAAGGACCTCGCACCGCCGTACCTGCTGAAGCGGCCGTACCGTCTGGTCTCTCCGTACATCACCGAACGCGGGCGGGCGCTGGCCGCCGCGCCGCTCACCGGTGTCGCATGGCCCGACCACGTGCGGACCCCCTTCACGATCATCCCTGCCGTGCGGCGGGTGCGGCACAGCCGGGCGGAGCTCGAAAGCGTGCTGGACGCCGTGATGCCACCGGGCGGCGACCCGAGGATCCTGAGCGGCTACGTCGACGCCGAGCGCAACCGGGCGGTGATAGAGGTGAACGACGTGGACCTGCGGCTGCGTCGTCGGCTGGCCCGGGAGTACGGCCCCGATCTGATCGCCGTCCAGTGGAGCCCGGGCACCCACCTGTACCTCGTGTGACGACGGCATCGCCGTCGTGGAGGCCGTTCCGCGTCTGTGCGCCGCGCCCGGGTGCGGTTCGTCAGCCGCCCGGTCGAGGCGGCGTACGTCGTACCGGAGAGGATCGATCGCCGGCGCAACCCGGGCACGATCAGCTCAGCAGCTCGCGGGCCTTCTGTATCAGGTCGATGCCGAGGGTCAGCCGGACCGACACCCAGACGATGGCACCGGCGCAGAGCAGCGTGAGCGCGCTCGCGACGATGCGGACGAACCAGTTCTGCCGCTTGAGCCAGCCGGTCGCGGCCTTGACCTTGTCCTTGGCGAACTCCAGCAGCCGGGACGCCCAGGGAAACTCGGTGGCCAGGACGGCGAGCCCGGCGAAGACCACCAGCCAGCCCGGCCCAGGGAAGGGCACCATGATCAGGCCGGCGATCACGAGAGCGGCGCCGATCACCCCGATGACGATCCGCAGCGTCAGCCGGCCCGCCGGAGTCGCGCGGACCCGGTCGAGCCAGCCCGGCGAATCGGCGGTCTCCTCTTGTCCACCCGTACGACTGTCCTCAGCCGTCGCCACACGGCTCACCCCCATTCGCTGACCACGATAGCCAGCGGACGACCGCGGCGATCGGCGGGTTCACGCGTCCCCGAGGCAGGCGGCGGTCTGCTCGGCGATCTCCAGTTCCTCGTTGGTGGGCACCACCAGCACCGTCACCTCGGCGCCCTCCGGGGAGATCACCCTGGCCTCCGCCGACTCGGCGTCGTTGCGATCGGGATCGATCTCGATTCCGAGCCGGATGAGCCCGGTCACCGCGAGGGCGCGGACACGGGGGCTGTTCTCCCCCACGCCGCCGGTGAAGACGAGGGCGTCCACGTCGCCGAGCGCCGCGTAGTAGGCGCCGATGTAGGCCCGCACGCGGTAGCCGTAGACGTCGAGGGCGAGCCGGGCGTCCTCGTCGCCGGAGTCGGCCAGCCGCCACACCTCGCGCATGTCGTTGGCCCCGCACATGCCGAGCAGGCCGCTCTCCTTGTTGAGCGCCGCGTCGACGCCGGCGAGGTCCATGCCGGCGACGCGGCCGAGGTAGGCGCCCAGAGCCGGGTCGACGTCGCCGGATCGGGTGCCCATCACCAGCCCGGCGAGCGGGGTGATGCCCATCGAGGTGTCCACGCTGCGCCCGGCCCGCACCGCCGTCGCGCTCGCGCCGTTGCCGAGGTGCAGCACGATCGAGTTCACCTCGTCGTACGGCCGGCCCAGCAGCGCGGCCGCCCGGCGGGAGACGTACGCCGTGGAGGTGCCGTGGAAGCCGTAGCGGCGCACGCCGAGCTTGCGGGTCCACTCGCGGGGGACGGCATAGGTATGCGCGTGGGGCGGGATCGTGCCGTGGAAGGCGGTGTCGAAGACGGCGACGTGCGGCAGGCTGGGGAATGCCCGCCGGGCCACCCGGATGCCCTCCAGGTTGGCCGGGTTGTGCAGCGGCGCCAGCGGCGCGATCTCCTCGATGGCCCGCTCGACCTCGTCGTCGATCAGCACGGGCGTGACGAAGCGGCTGCCTCCGTGGACGACCCGGTGGCCGACCGCGACGACGCCGTCGAGCGGCGGCCCGTGCTCGGCGAAGGCCGCGAGCACCGCCTTCAGCCCCTCCTCGTGGTCGGCCACCCGGCGCTCGGTCCGTACGCCGTCGTGGGTGAGCACGCTCTCGTCCTCGCCGATGCGCTCGATCAGCCCACCCGCCACCGCCCGGCGCGTCCCCATGTCGATGAGGCGGTACTTGATCGACGACGACCCCGTGTTCAGGACGAGGACCTGCCCGCTCACTGTGTCCCCTTGCCGCGCCTGCGCGCTCACCCTGTCTCCTCCCGCGCCTGCGCGCTCACTGTGCTCCCCATCGCGCCTGCGCGCTCATTGTGCTTCCCGGTGCGCCTGCGCCTGGATGGCCGTGATCGCGACGGTGTTGACGATGTCGCCCACGGTCGCGCCGCGGGACAGGTCGTTGACCGGCTTGCGCAGGCCCTGCAGGACCGGCCCGATCGCGACCGCGCCGGCGCTGCGCTGCACGGCCTTGTAGAGGTTGTTGCCCGTGTTGAGGTCGGGCACCACGAACACCGTCGCCCGACCGGCCACCGGGCTGCCCGGCATCTTGGTCCGCGCCACGCTCGGCTCTGCCGCGGCGTCGTACTGGATGGGGCCCTCGACGGGCAGGTCCGGCCGCAGCTCGCGGACCCGCGCGGTGGCCTCGCGCACCTTGTCCACCTCGGGCCCGGCGCCGGACTCGCCGGTCGAGTACGACAGCATGGCCACGCGCGGCTCGACACCGAACCTGGCGGCCGTGGCGGCCGACGAGATCGCGATGTCGGCGAGCTGGGCGGCCGTGGGGTCGGGGACGACGGCGCAGTCGCCGTACACGAGGACGCGGTCGGCCAGGCACATGAAGAAGACGCTGGACACGACCCCGACACCCGGCGAGGTCTTGATGACCTCGAACGAGGGCCTGATCGTGTGGGCGGTGGTGTGGGCGGAGCCGGAGACCATGCCGTCGGCCAGCCCGAGATGGACCATCATCGTGCCGAAATAGGAGACGTCGGTCACGATGTCGCGGGCCTGCCCGACGGTCACGCCCTTGTGCGCGCGCAGCCGGGCGTACTCCTCGGCGAACAGCTCGCGCAGCTCCGGGTCGAACGGGCTGACCACGCGGGCGCCGTCGACGGCGAGGCCCATCGTGGCGGCCGCCAGCCGGATCTCCCGCTCGTCGCCCAGCAGGGTCAGCTCGGCGACGCCCCGGCGCAGCAGGCTGTCGGCGGCGCGCAGGATCCGCGGCTCGGCTCCCTCCGGCAGCACGATGTGCCTGCGGTCGGCGCGGGCGCGGTCGAGCAGGTCGTACTCGAACATGAGCGGGGTGATCGCCGCGGCCTTGGTGACCCGCAGGCTGCGCAGCAGCGCCCCGGCGTCGACGTGCTCGGCGAAGACCCCGAGTGCGGTGTCGATCTTGCCCTTGGCGTCCGGGCTGAACCGGCCCTCGGCCTTCGACAGCGTGGTCGCGGTCTCGAACGTGCCCCCGCCGGTCGTGATGATCGGCAGCCGGATGTCCATGCCCTTGAGCAGGCGGACGACCGCGTCGGGCAGCTCCAGCCCGCCGTTGAGGATGATCGCCGACAGGGCGGGGAACGTGGGGGCCTTGTGCGCGGCCAGCAGCCCCGGCACCAGCGCGGCGGCACGATCGGCGGGGACCACGACCGCCAGGCCCTCGGTGAGGCGCTCCAGGATGTTCGGCAGCGACATGGCGCCGATCATCAGCCCGCCCGTCTCCCGGCCGAGCTGGTCGTCGTCGCCCATGAACAGCTGGCCGTCGCAGGCGGCCATCAGGTCGCTGACCGTCGGCGCGGACAGCCGCCGCACCTCCGGCAGGACGTACGCGGGGACGCGGGCGGCGACCTCGTCCACCAGGCCGGGGGCGACCCGGGTGACGACCGTGGCCAGCTCGGTGGCGTGCCGCTCGGCCAGCTCCTTGCGCGACATCTCGACCGCCGCGGCGATCTCGTCGGGGGTGCGGTCGAGCCCGGTCACCACGTTCATCACCGGTGTGCCCAGGTTGGCGGCGAGCTCGGCGTTGAACACGAACTCGGTGGGCGCGCCCACGTCGGTGTAGTCGGTGCCGATCACCACGACCGCGTCGCATCGCCCCGCGAGCGCCCGGTAGCGGGCCAGGATCTCCCCGGCCGCGCGCTCCTCGTCGGCGTGCACCTCCTCGTAGGTGGCGCCCGTGCACATGGCGTAGGGCAGGCCGATCCCGAAGCGGCTGCGCGCGGTGTTGACCAGGCTGTCCTCGCGGCCGGACCGGACGACCGGCCGGAACACGCCGACCGTGCCCACCTGACGGGTCAGCAGCTCGATCATGCCGAGGGCGATCGTGCCCTTGTTGCTCCTCGCGTCACCGGCAGCGACGTACACACCGATCGCCATCGCGTCTTCACCCCTGTGGTCCGGCGCGGCCCGGCGGCCCGCTCTGGCAAGGCTACGCGAAAGGCCCTACGGACATACCAGCCGGACGTCACAGCCGTACGGCTCTTCCCCACGAGTCGCGGTATCTCGCAGGCGTCCGCCTCGCGGGTTCCCCGTCGGACGCGGATTAGTCATGGGGACATCACCCAGAGTGATGTGCGGAGCGGTCTTCCGAGGTATGCTTGTAGACGCCGCCCCCTGCGAGGGGGAGAGGAAGTGAGCCCGGGCTTACCGCCGGAATTGACGGGAACCCGGGCTTCGCGTTTTTCCCATCATTCACATGTCACGCGCTCGCTCACGTGTCCGCCGCGGAGCAGGCTCCAGAAGGTGTCGTCGCCCGCCTCGGCTCTAGCGACTGTTCCCGCGACGACATCAGGAAGCCACAGGAGTTCCTCGACCAGAGGGTCGCCCCACTCGACGTTCATGTCGTGCGGCAGCGCTTGCTGAGCGCGGAGGGCGTTGACCAGGTCGAGGTCCTCTTTGTCACCTTTTGCATTCCGCCGCTCCATAACTACCTGGCGTACGCCATGCACCGACAACTGCCACAGAAGTCGCTCCAGGCACTTGCGCCGGGCTCGCCTCTGCTTCGCCGGCAGGAGCCCGGTGCCGATCACGATGGCCGTGGTCAGCGACAGGGCTGCGATGGCTCGTGCGATTTCCAGACGCCGCTTCCGGCCTTCGTCTCGCCAGTGCAAGCGTGGTTGCTTGGCCAGTAGGAGATCACGCAGGACTGCCCGGTGCTCGGCGGCACGACCGGCGGGCACGATGACAGCGGCCAGCACGTAAAGACCCTCGTCGACACGCATCGACTCGTCCACGTATGCGCGTGACTCAACGCGCATGAGCCATTACTATACGTTGACCTTCTGAAACCGTGCCACGATTCGGACAACAGGACGAGGGAGCCTCGGAGGCTCCGGCCGTTCTAAATGGGCTGGAGAATGGGCCGTGGGGGTTGGGCGGGGGGGGGGGGGCGCCGGCCCCGGGCCGGCGGGGGGGGTCTAGACGGGGCCCCGGGACACCCCCGCCG
>NZ_JBFBIP010000021.1:75582-165214 GCF_040685655.1 Microbispora sp. NPDC088329
CGCCGCTCGGGCGGCGCATCCGCACGGCCGTTGCCGTGCTATCTCACGAGGCGGCGCAGGTCACCGGCGACGGCACGGCGTTGGCGCCGTTCCAGCTCGCCTGGAACCCGAACGTGGCGGACGCCCCGGAACCGACCGAGCCGTTGTAGCTCACGTTGGTGACCGTGACGTTCGCCCCGGACTGGCTCACCGTGCCGTTCCAGAGCTGGCTGATCGTCTGGCCGTTAGCGAAGGCCCACTTGACGCTCCAGCCGCTGATCGGGGCGCTGCCGGTGTTCTTCACCGTGACCTCGCCCTGGAAGCCGCCCGGCCACTGGTTGACGACGTTGTACGTCGCCGAGCACGCCTTGCCGCCGCTGCCCGACGGGCTCGCCGAAGGCGACGGGCTCGGGGAGGGGCTGGGCGAGGGCGACGGGCTGGGCGACGGGGACACAGAGGGGGACGCCGACGGGGACGCCGACGGCGAGACCGAAGCGGACGCCGACGGGGAGGGGGACGGCGAGGTCCCGCCGTTGCGGTCGCTGTAGATGACGCCCCGGCCGTTGGTGCCGAGGTAGACCCTGCCGTAGATCCGCGGGTCGCCGGTCAGGGCCTCGCCCGCGTTCCCGTACTGGTGCTGGTCGTCGTTGATGCGCACCCAGCTCGCGCCGGTGTCGTCGGACCGGAACAGGCCCTGCACGCCGTCCACCGTGCCCATCAGGTAGAGGGCCTGGTAGGTCTTGCCGGGCGCCGCCTTGCCGAAGCCGATGTTGATCGAGCTGCCGACGTTCGACAGCTTGGTGAACGAGGCGCCCGAGTTGGTGGAGTGCCACAGGCCGCCCTCACCGGCCAGCCAGATGTCGCCCTCCTTGCCGGGCAGCGCCTTGAAGTGCACGCCGGTCGTGGGCAGCCCGGTCGCCGCGGTGGCGGCGAAGCTCGCACCGCCGTTGGTGCTCACGTAGAACTTGCCGCCGGAGAAGGCGTAGAACTTCTGGGCGTTCACCCGGTCGGACTCGACGATCGCGCCCGCCGGGACGCCGCTGGATGCGCTCCAGCTGTTGCCGTAGCCGACGGAGTAGACGACCTGTATGCCGGGGTCGCCCGGCGCCCACACGAAGCGGCTGCCGTCGGCCGCCGCGGCGACGGTGCCGCCGTTGTTGACGCCGCCCGGCTCGGTGCCCTGGAACCAGTTGGCCCCGCCGTCGGTGGAGAAGGCCACGTGGCTGTCGTTCGGCCGATCGGAGTCGGTGAAGTTGCCGGCCCGCACCATCACGCTCGGGTTGGTCTCGGCGTAGTCGAGCGAGGTCGTGGAGGTGAAGACGGGCTGGGTGAACATCATGGACGGCACGGCGTCGAGGTTGGTGTGCCGGAAGCCGCCGATGTCGCCGAGCGCGCTGATCAGCGGGGCGCCGGTCGGCGGGCTGATCAGGTCGAGCACGGCGGTCTCCTCGAGGCCCTTCACCATCGGCTTGATCGTGAACTGGCCGCCGGAGTCCCACTTGGTGAGGTCGGTGGTGCCGTAGATCGTCGCGCCGGTGCCGTACATCATCCGGTCGGAGTCGAACGGGTCGATCTCCACCGACTCGTTCATCCAGCCGAGCTTGGGCGTGACCTCCGGGGGCTGCGGGTTGGTCCCGAAGGTCAGCCACGGCGCGGCGGAGATGTCCATCTTGTAGCGGAAGCTGCGCTCCGGGTAGGACGTCCAGTCCCAGATGCGGGTCCAGGTCGCGCCGCTGTCGGTGCTCCGCCAGAAGATGGCGTCGGGCCACCAGGAGACCTGGGTGGCGACCATGATGGTCTTCGGGTTCTGCCGGTCGATGGTCAGGCCGCTGTAGCCGAAGTAGTCGTCGCCGCTGCTGGACGGGATCGGGCTGATCTGGGTCCAGGTGCCGGTGGCGGTGGCGTAGCGCCACACGTCGCCCTTGCCGCCGTCGTACGGGCCGCCGGTGTCGCTGGTGGCGATGTAGAGGTAGCCGTTGACCGTGTCGAGCACGCCCTTGTGGGCGATGTAGCCGGTGGGCTGCCCGGCGACGCGCTCCCACGAGGTGCCGCCGTTGGTGGTGCGGTAGACCGTGTTGCTCTTGTCGGCCACGCCGACGTAGATGGTCTGGGTGGCGTTGCCCGACGTGCCGGTGCGCTTGTCGAAGGTCACCCAGACAACGCCCTGGTTGTCACCGTTGTAGGCGTCTCCGGGGCTGGCGACGTAGTTGCCGGCGTTCGGGAAGTTGGTCACCTTGGACCACGTCGCACCGGAGTCGGTGCTCCGCCACAGGCCGTTGCCGCTGGGCGCGCCGAAGTAGAGGACGCTGTTCTTGTTCGGGTCCACGGCGAGGCGCTCGCCCATGCCGCGGCCAGGCATGTTGCCGCCCAGCTTGAACGGCAGCGGGGCCACCTGCCAGGTGTCGCCCTTGTTCGACGAGCGCAGGATCGCGCCGTTGTTGGGGTCCCAGCTGTTGGTGTACATGCCGACGGCGGCGTACACCTTGTTGGCGTCCACCGGGTCGGGGGCCACACTGACGACGCCGTTGTAGCCCCAGTTGGACTGGCCGACCCAGTCGAGCAGCGGCGTCCAGGTCTGGGACGACTGGTTCCACCGGTACGCGCCGCCGATGTCGGTGCGCGCGTAGATCAGGTCCTTCTGGACGGGGCTGAAGACGATGCCGGGCACGAAGCCGCCCCCGGCGATCTGGACGTTCTTGAAGGTGTACGGATCGGCCGCGACGGCCGACACCGGGCTCATCCTGATCACGGCCGTGACCAGGGCCACGGCGGCGACCACGAGCATGGTTGCGAATCTTCGCATGGACGGTTTTCCCTCCGAGCATGGACAACCGGCCATGCACGACCAGGTGGGGACCCTGACCGTCCTTCTGCCACGTGCATGGAAATCTGAAGGGAAGATTCACACATCCGCAGAAGCCGCGTCAATAGTTTGGCGTCCAGACAAATCGCAACCGGTTTCAGCGCCCGGCGGACCGCCTCCATGCAGCGCGTTTTGTCATGATTCGGCCGGAGCACGGCGACTGGTGGAACATAATTCCGGCATGACTACTGCTCTCGTGCTCGGCGGCGGAGGAGTCGCCGGCATCGCCTGGGAGGCGGGAATCGTCACCGGCCTGCGCCGCCTCGGCGTGGACCTGGGGACGGCGGACCGCATCATCGGCACCTCTGCCGGCTCGGTCGTCGGAACGCTCGTCGCCACCGGCGCCGACCTGGAGAAGGCCGTCGCCCACCAGGCGAAGGTGGACACGGGCCCGCCCCCGGCCATCGATCACATGAACGAGGTCATGCAGGCGTTCGCCATCATGTTCGACCCGAACCTCGACCGGCGGGAGGCCCGGCGGCGGGTCGGCCAGATGGCCCTGGCGGCCAGGGTCGACCATTACGCCGACCGGCTCGCGGCGGTCGGCGAACGGCTGCCGGTCAAGGAGTGGCCCGAGCGCGAGCTGCTGATCACCAGTGTGGACGCGGCCACCGGTGAGTTCGTGGTGTGGGACCGGTCCTCCGGCGCGCCGCTGGTGCTCGCCGTCGCGTCGAGCTGCGCCGTGCCGATGGTCTTCCCGCCGGTGGAGATCAACGGCCGCAAGTACGTGGACGGCGGGGTCCGTTCGGCGACCAACGCCGACCTCGCGGCGGGCGCCCGCGCGCTCGTGGTGCTCGAACCGCTCGGCAACCTGACCCCCCGGGCCGTCCTCGACGCCGAGATGGCGGAGGCGGGCGCGGCGGCGTCGCACGTCGTCCATCCGGACGAGGCGGCGGTCGCGGTGTTCGGACAGAACGTGCTCGACCCGGCCCTGTGGGGACCGGCCTTCGAGGCGGGGATCAACCAGGCCGCCGCCCTCGCCGAGCCGATCGCCGCCGTCTGGTCCTGACCAGCGCCCCCTGATTCGCGCCCCCTGACCCGCGCACCGGCCGCGCCGAGACGCGAGGAGGCGGCACGAGCGGGCGGCCGGCGCGGGAACGCCTCGTCCCGCACCGGCCGCCCCACGCCGGGACCACCTGTCACTTGGCCTCGGTGACCGCCTTGCTGACCGCGTTGGGGCCGTCGTACTGCCGGTCCGGGATGCGTTCCAGCGCGTCGATGATCTTTTCGTCCGCGCCCTGGTCACGGGCCGTGCGGACCAGGTCCGACTTGCCGGCCGGGTAGTCGACGCCCTTCAGGTGCTTCTGCAACTGGATCGGGTTCGGTGTGTCGGCCATGACGTGCCTCCCTTCGTCGGTGTTCTCCTGCTCTCCCTCGCCTACCCCCCTGCTCCCCCGCCACTCTGGACTCCGTCGCGCGCCTTCCCACCGGCTTTGCGATGCCCTCACCTGGGCTTTTGTCACGATTGGGTATACAGGGGCGACGGTTGTGAAAGGCCGATACCTGCGGGTAGCTGGCGTGGCGTGCCTGATGCCCAATTGCTGGCCGCACAGGATCTGCGGCTCGACGTCAACGTCCTGGACTACGTGATCCTCGCCCTGTACTTCCTCGTGGTACTGGGAATCGGCTTCGCCGCCAAGCGGGCCGTACGGACGAGTCTGGACTTCTTCCTCTCGGGCCGCGCACTTCCCGCCTGGATCACCGGCCTGGCCTTCATGTCCGCCAACCTCGGCGCCACCGAGGTCCTCGGCATGGCGGCGAACGGCGCGCAGTACGGCGCGATGACCCTGCACTACTACTGGATCGGCGCGGTCCCCGCCATGGTGTTCCTCGGCGTCGTGATGATGCCGTTCTACTACCGGTCCAAGGTGCACAGCGTCCCCGAGTTCATGCGCCGGCGCTTCAACGGGGCGACCCAGCTGCTCAACGCCGGGACCTTCGCCGTCGCGCAGATCCTCATCGCCGGGATCAACCTGTACGCGCTGGCGCTCATCATGGACGCCCTGCTCGGGTGGCCGCTGTGGCTGTCGATCATCGTGTCGGCCGCGATCGTGCTGGCGTACATCACGCTCGGCGGCCTGTCCTCGGCGATCTACAACGAGGTCATGCAGTTCTTCGTGATCGTCGCCGGGCTCGTGCCGGTCGTGATCATCGGCCTGACCCGGGTCGGCGGCTTCTCCGGGCTCGGCGAGAAGGTCAGGCAGAGCGTGCTCGGCGAGGGCGGGCTGCACACCTGGGCGCACACCGCCGGCACCGGCAACCCGCTCGACGCCAACTGGATCGGCATCGTCTTCGGCCTCGGCTTCGTGCTGTCCTTCGGCTACTGGACCACGAACTTCGCCGAGGTGCAGCGCGCGCTGTCGGCACGCAACACCAACGCGGCCCGGCTGACCCCGATCGTCGCGGCCTACCCGAAGCTCGTGATCCCGATCGTCACCGTGATCCCCGGTCTCGTCGCGCTCGTGCTCTTCAACAACCTCGGCAAGGACGGCGGGCCGACGTACAACGAGGCGATCCCGCTGCTCATGAACGAGTTCCTGCCCAACGGTGTGCTCGGCGTCGCGGTGACCGGCCTGCTCGCGTCGTTCATGGCCGGCATGGCCGCCAACATCAGCGGCTTCAACACGGTCTTCACGCAGGACATCTGGAAGGCGCACATCAACGGCGACCACCCCGACGAGTGGTACGTGCGGCTCGGCCGCATCGCGACCGTGGTGGGCGTCCTCGCCGGAATCGGCACCGCGTTCATCGCCGCGGGCTTCGGCAACATCATGAATTACCTGCAGTCGCTGTTCTCGTTCTTCAACGCCCCGCTGTTCGCGACGTTCATCATCGGCCTGTTCTGGCGGCGGATGACCGCCTGGGCGGGCTTCTGGGGCCTGCTGAGCGGCACGGTCTGCGCCTTCGCCTCGTACATCCTCTACAAGGCGGGCGTGTTCGACTTCGGCACCGAGCTGAACGCGAGCTTCTGGGGCGCCGGCATCGCCTTCGTGGTCGACGCGATCGTCTCCGTCGTGGTCACGCTCGCCACCACCCCCAAGCCGGACAGCGAGCTGCGCGGGCTCGTCTACGGCCTGAGCGACGCGTCCGTCTCCGACGACGCGCTGGCGGGAGACGCCGCCTGGTACCGCTCCCCCGTGATCCTCGGCGCCGGGGCGGTGGTCCTCGCCGCGGCGTTCTACCTGCCCTTCCTGTAGGAGGTTTCCATGGCCGCCCCGCAACGGCTGTTCGACATCCGCCGGGTGATCGGTGGTCTGTTCCTGGTGTACGGACTGATCCTCACGGTCACCGGCCTGTTCGACGGCGCCCAGGAGATCCAGAAGGCCGAGGGCATCCGCATCAACCTGTGGACGGGCATCGCGATGCTCGTCGTCGGCGGCGCGTTCCTGCTCTGGGAACGCCTGCGCCCGTCCGACGCCCCCGCCCCCTCCGACGAAGAGGAGTGAGACTCCCCCGGCCGCGGTCGCGTCGCCGATGCGACCGCGGCTCTTTCATTCCGGCGTCCCTTCCGGCGTTTCCTTCGGCGAGTCGGCGGCGGGCGGACGGCGGCGCCGGGGCATCCGCAGGGTGAGCAGGCGGGCGCGCGGCGCGACCCGTGCCGCGAGGCCGAACAACGCCTCGGTCCGCGTACGGTCCGCGTCGAGGTACGTGAACAGATTGACGCCCAGGTAGAAGGTGATCGCGGCGTACGCCACGTCACGCGGCGGCATGAGCCGCGCCAGCGGTGAGCCTCCGATGACCCGCTCCAGCGTCTGCTCCACGAAGTCGATCCAGGGATCGGCCCGTTTGACGATCTCCGCGCGCAGCTCGGGGCGGGCGATGCTGGCGCCGACCAGCTCGGAGAACAGCGTGATGTGCCCGCCGTCGATGTCGGCCCTGTAGACCCTGGTCGCGGCCTCCACCAGCTCCTCCAAGGTCGAGGCCCCCGCGACCGTCTCCCGGTGGGCCCGCATGCGCTCCTCCGACGAACGGTCGAACGCGGCCAGCAACAGCGGATCGACGCCGCCGAAGTGGTAGAAGACCAGCGCCGAGTTGACGCCCGCCGTCTTCGCGATCGTCCGGGCGCTCGTGCCCGCGTACCCCTGGGTCCTCAACGTCTCCGCCGCCGCCTCGATGAGCCGGTCGCGCGTCTCCGCGCCCGAGTCCCGCTTGCCCGTCAATCCGCCTCCCTTGACAACACCCTCGATCCTCATCATACGGTTTAATCAATCGATTAAATCCATCGCTCAAGGAGCGCCGTATGGAGACGGAAAAACGGGGGCGGCCCCGGCTCGTCCTGGTCGTGATGCTGGCCGGGCTGTTCGCCGCCTACCTGCTCTACGTGGTGCTCCACGCGGGCCGCCTGGAGCAGACCTCGCTGTTCTACGTGGGCATCCCGATGGCCATCGCGATCACCGTGGCGCTGACGGCGCGGCCGAAGAGCGCCACGGGCGTCGCCATGGCCACGACCACGATCGGCCTCGCGCTGGCCGGGCCGCTGCTCGGCGAGGGCGTCGTCTGCCTGCTGATGTCGGCCCCGCTCTTCTTCCTGGTCGCCTTCATCGTCGGAAACGCCGTCGACTACGTCCGCCGTCACAACCGGCACGCCGTGGCCGTCGTCGCTCCGCTGTTGCTGGCCGCCCTGTTGGAAGGCGCGACGCCGTTCACCTCGCTGCCGCGCGACGAGGAGGTCACGGCGGTCGCCACGGCGACGCGGGACGTCGACCTCGAGGCCGCCCTGGCCCGCCCGCCCGCCTTCGGCCCGATCACCTCGCCGCTGCTGCGGCTCGGTTTTCCCCGGCCGCTCGGCGCCGAGGGGCACGGGCTCGCCGTCGGGGACACCCGTACGATCACGTTCACGCCCCGGCGGTCCCTCGGGATCAACGCCCCGCTCGAACCGCGCGCCATGACGCTGCGGGTCGCCGAGCGCTCCCCCGGCCGTGCGGTCTTCCGGGTGGAGCGCGACACGACCCTCGCCCGGTGGATGGACCTGCGCGAGGCCGAGTTCCGCTGGCGGGGACGCCGCCTGGAGGTCGCCTTCCGCTACCGGCGCACCTTCGACCCGGGCTGGTACTTCGGGCCGCTCCAGCGGTACGCCGCGACGCAGGCGGCCGGTTATCTCGCCGCGACCTTCACCTCGTGATCACGAACGCGCCGGCACAGGTGGCGGATGCCGCTGTCACGCTCCTGCGCGGCGCGGCCCTGTTCGGCCCGCTCGCCGCCGTCCTGGCCGCGACAGCCGTACGCCGGCCGTCCGAGCGGGCGATCGCCGCGATGATCCTCGCGACGGCCTGGAACCTGCTCGCCCTCGCCCCGGTCAACGTGATCGCGGTGCGGGCCGGCTGGTGGTCCTTCTCCGCCCGGGGCGCGGTGGTGGAGGGGGTCCCGGTGGACCTGCTGTCCGGCTGGGCGCTGCTGTGGGGGGCCCTGCCGTGGGGGGTGCTGCCCGCGCGCGCCGCCCGCGACCTCCCGCTTCCGCTGACCGTCCTCACGCTCGCCTGGCTGGACCTCGCGTTCATGCCCCTGGCCCGCCCGCTCGTCCGGCTCGGCGGCGACTGGTTGTACGGCGAGGCGCTCGCGGTGACACTCGGTCTGGTGCCCGGCCTTCTGCTCGCCCGCTGGACCGTACGCGGCGTCGCCGTGGCCGGGCGGGCGACGCTCCAGGCGGTGCTCGCGGGCGGGCTCATGCTCGGGCTGCCGGTCGCGCTCACCGGGGTGTGGCGGCAGCCCGGCTGGCTCGCCGGCCTCGGCGTCCAGGTGCTGGCCGTGCCGCTGACGCTCGGCCTGGCGGCCGTCCGGGAGTTCGCGGCGGCCGGCGGCACACCGCTGCCGTACGACGCGCCGCGCCGCCTGGTCACCAGCGGGCCGTACGCCTATGTGCGCAATCCGATGCAGGTGTCGATGGTCGCGAGCTACCTGCTGCTCGGCGTTCTGGACGTCCGCTTCCTCGCGGCGGCATGCGTGACCGTCGCGTACGGCGCCGGGCTCGCGGCATGGCACGAGGGCGAGCAGCTCGCCGGCCGCTTCGGCGGCGCCTGGGTCGCCTATCGGGCGTCCGTACGAGCCTGGCTGCCCCGCCTGCGGCCGTCGCCCGTCACGACGGCGGCGGTCGTCCACGTGTCGGCGACGTGCGGGCAGTGCGCGCCCGTCGGCGGATGGATCCTGCGCCACGCCCCGGTCGCCCTCCGGGTGCGCCCGGCCGAGGCGCATCCCCGTGGCCTGCGCCGGATGACGTACGAGCGCGCGGACGGGCTGCGGGCCGAAGGGGTGGCGGCCCTCGCCCACGCCGCGTCGCACCTCCATCTCGGCTGGGCGCTCGCCGGCTGGGTCCTGCTGCTGCCCGGCCTGGGCTGGTTCGCACAACTGTGCGCCGACGCCTTCGGGGCCGGGCCGCGGAGCGTGCCGTCCTGGTCCGCGGACCGGGGGACGGACCTGGACGACGGGCATACGGATCGCATACGAACCGGATAGTTCATCCGATTGTGCTACCGTCCCACCTACCGGATGAACTATCCGGTTTATCTGGATGGAGGGGCTCATGACGAAGACAGCCGTGGTCACGGCCGGCACGGGGGGCATCGGCCTGGAAACCGCGCTGGGGCTGGCCGCCGCCGGGTTCGCGGTCACTGTGGTCGGGCGCGACCCCGGCCGGGGAGCCAGGGCGGTTGAGCGGATCAACGCGACGCGACCGGCGCACCCCGGCCGGTTCCTGTCCGCCGACCTCGCCTCGCTCGACCAGGTCCGCGCGCTGGCCGGCCGCATCGCCGCCGAGCACGCCGCGTCGGGGGAACCCTTGACGGTGCTGGTCAACAACGTCGGGGCGATGTTCGCCGAGCGCACCGACCTGGGCGGCGTCGAGGCGTCGTTCGTCGTCAACCACCTCTCGCCGTACCTGCTGACCGAACTGCTGCTGCCCACGCTCACCGCCGGGGCGCCGAGCAGGATCGTGAACGTGACCTCGGGCGCGGTCGGCACCGCCAAGCGAGTGTTCGACGCCGTCGAGCCGCCGGGCGGCTACTACGGCTTCCACTGGTACGGCCGCGCCAAGCTCGCCAACCTCGCCTACACGCTCGACCTGGCGAGGCGGCTGGACGGCACGGGCGTGTCGGTCTTCGCCGCCGATCCCGGGGGCGCCGCGACCGACATGACCAACGGCACCCTGACCGACCCGAAAATCGTCTCTCCCGCCCTGCGGCTGCTGTGGCCGCTGGTGCGCCGCACGTTCGAACGCTCCACCTCCGGTCCGGCGTCCGCGGCGGCCAGGCCCTCGATCACCGCCGCCACCGACCACGCGCTGACCGGCCGGACCGGTCTCGTCATCGGGCCCCAGGCTCACCCCGTCGCCCCGTTCCGCGCGGCGACCGACCGCCGCATCGCCGAGGCCGTACGCCTGCTCAGCGAAACCCACGCGCCTGTGGCGGCCGGAACGGATGCCTGACCATCCGCGGGCGCGTCCCCGGGCGCCCGCCGTGTCGCCCTGTCAGCGCCGGCTCGTTCTCGTCGCTCTCCCGGGGCACACGCCGGACTCCCGCCGCGGGCAGCCCGGCAACCGGGTCCCCCCGGAGCGCCCGCATATGATCGGACGAGCCCGTGAACCACGACGAGCATCCTGGATTCTTCCCACATGACGAGCACGCAGCTGCGCAAAGACGCCGCCCGCAACTGGGAGCGGATCGTCGCCATCGCCCGGGACCTGGTCGACCAGGGCACGGCATTGCAGCTCAACGACGTCGCACGCCGGGCAGGCCTCGGCGTCGCCACGGTCTACCGGCACTTCGCCACCCCCGAGGCACTGCTGGAGGCCGTCGCCGCTCCCTGCCTGGAAGCCCTGGCCGCGCACGGCGAGCAGGCTTTGGCGGACACCGACCCCCGGCGCGCTCTGGAGGGCTTCCTGCACCGCATCGTCGAAGCACAGGTCACCGACGCCGCCCTGCCCCCGGTCGCCGCGGCGACCACGGACGCCCTGCCGCGCACCACGGAACTCAAGAAGTCGCTGGCGTCCGCCGGCACGGCGCTGCTCGAGCGGGCCCGCCATGCCGGAGTCGTCCGTCCCGACCTCGCCGCCACCGACCTCGTCCCGCTCATGTGCGGCATCGCCCACGCCGTGACCGTCCACGGCGGCACCCCCGCCGACCGGGTCGGCACCGCCCGCCGGTACCTCGCCACCCTGCTCGAAGGCATGCGCCCCACACCGCATGCCGGCTGAGCGCGGACGTATCAGTGCGGGGGCGCGCTCTGTCCGCGGGCGGTCCCGGGATCGGGGGCCTTGTGAGTCGCCGTTCTCGTGACCACGACGGGCGGGACCAGCACCGCCGGGATCGAAACCGTCGTCCCGTTGGCCACGACGGCCGTGCCGTACACCGTCCTGCCGCCCGCGAGCTCGACCGCCAGCTTGGCGGCGGCGGACGCCTCGGCCGCGGCGTCGGTGCCCACAGTGGCCGTCTGCGTGCCGGCCCTTACACGTCCCAGCGCGGCGGGCCGCCCGCCATACCCGATCAACGGCACCCCGGCCATTCCCGTCCTCGCCATCTCGGCCGCGACGGCCTCCGCCGCCGCTTCGCTCGCGCAGCACACGCCCGCCACCTTCGCGGGCCCGCCGAGCGCGGCGACGGCCGCCGCCACCTCGCCCACCGCCTCCTCCGGCCGTGCCACGTCCCGTTCCCAGCCGACCCTTACCCGGCCGTCGAGCACGGCGTGCAGGCCCCGCTTCACCCGCGCGGCGTAGGGGTCCGAGGCGGGTCCGTTGAGAAGCAGCACCGGCCCGGCGACCTTCATGGCCCCGAGCAGCGCCAGTGCCTGCTCCCGCCCGACGCGTGCCGGATCCGTCGCGACGTAGGCGTCCACCGGCCCGTTCGCCAGCCGGCCGTACGCGATGACCTTCGCCCCCGAGAGCTTGGCCCTGGCCACCCAGGGGGCGGCGACCTCGGGATCCACCGCGCCGAGGACCAGCACCCGCACGCCGTCGGCCAGCATCCGGCCGATCTGCCGTCCCTGCCGGGCCCGATCACCCCCGGCGTTCGCGTACTGGACGTGGCAGCGCGGGCACAGCGACGCCAGGGCCCGGGTGAACAGAGGCCGGTCAGGTCCCTCGCCGGGAAGCAGCAGGCCGACGGTGAAGCCCTCACCCACGTCACCGACCGCTCCGAGTTCCGCTCCCGGCTGCGGCCCGCCCTGCCCGCAGGCGGGAAGGGACATCAGGAGCAGCACGCAGACGCCCGCCAGTCGTCTCCCCACGGGGCACCCTCCGATTCGTTGCGGAGCCACGTTTCGCAGAGCCGTCGTGTGGCGCGTTGTCGCCTCATACGTCACATACCCGGACATACGGCGCATGACTCGCAGAGGAACAATCAGGCCCCAGCACGGACGATCAACCGACAGGACGAGCCGGGTGTGATTACGCCCAGGGCCGAAGGCCGCCGCTCACCTCCGCGCGCCGATCCCCTCTCCCGCTAAGTTGTGAGAGACTCCACCATTGCGGGGCGGTAGCTCAGCCGGTCAGAGCATCGGACTCATAATCCGTGGGTCGTGGGTTCAAGTCCCACCCGCCCTACCACGTTTGATCAGGGAAACCCTGCCTGAGCTGCGGCTTCTCTATTGATCATGCTTGCCTGACATGCAGCCGTAGGCCACCGAGAGCCGCCGTTTGTCGCCAGTCACGGGATATACGCGGGATGACGCGGACCACGTTTTCCCAGGTCGCGATGCGGTTTCCGGTGCATCTGCGGGATGGGTACCCGCCTCTGGAAACGCCGAAGGGTCCCGGAGTGACCCGAGACCCTGAGACGAGGCTGTAGGCGTTCACCCGACGAGGGCCGCCTGTATCCGCTGATTGGCGATCTCACGCTGTCCGTCGATGCACTTGGCGTAGACCCGAAGCATCACGTCAATGCCGTGACCGGCGCGCTCCGCCGCTTCCGGGGCGTGGACCCCGGCGTTGAGCCAGAGGGACACGGCCGCGTGGCGCAGGTCGTACGGCCGGGCCGCCAGGGGCGAGGCGACCTGCTCGGGCGTCAGCGCGTACGTCCGAGCCTCCTTCCAGATCTTCGCGTAGGCCGAGGCCGAGATGACGCCCCCGGTCCGCGTGCGGAAGAGCCGGCCGTCCTTGGCCGTGCCGTACGTCTCCAGGTGCGTGCGCAGGATCGCGACCAGTTCCGGCGGGATGGGAACGACCCGCGTAGTACCGTCCGCACGGTGCTTGAGGCCCCGTTCGTCGAACCCCTCCCCCGAGTCGGTGAACCGCTTGCCGCTCTGCGGCCGGGTCTTCTCCAGCGTCAGCAGGCCCCAGCCAGTTTCGGGAAGGTGGCAGTCCTTCTCACGTAGCCCGGCCGCCTCGGCGGGGCGCAGGCCGCCGAAGTACATGCAGGCGAACATCGCGGCCAGCATCGGGCCGCGCGTCCGGCCGCAGTAGGTGAGCGCGACGAGGAGCTCTCGCGCCTGGGCCGGGTTGACGACGGATCGCCGATCTACCTCCCCGCTCGTCTTGGGGCGGCGCAGCTTCACCCGGTCGAGCGGATTTGCCGAAAGCTCTTCCAGCTCAACCGCGTACTCCAGGGCGTGATGGAAGACGGCTCTCTTGCGCCGAAAGGTGGACGCCGCGGCGGCCTTGCCGTCGAGGAGGAGCGCGAGAGCGTCCAGGGCCGCCCTGGCGTGCTTGGCGTCCTCCAGCGCCGTCAAGGGCAGCGAGGCCGCTTCCAGCCAGCGCAGCGCCGCCGCGATCTCCGGCGAGGGGGCCGGGCGACGGCCGGCCGGGATGAAGGCGAACTCGCGCAGCGCCCGCCGCAGAGTCTCGTCATCGGGGCGGCCCGGCCGGTCGCCGGTGAGCACGGGCGTGACGTTGGACAGCGCGTCCGTCATGCCCTCCCGGCTCTTGGCCGCCGAGTGAGGCCAGCGGGTCTCAACGTACGCGACGGCGAAGGCGAACCAGGTGCGCGCCTTCTTGGCCTTGAGCATGAATTCCGGGAGGCCGGTCTCCACGTCGAACGCCTCGCCGCGCTTGGCGGCCTGCCGCAGGTCGGACAGCCAGTTGTCCGCGAGCGCCTTGGTCCCGAAGCTCTTGGACTTCTCCCGGCCGCCGACCTTCCAGCGCACCTCATAGGACGGCTTCTTGCTCGACTTGTTCCGCCTGGTCTCCCAGAACTTCACGTCATAGGAGGCGTTCACGCGACCTCCCGGAGGCTCTCAAGCCAGGCGGTGAACTCGCTGCGGTAGATGCGGATCTCCCCGTTGGGGAGCTTGAAGCCCTCCGGAGCTTTGCCGATCTCACGCCAGCGGTAGAAGGTGCGGCGGGAGATGCCGCCGAGCGCGTCGAGGATCTCGGGAACCGTCATCAGCTTGTCGTCCTTCTTCATGCCGCCCTCCCTTCAGTTGCCGAAAGATCTTGGCCGTCTGCCTCGGTCTGGAGCCGGTCGAGGTGGTTGCGCCAGCGCTGGCGTTCGTGGACCGACCGCAGGAGCCGTACGCCGATCGGGGCCAGGTCGGGATCACCGGGTTTGACCGGTCGCCAGATGTAGCGGTGGGGGTCGACCGGCTCGTCAGGCAGGCCGAGGGCTTCCAGGACCCAAGTGCGGCGGTCCTGCTTGTGTTCCGTGAGGGTCTTGTTGGACCACTTCCTTGAGACCAGGACGCGGCGGCCCGCGTAGCCGAGGTGATCGGGCTTGTGTGCCTTGCCCTTGCACCGGCCCGGGGCCATGCCGGGCTTGGCGCCCTTGGGCTGCACCCCGTAGCGCAGCCAGTTCGGGCAGGTGGGTGAGCACGGCTCGAAGCGCAGGGCGTCGAGGAGCCGTTCGGCGTGGGCCTTGCGGCGTGGGTCGTCGGTGCCGAGGGCATCGCCGAGGCTCTTGGTCAGGTATTTCGACAGGTATTGAATGAGCTGATCGGCGTCCGGGGTTCCGGCGAGCACGCCCTTGATGTCGGCCTGGTCGCCGAAGCGGAGCACGTGCAGGGGTTCGGCGTCCTCGTCCTGGTCGAGGGCGTCGAGGGCCTGTTCCCAGGTCGGCAGGACTTCCCCCGTGGTCGGGTCGAGGTAGCCGGCCCCGTCCTCCCACACGGGCAGATGGTCACCCTCGAAACGAACCGTGTCCGTCGAAGGCCACCACACCTGGTGATACGTGGCCGCGATGATCTGCCGCAGCTCCGCACGCGGGAGGGTGCCGCGGATCGCCATGTGCAGATGCGGCGCGAGCCGCTTCTGAGGCTCGACGGTGGCGAAGTACTGCACGTCATAGCCCGCCACCCGGCGGAGGTTCTGCACGAAGCGATCCACGAGCTTGGAGAAGTGCAGCGCGTCCCGGGCGGCTCGGCCGTAGTCGTAGGCGTCCGGGTTGAGAGGCGCACCCTCCAGCACCCGCCCGTAGGAGGGCAGGGTGAGGGTGACGAACATCGACGGTCGGTAGACCTTGCCGTCCGAGCCGGTGAATGTCCGCCCCAACGTGGTCTTGATCATTTGCCGCTTGGGCAGGTCCGGGGCGTCCTGCCGCCGTTTGGTCGAGCGGGACCGCTTGCCGGAGGTACGGCCGAGGACGTTGCCGCGCATCCCAGCGGCGTTGATCTCCTCGTCCAGTTCCACGATCGCGGCGTCCAGGTCGGTGGTGTCGCCGCCGGCCTTTTCCACCTCGTCCCGCCATGCCTGGGCGTCGGCCCGCAGCTCGACGAGGTGACGCTGATACTCATCGGCGTTGTCCGGCAGGTTCACGGGTTCGTGGTCGAGGTGCCAGCCCTCCCGGCACTGCGCCCGCCGAAGTTGCCGGTTGCGCTTGGCGCACGGCGGGCACTTGCTCTCCAAGGTGGCCCCGCATGGCACGTCGATGACCTCAACCCGGCCGGTGAGGATGTCCTGCCGCCTCAGCGGAACCGGGCGGATACAGACCCCGTATTGCTTGGCGATCTCCTCGACGACGTCCCGGGCCAGCGGCATCGCCATGCGGACGGCGCGCGGGGTTGCCCTGTCGTTGGTGACTGTCACTGGTCACCGCCGGAGGGCTCGACGATCACGGTTGCCTTCTCGCCGCACTCGCGGCACTCGATGACGCCCCGGATGGGGTAGAGCCACAGCGCGTTGCGGGTGCCGCAGGCCGCGCAGGTGAGCTCGTCGAGCAGGTGGGAGATTTCAACCACAGGCGCGCGCCCCCGCCCTGCCGATCGAGAGGGTGGCGACCATGGCGCGGATGTCTTCGTCGGAGACGTACGCGGCCCGGACGCGGATCGGGTCGGGTGAGGTCTCCAGCCGGACGTAGCCGATGCCCGCGCCCTGCTCAGGGACGGGTGAGATGTGGTCGGCGAGCGCGCCCCGGTCGCGTGCGCCGTCGCCGAGGACCATGTCCACCTGTTCGCTCTCGTCGAGCCGGAGCGCGATCTTGTCGGGGAACAGGTTGCGGATGTTCATGACCTCCTTGCGCGGGTCCTGGAGTGCGGCCATGACGCCGACGCCGACCGCGCGGCCTTGTGTGGTGAGCGTGGCGAGGGCCGCTTTGGTCCGCTCGCGGAGGTGCTTGTCGGACTGGTAGGCGGTCAGGAAGGCGACCTCGTCGACGACGACCAGGACGAAGGGGTCGGCCACGGTGGGTGTGTGGGAGCGCTGGTTGCCGCCGAACCGGTCGGCCCGCTCCTGCATCACCGCCACGGCCGCCTCCAGCAGGTCCACGCACTCGGCCGGGGTCGCCGCATAGCGGAGGCCGAACAGGGCCCGGCCGAAGGACAGCTCCATCCGCTTGGGATCGAGCGCCCACACCTGCACCAGGCCCGCCCGCATCGCCGGGAGCAGGCCGCGGATGGCGCTCCACAGGTAGGAGCCCTTGCCCGCACCGGTCGCACCCGCGATCAGCACATGCGTGCCGTGGACCTTGAGCCGGTACGGCGTGCCGTCCTCACACCGGCCGATCTCGACCGGCCCCACCGAAGGCGTCTCAGGGATGGGGACGGCCGGCAACGGCTCGGCGAGGGGGTCATGCCGGGGCAGGGTCAGCACGAGCCGACCTGCCCGCACGATCGACACCCGGCAACTTCGGGCACCGAACCCGTGGGCGAGGTGGTCGGCCCGGTCGGTCCAGTCCTTGACCGCCTGCCCGTTCAGCATCTTCACGGTGACCAGGTCGGCCCACGAGGTACACCGCACCTTGACCAGTCGGGGCAGATAGTCCCGGCCGCGCAAGTGACGGCCGAGACCGGAGACGATCATCACCGGTTGCCAGTGCCGCCGGTAGACCCAGACCAGGCGCCACCAGGCCAGCAGCGGCCAGCCGACCACGCGCAGGAAGGAGTCCCGCTCCAGCAGCACCCACGACAGGCCCGTCGCGGGCAGGAAACCGGTCAGGACCACGGCCATGCGCCAGCCGTAGGCGAGGGTGACCACGACGGGGGCCAGGGCGACGGTGCAGGCGATCGGGTGCCGCCACAGGGTTCGGATCAGCCCGCGCAGCAGACGGGCCAGCCAGATCACGATGGTGACGATCGCGGGAGTTTGCATGACGGCCGGACGGAAGACGACGGCCGTGTCCGGGGTAGTGGAGACGAGGTTACGTGCCTCGTCTCCGGGCAGTCTTCTCAGCATTAGGCTGGAGTCCTCTCAAGCATTGGCGTGCGTGGGAGATCCGAGGGGCCGCCGGAAGTTCCCGCTTCCAGCGGCCCCGCTTGCGTGTCAGGCCACCGAGCCGTCGACGCCGGGAAGGGCGAGCTGGTTGGAGTCGGCCTGCTGCTCGATCAGGCGCTCGCACTCGGCGAGGTAGCGCGAGGCGGCCCGGACGATCTGCCGGGCGATCTCGACATCCCGGGGGGTGACCGGCCCGGCCGCGGTGGTCGAGACGGTCACGTCCACGCTCGGGCTGGTGATGGCGAAGTAGGGCCGCCCGGAGTCGAGCACCTCGGCCCCGGCCCGCAGCTCGGGCGAGTAGAACGAGATGCCGACGTTGGCCGGGTTGCCGGGGCTGAGCGACAGCGTGACGTAGGTGTAGGGGTCGCGGAGCATCAGGCCGCCACCTCCTTACCGGCACCTGCCTGCTTGCCCTGGGCGACGGCGCGGGGAGCTCGCATGCCCCTCGCCCGCAGGGAGTAGGCCAGTCGTCCGGTGGTCTGGTGGACGTACGGCGTGACCGTCATCCCCTCGAACTCGACCGGCGTGATGGGCAGGCCGGGCGTGGCGGGCGGCGGGACCGGCCGCACCGGAGCGATGATCTTCACCGCCACCGTCTTCTGGGCGAGCTTGGCGGCCGGGTCGGCGTCCATGACGGCGACCTGCCAGACCAGTTCCCCGGTGGTCTTGTCCTTGGCGAACACGGTGCGCCCGCCGGTCGAGGCGGTGAAGTCCTTGACCTGCTCCACCTCCCCCACCAGATAGCAGCCGTGCGGGAAGACGTGCTCGAAGGCGATCGGGATGGGTCCTGCAATGGCCATGTTCTTGATTCCTTTGCTCGGGATAAGCATCTCATGCGCTCGTCCACTCGTCCGATTGAGTTCTACTCTAAGTCTCGCCCACTCGTCCGCACAAGTGGTTGACCTAAGAGTGCGGGTAAGTCTTCCGTTGCCCTCCAGCCAGGTTCTAGTTAGATGAGGTACTTATGAGCTTTGATCTCGCCATCCTCGCCATGGACGTAAGCGCCAGCGTCGAAGCCGCGCCATCGAAGTTTGATCGGTGCGAAGTGCGGGTGGTCTGGATGGCGGAGGAGCCGCTCGCGGATGCGTTCGGGCATCCGGACTGAGGAGTCGCGAAACCGAGTGGTTGTCCAGGGCCGGCTCCGCATACGTTCGGCAGCATGACTGACGAGTGCTTTGGGCATCCACGGCTCGCCGCGATCTACGACCACCTCGACCCTGATCGCAGCGATCTCGATGCATACGTCCGGATGGCGGAAGAGTTCAGGGCGCATCGAGTACTGGACATTGGCTGCGGGACAGGAGTGTTCGGCCTCCAACTGGCTGATCGCGGGATCGAGGTCATCGGCATCGATCCCGCCCAGGCGTCCATCGATGTCGCTCGCGCAAAACCGGGCAGTGAGCGAGCACGCTGGATCTGCGGTGATGCGAGAGCTCTCCCGGCGCTGCGGGTTGACCTCGCGACGATGACGGCGAACGTCGCCCAGGCCATTGTTGATCCGCAGATATGGCAGAAGACGCTGCAGGGGGCCTACGAAGCACTGGTGCCTGGCGGGCGCCTGGTGTTCGAGACACGGGATCCGGCGAGGCGCGCTTGGGAGGAGTGGAACCGCGAGAGCTCTTACAGCGTGACGGAGATTCCTGACGTCGGCGCCGTCGAGAGCTGGGTCCAGCTGATCGACGTGAGTTGGCCGCTGGTGACATTCCAGTGGACTTACGTATTCGCTGCGGACGGCCAGATCCTGACGTCGGACTCGACGTTGCGCTTCCGTGAGCGGCAGGATGTCGAGAGGGACTTGGCCACGCACGGCTACGTGGTCGAGGAGGTTCGCGAAGCGCCTGACCGACCAGGCCGAGAGTTCGTCTTCGTCGCGCGACGTCCATTATTTCAGTGATCCACACCGCTCGATCTTCGATGACACATGCTCAAGGTTCGATGGCACAGGACGCGTCTGATCACGGCGGAGCGGGCGCTGTCGTTTCTCACCAACATTCCGCCCCATGTTGATCTTCAACCGCTGTCAAAACTCACCTACAAGCGCTGTCCGTTCAGACCAACAAAATCACATGCCTGACGGCCGCGTAGAACGCACCGATCACCTAGAGGGCACCTGATAGACGTCTTCCAGCTCGTGAAGGTCACCTGGCAGGGCCACGCTGAGCACCAGGAGCACGTTCCCCGCCGGGTCATGGACGGTGGCCAGCACGCCGAGAACCGGGGACGAGGAGCCGAGGAGGTCGGCTTCCTCCTTGGTCGGCTTCCGCGCGGTCAGACGTTCGGTGACGTGGTCTACCCGCAGATGCTTCACCGCTTGGAGGTGCTGCCGGACGCCATGCCGCAGCGGATCGGGCTTGTCCAGGTCGGTGCCCAGCGCGATCTCCAGGGGGAACCACAGCGTTCCCGCCGCCGAGACCCGGTCGCCTTGCCGCGTGACGCGGTGACGGGCGATCACGGGGGTTCGCTCGTCGACGCCCATGAGCTTGGCGACGTGCCGGGGGGCCGGCACCCGGGCAACGCTGACGATGTTCTCGGCGCTCTCGGGATGCTCGACCGTCGACAGGCCAGGCCGTACCCGCTCGGCGGGGCTTTCCGGGCGGCCCTTCACGAACGAGCCGCGGCCGTGTTCGCGCTCGATCCAGCCTTGCATGGCAAGGGTCTGCAGCGCCCGCACAACGGTGGTGCGGCCGACGCCGAATTCCCGGACGAGCTGTGTCTCCGAGGGCAGCATGTCGCCGGGCGCGTACTCCCCGTCCCGGATACGCTGCTGAATCGCCGTCATCACCTGGGCGTACTTCGGCGGGGCGAAGTCCATGCTCATGTTAAGCGCCCAATCACTTTTCCACTTGTCTGCATAAGCACAGTAGCGGCTAAGCGAATGCCTGTCAGGACCTCAGCCACCAGCGGGAAGGCTATTGAGCCCGCCCGGACAGCAGCGCCAGCCACACCGCCCACGCCTCGGCCTCCCGCCAGGCGTGCGTCTGCGCGACCTTCGGCTTCATCTCATCCCCCTTGAATCGGCGGATGTAGAACAGACCGCCCGCCGCGCACAACTCGTACCAGGTGATGCGATGCTCGTGGCACGTCCAGGCGAGCACCCGCGACCAGGCGAACCGGCCCGGCTTGTGCCAGGCGAGCGGTATGGCCCCGTTCTGCAGTGGCGGGAGATGCGGCGATGGGCACGGCCCACCCCATGCCGGGGTGCGGTTGCTCACCGGTCGGTCCGTTCGAAGCGGACCTGCCCGGCCGCGTCGAGGGTGGCGCGGAAGATGATCCGGCGGGACCAGTCGTCCGGCACGGTGCCGAAGTCGTAGACCCGGTGCGTGATCCTCCCCCACGGCTGCCGGGCCGGGTCCATGCGACGCAGCGCCGTCCGCAGCTCGTCCATCGAGGTGGCCTGTCCGGCGCTGGTGCTGCACGGGCCGAGTTCGTCGGTCCCATCAGCGGTGACGAAGACTTCCCACTCGAACATCTCCACGAGCACCTGGCCGCCGTCGCAGTACAGGCAGTCCTCCCGCGACGAGGTCTCCAGGCCCAGCGCCACGGCGGCAACCTGCCCGCGTCGAGTGACGATCTTCCAGCCGCGCCCGTCGCACGCGGTGCACTTAACTGGTGTGGTCATGCCGGAAAGAATGGATCTCAGACGAATCCAGTCCTATTCCCACGGGATATATCACCGGGAGATATAGAGTTCTCAGCACAAGCCATGCACCACCAGCCTGGGCGAACGACCGGAGGCCGGAATGCACGGGAACGCTTTCGAGCCGATCCAGCTACCCGAACGGGTATGGGACCGCGAAGAAAGCAGGGAAATCCTCAGAAAACGCGACGTAGCGGGCTTGTTCAACCTCGCTGTCAAGTACGCGGGGGCCAGCCAGGTCCGCCTCAGCGCCGCCACCGGCATCGCCCAGGGCCGGATCAGTCAACTCATGCGCGGGCAGCGCCAGGTCACCGACCTTGAGGTCTATGAGCGCATTGCCGCCGGCCTCGGCCTGCCCGACCACGCCCGCATGCTGCTCGGCCTGGCACCGCTCGACATCGCCTCACCCACCGGCGACCACGGCGACAAGCACCAGGAGCAGACCGCCGAACTCACCGCCCGCATCGAGGCCGCCGCCGCCATCGACTCGACAATGGTCATGATCCTCAACACCGACACCAACAACCTGCGCCTACTGGACCGCCGACTCGGCAGCGCCGCCATCGCCGACAAAATGCGCGCCCAAATCTCTCAAATACAGCGCGCCCATCGTCATGCCGTACGGCCCGGCATACGCGCGCAGCTCGCCCACGTCCTCGCCCAGACCGAATCCCTCGCCGGATGGCAGGCCATCAACACCGGCGCCCTCAACGACGCCTGGAACCACTATGAGAATGCCAAGGCCGCCGCCCGCGAAGCCGATGACCCCGCCGTCATCGCCCACGTCTGCGCCGAACAGGCATACGTCCTCATGGACCTGGGACAGCCCGCGCAGGCAACCGAACTCCTGCAGTACGTCCATGCCACCCACCGCGACCGCATTCCCATCCGGCTACGTTCGTGGCTCTCAGCCGCAGAAGCCGAAGCAGCCGCGATCCTCGGTGACGAGGCGACCTGCCGGGCCGCACTCGACCAGGCCGCCGCTCTCCTACCGGACGGGAACAGCGACCCCGACATGCCCTACCTGTCGCTCGACATCCACCACCTGGCCCGGTGGCGAGGCAACTGCCTCGTCCGCTTCGGCGACCCCGGCACCATCGAGGACCTACGGTCGGCACTCGCCGGGATGGACGGCACCTACAACCGCGCCGAGGCGGCGCTTCGCTGCGACCTGGGACATGCCCTGCTCGCGATGGGCGACCCGGAAGCCGCCCAACCGCACATCCAGCGCGCCAGGCACCTGGCGACCATGACCGGGTCCCGCCGACAGCGCAAGCGCATCGACGAACTCAGCCGGCGACTTACGCACGCCCTCCGTTGAGCCGGTCGCGGGCCGCATACAGACCGACCAGCGTGCCCGAGGTCCAGATGTCGCCCCGGGCGATCATGTCCGGGATCTCCTTCATCGGAACCCACTCGATCAGGTCCGCCTCGATCTCCCCGCTGGGCTCCTTCACCAGCTCGGCACCGCGGGCGAGGTACAGGTTGTGCTCGGAGTCGACCATGCCGGCCATCGGCTGATAAGTCACCAGGTGCTCGATTTCCTTGACCCGGTACCCCGTCTCTTCCTCCACCTCACGGGCCGCCGTCGCCATCGGGTCCTCCCCCGCGTCGACCAGGCCGCCCGGCAGCTCCCAGCCCCACCGGTCGAACAGGAACCGATGCCGCCACATCATCAGCACCCGCTGTTGCTCGTCGACCACCACGGCGATGGCCGCCCGATCCAGATGCACCGCATGATGCTCAAACCGCTCACCATCAGGAATCTCGACGTCCACCAGGCCCAGCCGGACCCACCGGTTGTCATAGATCAGCCGCTCACTATGAACGACCCACCGCGACCGCTCTTCGTTGGTAGCCACACAGCGAAGCTACCGCTCGGCATCACGCTAAGTACATGGGAGTCCGAGAGCTCAGAGTCTCTGTTCCACTAGACAGCTCAAATTTCGGTCCACCGAAACCACCACTATCGGTCCGCATTAGTGACTCAAATCATCGCATCATTGCGGTAGCGACACTGAAGCGGACTGCAGCATGTTCAAAGTGGACCGAACCAAGCGCGTGCTCCAATACCATATGAGGACCGCCCCCCGGAGTGCCTCACTCGGCAAGACCCGGTCTGTCGGAAGAGGTAGCTCAAACTATGCTTGATTCAGTCACCCCGTTCGCCAACTGGCTAGAATTCGCCTGGCAACGCTATTACAAAAGTCAGAACACTCTAGATCTGCCAGATGTCATCGCGCACGCCGACGTCAATTACTGCTGGCCCCATTACCAAAATAACCTCCTCAGCCGATTTTGGGCAGGCAGCTACCTCCCAGGCGCCGTTGAGATAGTCGATCTACCAAAGGACCGGCTTACTGTAAGGCCGCTAGCGCGGCTATCACTCGAAGACCGACTCATCTACGAAGCGCTAGTGTTTTCGATTGCAGAGCTGATAGACGGAGAGCTCCCCGACAACGTATACAGTTATCGATGGTCCAAGTTCAAAGGCGACTTGAGAGCCCCTATTGGATCATGGGTGAAAATGCAAGAAAGAGGGCGCGCTCTGCATGAGAAGTATCCGGCAAAGCTTCTCGCAAAGACCGATATCACTTCGTTCTATGAACATATCGACATTGATGTACTCCTAGAGGATCTGACATGCCTGGGAGTACGCATGTGGACCAGGAAACATCTGGAATTTTTTCTCCGAAGCTTTCAGCGGATGAATCATGTGGGGGGCATACCTCAAGGCCCTGACGCTTCTGGAGTTCTGGCTAATTTATATCTGCTTCCGGTCGACACCAGCCTACAGCGCAAGGGAGTTGAGTATCTCCGCTATTCGGATGATCTCGCTCTCTTTGGGAGCAGCTGGGAAGAGCTCCGACAGGAACTCATATCGATAAACCGAATCATGCGCGGCCGACGCCTGAGCATGTCTGGCGCCAAAACTAAAGTACTTCTTGCCCACGAAGTTGCAGAAGAGTTCGACAATGGCGATAAAGATGCAATACGGTACGGGGTCGACATTCAATCACCTCTAGCGGGAGACCTTGTCCGACGCCTATTCGACTCTGCCACGTCGGAGCAGCCGCCTAACGCACGGGACATTAGATTCACTTTGAATCAAATGATTCGCCTTGACGATGACTATGCAGTCGAATGGGTCGTACAAAACTTCTCTCAAGTTCCCCATCTTGCACCTTCAATTATCAATTATCTAGAGTCCTTCTATGGCAAGTCAAAAGCGGAAATCGCCCCACCTCTAGAAAGCATGCTGACATTTCGAAGCCTAAAAAGCTACCCGTATGCCGAACATCACCTCCTATGCTTCCTCCTCCGCAGATCGATCTACTCCAAAAGTGTATACGAATCTGCCTGGAACATCTTGTCCAACCGGAACGAAGAGGGGTTTCTTCGGGAAACTTCTGCACGATATATCGGTCGGTATGCAAGACCTGGCGATGGCGCACTCCTAAAGCAGGAATTTAGAAATGAACGCTCTGACCCTGTAAGGCGAGCCCTAATAGTAGCCCTTTATGAATCACAGCATTTCAATGGACTATGGTTCGATGATGCAGCCGAGTCCGCTCCAAACCTTCAATGGACATGCCACTACCTCAAAAGTGGTCCCGTCATCCCATTTCCTGTGATCAAGAGATAGCCATGACATTGAATGCAGAATCCACAAAGCCTTATATTGACGAGCTTCAGGAGCTATATACCGACGCAACTTATTCAGCAATGACATACTTCGAGGCCGCCAAATCTGCCGAACTTTGGGGGAAAGTGCTGGTCTTCGTGCCTGCCCTGGTATCGAGCCTTTCTGGACTACTTGTTGCCCTAGGGCAGCCAGGAAAGTGGGGGGCCGCCTCTGCTGTTGCGGGGGCTGTTGCCGCGACCGCTGCTTTTCTTGGCGCGGATAGGAAAGCCCCCTCCTATAAGGATTCTGCACGCCAGTTCACGGTACTTCGACACAGGGCAAAAATGGAGTCGAAACTAAGTTTCGATCAACCTTCGACCGATGCCCTCAACTCAGTTGTTCGCGGCCTGCGCGCGGAATACGAAAGCATCGTTAGCAAGAGCGAGCCTACGCCGAACCGGGCTTTCGCCAAAGCCCAACGCAGAATCGATTCGGGCGCCACTAGCTATACCGATGAATAACTCCATCTTACGCGAGGAGCTAGGTCGGCAGTATCAAAGCGTTTTGAGCCGAGTTGCAAGACCAGCTCCACCGACACTGCCGAATAGCGCTTATGAGAATCAAGGGCGGCGCTCCGCGCCGCCTCGCGGCCCTGCGCCCGCTCGGCGGCCGGGCATGCGGCCTGGGGGCCGGTCCCGGCCGCCGGCAGCTCGGGCCACGCCGTAGCCCGCGGATGGCCAGCATATGCAGGACATCCCCAGAGTACTTGGTGATCCATATATCATGCGTGCATATACCCAGGAGGTCCGCCGTGAGTGATGAGGCCGGGAATCACGCAAGCATCCCGCCCTATGCGTCCCTTCCCAGATCGATCGATGGGGAAAAAATATTTGAAGCGATTAAAAAGTCCGGATACCCATTTCAGGCAGAGGTTGCCAATACTCTGCGCGCCAATCTCTCGGAACTGGGACCGTTCAGCATCCAAGAGGAATGGGCATACATAGACTCCGATACGAGCCAGACTCGATCAATCGACGTCTTGGCAAACGTCACCATCAAGAGCCCAACCCAAGAACAAGAGCACGAAAGCCTGATACATCCGTCTGTTAGCCTTCTCGTGGAATGTAAGCAGAGCGACATGCCCTATGTTTTCTTTCTACGAGAAAGCTATCCGACTCAAACTTTTTCTTTTCCAGAGATCGCCGGGCTGCCACATACGGATATTCGGCTGTTTGGGGTTATATCAAAGGGCGAGGAGAGGATACCCCCTTTCTTGCTGAGCATACACGATCTTGTCGGCTGCCAGCACCACTCCTTCTTCAACACCCCTACGCCATTTGCAGTATCGTTCGCAAAATCCATGCTACGAGGCTCTAAGCTGGAAATATCCGGAGATGAAACCTATCGCGGCATAACGCTACCATTGATCAAAGCAAGTGAGCACTTGAAAAAGGTGCTGGCACCTAATTCGACACAGAAGGCATATACACTCAGGTTTATCGTATGCCTTGCCGTACTAAGGGCGCCAATGATTGGAGCATATGTACATAATGGCAAGCAATTGCTTATTGGCCTCCCGTGGGTCCGCACATTCAGGATGGATCCCACAACGGATCCCGAGCGCGCAACATTCTCGACAGAAGATCGCAACATATTCTATTATGATGTAGTCCATGAGAGCTTCTTGCCACAGTATCTAGAGGTGCTTAAGCGCGATATGACTGCTATCTCTGCAGAGATACACACCAAGCATCAGATAATCGCAACGGGTATAGGAATGCAGCGAGCAGAGAAAAGTGAACTTGGAAGATTTACCGCTGTCGGGGATGATGAGCTGGAAAAATTCGATCTGACCCTGGAGCCGGCTGGTCGAATGACCGTCCTGTCCGAACCGTTGACCTTCGACATTTCTCCTGACATTGAAGGAATCGCAGATGGCCAGCTGATTTGGCTAGATGGCGATGAATTCTATATCCTTGATGAAGATTGAGGCTGAGTTTTGCAATTCCCTTCTAAGCAGACGCATCTCTCCAATCCGGTTGTCTTGTCCTCCTCGCTGCTCGATTTTCCCGGCCGTGCCCACCGCGTCAAGGGCGCCTACGGCGTCGCTTCGCGATCGGCTACGCCGACCCTTGACCCGGCGGTCCCAGCCTTGGGCATCGGCAACTGCGAGGAGGACGGGGGCGACCCAGGGGACGGTCCTCCTGCTGCGTCAGTGCTAAGTCACTCGCATGATTACGAAGCATTTAGCGTGCTCTGCCAGGGGAGTGGGCGGCCAACTAGGATGTGTCTCTCGGAGACGTGGCAGTCGCTCGCGCTACAGGTCCCAGCCGCCTGCTTGTAGGAGTACGCCGTTCTGGGACCATCCAAGTGGACGATCATGAACTGAGGCGAACGAATCTGAACGACGAGGCGACTGCCGATCAGCGTGGCGAACAACCCTGAACGGCCCCGGAGATCGTTTGGGGACCTTGTAAACAGAAGGTGCCGCCAAACTCAGCGCGGGATATGCACGGGATGATCTTCTTTGTAGGGAGCGATCAGCCCTGCAAAATTGCAGGTGGGCAACGGTGGAAGCAGTGCATGAGATCCTCCACTCATAATCCGTGGGTCGTGGGTTCAAGTCCCACCCGCCCTACCACGCTTGATCAGGGAAACCCTGCCCGAGCTGCGGTTCCTTCATACTCACGGTCACTGGGCATGCAGCCGCAGGCCGCCGAGAGCCGTTGTCTGTCGCCAGTCACGGTATACACCCGGGATGACGCGGACCAGGCCGAGGCGAGGTGACACTGTCCGCGTGCGGAAAGCCGATCATCCTTGGCCCTTGGCCGTGCCGTACCTCTCCAGGTGCGTGCGCAGGACCCTGACCAGCTCCGGCGGGATGGGAACGGTCTGTGTGGTGCCCTCCCAACGCTGCACCGTCGGAACTGTCAAGGCCCGAATCGGCATAACCCTCCTACACCGATTACGGCGTGCCGCCTTGCGAACTCGGGCACTATGGGCGCCCACGCTATGCATCCCGTCGCCGCGAATGTCGGTGTCAGCGCGTACGTTCACAGCGAAATCACGTTCAAGATGGTGATGATCATGATCACGATCGACGAGCAAGCCGCAGTCCTTGCTCTCACCAAAGCCACTCACGACAAGCCCTGGCATCACACCGCCCGTGCCATCGCCGCCGCCGGCAGCGCCCTGAAACTGCTCGACGGTGAACTCGCAGGATTGGACGACAACGACAAAGCACATACCGTTGCCATCAGGAGCATGGTCCGGCGCGATGACCTGGACTGGGCACGCGATCTCATCACCACCATGCGTTTCCGCGGCATCCAGCTCCTCACCGTTTTGGACGACGCCTATCCCGGCAATATGTTCTGGACCAACAACTACCAGCCGTTCCTGTGGACCCGCGGCCTCCTGGCCCTGGAGGACCACCGGTCGGTCGCTGTCGTCAGCGAACACGATCATGAGAACGCCGCCGCCGTTGCTCGCACCTTTGCCGAGGCCGGCTTGACCGTAGTCGCGCCACTGCACACCGAACTCGATATGGCGATTCACGAGGCTGTCATCGCTGCCGGTGGACGGACATTGGGAGTGTTGGCCACCGGGATAGAGGAGCCCTCGAAGCCCGCCCGGTACGCGAATGTCGCTCAACAGGTAGGCGAGCGCGGTGCACTGGTCTCCCAGTTCTGGCCCGGAACCCTCTCCACCATTCGAACGGTGGCGTTCACTCATGTCGTGACCTGCGGATTAGCGGCCATCGTCTACGTGGTCGACGGCCGGAAGGGCGGCTCGAGCCAGCGACATGTGACGAACGCCCTCAAGACAGGCAAACCTGTCTTCGTGTCCCAGCGGCTTCACCAAGAACAACCGTGGGTTACTCAGGCCGGCTTCCGGGGAGGCGTCACTGCCGTTCAGGACATTGACGACTTCTGCGATCATGCGGTCAAACTCATAGATATGAGCTTCCAGTCGACCACATTCTGACCATGGGTGACGCCAGGGCGGTAACCGACCTCGTCATCTCGCTGTACAGGAACGTTCCGGCGGCGCGTCCCGGAGTCTGCCGGATCTGCCACACGGGACCCAACAACAAGCCCAACGGTGAGCCGTACGAAATCTGCTCAAGTTGTGATCGCACCGTGAACGGCTTTCGCCGTCACGTGGAACCCGTGGTGCCGATATCGCTGGCCGTTGAGGAAGGGGACGACAACGGATTGTTCAGGCTCGTGGCCCGAAAGGAAGCCGTCCCCGCGAGTGCGAACAGGCTGAAGCCTGCGACCTTGATGGCGGCCACCATCGCCCGCTTCTACGAGGCTCACGAGACATGCCTGACCGGGTTGGCAGGCGGGCCGTTCACCACGGTCACCACGATTCCAAGCACCCGACTCGATCGCCCCATTGCGGCGTTCCACATCATGCCGCAGGTCATCGGGATGGTCAGCGCGCTGCGACCTCTGTACAAGCCGCTTCTTCTGCCCAACGACAAGTACGCCTCAGTGCTCGCCAGACGAAAGTCGCACCCGCACGCCTTCCAGATGATGGGCACGCGGAACGGAAGTCAAAGGCTGCGCGGCGAACGAATACTGCTGGTGGATGACCTGTTCGTGTCAGGCGCCCACGCCCAAAGCGCTGCGTCCACGCTATTCGAGGCGGGGGCCGAGGAGGTAGTGGCTCTGGTCATCATCAGATTGATCGTTCCTACAGTCTGGCATGAGAACAGGATGGATATCTGGCACGAGGCCAGCGCGCAACCATTCACCTTCGACCGCTGCTGCCTATGCGCCCAGAAAGGTAGATAAGTCCTTGCGCGGCGATTCTCTGGCACTCCAGCTGTAGATCGTCAGCTCTATTGCTCGTAAGCGGTTTGTCTCTTGTTGCGGCTTCCTTGTGCAGGCTTGTTAACGACGTCGCCAGCGCGTGCAGGAGGAACCCCGTGCTGTGCACCGGGCTCGGCAGGCCGGTCGGCACCGCTCATGAGTGCGATCTGCGCATACCGCGGTATGATTGACGTATGGCTGACACGACACGCATCACGGTGACGTTGCCAAGCGATCAGGTCGCCGAGCTCAGGAAGCTCACCGACAACGTCTCGGGTTATGTCGCCGAGGCGGTGGCACGCCAGCTGCGGCACCAACTCCTGGGTGCCGACCTGCTGCGTCACCAGGAGGAGCACGGGAAGTTCACCGACGAGGAGCTGGCCGAGGCCCGCGCCTGCATCTTCGGGACGGCGAATTCCGGCGGCTCGGCGTGATCGAGCACGTCGAAACCGTCGTCCTCGACTCCCAAGGGCTTTCCGCCTGGGTCGCGCAGGACCGCAAGATCCTCGCCATGTTCCAGGTGCTTCACTCCATGGGTGCCGATTTCGTCATCGGCGCCAACACCATTGTGGAAGCCAGCCACACACGAGTGGACATGCCGCGGCTTCAATGGGTGCTCTCCCGCGTGAAGGTCGAGCCGGTGACAGGGAGCGCGGCGAAGAGGTCCGCTGAACTGCTCAAGGCCACAGGCCTACACGGCCACAAGTACGCGATCGACGCGACAATCGCGGAGATGGCATTGCGCCAGCCAGGCCCGGTGGCCATGCTGACCTCCGATGTGAACGACATGGTCCGTTTGTGCGGCAACCGCGTACGACTCATCGGCATCTGAACACAACTGCCGAGGATTGTCGTACTCGTCCGAACCTGCTGATGTTCCGACATCCTGATGACGCGCCGTGAGACGCTGGTCGAGCGGACTCATAACCGTGGATCGTGGGTTCAAGTCCCGCCCGCCCTACCATGTACGACCAGCCATCCGTGGTCTCACCTGCGGTTTCATGGTCGGTCAAGCTTGTCCGGACATGCAACCGGCAGCAGCCGCATGCCCTGGTCGCGGAACACGCACAAATGCTCGCGGCCTCGTTTCCCCAGGTGAGCCACGCGATTCCGGCGCCTCGCGGAACGATTTCGCGCCCATACGCCGAAGGACCCCGAGACCCCTCCCGAGGTCCTGACTAAGGTGCGATCATGGGCGTTGACGCGGTGCTGATGAGAGTGGAGCAACACGGGACCAGCCCGAAGCGAAGGAAACTCGCTCCCATCGCCGTCGCACCAGACTCCAAGGATGTCTTCGTGCGTCTCGTCGACCAGGTGCGCGGGCGCGGCACCCATCCGATGCTGGAACGCGTCGACCCGTATCGCAGCCTGATCCTTTCGCCGGCCGAGATGCCGCAGTTCCTCTCCGAGCTTGCCCGCCTCCCCGCATCGACCGCTCAGGACGTAGAGGCGATCCGACAACTCAAAGATCTCGCCCGCCAGTGCGCCGCCGACCCAGCGACAGAACTGCACCTCGACGGCAGCTGAGGCCCTCATCCCGTGAGGGCCTCCAGAATGCGGCCGTTGGCCACCTCGCGTTGCCCCTCGGGACACTTGGCATAGACCATGAGCATCACGCCGACCCTGAGTAACGTCTCGGTGCCGTGTCCGGCCCGCTCCGCGGCTTCCGGCGCGTGAACCCCCGCGTTGAGCCAGAGGGACACAGCCGCGTGACGCAGGTCGTACGGCCGGGCCGCCAGGGGCGAGGCGACCACCTCCGGAGGGAACGCGTAGCCTCGCGCATCCTTCCAGACATTCGAGACGGTCGAGCCGGAGAACGCCTTGCCGCTCACCGTCCGGAACAGCCGGCCACTCTCCGGCCACACGGTGCGTCTCGATGTGATCTCGCAGGATCGCCTGCTCAGGCGAGATCGGGACGGGTCGCGTCTCCTCCCGGTGCTTCAGGCCGCGCTCGTCGTGCGTCTCCCCCGAGTCGGTATAGCGCTTGCTACTCTCCGGCCGGGTCACGTGATCGTCTGTCGCGACACCCCGGCCTGCGCGGCGGTCTCGCTCGACTCGCTCCGGCGAGGACCGCCAAAACCACCCGATAACACTGCTCGACAACCGACAAATCGATCAGGGCGCTCTCATTCGGCCCTGCTCAGCCCCGCCATGGACCAGAGCGACTTCCATCAGACTAGGCTCTTTCGGCCCCACCAGTAAGCGACGACTGGGATGTCTTTCGGCTCAGAACGGTGAATGGCATCACGCCGAGGATGAGCCGGACAACGAGATTGATGGAAGTTCTGACACTGCTCATCCAGAAGACCTCGGCAAGGTCGGTGGTCGCAGGTACAGTTGGAGCAGGGCTCCTAAAGAGATGGATCGCGCTCGCCGAATGGCAGCGCGTGCCTAGGATCCGAGGCTATTACGAGTATCCCGATGGACTGACTCCTGGACTGTCAAAAGATGGTGGCATCCACCAGAACCTATACGATGACCAAGGGCGCCTCACCGACCATGGAACGTTTTTTCCGGACGACGAGAACAGGGGGGACCCGCCGCCGGTTTTTGTCAATGTTACCAATGAGTACACGTCGGATTCACAAGCAACGGATCCCTTGGAAGTCGAGGCGCTACTCGGCGCCCTGGTTCTTCTTGGCGCCATCGTTGCTCTGAAGAAGGCTGAACCCTACGTCAAGAGATGGTGGAACGATCAGGCACTTCCGACCCTGAAGTCGACGTGGAACAGACTTGCCAGAACTCGTATGGCTGACAGTCGAGCCACCACTGCCGAGTTGTCCACTTTGGCGGGACCTGCACCTGCAGATTCTTCGCGGGAAGTGCTGGGTGAACTCGAAGAGTGCAGAGCCAGCATGAGCAGCGCAGAAGCGCGGGAACGTTTTGTTGCGGCCCTGACGGCCAGGCTGTTCAGCGAAGAGCAGATTAAAATGCTATGCAATGCCCGAATCGGGGATGATGACGGTTCTTCGGAACTGAACAGCACAATGGGGATGCTCACGCCCAAGCAAATCGGGGACGGCATCGCATTGATGCTTGAGGCGAATCCGTCGTTGCTCGACGAAGCGACATTGACTGAACTCGGGAGGATTCTCGGGAGAAGCCGAGATGGCGGGTACGTGCCCTTGGGAAACGAAAAGATCAAAGAGGCGCTACGTCTGGTCGATGGGCCACCCGCCCTGCCGCGTTTCATCAGCAAGCATAGCCGCTGACCTGCAATTTCTCAGTTTCGCCTCACCCTCTGCCCCGAGCAGCGGGCCACCCATGGTTGCTCGTTGTTCGCTCGCGCATACGGGTCCTGTTCGCCGGCCGTCGGACTTCCGCCCGGGTTCATGTAGCGGCCCGCGCACGTGCTGGATCGTTTGGCCACCGATCGTGAGGCCAGGTCCAAGGAGGCGATCAAGAGAAGCCCACAACCGAACACCCCGCAGGCGTTCCTCACCCCGTTACGGCATTCTCCGGTCGCGGACCTTGAAACGCGGCGGCGTACCGCACCATGGCTCTCGCGGCGCTTGTCACGTAATCGGGAGACTATCCGGTCTTAGACGGCGAACCGGTGGCAACAGGCCGCCGGCAGATCCCGGGAAGGGCGCGATGACACTCAAACATTCAGCCCGCGTCGCCGCTGTCGCGATGACGGTGGCCGTCGCCGGCACGGCTCTCACCACGCAACCCGCCGCAGCCGCCACCACCGTCTACTACAAGCACAGCCAGGCTCAGTTCGAAAACAATCCAGGCAACGGGGCCGAGGCCTGGGTCTGGGTCTGGACCAGTGCCGGCAAAGCCGAGCTGCGCTGGGAGTACTACGACGGCAGCGGCGGCACACTTCTCACCGGGCCGGGTTCCGGGTCGACTGCGAGCCTGTCCGAGGACGTCTGGAGAATCTCTCTCTGCGAATACTGGACTGAGTGGGACTACAGCTGCTCGAACTGGAAGAGCTGATCCGGCCGGGCCGCTGAGCGCTGTCTCGAAAGAACACCTCACAACAGCAGCAGTGACAAAACAGGTCCGCCAGCGTTTCCAGCGGACCTGTCTCGCGTTTTCGTGGATCCGGGATCAGGGAACCGGGGACGACGGCCAACCCCGTACGCCGGCCAGATCGACCCGCAGGAGGTACTCCTTCGACAGGCCCGCCCGACATCTCCGTGAGTGAGTACCTGTCCAGCACTGCCCCCGCTGCTGTGCGGCGAGAGCGTCACCTACCGGAGGTGTGTCACCTCTCCCGAGGACGACCGCCGGGCGGCCGCGTCCCCGCCGCTATTCACGCCGTTCCGCGGACACCGCCTCGCGCCGCCTCGCCGACGTCGCCTGCGCGAGCAGCCCGTCGACTAAGGCCTCAAGCCCCTGGGGGTAGGTGTCCTGCGCGGCCAGCCTCGGCCATTGATCGCCAAGGGCGACAAGGCGTGGCATGCGGGACTTGTCGACACCTCTGAAGAAGGGGTTGGGGTCGATGGGCCGCTCGTCGTCCGAGGGTCGGCGAGCGGAGTGGGCACGGACGAGGATCTCGCCGACCGTGTAGTACCAGATGCTGCGGAAGACGTGGACGGCCTGTTCAGGTGTGCATCCGTGGTCGATGGCGCCGGCCACGATGGTCTCGACCATCCACAACGATCCGCCGAGACGGCCGATGAACCCGTCGGACGTGAGGACCTCCGCGGCCCACGGCCAGGCCGCGAGGGCATCGTGGATCAGGATCGAGGTCGCGATGATGCGGTCCCGCGGCTCGCTGGGCAGGTCGGGGTACGGGATCTGGTCCGCGTATTCGCTGATCAGCAGGAGCAGCAGGTCCTCTTTGTCGCGTACGTGGTGATACAAGGTCATCGTCCCGATGCCGAGCTCGGAGGCGAGCCGGCGGATGGTCAGCTTCTCCCAGCCGTTCTGATCGATGAGCCGGCGGGCCGCGGCCAGGATCTGCGCGCGGGAGGTCACCGGTGGACGGCCGGTACGGCTGTGCTGTGCATTGCTTTGGGACACCCTCCCATCATGCGGTCCCGCCACTCCCTTCTGCCAACCCGGGCGAGTTCGGCTGTCGACACGGAGCCGATCTCGGTGCTATTTTCAGTACGTGTACGAAAAACTGGCCACGAGAACAGCCCAAGGGACTGAACCACGGTGACAAACGCACAATCAGCAAGCGGACGATCGGTCATCGAACCGGCCGCACGGACAGGGCTCATCCTGGCCGCGGTGGCTGTCGTGCAGTTCATGGTGTCGGTGGACCTGTCGGTCGTAAACCTCGGACTCCCGCAGATCGCCGTCGGCCTCGGCTTCACCGGAGCGGGCCTGACCTGGGTGATCCACGCCTACGCCCTCACCTTCGGCGGCCTTCTCCTCCTGGGCGGCAAGATCGCCGACCGATACGGTCACAAGCGCATCCTGCTGCTCGGGCTCATCCTGTTCGGTCTCGCCTCCCTCGCCGGAGGCTTCTCCCAGGAAGCCGGTCACCTGGTGGCCGCCCGCGCACTGCAGGGCATCGGAGCCGCCGCACTGTCTCCGGCCGCACTGGCACTGCTGGCCGTGACCTTCCCCTCCGGCAAGGAGCGCGTCCGCGCATACGGCATCTGGAGTGCCATGAACGCCGCCGGCGGCGCTCTCGGCGTGCTGATCGGCGGCGTGCTCACCGAGTACGCGAGCTGGCGCTGGGTGATGTTCGTCAGCGTTCCCATGGCCGCCATCGCGCTGGCCCTGGCCTGGCGCGGTGTCGCCGACGCTCCGCCCCTGGCTCCCAGCGGCCGCCCGGACGTGCTGGGCGGCATCCTGGCCACGGCGGGAATGTCCCTGCTCGTGTTCGGTGTCGTCCGCACCGACCAGTACGCGTGGACCTCGACGACGACCCTCCTGACCCTGGCGGGCGCCGTCATATTGCTGGCCGCGTTCGTCTGGGTGGAGCGGACGACCACCCGCGACCCGCTGATCCGGCTCGGCCTGCTGGCCAACCGCTCGGTCTCCGGCGCCAACGCCTACAACCTCCTCCTCGGCGGCGCGATGGCGGCGTCCTTCTACTTCGCCTCCCTCTACCTCCAGCGCATCCTCGGGTACAGCCCGACGGTGGCCGGGCTCGAACTGCTGCCCTTCGCGCTCGGTGTCGGCGTCGGCGCCGTGTTCACCATCAAACTCGGCAACCGTGTCGAGCGCCGTACGCTGCTGATCGTCGGCGGGCTGATGACCGCGATCGGGTTCGCCTGGTTCGGCTTCATCAGCGCCGACGGCTCCTACCTCACCGACATCCTGGGCCCGTCGATCGTCACCAGCCTCGGATTCGGTCTCTGCCTCGGGCCGGTCGTCTCCGCCGCCACCGTCGGGGTCGCGCCTCACGAAACGGGCGCCGCTTCCGGCCTGCTCGCCAGTTCACGCCAGATCGGCGCCTCACTCGGACTGGCCGCTCTCGGCACCGCCGCCGCCGAGCGCACCGCCGGCAGGCTCACGCCCGTGGGGCTCACCGACGGATACGCGCTCGGCATGACACTCGGCGCCGCGCTCCTCATCGGCGCCGTCGTCATCGCCTTCATCGTCCTGCCAAGAGGCGCGACCGAACCCCTGCAGCAGGGCACCCGCGACCTGGTCACCGAAGCGGACTGACAAGCCGCGACAGAAAACGGGCCGTCCGACGGCACGCATCCGTGACTCGGCGACCACCCGTCCGGGAAGTGCCCGTCCCACCGGGGCGGGCACAAGCCCAGACGGCCGGAGCCCGGGACCGACATGTCCCGGGCTCCTTGGCTTCGGATACGACGTCGGACATCGTTTCCGCACGCCGCCTGCCTGTAGGGCTCGAGCGCCGGCCGGGGCAGCGCGTGTGGCACGCCTGCCGCCCGCATGGCCGGCGGCGTGCGCGGGGAATCGAGCGATGCTCAGCCGCTTATGCGGCAATCCCATCCGCCGACGCGGATCACGGCGCCGCTACCACAATATGAAGCCGCCACCGCGTGGCCGGTCCGCGGATCTACAACAGCCGAAAATTGCACGAATGCCAATGATATACCACTCAAGCCTTATCTCTGTGATATTCGTCACGCCTTAAGCAGCGGGAAATCAAGTCCGCGGTATGCGACCAGTAAATACGACGCCTGTGTCCGTCATCCACATACCCCCATTCGCGGCGCCGTGTAGACAATATATAGACGAACTCCCGGCAAACTTTGTTAGTATGGGTTTCAACGGCAAGAGAGCACTGGCACGTTGATTTTCCGCGACAATCGATCGTCGTGGCCGCAATCGCATGTTCCACCGGTCGTCTCGGAAACACTCCCGCCCCGCTCATCGGTGAACAGAAGCATCGTGGAGGATAGAGATGCCCGCAGGAGAAGCGCGCGCCAAAGCCATCGGCCGGCCGCCGCGCTTGACTCTGGAGGGAATCATCGCCGCGGCGGATCGCATTCTGCAGGCCGAAGGTTCGGCGAAACTGTCGATGCGGCGCCTGGCGAACGAGCTGGGCAGCGCGCCGATGGCGCTGTACTACCACGTGCGCGACAAGGATGAATTGCTGCTGCGCGTGCTGGAGACGAGCGCGCAGCGCATGCCCCGTCCGGAGCTTCCGGACGACCCTCGTGAGCGGCTCCTCGCAGCGGCGATCACGCTCTACGACCTGCTCGCCGAGCGCCCGTGGGTCGTCGAAGTGCTGACGGGCGACGACCTCTTCGCCCCCTCCGGCCTCTGGTTCGTCGAGGTGATGATCGGCGCCGCCGTCGACTACGGGCACAGCCACGAAGAGGCCGTCTATGTCTATCGCACGATTTGGTATTACATCGTCGGGGATCTGACCATTCGGGTGACCAGCCGACGTCGTCGTACCACGACCGGCGCTCCGGTCTATCGCGACAAGGTCATCTCCGAACTGACGAACGGCACATACCCCCAAATCGCGGTAGTCGCCGACCATTGGGCCGAACTCACCGCGCGCGATACGCATCGGCAGGGACTGACGGCGATCGTCGAGGGATTGCTGCCCGCCGTCCGGCGCGGCGACGCCGAGTAGCGCCCGCGCCGGCGAGGAGGATCAGGGCGTCGACGGCCAGGGAATCGCCAATCGACGGGACGCCGCGCGTGCCTGCGCCGTGAGAAGTTCGACGATCGAGTCGCGGTGCTCCTCCAGATAGAAATGACCGCCCTCGAAAATGCGGAACTCACACGAGTCGTCGGTGACCTCGCGCCACCCCTCTGCTTCCGCCGTAGTGATCTCAGGATCCCGATCGCCGTACATCACGGTGATCGGAGTTCGCAGGCGCGCACCGGGCAGCGGCCGATAGGTTTCGCTCAACCGGTAGTCGCTCCTGATGACGGGCAGGAACGCCTGTATGAGTGAGGCGTTGTCGAGGATATCGGGGTGCGTCGCCTCGGTGCGGCGCAATTCCTCGATCAACTCCTCGTCGCTGCCGAGATGCACCCGGCCCGGCCGGGTCAACGCCGGAGCGGGATGCCCGGACACGACCAGTCCCAACGGCGGTTCGCCCATCGCCGAAAGAAGGCGGGCGGCCTCGTAGGCGACGATGGCCCCCATGCTGTGGCCGAACAGCAGGGTCGGAAGCGGCGGCCCGTCGAGCGGCAGATCGGCCGCCAGCACGGCGGCAAGGTCGTGCATATCCGCCGGCATCGGTTCCGAATAACGATCCTCCCGGCCCGGATACTGCACGGCGATGAATTCGGCGTCCCAGGGCGCCGCCGCGGCCCACGACCGGTAATAGCTCGCGTTGCCGCCGCAGTGTGGGAACAGCAGCACCCGGGCTCGGGCATACGGCCGCGGCGCGAGCCGGCGAAACGCGCCGGCTCGCCGGTTTCGCGGCAGAGGATCGCAGGTCCGCGACAAAGGATCGATCGACATCCTCGGCTCATTCACTCGTTACCGGGGCCATGGAAATGGTCCAGAAATCGGCGTAACGGCCACCGCGGCGCAGCAACTCGTCGTGGCTGCCTTCCTCCACGATCCGGCCGCCGTCCAGGAAGACGACGCGATCGGCGCTTCGGACGGTCCGCATCCGATGGGTGACCATCACCACCGTCCGGCCCGCCATCAGGCGCTCGATGCCCTCGTGGACGGCCGCTTCGTTCAGCGGGTCCAGCGCGGAGGTGACCTCGTCCAGCAGCACGATGGGGGCGTCCTTCAGCAGTGCTCGCGCGATGGCGACGCGCTGACGCTCACCACCCGACAGCAGGGCGCCGCCCTCGCCGACGTTCGCGGCCCATCCGCCGGGCAGCCGCTCGATCACCTCGTCCAGCCGCGCCGCGGTCGCCGCCGCCCGCACCTCGGCTTCGCCGGCGTCGGGACGGCCGAGACGCACGTTCTCCTCGATCGTGCCGTCGAAGAGATACACGTCCTGGAAGACGATGGCGATCCGCTGCATCAGCACCCGCGTGCTGATCTCGCGTACGTCCACGCCCCCTATGCGCACCGCGCCCGCGTCGACGTCGAAGAAGCGGGCGAGCACCTGCAGCAGCGTGCTCTTGCCCGCGCCGGAGGGCCCGACGACGGCGAGCCGCTGTCCTTCCGGCACCGTCAACGACAGGTCGTCGAGCACGGTGCGGTCGCCGTGCCGGAAGGTGACCGAGTCGAATTCCAGGTCATGGCGTTGTGGCTGGACCGGTTCGCCGGGCTCCGGCAGCGGTTCTGTGCGCAGCACCGTGTCGAGTCTGGCCAGTTGGGCTCGGGCGGCGCGGAGTTTGCCTCCCATCTCCGACAGTGACAGCAGCGGATCGGCGCAACGGGCCGCCAGCACCAGAATCGTGAGGATCTCCGCCGCGCCGACAGTGCCGCCGAGCACGAGATAGGCGCCCAGCACCAGCAGAGCGGTGAAGGCCGCCTGCACGGTGAGCGTCATCCCCACGATGCCGGGCAGCGCCGACAGCACCGTACGGCGCGTCGCGCGCTGGACCTCCCGCAGCGAGTCGTCGAGCGACGTGAAGCGCTCGCCGGTCCGCCCGCCGACCCGCAGCACCGGCTGGGCCTGGAGATACTCGATGACCCGCCCGCTGGCTTCCTTGTCGCGTTCGTGGCGCCCGGCGTCGGTGGCGGCGATCGACCGTGCCGTCCAGGCCTGGATGACCGCCACGATGGGTGCGGCGGCCAGCGCGGCCAGCCCCAGCTGCCAGTTGAAGGCGATCATCACGGCGACGATCGTCAGGGGGGTCACCATGGCGGAGACGAACGGTCCCAGCAGATGTGCCGCGACACTCATCGCCTGCAGAAGGCCGCGGCTGGCCATGACGGACACCTCGCCGACCCGGTCGCCGCCGTACCAGCCGATGGGCAGCCTGGCCAGATGCTCGCCGAGCCGGTAGTACATGCCGCGCAACAGCGTGGTCCCGACGCGGAAACCGGACAGCTCGCTCATGTAGCGCAGCACGGCGCAGACCGCGACCGCGGCCCCGAACCCGATCAGCCACGGCACGGCGTCCTCGGGCGTGCTGCCGAACAGTGCCCGCAGCACGGGAACGAGCAGGGCGTAGGACAACCCTTCGGCGATCGCGGTCACCGTCATCAGGGCCACGGTGCGGCGCATCGCCCGCGCGTACTCGGGTCCCAGCACGCGCAGCAGCATTCGAATCATTGGGACTGCTCTCCTTGCAGTGCTCCGGCGCGGGTCTCGATCTCGTCGGCGGCCGCCGATTCATGGGATCGCCAGAACGCGGCGAACCTGCCGCCTCGTGCCAGCAGCTCGGCCGGGCCGCCGCGTTCGACGACCTCCCCGTCCTCCAGCACCACGACGGTGTCGGCGTCGGCGATCGTCTCCAGGCGATGGGCGATGACCAGGATCGTCCGATCGCCGCCCAGCGTCGCCAGGGCCCGGCGCACCGCACGTTCCGTCTGCGGGTCGGCGAAGGCGGTCGCCTCGTCCAGCACCAGAACGGGCGCGTCGGCGAGCAGCGCGCGGGCGAGCGCGATCCGCTGCGCCTCGCCACCCGACAGTTCGGCCTCGTCACCGATCACCGTGTCGTAGCCGCGCGGCAGCTCGAGGATCCGGTCGTGGATGTTCGCCAGCCGGGCGGCGCGCACCACGTCGTCGGCGCCGGCGTGGGGCACCGCCAGCGCGATGTTGTCCGTGACCGACGCGCGCAGCAGGCGGACGTCCTGGAAGACGAAGGAGACCCTCCGGTAGAGCTCCCGGCTGTCGATCTCGCGCAGATCGACGCCGCCCAGGAGGACCGAGCCGTGCGTCGGGTCGAAGAACCGCGGCAGCAGCTGGACCAGCGTGGACTTCCCGCTTCCCGACGGCCCGACGACCGCGGTGACCGTCCCCGGTTCGAGCGTCAGGGTGATCCCGCGCAGCACCTCGTGGTCGTCCTCGTAGGCGAATCGGACGTCACGCAGCTCCACCCGATGCCCCTGCGGTGCGACCGGCCTGGCGGGCTCCGGCAGCGGCCGCACCTCGAGCACTTCCTTGATCCGGCCGACCGCGCGGGCGGCGCCCCGCAGGTCGTCGAAGCCGTGACCCAGGGCCGCCACCGGAGCGGTCAGGCCGAGTCCGAGCAGCAGGAAGGGCAGCAGGTCGGCCGGGGCCATGCCGCCGGAGGTGATCAGAGCCGTGCCGCCGATCAGCACGACCAGCAGCACGAACGGCGGCGACAGCACCAGCTTCATCCCCGCGGCGATCGGAGAGAGATTGGTCACCCAGCGGAGGAAGGTGGCGACGAATTCGTCCACGGCCGTGAGGAACCTGCGGTGGGCGCGCTCGCCTCCGCCGAACGCCTTGACCACCGCGATCCCCTGCACGAACTCGACGACCGAGTTCGCGATGCCCCCCATGGCGGCGTCGAACTCCTTCTCCTCGCGTATCCGCGCCGGGGTCATCATCAGGGGGACGTGCGCCACCGCCAGGACCACCGGGATCAGCGTGATCAGGGTGAGCCGCCAGTCGACGGTGAACAGGTAGACCAGCGACACCAGCGGCACCACGAACGCGGCGACCAGCTCGCCGGGGGTGTGCGCGATGAACGGGTGGACGGCGCTGACGTCCTCCTGCACCACCTTCGCCAGCTCGCCGGTGCGGCGCCGGGAGAACCAGCCGATCGGCACGCGCCCCAGCACGAGGGCCAGTTGCCGTCGGAACGCCAGCTGCACCTTGCTGTCGACGATATGCCCGATTCCGGATGACGCGCTCGTGAACAGCAGCCGGACGAACAGCCCGATCGCACCCGCGATCACGACGAACCAGACGTGGTCGTGGTCGATTGGGCCGGGCGACAACAGGGCATGACCCAGCTCGACGACCGCCAGCAGCGGCGCCAGACCCGCGACCGCACCGATGATCTGAAAGACGACAACAGCGGCGAAACTCCATCGATGCGGACGCAGTAGCGGTTTCACGCCCTGTCCGGCCGCGGCATCGGCAGCCGATGATGACGTCGCTCGCTCCCCCTCTGCAGGGTCGATCGCGTTCATCGCCTTCCTCCGTTTCCGTACGCGTACGACTCACCGTACCGCGAACCGTCCGGTCAGCCAACGATCCGGGCGGCGCAGCCGCGGGAACGACCGCCCGGAGGCCGGTCCCCCGCGTGCGCCGCCCGTCACGGGTCCTCCGGCATCCGGGTCAGGCGAGGCCGATCAGAGCACCCCCTCCTCCTCCACGATTTCCGCTGCCAGAGGCGTCTCGGAAATGGACACGACGGTTTCCGGCAGATGCGTGCGAATCGCGTCGAGCACGACGCCGGCCGCCAGCACGTTCGCGGCCTCGTGACAGACACCGGGCGCGATACGACCACGAGCGACCTCACGCGCGGCGACGGCGCCGACGACGCCGGTGAGCGCATTGCCGTCGTTGCTCTTTATCAACGCGGTTCGCCGGACCGGGACCCGCTCCTCGGTGAGACCCTCGGCCGTGCCGGACAACACGTGGTAGGGAGCACGTCCGGACACATCGAGCGCGCTGGCCTGCACCAGGGCCGTCGCGGCGTCCTCAGGCGATTGCCGGTTGCCCGAGGCGCGGTAATGATTGAGCACGCGAAGCGCGTGCTCACCGTCGAAAGCGTTGTACCAGGCGGCCTCCTTCAGCCCGAGGCGCTCCGCCTGCTGAACCAGTTCGGCGCTCAAATAGGGATAAGCGGTGACCGGCCGGAGAATTCCGGGGACCGAAGAGTCCTGCTCGACGCTGAGCGCACCGGGAATCACCCTGCCGTCGCGCCATTTGGCGAGCGCCGTGCCATATCCGCGATCCATGCTGAGCAGATAATCCATGGCGCCGGTGTGCGTGAATCTGTCGAGACTGCCGTAGTACCCCACGAAGCATGCCTCGTCGAGTCCCGCGGTGAGCATCTGCGGCAGCAGCCCGGACAGGCCCGGCAACACGCCGGCGGACAGCACCATCACGCGGTCTTCCGGCGGCGCGAACGTTCCCAGGGAACCGTCCATGACGTCGACGTAGTGCGCGCCCGCCGCGACCACCGCCCTTCTGGGCAGCGTGCCCAGTTCGTACGCGGGTCCGGCGCAGTTCAGCACCACGTCGCAGTCCGCGCTGAACCGGGCGATGCTCTCCGCGTCGGTGGCGTCCACCGCCGCGGCCGTCGCATCGGCGAGGCCGTCCGCGAACGCCGCGCCGCGGTCGGCCGACCGGCCGCCGATTCTGAGCCGGAATCCGTCGGCGGCGAGACATCGGGCGGCGACGGACCCCACCGCGCCGTACCCGCCGATGATTCCGATCACCTGTGCCGCGCCCATCGGCTCAGTCACCCGCCAGCAGGACGTCCGCCGTCACACCGACGTTGGACGGTCCCATACAGGTGAAGTGGTCGCCCGGCACGTCCACGATCCGCAGTCCTCCGACGCACACCTGCTGCCAGTACTCGGTCATGTCGGCCTGCATGCCGGGGAAGATCTGCGCGTCGCCGGTCTGGCGGACGAACGTCGCCTGCTTCTCGTACTGCGTCGGCATGTGCGTCGCCACCGTGATCAGGCTGTGCTTGATGATCCGCAGGAACCGCGCCATCCAGTCCACCGAGCCCAGCTCGTCGTCGCTCGCCGGCATCCTCTCGCCGATGGCGCGCAGCCGGTCCTCCTGCGACCGCTCCGCCAGCTTCTGGAAGTAGCGCTGCGCCTGCGCGCCGGCCTCGCTCAACGCCGACGCCGGTTCCTCGATTAGACCCCCCTGCGGGAGCACCTTGTCGTGCCGGGTCAGGACCGCCTGGATGAGGTCCCGGATGCCGAGCTCGTCGGGCGGATAACCGAGATCCACCGGATCGACCTGCACCAGCCGGGCGCACAGATACTCGGCCATCAGGTCGTCCTCGACGAGGTACGGCACTCGATAGCTGCTGATCGCGGTCAGACCGGTCACCTCGACACCGGCCTTCGTGAGCCGGTTGGCGAGCTCGGGCGCCAGCAGTCCTCCCATGCAGTAGCCGACCAGGTGCACCCGATCGACTCCCGCCGCGAGCAGTGCCTCCGTATGACGGTTCGCCAGCTCGTCCACCTGAGTGCGGGGGTCTCCGGACAGGAACAGCCCCGGGTCGTCGATGACGAGCCCCAGCATCGGCACGCGATCGGACAGTTCCCGGATCAGCGCGCGATAGGGAATCAGCGTGCCCGTCCCGTCATGGATCAGGACCCTGGTCGGCTCGCCGGTGTCCACGGTGTTGATCCGTACGACCGAGGTCGCCGAACGGGCTTCGGCGCCGTCCGCCCCGAGCTGGGCGGCCAGCGCGGCGATGGTGGGCCGGTTCATCACCAGCCGCAGCACATCGTCCCAGTCCATCTCCGCGGCCTGCGGGAGGTTCTCGCGCAGCCGGGTGACCAGCCGCGCCACCAGGAGGGAGTCCCCTCCGAGGTCGAAGAAGCTCGCCTCGCGGGCGATGAACTCGACCGGAAGCACCTCGGACCACAGTGCCGCGATGGCCTGTTCGAGGCCCGGGCGCGGCGCCTCGCCGGTGGCCTCGTTCCGGCCGCCCCCGTGTCCCGACCCCGCCCACGCGTCGAGCCTGGCCCTGTCCACCTTCCCGTTGCCGGTCAGCGGGATACGGTCCACGATCTGGAACTCGGCCGGGATCATGTAGGACGGCAGCCGTTCGGCCAGATGGCCGATGAGCTGCTCCTGGCGCACGTCGGCGCGCTCGGACTTGAATCGCACGGCGAACGTCTGCGGGCCGATCCCGGAAATCGCGGCGTCCGCTTCGGGGAGGCAGAACGCCACCTCTCCACCGGCTTCACCCAGCAGATGCAGCCACCGGTCCCGCGCCAGGAAGACGCGCTCGTCTTCTCTCCGCTCGTCCTCGAATCCGGTCAGCCCGGACTTGTACTCCATCGAGGTCATGATGCTGTAGACCTCGCGCGTGGCCTCGATGAAGACCAGCCAGCCGCCCGGCGCGAGCATCTCCCGGATCTGGTCGAGAGCCTTGCCGACGTGCTTCGCGTTGTGCATCACGTTGGACAGGAGGATGACGTCGAACGAGTTCGGCGCCATCCCCTGGGCGCGATAATCGCGGTTCAGGTCGAACAATCCGTATCGCACCCAGTCGACGTCGTGGAAATGTTCCTTGGCGGCGTTGAGGAAGAAGTGCGAGAGGTCGGTGAACAGGTAGTCGACGTTCAGATCGGCCAGGGCGGGGATCAGCACGGTGCTGGTTCCGCCGACGCCCGCACCGATCTCCAGCAGCCGCAGCGGCCCCGGCCCGGTGTGCGCGCGGGCGATGTCCTGCACCGCCGAGATGACCACCTCGTTGTTGTAACGGCTGATCAGGTTGTCGCGGTACGTCGCTTCCGCCGGCCCGAACTTCCCCTCGGGGAACAGCAGCGACAGCGCGTTGACGTCGTCGCGGAGCAACGGCACCAGGTTGTCCTCGGACACGCGCAGGTAGCGGATGAACTCGCTTCCCCACTTCGTGAGCTCGGCCAGCTCGTCGATGCGGCGCAGCTTCTCCCGATGAGCCGCCGGATCGACCGGGAGTTCGCCCTTGTACGTGCCGGCGAGCGCGTCCCGGACGATCTTCCCCTCGTCGGAGAGCGCGTTCAGCCAGCGCTGCACGAGGTGGTGGTTCTCCGGGGCCACCGAGATGGCTTCGTTGATCTCCTCGGTGGTGTGCACCGCTTCCGGCGTCACGAAGAATCCGGCCTCGGTGAGCATCTCGGCCATGGCGTCGAGCGCGACGCTGTCCAGCAGGCCGATCAGTTCGACGATGTGCTCGTCCTCGATGCCGCGCACGAGCTCGGCGCCTGCGTCGATCGCCCTGCGCCGCAGGCCGTCCGGCAGCGCGCGGGGTTCGGTCCTGGTGGGCTCGGCGAAGGCGACCAGACGGCGCGCGGGGCCCTCACCGTGAACGGCCACCGCGGCGAGATCGACGTCCGGGCACGTCTGCAGTGCGGCCTCGATCTCCGCGAGCTCGATGCGGTGGCCGTTGAGCTTCACCTGCCGGTCGACGCGGCCGAGGAACTCGATCACCCCGTCAGGGTGACGGCGGCCGAGGTCACCGGTCCGGTAGAGCGGCGCGCCGGTCACCGGGTGCCGCACGAACCGCTCGCTCGTCCGCTCCGGATCGCCCAGATATCCCTGAGCCAGCCCCACGCCGCCGATGTACAGCTCGCCGGTCACGTGCGCCGGGCATTCCCGCATCAGCGAGTCGAGCACGTGGAAGGTCTGGTTGGCCAGCGGCTTTCCGTACGGGATGCTGGGCGCGTTACGGTCGACGACCTCGATGGGGTGATAGATCGACCAGATCGAGACCTCGGTCGCCCCGCCGAGGCTTATCACCTCGAGGCCCGGGATCCTGGCCCGGATGGCGTCCGGCAGCGTGACGGGGATCCAGTCGCCGGAGAGCATCGCCAGCCTCAGGCGGGAGACGTCGACGGCGGTGTCGTGCCGGAGGTATTCCTCCAGCATCTGCATCTGCGCCGGCACCGAGTTCCAGACCGTGACACCGTTGGCGGCCAGTTGCGCCGCCCAGTGCGACGGGTCGCTCCGCAGCGCGTCGTCGGGCAGCACGAGCGCGCCGCCGACGGACAGCGGGCCGAAGATGTCGTAGACGGACAGGTCGAACCCCAGCTGAGCCAGGCCGAACACACGGTCGTCCTCGGTCACCGAGAATCGCGCGTTGATGTCGTCGATCGTGTTCCGCGCCGCGGCGTGGCCGATCATGACACCCTTGGGAGTGCCGGTGGAGCCCGAGGTGTAGATGACGTACGCGAGGTCGTCCGGCGCCGGCCGGTGCGCCGCCGGCCCCGGCCGCGGCGCCAGCGAGTCGACCTCGACCGGCCGGACGGCGGCGGGCAGATCGAGCGAGTCGCGCAGCTCGGCCAGCGTGAGCACGTGGCCGATCCCGGCGTCCGTGATGATCGAGTTGCGCCGCAGCGCGGGTTGCGTCGTGTCGATCGGCACGTACACACCGCCGGCCAGCAGCGTGCCGAGCACCGAGACCACCTGCGCCGATCCCTTCGGCACGACGATGCCGACGCGGTCACCCGGCGCGCATCCCCCCTCGGCGAGGGCCGCGGCGACCGCCCCCGCCCTGGCCATGAGCTCGGCGTAGGTCAGTGTCTCCGAAGAAGTGATCACGGCGGCCCGGTCCGGAGTCCGTTCCGCCTGCGCGACCACGCCCGCGTGCAGGGGCTCGAGCGATCGCGGCGCGGCCGTGTCGTTCACCGCCGCGATGACGTCCCGTTGCGCGGCCGGCAGCTCCACGGGGTCCGCCGCGGACCACACCGCGGGATCGTCGACCAGCCGGTTCACCAGATCGGCGAACGCGGCGAACATGTCCTCGGTCACGCCTTCGGGAAGCACACCCTCGCGCACGTCCCAGTTGGCCAGCAGGCCGTCGGCGTCGCTCGAGATCTGGCAGTCGATCCAGACCTGGGGCGTCTGGGTGATGCTGTAGACGATCTCCGCGTCGGCCAGCAGCGCGTTCGCGGTTTCCGCGTTCGTGCCGCCGATCGTGCTGGTGAACGTGACCGGCATCAACGCCTCGGCCCGGCTCCGGCGCCTGGCCAGCTCACGCATCACCTCCACTCCCGAGCAGAGCCGGTGGTCCAGGTCGTCCCACAACCGCATCTGCCCGCGGTTGACCCGCTCCGCGAAGCTCTCGCCCTCGGTGAGGTCCACGGCGAACAGGCTGGTCGAGCTGAAGTCACCGATGATCGGGGCGACGTCCGCGTGCAGGGGAAGCCGGTTTTCCTGGGTGAGAGCCAGGGTGAAGCGCGGACTGTGACTCCATCGTCCGATCGTCTCCGCGAAGGCCTGCAGCAACGCGCTCGACGCGCTGACACCCGCCGCGCCGGCGCGCTCGTTGAGCACAGTCCACTGCGCGGCGGACAAGCGCAGCTCGTGCCGGTGGAACTTCGGCGGCGCGTCGCGCGCGTCGTCGCGCAACGGCAGGACCGGGGCCGGCGGCAGCGCGTCGATACGATCGAACCAATAATCACGGTCGCGCTTGTAACGCGTGCCCTCCACGACCCCGCGCGCGCCGAGGACATAGTCGCGGAACGTGATCTCCGGCGCGGGGGGCAGCGGCTTTCCGGCACACAGGGTGCCGAACTCGCCGAGCAGCATCTGCATGCTGCGGTAGTCGCAGAGAAGCAGGTCGAAGGCGATGTGCAGAATCAGCCGCTCGTCCGTCTCCGTCGTCCGCAGGTCGAACAGGGGCCACTGGTCGGTGCGCCGCACCTGGTGCGACATGGCCTCTCTGGTCGCCTCCAGCATGCCCGGGTCTTCGCGCCTGACCTGATAGTGCGGCACTTCCGGCAGGACACGCTGATACCCGTCCGCGGAGATCACCGCGCGAAGCATGTCGTGCCGGCCGACCAGCTGATTCCACGCCTGCTCGATGTTGTCCGCGTACGACAACGGAAGCGCGAGCTCCATATAGCCGTGGCAGGCGACTCCGCCGTAGTCGAACGCGTTGCTCCGGCCGACCAGGTACGCCGACTGCACATCGGTGAGCGGGAACGGCTCGAACCGGGCAGCGGGATCGGGGACGATTCCGGGGCCGTACTCCTGCTTGCGCAACAGGTCGAGCACGGCGCCCTTGTTCGTACGCAGCCAGGTCAGCCGTTCCGGCGTCAAGACTCCCTTGGGCGCGCGATAACGAAGCTGCCCGTCCTGTTCGTAAAGCACACAGCCCTCGGCGGCGAGGCCGGCAAGCATCTCGGCTATGTCCACGACTTCTCCCTTTGCTTGATTAAGAGGCGGATCGAGTAGCCAGGTGGAGCGAAATGCAGCTAGCCGTTCACAACGCGCCTTCTTCGAATCCCTCGCCGCCGTCCAAGCCGCCGCTCGCGGCACCGAGCCCGTCGAGCAGCAGGCCCAGCCCGGCGACGGTCGGCGTCCGCATGACCTCGCGCATGGGCAGCTCGACACCCAGCGCCCCGCGCACCTCGGCGACGAAGCGCGTCGCGAGCAGGCTGTCACCGCCGAGCCGGAAGAAGTTCTCGTCCCGGCCCACCGAGTCCAGCCCGAGCAGCTTCATCCACCGCTCGGCGACGAACATCTCGCTCGCGCCCTGCGGCGGATCGCCCACGTCACGCGGCCGGTCGACGGACTGCTCGAGAAGGCTCTGTATCCGCCGCCTGTCGACCTTGCCGTTGGCGCTGAGCGGCAGCGCGGGCAGCACGGCGACGTGGGCGGGAACCATGTGCTCGGGCAGCCGGTCCGCCGCCCACCCGCGCAGCTCGGCCACGTCGACGCCGGTCGTCTCCGGCCGGTCCGCCGACAGCAGGATCTCGCCGGTGGCCTCGGTGCGCAGCACCCGCACGTCGCGCAGCCCGGCCTCGGCGCAGGCGCGCGTCCAGCGCTCCGGGCCGTACAACCAGGCGGAGCCCGGCCCGCTCTGGTCGAACCTCCCCGCTCGCGCCTCCAGCGGCAGCGCGCTCACCAGCGCGAGGGGCGCAGGGTACGCGCGTTCGAGCAGGTAGAGGCGGCCACCCGGCGCGAGCAGCAATGCCATGGTGGCCACGGCCACCTCCGGATCGGTCATCCGGCTCAGGACGTTGTTCGCCACGACGGCGTCGAACGCGTGGACGTGCTGCCCGCCGATGGCGGCGGCGCCCTGCACCGCGATGTGGGTGCGATGCCCACGCTCGCGCAGCAGTGTCTCGGCTTTGGCCAGTGCCGGTTTCGACGAGCCGAGCAGGGTGTAGTCGATCGCGTCTCCGGGGAGTTCCGCGAGCAACCGCGCGCTGCCGCGGCCGCTGATCACATCCCATTCGGCGACGGCCGGCGGCGCGGCGTCGCCGGTGCGCGTCCGCAGGTCCCCGGCCACGGCCCTGAGGCAGTCGGCCGTCGTCGGCATCAGATCGCCGAGAGCCTCCGGAGCCAGCACCGGATCGTCCAGCAGCGCGGTGGCGTCCGCCTCGCCGGACATGACGGCCCTGAGGAGTGGCCCGGCCCACTCCAATGCGGTCGCGACGGTCTCGAAGGGCGTCCCGCGGGTGGACGCGCGAACCTGCGTGATCCACGCCGGGTTCGTGACCTCGTCCCATCGGGGGCCGCGCCGATAGGTCGCGCCGGGTGTCAGCACGGAGCGTCGTACGAGGTATTCGAGCCAGATGTCCACCACCGGACTCTGTTCGGCGCAGACCGGCGGGTGTCCGCCGGGCCCGGTCAGCGGCGCGAGGACGTCGGCCAGCAGGATCTCCACCAGCCGGTGCTCGATCAGATGCGGATCTGACGCGTCCTCGGTCTCGGTCGCGGGCGGCAGGAACCGATTCCAGGGGCGCCCTCCCCCGGCGACGGGCTCCGCGTCCTCCCGCACCCGGTCCGGCGCCGCCGAGCGCTCGACCACGGCGGCGACCACCTCCCGGCGGCCTTCGGTGACCGCGACGGCCACGGCCTGGGCGACCGCTGGATGCGCCTGCAGGCAGGCCTCGATCTCCCCCAGCTCCACCCGGAAACCGTTGATCTTCACCTGGTGATCGAGGCGCCCGAGGAACTCCAGATTGCCGTCGGGCCAGTAACGGCCGAGATCGCCGGTGCGGTACCAGCGCTCGCCGTCGTGCTCGGGGAAGCGCGCCGCGGTCAGCTCGGGATCGCCCCGATAGCCGAGAGCGACACCGGCGCCGCCGATCCAGAGCTCGCCGGGCACCCAGTCCGGGCAGTCCCTGCCGCGGCCGTCCACCACCCGGAACTTCTGGTTCCGCAGCGGTTTCCCGTACGGGATCGACCGCCAGCCCGCGGGGACCTCGGTGACCTCGAAGGAGTTCGACCAGATCGCGGCCTCGGTGGCGCCGCCGAGTGAGATGAACCGGCACCAGCCGCTCGTCGCGCGAGCCAGTCGTCCGGGCAGGTCGAGCCCGATCCAGTCGCCGGACAGCAGGGCCAGGCGGAGCGTGCCGGGAAGCGGGGCGCCGTCGGCCGCGGTGAGCAGCATGTCGAGCAGGGCAGGGACGGTGTTCCAGACGGTCACCGAATGCCGCCGGCACAGTGTCAGCCACTCGCCGGCGTCGCGCCGGCCGGACTCAGGCACGAGGACGGCGGCGCCGCCCACCGCGAGGAATCCGAAGATGTCCCACACCGACAGGTCGAAGTCCAGCGCGGACACCGCCAGCACCCGGTCCCCGGGCCCGATGCCGAACCGTTCGTTGATGTCCTCGACGGTGTTGACCGCGGCGCGATGGCTGAGCTCGACTCCCTTCGGCAGGCCCGTCGAGCCCGATGTGAAGATCACGTACGCGGGATCGCCGGGGTCGGCGGGCACCGGGGCGCTCAGCGGCCGCGAGAGCATCGCCGCGTCGATCGAAAGTACGTCGACATCGGCGTCGGCCGATTCCAGGAGGCCGGCGCCGTCGAGGATGAATTCGGCGCCGCTGAGCTCGAGGATGCGGGCACGGCGCTCGGCCGGCTGGTCCACGCCGATCGGCACGTACGCGGCGCCCGCGGCGAGGACTCCGAGCACGGCGGCGATCTGCTGCGGGCCCTTCGGGGCGACCACGGCGACGTACGAGCCGCGGCCCGCACCGCGCCGCGCCAACGCGCCGGCGATGCCCAGGGCGTGCCGCGCCAGCTCGTCGTGGGTCATCACCTCGCCGTCGCCCCACAGCAGGGCGGGCTGCCCGGCCCGGTCGCCGGCGCGCTCGAAGAACGCCGAGTGCAGAAGGTCGCCGGTCAGCGCGCGGGTCTCCGAATTGACCTCCGCGCGCCGCTCCCGCTGCGCGGCGGGCAGCGGTATCTCCGGCGACGCGGCCTCCCAGTCGCCGGCCAGCAGACCGCGGACCAGCGCCTCGTAGGCCGACATCATCGCGTCGAGCATGCCGTCGGGGAAGAGCTCGTCGACGGCGTCCCAGACGAGCCGCACACCGCCGTCGCGAGTGCGGTAGATCTGGTGGTCGAGCCAGATCTGCGGGGTCTGGGAGATCATCCACGCCGCGTCGCCGAAGCGGGCCGCGAACTCGTCCGGGATCAGCGGCGCCGACAGATCGAGGGAGAACACGACCGGCGCCGTGCGGGGCGCGTCCAGGTCGGTGCGGGCGAGGTCGCGCAGCACGTCGACACCGGTGTAGGCGGCATGCCCGATGTCCTCGTGCATCTGCCGCTGCACGGTGCGGGCGCGGTCCGTGAAGCTGTCACCGGACAGCTTCACCTCAAGCAGCAGCAGCCCCGTGAAGTCGCCGATGAGCCGGCCGATCTCGGGATGTGCGTCGAGGTCGCGGTCGAACAGCGGCAGGTTGAGCAGGAAGTGCTCGTCCCCGCTCCACCGGCTCAGGACCTGGGCGTACGCCGTCGCCAGCACCGCCGCGGGCGTGAGCCCCGCCTCGCCCGCCCGCCGTTCCATGAGGAGCCACTCGTCCGCCGTCAGCCCGAAGGCCCGGCGGACGAATCGTGGTACGGCCACCGCTTCGGGCTCGGTCGCCAGGGGCAGCCTCGGTCCCCCGGGCAGCGACGGCAATCGGTCCTGCCAGTACGCGCGTGCCCGCTCGGCCTCCGTACGGCGGACCTCGGCCTGATCCGCGAGATACCGGCCGAAGGTGTAGGTGATCGCGTCGAGACCGTCGGGGTCGTCGTACAGGACGGCCAGTTCGGTGAGCAGCAGTCGGAAGCTCGCGAGGTCCGCGGCCAGGAGGTCGACGTTGAAGTGGAGCCGATCCACCCCGCCGGGGAGCCGGGTCAGCTGGATGTCGATGACTTCACCCTGGTCGACGCGCAGGACGCGGTGCGACAGCCGGTCACGGAGCTCCAGCGCCGCCGCCGACGCCTCGTCGTCCGTGCGGTCGCGGAAATCGTGGACGGTCAGACCTCGCCACGGGGATTGCGGCAGCACGTGATGGACCGCGTCGTCGCCGAACCGCACCCGCAGCATGGGGTGACGCTCGATCAGAGCGCGGACGGCCCGCTCGAGACGGTGCGCTTCCACCTCCGCCCCGTCGAATTCCAGGTAGTTGTGACAGCCGACGCCGCCGAGCGCCTGGTGGTCGGCACGGCCGAACAGATACGCCTGCTGCACCGGCGTGAGCGGAAAGGTCAGATCGGATCCGTCGCCGTGCTCCACCTCGGAGGCGCGGGGCTGCGGCATCGGTGCGGCGCCGGGGGTGAGCAGTTCGAACCATGCCGACAGCCGCGGATCGTCGGCCAGCTGCGCGAACGTGACCTCGGCGCCCGAACGGTTGAGCCGGTTCGCCAGGCGCATCAGCTCGAGCGACTGCAAGCCGAGTTCGAAGACGTTGCTGTCGTCGTCCTCCGGGGTCAGCTCGATGCCCAGCAGGTCGGAGACCGCGCGGCGCAGAGCGTCCCGGTCCGTGCCGGCATCGGTGGCGACGTGGGCCGCCGCGCCGCGGTCGATGTTCTCCGTCAACATATCCAAGCTCCCTTGCGCGCGATCCACTTCGCAGCGGCATTAATTCGAAACCATGGCCGGCGTGCAGGGAATTCGCCTTATATTTCCGGCCGACCGGGATGCGAGGTTGGTTTCCAAGAAACTGGACATCAGCGCCACGCGGTGCCGATCCCGACTCTAACAGCCGGGTCCCGCACCGACAATACAAGATTGACCCGGCCAAAGAGTATGTGAATAATGCAGACGGCCACCTGAGGAACGCACATCCCGATATCGCCGGACCGCACCGCTATCGCGAGCGGCCGGTCAACCGAACCAGGGAATCGCCCAGCAGCGTTTCCGGGTCGCCCAGGTCGTAAGGCAGATCGAAATGGTTGCGAATCGGCACGACGAAATCCGTCACCTGGCCGCCGAGAGCACGGACGGCGGTCACGAACTCCGTCTGCTGCCTGCCGAACTCGTCGGTCTCGTTTTCCCCGCGCGCGACGACCAGCGGCGGCAGAGCGGCCCGTAAATTATGGAGGGGGCTGCACGCACGGGCGGTGCCGGCGTCCAGCCCCAGCGCTTCGTTCACATATGTTTCGCGGACCGGTTCGAGGTCGTAAACACCGCTCACCAGTATCGCGCCGGCGACCGCCTCGGACGGCCGCGCGCCGCACCGCTCCCAGCCGGATTCGTCCAGCAGCGACATGGCGACGAGATGCGCGCCCGCGGAATGGCCGCTCACGACGATCGGCCCGGGAGCGCCGGGCAGCCGATCGGCGCTCCGGCATATCCACCGGATCCCGTCCGCGACCATGGCGATGATCTCCGGCAGTTCGTACGCCGGCGCCAGACCATAGCCGAGCACCGCGACGGAGATTCCCCGCGCGACCAGGTCGGGCGCCATGAAAGCCGACTCGTGCCGACTCATCTCCTGCCAGTATCCGCCGTGGACGAACACCAGCATCGGGGCGCCCGCCCGGCCCGCGGGATAGAAGTCGGCCAGTTGCTCGGGCCGGGGGCCGTAGCGCACCCCGAGTCGCGCGTCCGGAAGTCGCCTCGCCGCCGCGCTCCGCGCCGCGTATCCCCTCAGATAAACGTCGATGTCCGCGACGCACGAACTCGGCGAATACTGGATGTCCAGGGATCGTCGGTCGTAGGAGAGATACATCGCGACATCGCTTTCCGCGTGACATGTTCGAAGTCTTCGTTGTATGCCGGGAGCCCGGGACATGGGAAAGCCGGACTCCCGGCACGCGCGGCGTGATCCCGGATCGGGACCCCTAGGCGTTGGCGCGCATGTGGGCGAAGTACTCGTTCTGCGTGGGAAGCTCCTGAACGAGCTTTTCCGCCTTCACGCGAATGCGCTGGAACTCGGCCAGCGCCGCCCTTTCATCGGCCATGTCGAGCGCCGGGGAATAGCGGGGCGTTATCGCGCCGGTGCCCAGCAGAACGCAGTTGTACGAGTACGGGGGAAGCCCGTGGTAGTGCGGGAAGATCGTCTCCGAGTCGGGCACCTTGTGCTTCCAGATCTCGATGCGCTCGGCCAGCGCGTCGGGGATCGTGCGTGTCTTGGTGTCCTTCCAGTACTGCGTGTCCGAGCGCTTCGCGCCGACATAGTGGAGACAGAGGAACTCGCGGACGCCGTCCATGACGTTCGCCACCGAACGGTTGTACAGCTCCCGCTGCACGTCGTCCCCGCGGCCGGAGGGGAAGTATTTGACGATCTGCTCGATGGCGTGGTGGATGAAGAAGATGCCGGTCGACTCCAGCGGCTCGACGAAACCGCTCGCCAGACCGACCGCGACGCAGTTGTTCACCCACGAACGGCGGCTGCGGCCGATGCGCATCCGGATGTGGTTGGCCTCGACGTCCGCGGCCGCGGGGCCGACAAAGTCGCGGAGCGTGCGCTCCGCCTCCTCGGGCGTGATGTAGTCGCTGGAGTAGACGTAACCGGTGCCGATGCGGCTGATCAGCGGAATCGTCCAGATCCAGCCCGCGTCCTGAGCCGTCGCCGTGGTGCACGGCCGCAGCGGCTCACGATCCATGTCCAGCGGCACCTGCAGGGCGACCGCGCTGTTGTTGGGCAGCGTGTCCTGGTAGGACACGAACGGCTCGCCGAGCGCCTTGTTCAGCAGCAGTCCGCGGAAACCCGTGCAGTCGACGAACAGGTCGCCCTCGAGGTCGCCGTGCTCGGCGGTCCGCACGTGCGAGATCCAGCCGTGCTCGTCGAGGGCGACGTCCACGACGTTGTCGAGGATGTGGCGGACGCCGCGCTGGGTGGCGTATCCCGTCAGGAACTTCGCCAGCAGGTGCGCCTCGAAGTGGTAGGCGTACGGGATCTGGGCTCCCTGGTACTCCGCGATCGTCGACCGCGGCGTGGTCTCGTCATGCTCTCTCTCGACGAACCCCTGATCGAGCAACGTTCCGTCGAGGTACCGGGGGGAGCGCTGGGCGTCGATCACCGACGCCATCACGAAGCAGTCCTTGTCGAAGCGGCTCGTCGTCGGATTGCGCAGCCACCAGTCGCTGAGCGGAAACCCGTCGACCGATCCCATCTTCTCGAACGGGTGATAGAAGTAATGGCCCGGCTCTCGCCAGTTCTCGAACCGGACGGCAAGCTTGTACGTGGCGTTGCAGGCCGGCATCCAGTCGGACTCGGCCAGCCGCAGATATTCGAAGAAATGCCGGATGTCGCTGAACGTCGCCTCACCGACCCCGATGGTGCTGATCTGAGCCGACTCCACGACCGTCACGTCGATCCGCTCGCCGAAGGCGGCCATCAGGTACGACGCCGTCATCCAGCCGGCCGTGCCACCGCCGACGATGACGACTCGCTTCGTCTTTCCTGGATCACCCGCTTTATTGCCTGCGGCGCCGTTGACAGTCATCACTGCGTTCTCCTTTGGACCAGTAATTCACTTGACGGAATTCGGGTAGCCCATGTCGGATCAGGCCGTTCGCACTGCGCGCCGTGCGCTCGCCGGCGCCTCACTCGTGATTCGGAAAAAGCTCGGGAAACAACGTCCGCTCGGCCGATCGCCACAGATACGCGGCACCCGACGACCCGGCCGTGCCCTGCGCGGCGCCGAGGAACTGCTCCGCCAGCGCGGCGTGCCGCTCCCGCCACGAACGCACCGACTTGTCGAAGCCCGCCAGCGCGTCGTGTATCCGCTCGGCCGGCGACGAGTCCACGGGGGCCCCGTCCGCACCGGCACGGGCCCGGTCGCGATACTCCGCGAAGACGCTGGACAAGGACGGCTGTTCGAGGCGCTCGAGCAACCTGGCCCGCTCACCCTCGGACAGCCCGGTGATGTTGAGGAACCGCGCGTCTTTGGCCCCGCAAGCGAACTCGATTTCGCGGTACTGGGCGGACTGGAATCCGCTCGACGTCCCGAGCGTCGCCCGGATCTCGTCGAATGACTGGGGAGTCAACGTGGCAAGAACGTCAAAATGGTCGGTGATCACCCGCATGATGTGCGGCAGCCGCTCGAGATGCTCGGCCGCCGCGGCCCCCTGCTCCTGGAGCATCGCCTCACGCGCGGCGTCCAGATGACGGAGAACGACCGCGAACCAGATCTCACACGCCTGGTGTGCCGCGAAGAACAGCGTGCGGTCGGCCTCGTCGCGCACGCAGGCGATGGCGAGGAGTTCGTCCAGCCGGAGAATTTCCCCGTACGCCGGAAAGTTTTTGGTCTCTGCCGCATCAATCATCCCGTGAACTTCCCCTCACATCCCTCACGCCGGACAATCGACAACGCCGAATCGGAGCCTGGTGCCACCCACGGCGGTTCGGCGGGAATCAGTGCGCTCACTGAAACTGCGGCAGCTTGCCCTCGCGCAGGGACTTTTTGTCGATCTTGCCCACCGGAGTGCGGGGAAGGTCGGGGACGACGACGAGCTCGTCCGGCAGCTTGTACGACGCCAGGCCGCGGTCGCGGATGTGCTCTCTGATCGCGCGCAGCGAGAGCGGCACCGCCGCGGCGTCCGCGTCGGCGCTGAGGACGACGAACACGAGCAGACGCTCGTCGAGTTCGTCGTCGGGGATGCCGACCACCGCGGCGTCCCGGACCAGCGGGTGGGTCAGCACGTGGCCTTCCACCTCCTCGGCCGAGACCTTCTCCCCCAGGTGGTGGATGATGTCCTTCAGCCGGCCCTCGATGACGACGTTGCCGTCCTCGGTCATCCGCGCCAGGTCGCCGCTGCGGTAGAAACCGTCCGGGGTGAACGAGCGGCGGTTGTGGTCCGGCGCGGCGAAATAGCCCCGGATCGTGTACGGGCCGCGGGTGAGGAGCTCGCCGGTCTCGCCGAGGGGGACGTCCTTGTCGTCCTCGTCGACGATCCTTATCTCGTCGTCCGGCGACAGGGGCCTGCCCTCGGTGGTGAAGACGATCTCCGGGGGATCGTCCAGCCGCGTATGGGTGATCAGTCCCTCGCCGATGCCGTACACGTTCGCGAGGCGGCACCCCAGGCTCTCGGTGATCCGGGCCGCCGCGGCGGGCCCGACCTTCGAGCTGCCCACCTGTATGATCACGCGGCTCATGTCGACCGGGGTGATCTGCGCCGCCTCCGCCCACAGCAGGGCCAGCGCGGGCACCAGCGTCGTGAGTGTGACACCCTCCCGCTCGATCAGCGGGAACACGTGGTCGGGGCTGGGATTGGCGGCCAGCACGGCCTTGCCGCCGACGAGCAGCGCGCCCAGCACTCCGGGACAGCCCAGTGCGGCGTTGTGCGGCACGGGATTCGCGGCGAGATAGACGCCGCTGTCGTCGAAAGCGACCACGCGGGCGCACTCGAGGATGTTGTACGCGTAGTCGTCATGGGTCCGGGGAATCAGCTTGGGCGTACCGGTGGTTCCGCCGGACAGCAGCAGCAGCGCCACTTCGGACGCGTCGACCGGCGGCAGTTCCCGTACGCCGGAGCGGGCGATCTCGGACAGCGGCGTGAACTCCTCCGCCTCGCCCGCGATCACGACGTGCCGCAGATCGGGCGCGTCGCGGCGAACCTCGCGGGCGAGCTTCCGATAGTCGAACCCCTGGAACCGGGCCGGGCCGACGTAGGCCACGGCATCCGAAGAGCGCGCAAGGTGGAGGATCTCGTCACGGCGATGACCGGGCAGCGCCATCACCGGGATCGCGCCGATGCTGAACAGGGCGAAGGTGGTGGAAAGGAATTCGATCACGTTGGGCAGGTGCACCACCACCCGGTCGCGGGGGCCGATACCGAGGTCGAGCAGGCCCGACGCGATCCGGCCCGCCTCCTCGACCAGCTCCGCGTAACGGATACGGCGTGTCACGTCCACCGCGGCGACCTTGTCGGGGTGGCGCCCTGCGCTGTCGGCGAGAAGCTGCCCGAGAGATATACCTTTCCAGTAGCCGGCACGGCGGTAGCGATCGGCGAGGTCGGGTGGCCACGGCACGAACCCGTCCAGCATGTGTCCTCCTTGGTTGCGACGCCATCAGATTCGGGCAAGAGCCCCGCAGCCGCACCGAGCCCCGACAGAGCTTTGAAAGTTTTGCGTGAGTAGGCCGAGTTTCGGTGACGCTCGGTGGCGTGAACCGAGTACGAACACGTGGCCGAAGTTGGATGCGGGCCCTCAACAGCGTGGAGTGCCCGGCTGATCGGTTGGTCTGCTTCCCATATTCCGGTGGTACGGCGGCGGCCTATCGCGCCTGGTCGCCGGCGATGCCCGAGGACACCGAGTTGCTCGCCGTGCAGTATCCGGGTCAGGCCGACCGGATCGTCGAGGCACCCGCGAGCAGCATCACCGAGATGGCATCGGCCGTCGCCGCGGAACTGTCGCAGCTGGGTCCGGCTCGCTGCGCCTTGTTCGGGCACAGCTTGGGCGCACTGGTCGCCTACGAGACCGCCAAAGTGCTGCGGGACCTCGGACAACCTGTGCATTGCCTCTTCGTTTCCGGCACGCCCGCGCCGTGGCAGGCCCGCGGCGAGCTCAACCATCGGGTCGGCGACGAGGAACTGTGGTCCGCCCTGCGGGATCTGGGCGGAATCGCGCCGGACGTCGCGGATGATCCCGAGCTTCGGGAGCTGCTGCTCCCGGTTCTCCGGTCGTACATCGCGCTCAGCGAGACCTACCGGCCGGCGCCGCACACCGAGCCGCTGACCTGCCAGGTGCGCGGTTACTACAACACCGAGGATCCGCTGGTGAACGGTGCGGAGTTCGGGGCGTGGGCCGCGGTGAGCAGCGGCCGGTTCAGCGTGCGGACCTGGCCGGGCGGACACTTCCAGTCTCTCGCGGACCCGGACGAGCTGATCGCCGACGTCGTCTCGACTCTCGCGGAAAGCGAAGTGCTGCGATGACTCTTACCGGAAAGTCGGTCGTGATCACCGGCGCGGCCACCGGAATCGGCCGCGGGATCACGGAATGCGTGCTGAAGTCGGGCGCCAACGTCACGATCGTCGGGCGCCGCGAGGAACCCCTGCGCGACCTCGCGGACCGCTACGGGCCGGCCGTCACGGTCGTGGCCACGGACGTCTGTGCTCCCGGCGCCGCCGAGCAGATCGTCGCCGCCGCGACCGAGAGCTTCGGCAGGCTCGACGCGGTGGTCAACAACGCCGGCCTGGCCCGGTTCGGGCGGCTCGAATCGATCGACCCCGCGCTGTTCGACGCGATGTTCGCCGTCAACGTCCGCGCGCCGGCCGAACTGACCCGATGCGCGCTGCCGCAACTGCGGGCCAACCGTGGCAGCGTGGTCAACATCTCGTCGGTCGGCGGGGCGCTGTCCATGCCGGGACGTGCCTTCTACGGTGCGACCAAGGCGGCGCTCAACAGCCTCACTCGTTCGCTGGCCAGGGAACTCGCACCGGACGTACGGGTGAACGCCATCATGCCGGGCCCGGTGGAGACGCCGATGTGGAACGAGACCGGCCTGGACGAGGCGGGCACCCGGCGGCTGCGCGCCGATCTGCTCTCGTCGACTCCGATGGGCCGGTTCGGCGACGAGTCGGAGATCGGCCGATGGGTGTGCGTGCTGCTCGATCCGGAGGTGTCGGCCTGGATCACCGGTGCGCTGATCCCCGTCGACGGTGGCCGTACGGCATGACGAATCACGCGGGTCTGGAGAACGGTTCACTGAGGAAGAGGGCGGTAAGAGCGTGAGCGCAGAAATGTTGTCCGTCGCCGGAAGCATTCCATCGTCGTGTCTGCTGCGCATTTTCCACGCGGCGGAGGCGATCGCGAAAGACGGCGTCGACGTGGTGAAGCTGCACGTCGGCGACCCGTATTTCAATCCGGCCGACAACGTCGCCGAGGCGTTCATCGACGCCGTGCGGCGCGGCGACACCAAGTACACCGGCGTGGAGGGCCTGCCCGCGCTGCGCGAGGCGCTGGTGGAGAAACTCCGCGTGGACAACGGGGTGGACAGCGCGGTGTCGCGGGTGCTGATCTCACCGGGTTCGTGTCAGGGCCTGGCCTCCCTGTTGCAGTCCCTCGCCGAGCCCGGCGCCGAGATCCTTCTGCCGGAACTGCACTGGCCGGTCCATCTGCAGCAGAGTCTGCTGGCGGGTTTCACGCCGGTGCTGTACCCGCTCAGGGCCGATTTCCGGCCCGACCCCGAGATGATCGAGGCCGTCGCCACGCCGCGCACCCGGGTGCTGCTGATCAACTCGCCGGCGAACCCGACCGGGGTCGTCCTGAACGCCGACGAGATCACGGCCCTGCTGGACCTGGCCCGCCGGCGGGGCTGGCAGGTCATCAGCGATGAGGCCTACGAGCATTTCTGCTACGAGAGCGAGCACATCTCGGTCGCCTCGTTCGAACGCGACGTGCCGGTCGACGACCGTATCGTGCACAGCGTCTTCACCTTCTCCAAGAGCTTCGCGATGACCGGTTACCGGCTGGGCTACGTCGCGCTGGCCAACGACCGGGCCGCCGACGTCATGAAGGTGGTGCAGGAGGCCAACATCATCGGCACGTCCACGCCGGTGCAGTACGCGGGGATCGCCGCGGTGGACAGCCGGTCGGAAGCGGCGGCGACCAACCGCAAGCTGGTGCAGCGCAACCGGGACGTGGCGCTGCCGCCGTTGGTGCGGGCCGGTCTGCTGCGCGAGCTGCCCGCCGGCGGGTGGTACGCGATGCTGGACGTGGGCCGCACCGGGCTCGACGCCGAGACGTTCGCGATGCGGCTGCTGGAGCGCACGGGTGTCGCGGTCGTGGCGGGAAACGGGTTCGCCATGCGTCCCGACGTCGACGATCGGGGCCGTATCCGTTCCCACGACTATGCGCCCTGGGCACGGCATCTGATCCGTATCGCGTTCTGCGTGGACCCGGCGTGGCTCGAGACCGGGGTGCAGCGGCTCCTGGAGTTCGTCGACGAATGCGGCGGCGGGCTCGATTGAGCCGGGTGAGCCGAAGACGGCGGCGCGCGGGTTCCTTTCCAGATCTTTTCCCCCGCATGGCGGGGATGGCGAACGGCCGGAATCGTTGAAGTCGGGTCACTCCGACAGAAGTGAGGGAGCAATGGTCAAGAGTGTGGTCATCGTCGGAGGTGGGACCGCGGGCTGGATGACCGCGTCCTATCTGAAGGCGGCGTTCGGCGACCGGATCTCAGTCACACTCGTCGAGTCCAAGAATGTGCCCACGATCGGTGTCGGCGAGGCTACCTTCAGCACGATCCGCCACTTCTTCGCTTATCTCGGTCTCGACGAGACCGACTGGATGGTGGACTGTCACGCCACCTACAAACTGGGGATCCGCTACGAGAACTGGCGGGCCAAGGGGCACTACTTCTACCATCCTTTCGAGCGCGCACGGGTGGTGGAGGGCGTGTCCCTCGCCGACTGGTGGCTGCACAAGCGCCCGAGCGAGGACTACGACAGGGACTGCTCCGTGATCGCCGCGCTCTGCGAGGCCGGGCGCGCGCCGAGATCCCTTGAGGGGAACCTGTTCGAGCGGGGCTTCCTCGACCAGGAGGACGAGACGTCGGTCCGCTCCACGATGGCCGAGCAGACCACGCAGTTCCCCTACGCGTACCAGTTCGACACGGTGCTGCTCGCCAAGTTCCTCACCCGGTACGGCACCGATCGCGGAGTCCGGCACGTGCTGGACGATGTGGTCGAGGCCGGAGTGGATGAGCGCGGTCACATCACGCACGTGCGCACGAAGGAAAGCGGCGACCTGTCCGGCGATCTCTACATCGACTGCACGGGCTTCCGCGGGCTGCTGATCAACCAGAGGCTCGGCGTGCCTTTCCTGTCCTACCAGGACACCCTGCCGAACAACAGCGCGGTCGCGCTGCGGGTGCCGCTGGACATGGCCAATCACGAGTTCGGCCCGTACACCAAGGCGACCGCGCAGGACGCGGGCTGGATCTGGACGATCCCGCTGTTCGGCCGGATCGGCACCGGTTACGTCTACGCCAGCGACTACTGCACCCCGGAGGAGGCCGAGCGCACGCTCCGCGAGTTCGTGGGGCCCGAAGCGGACGACCTGGCGGCCAACCACATCAAGATGCGGGTCGGCCGCACCGAGAACTCCTGGGTGAACAACTGCGTGGCGATCGGCCTGTCCAGCGGCTTCGTCGAGCCGCTCGAGTCGACGGGAATCTTCTTCATCCAGAACGCGATCGAGCAGCTGGTGAAGCATTGGCCCGGCGGCCAGGACGACGACATGTTGCGCAAGTCCTACAACCGGCAAGTGGCCAACGTCATGGACGGCGTGCGCGAGTTCCTCGTGCTGCACTACGTCGGCGCCAGGCGCAACGACAACGACTACTGGCGGGACGCCAAGACCCACAGGGTTCCGGACGCCCTGGCCGAGCGCATCGAGCAGTGGCGGGTGAAGCTCCCCGACGAAAACACGATCTTCCCCCACTACCACGGGTTCGAGTCCTACTCCTACATCGCGATGATCCTGGGCCTCGGCGGTCTGCAGGTGCGCCCGCAGGCCGGCCTGGCGATGATGGACGACGTCGCCGCGAACAAGGAGCTGCGGCTCATCCGGGACGAGGCCAAATCACTGGTCGAACGGCTTCCCAGCCACTACGAGTACCTGGCGCACCTCCACGCCCTGCGAGGGACGCGTTCGTCATGACCTGTGCGGCCCAGCGAGGAGGTAGGAGCCCATGCCGGAACCCGTAACCGCCACAGTCCCGCGAACGCCGGTCGACCCGGCGCAGTTCCGTTCCCTCATGACGACGTATCCGGCCGGGGTCGCGATCGTGACCACCGCGGCGCCGGACGGCGAGCCGTGGGGGATGACCTGCTCATCGATCTGCAGCGTCTCGCTGCGCCCGCCGACGCTGCTGGTGTGCCTGCGCGCGGAGAGTCCGACGCTGGCGGCCCTGCTCCAGCGGTCGGCGTTCGCCGTCAACCTCCTGCACGATCGGGCCGAGGCGGTGGCGAAACTGTTCGCCTCCGGCGAAGCGGACCGGTTCGAGAAGGTCGAATGGGTGCGGGAACCGGAGTCCGCGATACCGCTCCTGGTCGAAGACGCCCATACGATCGCGCAGTGCCAGGTCAGCGACACGATGCCGGTCGGTGACCACATCGTGGTCTTCGGGGAGGTGGTCTGCGTGGCGACGCCCGCGATCCAGCCACCGGCCCCGCTGCTGTACGGGATGCGCCGCTACTGGTCTCTGGGGGCCGACTCCGGCAGCCGTGAGACCGAGAACGAGGATGTGCGGAAGTAGGCGGCCCAGGGCCGGAACGTGAGATTCACCGGCCCGGTCGCCTCGTCAGTGGAATGCCTCGGTGGTGTCCGCCACCGAGGCATTTCCCTTGGGGGAAAAAGCCGTGCGCGTCGCGCGTCCAGGTCTTGCCGATTTCTTTCTCTTGCCTTTCTCCCGGGGCGGCGACGCCACAGGCTTGACATCAGACGATTCCGAACGCCGATTGGAGCTGACGATGAGCGGCGATCTGTTGAACGTCGAGGACGGTAAGCGTGCGGAACCCGCGCGGCCGGCCGGCCCGAAGGCGCGGATCCCGGACTGCCCGCTGGCCCGCACGGTCGAGACCGTTGGCCACTGGTGGACTCTGGAGATCCTGCACGAGGTCTTCAACGGCCACACCCGCTTCGAGGCGATCCACCGCAACCTGGGGACGCCCGCCGACGTGCTGCTGGATCGAATCGCCCAGCTGATGGCGAAGGGCCTTCTCGAGACCGAGGTCGGCGCCGCGGATCCCGAGGATCGGACCTACCGGCTCACCGATCTCGGCCGTTCCCTGCGGCCGCTCATTCTGGTGATGGCGGCGTGGGGAAACCATCGGCTGCCCCCGGAGGACCGCAGTCTCGTCCTGGTCGACAAGGAGACGGGCGTGGCGGTGGATCCGGTCGTGGTGGACGGGCTGACCGGCCGGCGGATCGACACGGCCGATCACGTCTTCGCCCGCGGTCCCAAGGCCAGCGAGATGATCATCGCCCGCTATCCGGAGATTCCGGGGCAGCGGTGACGCGCGGCCGCCGGGCCCACCACGGCGGAACGGCGGAAAGGAACAGGTAAGAGTTGGCGATGCGCGTGGACTCGCCTGTAACCATGGAAAAATGAGTCAGCCCGCTCTCGATGTCCGTTCCCTGGATCTCACCGACCCGGCCACATTCGTTGAGAACGACGTCCACGAGTTTTTCCGGGCAGTGCGCGCGGAACGTCCCGTCTACTGGCACGAGCCCGTCGGCCGGAAACCCGGATTCTGGGTGGTGTCGCGATACTCCGACGTCCAGTCGCTGTTCCACCACGAGGCCCTGAGCTCCGCCCGGGGAAACGTCCTCGACGTCGTCCTGCGCGGCGACGACTCCGCCGGCGGGAGCATGCTGGCGGTGACCGACAACCCGCGTCATCGGCACCTGCGGGGCGTCATGTGGAGCGCGTTCACCCCACGGGTCCTCGGCGAGGTCGTCGAGAAGATCCGGCAGCGCACCACCGAACTGGTGTCCGCGGTCGTCGGCCGGGACACGTTCGATTTCGCCGCCGAGGTCGCCGAGAAGATTCCGATGAACACGATCTGCGACCTGCTGTCCATCCCGCAGGCGGACCGCGGCGACCTGTTGCGGTGGAACAAGATGGCGCTGTCGTCCGACCACGCCGGCAGCAGTGAGCTCGACGCCCTCAGCGCCCGCAACGAGATAGTTCTCTATTTCATGGACCTGGCGCAGGAACGGCGGAGCAATCCTCGCGGCGACGTCATCAGCATGCTCGCGACCGCGGAGGTCGAAGGCCGTCCGCTCACCGTCGAGGAGCTCGCCGTCAATTGCTACAGCCTCATTCTCGGCGGTGACGAGACCTCCCGGGTATCGGCGATCTGCGCGGTGCTGGCTCTGATCGACAACCCCGATCAATGGCACGCCCTGCGGAACGGCGAGGTCTCCTTCGAGCCGGCGGTGGAGGAGGTTCTCCGCTGGGCGACGCCGGGGACCCACCTGGCTCGTACCGCGACTCAGGACATCGAACTGCACGGAACCACGGTGCGCGGCGGCGACATCGTCACCTTGTGGAACATCTCCGCCAACAACGACGAGACCGTCTTCGCCGAACCACGGAAGTTCATCCTGTCCCGCTCCCCCAACAAGCACCTGGCGTTCGGCCGCGGCCCGCACTACTGCCTGGGCGCCTTCCTCGCCCGAGCGGAGCTGCAGGCGCTGCTGAGCGCTCTGGTGGCCGGCGTCGCGCGGATGGAGCTGCGCGGGACACCCCGCCCCATCTACTCGAACTTCGTCGTCGGCTACGACAGCCTGCCGGTTCACTTCGAGGGCCGCTGACGCGAACCGCCCGGTGCCCCCTGTGGTCACGGGCGTAGGCCGTATCGCACGGACTCCGCGATCCGGTGCGGCGCCTACGCCCGTGACCCTTCACACGCACCCGCCGCGGGGAGTCGGGGGGTGCGAGGTCCGCCGGGCTCAGACCTTCTCGGCCTGCTCCATGAGCTGTGCCAGCTCGGCCAGGGTCTCGGCCGCGAACAACGACCGCATCGGCACGACCACGCCGAGCTCCTTGCGCATCCGGCTGGCCAGTTTCGCGGCGAGCACCGAGTGGCCGCCCAGATCGAAGAAATTGTCCTGCGGAGTGACTTCGCTGACCTTCAGCGTCTCCATCACCATGCCGCACAGTATTCGCTCGTAGGACTTCGCGCCGTCCGCGCCGTCGGCGACGGGCGCCGGCACCGCGGGCGTGTCGGCCGCGCCGCGCGATGCCCGCTCGGCGAGCGCCTTACGATCGATCTTCCCGTTCGGCAGCGTCGGGATCTGTTCGAGCACGACGACGGCCGACGGGACCATGTGCTCGGGAAGCGTGCGGCGGGCGTGCTCGCGCAACTGCGCCTCGTCGACGACGTGACGTGCCGATGTCTGCACGTAGGCGACGATGTGCTGAGTGGAGACGTCCTCACCGCCGACGACCGCGACGGCGATCTCCACCGCGGGGTGACTTTCCAGCCGCGCCTCCACCTCGCCGAGCTCGACGCGGAACCCACGCACCTTCACCTGGTTGTCGGCTCGCCCGGTGAAGTAGAGCTCGCCGTCGGCCGCGCGCCTGCCGCGGTCGCCCGATCGGTACATCCTGCTCCCGGGAGGGCCGTACGGATCGGCGACGAACCGCGCCGCGGTCAGGCCGGGACGGTTCAGGTAGCCGCGGGCCACTCCGGATCCCGCCAGGTACAGTTCGCCCTCCCGGCCGTCGCGGAGGTCGCGCAGGCGTTCGTCGAGCACGTACACCGCGCCGCCGTCCCACGGCGTCCCGATGGTCACCTCCTCCTGGACGCCCTCGATCGGCCCGCCGATCGACGCGCCCACGGTCACCTCGGTGGGTCCGTAGGCGTTGTAGAGGCGCCTGCCCTTGGACCACTCCTCGGCCAGGGACCTGGTGCAGACGTCGCCGGTGGAGGTGATCGTGCCGCCGGGCAGCAGTCCCTCGCTCTCAGTGATCCCCAGCGCCACGGGCGGCAGGACCGCGTGGTTGACGTCGTGCTTCAGCAGGGTCTCGCGCAGCGACTCCCCCGGCAACAGCGCGTCCTGCTCGGCCATCACGAGTGCCGCGCCGTTCAGCAGCGCCAGCGTGAAGTCCCAGAACCACGCGTCGAAACTGAAGGACGCCCACTGCAGCACGCGGTCGCCGGGACCGGTCCCGTACAGCCTCACCTGGGTCGCGACCAGGTCCGCCACCCCGGTGTGGCTCACCGCGACGCCCTTGGGGACGCCGGTCGAGCCGGAGGTGTAGATGACGTACATCAGGTGCGCGGGCGTCAACGGCGCCAGGCGTTCGCCCGCGGAGACGTTCTCGCCGCGTTCCCGCTCGCACGTGGCCACGAAGGACGGGTCGTCGACCACCATCTCGGGCACGTCCAGGCGGAGCGAGGCGACGCTTTCCGTCCGCAGCAGCAGGACCGGCCGCGCGTCCTCGGCCATGTGCGTCAGCCGCTCGGCCGGATAGGCCGGGTCCAGCGGCAGGTACGCACCGCCCGCCTTGAGCACGGCGAGCACCGCGACGATGAGCTCGATCGATCGCGGCACCGCCACGGCGACCAGCGCGTCCGGACCCACACCGGCCGCGATCAGCCGCCTGGCCAGTCTGTTCGCCCTCGCGTTCAACTCCGAGTAGCTGACGACGGTCTCGCCGAAAATGACCGACGGAGCCTCACCCGACTTGGCAACCCTGGCTTCGAAGAATTCCGATACCGTATTCAACGCCGCCCCGCCTCCGACTCAAAATAACCGCATGATCGATGCAGAATGTAATTCGCGGACATGAGGGCCCGCGACATTCTTTCCCTTGTCTTTCGTACCGGTGCGATCGGCCGCCGGCGTCGCCGGGACACGACCTAGATGGGTTCGACGACGAAACCGCGTCCCCAGACGTTCCGCACCGCGAGCCCGACGAGTTGCAGACGCCGCCGTAAACGCATGACGTGCAGGTCGATCGCGTTACTGGACGAGCTGGCGCCGGAGCGTTCGAGAATCTCCCGCAACTCGGTTCGGTAGACCAGCTGGCAGTAGCGGGAGATCAGCGGTGCCAGGATTTCGCACTGCGTCATGGAGAGTGTGACGGACGCGTCCCTGAAATAGAGGATCCCCGCCGGGTCCAACACGGGCTTCTCATTGAGGACTGCCCGGTTGGCCAGCTGACGGACCCGGGCCTGGAGATCCTCGGGGACGATGGGAGGACGCACCCAGTCTTCATAGAGGCTCACCTGCTCCGGCGGAGGCGCGCCGTGCTCGACTATCAGAAGACAGAGATGCTGCAGGGCCTTGCATTCCTCGCGGATGTCGCTCTCCGCGGGCCAGCGGACGAATTTGACGCGATTCTTTACATCTACCTTCACAGGTAATCCCTTTGCTCCGGCGAGATCGAGAAATAGGCGTCTCACGGCAGCCGGCGGGAATCTATCTCGCTCCCCTGCCGTCGTCTGTCACAAATCCCTTCATAAGTCCATCCGTTCGCAGTGATAGGTCGCCTGCCGTCCTCGTGACCCCTACGTCCTGGCGGTGCCGGCGCGGCTCCCGGTCCTGGGCGCCCGAACGCCGCCGTCGTCGCCCCGGGTGTGTTTCAGCGACCAGCGCACCAAAGGGCCGGTGGTCGCGGTTGTGATCACCGCGACGAGGACGAGGATGGTGTACGCCAACTGGTTGATCAGGTGAGCCTGATATCCGATGGTCAGCACCACCAGCTCGGTGACCCCGCGGCAGTTCATCAGGAATCCGAGTCGCAACGCGTCTCTCGGCGGCATTCCGGCCAGCCGGACGGCTCCGCCCGCGCCGGCCACCTTGCCCACCACGGCCGCCACGAGCGCCGCCACCAGCACCAGCCAGACGAGCGGGTCCGTACCCAGCAGCCCCACCGAGATCTTCAGGCCGACGCCGGCGAAGAACAGGGGCAGCAGGATGGTGAGGGTGAAGCCCTCCAGTTGCTGGCCGACGCGCTCCACGGCCAGCGAGTCACGCGGGACCGCGACGCCGAACAGGAAGGCGCCGACGACCGCGTGCAGCTGGACGGACTGGGTGAGCACGGCGTAGCCGATCGCTCCGGCGATCAGCACCACCGTCAGCGACTGGCTGGACCCCAGCCTGCTCACCAGCATCGCCAGGAGAGGACGCACGCACAGAGCGGTGACGAGCACCAGTGCCGCCGCGAGCAGCAGAACCCGCAGTCCTTGGCTGGTCCCGCCCTGCCCCGCGAGCAGGAACGCCAGGGTCAGCCAGGCGACACCGTCGCCGATCGCGGCGGCGGACATCGACAACGCGCCGACGCTCGTCTTCTCCAGTTTCAAGTCGGCCAGGATCCTCGCCAGCACGGGCAGCGCCGTCACCGCCATCGCCAGCCCGACGAACAGCATCGTCTCCGTCGGCGTCGCACTCGTGCCGGCCAGCAGATCACCGCTGGCGAGCACGATTCCCATGCCAGCCGCGAACGGAAGGGCCATGCCGCCGACCACCACGGCGGCGACCATGCCCTTGCGCTCGATCCGATCGGTGCGCAGTTCGCAGCCCAGCAGGAAGACGAAGACGACGAGACCGAGCTGCGCCACTTTGTCCAGCCCCTCGATCACCGAGGGCTGGAACAGGAACGCGCCTCCCTCCGGCCACACCGCGCCGAGCAGGGACGGGCCCAGCAGCAGCCCTCCCACCATCTCGCCGAACACCGGCGGCTGGTGGAACCTGCGGGCCAGCGCGGCGAGCGCCTGGCAGGTCACCAGGATCACCGCGACCGCGATGAAGAAGTGGGTGAGGGAATCGACGGTGCGCGCTTCTGACGCGGTCCACAGGGGCACCGTTCCCACGATCACCGCGAGCCCCGCGCTCACCCCGATCGCCGTCCGGGTCCGGTGCGACATGATGATCACGGCAGCACTCCCGAGCGCCTCAGCGACACCGTGGTGGCGTCGCCCGTGGTGGCATCGGCCCGGGCGGCGGAGGCGGCCCCCATCCATGAGGCACTCGTCCCGCCGCCGGGGATCGCCACCCGATACGGCGGCTCACTACCGATGCTCACGCCGGCCCGCCGCCGTTCGCGGACATGGCGTCCCGCAGGCTCTTCGGCCGCATGTCCGTCCACGACCTGTCGATGTGGCCGAGGACCTCGTCGCGGGCCGCCGGGCCGTACACGACCCGCCAGCCGGCCGGGACGTCGATGTCCTGTGGCCAGAGCGAGTACTGCTCCTCGTCGTTGATCAGTGCCAGATAGTCCCGGCCATCGTCCTCGAATGGGTCGGACATGCGTGCGACTCCTCAGCGAGCAGAGACTTTTCCGAACGTTCCGAGAATGGACAGCAGCAGACGGCCCACATCCTCATCGGATGTCGGCCGCGCGACGCTATGAGAGTTGGGGCTGGGGTTCACCGGGACGCTGGGGTTCACCGGGACGCTGCGGCGTCCGGGCGTCGGCCCCGGACGGCGACCACCCCTCGACGAACAGCTTGCGCGCCTTCGACCGTTGCAGCTTCCCGCTGGTCGTCTTGGGGATGCTCCGCTTCGGCACCAGGTGGACCGCGGCGGGAGACACACCGGTCCGGGAGCTGACGGCGGCGTAGACGGACCGGCGCAGCGCTTCGTGCTGCTCGCCCTCGAGCTCCGTCTCCACGATCAGGTGGAGTTCCTCGGAGTCGCCGCCGTCGGGGCGATATCCGACCGCGACGACGGCGCTGAGGCGAACGCCGGGCACGGTCTCCGCGGCCTGCTCGAAATCGGACGGGAAGTAGTTGGCGCCACGGATGATGATCACGTCCTTGGCCCGCCCGGTGATCCGCAGGCTGCCGTTCCGCAGATAGCCGAGGTCGCCGGTCTTCCACCAGTCGGGCGAATCCATCGACGCGGCGGTCACCTCCGGGAGATCGAAGTATCCGGCCGTGCGCGACGGTCCGCGGAACTGGATGTGACCGATCCGGTTCTCGCCCAGGGGCTTGCCGTCGCCGTCCACGACGCGCACCTCGGTGCCGGCGACCGGCGTACCGCAGTCGACAATCTGCAGCGCACCGGAGGTGTCCGGGGCGACGTCGACCGCGAGGCCGTCGGTGGCGGCGATCTCCCTGTCGATGGTGTCGAACAGCAGCGGATCCTCCGGCCGCGTCGAGGTGATGGCGAGCGCGGCCTCGGCCATGCCGTATCCGGGCAGGAAGGCCGTCGCGGGAAGGCCCCACTGCGTGAAGCGGTCGACGAACCGCTGCACGGTGGCGGGGTGGATGGGCTCCGCCCCGCAGAGCGCCAGCCGCCAGGACGACAGATCCACGCCCTCGAGATCCTCGTCGCGTACCCGGGTGGTGCAGTAGCCGTAGGCGAAGTTCGGCGCCGCCGCCACGGTGCCGCGGTGGGTGCTCATGTGCCGTAACCACTCGACCGGCGCGCGCAGGAACCGGGTGGTCGGCATCAGCACCGCCCGCCCGCCGCGGTAGACCGGGCACAGGAGCCCCGTGATCAGACCCATGTCGTGATAGAGCGGCAGCCAGCTGACCGTGGTGTCCTTTTCCGTCCAGTCGAGGGCGCGGACGATCTGCTCGCAGTTGGCGGCCAGGTTGGCGTGCGAGACCATGACCCCCTTCGGGGTGCCCGTCGAACCGGACGTGCACTGGATCAGCGCCAGGTCGTCGCCGTCCGGCAGGCGGACGGGATGCAGCGGCGCGTCGCTCGTGGTGGCGCGCGCGTACAGCGCGTCACCGTCGACCAGCCCGGCGCCCGAGAAATCGGAGAGCGCGTCGATCACCGCTGACGTGGTGACGACCGCGGCGGGCCGCAGGTAGGCCGCGAGGTTTCGCATCTGGCTCTCGAACCCGGCGGCGCCGCCGAAGCGCAGGGGGACGGCGATCGCCGTCGGCGCGGCTCCGAGCAGCTGGGCTCCGAAGAAGGCGGTGATGAACTGCGGGCCCGTCGGCAGGCACAGCACCACCCGGTCGCCCTGGCCGACGCCGTGCTCCGCGAGGGCCGCCGCGCAGCGTGCCGCGGCCTCGAGGACGGCGTCGTACCGCAGGGCCTCCTCTGTGCCGGGTTCCGGCAGAAGCGTCACCCCCAGCCCGTCGGAGCCGCGTTCCGCCTGGGCCAGCAACGCGTGCAGAAGACTCGGGAAACGCGGGCGAAGTTCGGTCATCCGATGTGCTCCTCGATGGTGTCGGTCGATCGATCGACGATCCACGGTCGTACCGAGACGTCGTCGGAGACGATGCGGGCGGGGTGGAACCCGTGGCGGACGGCCAGATCCCTCGCGGCGAGCACGCCTGCCACGGTGAGGCCGCCATAGGACGGGCTCGGCGTCCCGGGCTCGAGGCCGAGCAGGATCGTTTCGGCCATGCAGGAGTACACGATTCCCGGCGGCAGCGAGATCCCGGGGAAAAGGGGCGTCTGCCCGCCGGGAAGCTGGATCCGTCCGCCGGACACCAAGGTGACGTTCGGCAGGCTCTCCACCGCCGGATGCACGTCACCGGGGACCGCGAGGTCGCAGACGAGGACCTTCCGGTCACCGGCGAGGTGATTGGGCAGGATCACCGGATCGGCCGCGTTGGTGGCACTGACCACGATCGGGCAGTCCCGGAGCACCTCGAGGTCTTCGGCTATCGACACGTCCGCCAGATGGCCGAGCCGGTCGGCTACCGTCTTGAGCCGCCGCGCTGAGCCGGGCCGGCCGACCAGCACCAGCGAGTCGCAGTGCGGGGCGATGAGTTCGGCCATCACCGCGCCGATGTTGCCGATGCCGCCGACGAGGCCGACGCGGCGTTCGCCGGCGTCGGACACGGCCAGCTGGAGCCGTAGGAGATCGTAAGCGCAGGCGGCGGTCAGCGAGTTGCCCGACGTCACCTTCACGTCATCCTCGACGACGTCTCTCGCGGCGCTGGTGACGATCGAGGTGTGACCCCCGAGGCCGATGGTCCCGGCGCCGAGCGAGACCCCCAGGTCGACCGCGTCGAGCACCGTCCGGCGCAGCCACGCCCCATGGCCCGACCGCAGCGCGGCGACGGCCTGGGCGGCGGTGAAGGGCGCCGCCACCATGATGAGCTCGACCTCTCCCCCGTCGGAGGTGATCCGCTGCCGGGCGACCTCGAAGGGCTCCAGTTCGCCCCACATCCGGTCGAGCGCCGCCGCGCACTGTTCGTCCGACCATTGCGCCAGCTCCGGCGCGAAGGACGACACCTTCGACGGGACGTCGATGTTGGCGAGGAACGCGACGCGGGGGACGTCCGCGCGTCTCACGCCGTGCACCGGGCGATCGCGGCGGGGCAGCGGGACATGCTGCCGAGGCCGCCACGCGCTGACCGCCGGTACGGTCAGGTGGTTCAGCAGCGTCGCGTAGTCACCCTTGGACAGCAGCCCGGCGACGTCCTCGAACGCGGCGGCGATGCGGTCCACGTCCGCCGGCTCGAGCAGCGCGGACGGCTGGATACGGACGGTTGTGGGAGCGGACAGGGTGGGCATGACCCTGATCTGGTGGGCGTGCAGCAACCGGCCCGCGATCAGGTAGCCGAGCGACTCGGAGTCGAACACCTCGCGCAGCAGGCTCGACTCGGGCTGCGGCAGGGCGAACTCGATGCCCAGGAGCAGTCCGCGTCCTCGCACCTCGACGATGGCGTCCGGCCACCGCGCGGCCGTCTCCGCGAGTCTGGTGCGCAGCAGCGTGCCCACCTCGATGATGCGGTTGCGATAGGTGAGGTAGAGGTCCAGCGCGGCCGTCGCGATGCGGGACGAGAAGTCGTCATCGGCGAAGGTGGAGGTGTGGTGGCGGCCGAACTCCGCCACGTACCGATTCTCGGCGACCAGCAGCGCCGAGATCTTGGCCAGCCCGCCTCCGAGGGACTTCGAGAACAGGTAGTAGTCCGCGACCACACCGGAGTTCTCCGAGGCGAGGAAGGTGCCGGTACGTCCCATGCCGCACTGGATCTCGTCGAACACCAGTGCCGCCTCGTGCCGGTCGGCCAGCTCACGCAGCGCGGCGAGGGTCTCGGCCGGCACCTCGTGCACCCCGGCCTCTCCCTGGATGGGTTCGACGAAACAGGCGGCCACCGGAGAGAGGTAGCGAACGGCGGAGCGCGGCACTCCCGCGGCGTCGACACTGACCGAGTAGATCGGGACGCGTTCGCAGTCGAGCGCGTGCACCACCTCCTGCGGCGTCCAGTCGTGCAGACGCACCTGCCGCGGGCCCGGCACGTGCAGGTCCTCGGGCACGTTGGCACCGTGCGTCAGCGTGCCGGCGCTGGTCGTCTTGCCGTGGAAGGCGTTGCGCAGCGAGACGAAGAGGGGATCCGTGCGCCGCATCTCGGCGATCAGGTCGAGAGCCTCGCCCAGCAGCTCCGCGCACGTGCGGCCGGCCGCGGGCCCGCCGGCGCAGGGAACGTCCGCGATGCCGTCCCGGCGTACCCGCCGGAGGGACAGCTCGACATCCTCCTGCAGTGCGGCCAGCCGCCGTCTGTGCTCGACCGTCGCGTGCTTCACCGCGGCCTCCACCGCGTCCGCGCCGGTGCTGCCGAGGGTGACCACGTAGCTCGAACCGGTCGTGGCCCCGACGATCGCCGACAGTCGTTGCGCCAGCTCGGCCGCTCCGGAGCGGACACTGGCCTGCGCGTTGAAAGGGATCTGCTCGTCGAGGCACCGCCGCGCCACCTCAAGCAGCGCCGGGTGGTTGTGCCCGAACAGCGACGAACCCGCGCCGCCGACCAGGTCCAGCACCTGGTCCCCGGTTTCGGAGTGGCCGACCCCGGCCGGCGACTCCCTGGTCAGGTGGTCGCCCTGACCGGCTCGATAGGTCACATCCAGGTTCAGCGCGCGGAAGATTCTGCCGAGCTCCGGCCGGGTGTATCGGGTGAAATCAGAGACGGCGTTCATGCGTCACCGCTTTCCGGTCCCACCGGCACCGCCAACGATGCGGTGATCTGCGCGACGGCGTCGCGCAGCGTCAGCATGGAGGCCGCCTGCTCGTCGGAGATATGGATGTCGAACAGGGACTCCATCTCGACGACCAACTCGATGGCACGGACGGAGTCGAGGCCGTAGTCCACGAGCGGGGCGTCGGGATCGAGTTCGGGTACCTGTAGTCGGCGGCAGAACAGCTCGTCGACGACCTTGAAAATATCGCGGTCCATTGCGTTCCTTTCCCCCGTTCGGGCCGTTCGGGCCTGGGCGAATGCGAACTCACAGCGACACGGCGGACCGCGCGGCTCACCGCCGTATCGCCAAGGCGAGCGAAAGGCCCGCCTCTGAGCGAACCCACACCGGAATGCGTTCGCCGCCGTATGACGCGATCAACGTGCCGTCGGACTGACTGAGCTCGATCTGCCAGAACAGAAACTCGCCCAGCGTGCCGACTCCGTTCATTGCCTTGAAAGCCGCTTCCTTGGCGGAGAACAGCTCACGCGGGGTGTACCGCGTGACCGGCGGGAGCAGCACGCGCCGCTCCCGCTCACGCAGGACGAACTCGGTCACGCGCGGACTGATGGTCGCGTTCTCGATGTCGATGCCGACCGCCTCGGCGCCGGGGACCACCGCCGCGACCGCGAGGCGGTCCGTGTGGGAGATCGAACCGGCGAACCCCCGCGGGAAGCGCGGCCTGCCGCCGGGGTCGCGGGACACGATCCGGTCGGCGGAACCGGCCGCCGCCAGCGCCGCCGCCGCCGCCCGGCGGCCGGCCGCGGACTGCTGGTGCGGTCCGTACGGCGGCCGCACCGGACGCCATTCGATCCACGCGCCCTCCGCGACCGCGGGGGGAACTTCCAGCCCGAGAGCCACCCTGTGTCCCTCAGTTGCGCAGCGCCGCGACGTACCCCGCCAGCGAGTCGATCGAGCGCAGCGCCTCCGGCTCGACGTCGTCCCGCCATTCGAAGCCGAACGCGTCCTCCATCGCCACCAGCAGACCGACGAGCGCATGGGAGGACAGCCCCGCCCTGCGAAGCGACTCGGTGTCCGACACCCTGCTGACGAAACGGTCGTTGCCCAGTAGCTCGACCAGCAGGGTACGGATACGCTGCCGTGCCTCGGCCGCCGTATCAGGCATGGGCCGCCGATTCCGATTCCTGGACGAACTTGTGGATGAGCTCCTGGAAGTACTCGGGCTCGTCGAAGAAGGGCACGTGGCCGGCCTTCGGCACGATCTCGCAGCGGCCGTTCGGGAACAGCGCGGCGAGCTCCTGGCCGCCCGTCGGGCTCAGCAGGTTGTCGTCGTCGCCGAGGACGACCAGCGTCGGCGCCTGGATGTGGGCCAGCAGCTCGGGGCTGGTGTCACCCTGCAGGGCGAGGTTGAGCCCGTTGCGGAGGTCCTCGGCGGTGGTGATCGCCAGGAAGCTCTCGCGCAGGCCCAGGAAGCCCGGGGAACCGAGTGCCTCGTTCATCTCCATGCTGATGACCTCGGGGTAGAGGTGGCCGAACAGGCCCGCCATGCCGTGGTCCTCCAGCGTCTTCAGCCATGCCCGCTGGATCTGCCTGTGGCGCCGCATTCCGACGGGACCGAGGACCGGGCCCGCCAGCACCAGGCCCTTGACGCGGTCCGGGTATCGCAGCGCCACGTCCCTGGCGAGCGCGGTGGAGATCGACGTGCCGACCAGGTAGGTCGACTCGATCTCCAGCGCGTCGAGGAGCCCGATGACATCGGCCGCGTGCTCCTCCCAGGTGGGCTCCTCGTCGTGGTGCGAGGAGGCGCCGTGGTTGCACATGTCGTAGCTCACGACGCGGTAGTTCCGGACGAGTTCCTCGGAGAAGACCCGCCACGAGGGGGCGCTCATGAAGAAGTTGTTGAGGAGCGTGATCGCGGTGCCCTCGCCGCGGGATTCGTAGTAGAGCTCGACGCCGTCCCTGGTGGGGATGCGCGGCGTGTCCTCGTGGTAGTCCAGCTCAAGCCGATGCAAGGCCTCGTAGTTCGGCATTGGTTCTATCCTTTCCCTGGTGTGGCAACTTCGGCGCCCGGAAGGACGCGGGCGAATTCCGCGACGACGTCGGCCGCCGGGATCTCGGTGGAGACGGCACCGCAGGACAGGCCGCAGTACATGGCCATCTCCTCGATCCGGCCGCTGGTCGCATCTGTCGGCACCGCGGCGCTGAACCTCGGCACCAGATACGTCTTCCCTTCCACCGTCGTCCGGCCGATGAAGTTCTTGGCCTGCTTGGGGTCTCTGGTGACGTCCGTCGCGAGCACGCGGTGCCGTCGCCCCGGCCACCCGATCTCGTAGACGTCGGAGATCACCGTGTCGGTCCCGGCGGCGGCGGTCACCGCGGCCTTGAAGTACGGGTGGGCCCGCGACTCGTGTGCGACGACGAAGGCGGTGCCGAGCAGCACCCCGTCGGCTCCGGCGGCGACCGCCCGGGCGGCGTCGCCGGGCGATCCGATCCCGCCGGCGGCGGCGATGCAGGCGTCGGGCAGGCGCTCGCGCAGCGCTCCGACCAGCTCGTCACGGCCCGAGTCACCGAGGAGATGGCCGCCCGCCTCGATGCCCTGCGCCACCACCACGGCGCCCCGTTCGGCCGCGTGGACACCATCGGCCACGGTGCCGATCTGGACCACGAGGCGACGGCCCGCCGCGGCGATCCGGTCGAACACCTCGTCGCCGGGCATCCCGAACAGCGACAGGTACACGTACGGCGGCGTCTCGTCGAGCACCTGCGCTATCTGCCGGTCGAGCTCCTCGGGCCCGACCACCTCCGGGATCAGGTTCACGCCGACGGGACGGTCGGTCCCCTCGGTCAACCGGCGGAGCGCGGCCGACAGCGCGTCGCCGGCCAGTTTGTAGCCGCCAAGACAGCCGGCCGCGCCGGCGTTGGACACCGCGCACGCCAGCTCCGGACCCGCGACACCGCCCATGCCCGACTGCAGCAGGCTCACCTCGACGCCGAGCGCGGCTGCCACCGTGGAACGCATCAGCCCAGACTCTCGACCGCGGACAGCGCGGCGGCGGCGCTGCCGAACCGCTCCGTCAGCGTGTGCACCCACCGCTCCAGGCCGAAGGCGAGACAGGAGGTGTGCGCCGTGTCGTCGCCGGCCTGGATGGAGCACCGCTCGCCGAAGAAGTTCCGGTGGTAGTTGACCGAGCCGATCGCCAAGCCGTTGACGACGAACTCCTCCTTCACCGGGAACAGCCGCTGCATCTTCGCCTTGCTGCTGTTCTTGTCGAAGAACGGATCGGTGGCGACGTCGAGGTGGACATCCAGCCCGAGTTCGGCGCACAGGGCCTTCACGGCGTCCTTGGCGCGGAGCAGGTGCTGTTTGGCACGGTCTTCGGGCCCGATGCAGACGATCTCCCGCATGGTGAAGCCCAGCAGGCGCTGCAGTCCCTCGTAGTGGTCCTCGTTGCGGAAGCACGTGGCGACCGTGGTCCGCATCGTTCCGTCGGCGGGCAGCGTCGACCCGGCGAGATCCAGATAGATCGCGTAGCACGCCGCGGACGGCAACGCGAACGCGGTGGGCTCCATCACCTCGGCCGGCATCCGGTCCACCGGCCGGGGCGACTCGGACAGCAGCGTCCCGAGGCGCTGCGGATCGAGCCGGGTGGCGGCGAGACCCAGATGCGGGAAGTTGTCGTAGTAATCGAAGGTGTCGAGGTCCCGGCACCGGATCAGGTGCGGGTACCGGAACTCGGGAACGTCCCAGCCGTCGGCCAGGCGCAGGAACACCCCGTCGATCGCCCGCAGCAGACGCAGCTGGCTGCCGTCGAGGACGCTCAACCCGTTGTCGGTTGCCGTGGTCATAGTGATGCCTTCTGCTTGAAGAACCGCGCTTGGATCGCGGCGAGGGTGCGGAAGTCGTCCAGGTCGAGCTCTTCCGGATCGATCGGCTCGCCGGTCAGCTCCTCCAGCAGGAAGATGAACTCGACGAAGGCGAGCGAGTTGATCGCCCGGCTGTCGATCAGGTCCAGGTCGTCCGGCACCTCGCCGAGCTTGGGGTTGCGGCCGAGGATGAACGCGCGTACCGCCTGCATCGGCTCGGTCATCGCTTGATCACATCCCTGCCCACGCCGGCCTTGGTCAGGAACGACCTGGTCCGCTTCAGAATCCGGTCGTGCGCCTCGATGCGGGCGGGGTGCTCCAGCGCACGCCGCCGCAGCGCCAGCGCGTCGGGGATGCCGGCGTCGCGGTAGGCGGCGGGGTTGTAGAGGGTGCCGATGCTGTACTGCAGGTAGTTCTCGAGGTACTCGGCGACCAGCGGCACCTCGGCCGGGTCGCGCTTGGCCACCTGGCCGAGCAGGTTGGTGAAGATCATGCGGCCGAAGGCGACATGCCTGCTCTCGTCCTGGTGGTGCACCCGGTTGATCTCGCGGGCGATGTGCGGCAGCGTCTGATCGGTCGCCATGTACGCGTTGTAGTGGTCGACGATCTCCTCGAAGATCAGGATGCGCGCGAACACGATCATCTCGCGGGCCACCGGCGAGAGATGGTCCACCGAATCGGCCTTCAGCGTCGGCTGCGCGGGATACAGCTTGCCGCCGTAGCGCAGGCAGAACTGCGCGAAGAACCACATGTGCTCGTTTTCCTCACCGATGAAGTGGTGCAGGAACTCCGAGACGTTCGCGTAGGTCCGCTCGTGGATGCGCATCACGACTTCGCTCATCAGCTCGCGAATGCCGTGGATGTTGAGGCTGAAGAAGTTGATCGCCTCGTATTTGGTCAGCGCGATCTGCTGCTCGCGAGTCAGCTCGTCCCACATCGGCGTGCCCGCCAGCGTGGTCAGGTTTTCGCTCATCCACGGCTTGTCGGGCTCGATCGCGTCGGGCCAGTCGAACATCGTGTACGGGTTGTAATAGCCGGACTCGGCCATCTGCTCCAGCCGATCCAGCTCCAGCAGGATCGGTTCGATGTCACGTACCGCCATTTTCACTCATCTTCCCCATGGAGTGGCTCGTAGATTCAGCTTGAACGCACCGAGCGAATATCTGCGTGCACCCGCATCGGCAGCGGCGAACCGCATTCGTGATAGCCGAAGGGCGCATTACCGGAGGCGGTGGAGGGAATCACCTTGTTGTAGATCGACCCGAGGCACAGCTCCTGGAAGTCTCCGGTGTCCGGCGACAGCCGCGCGGCCAGCTGGGCCTTGGCGATGTCGACGGTCCTGAACGCTCCGTCGTCGTCCTCGACCTCTACGCACGCGTGCGGCAGGTCGAGGGCGCCGCCGAGCACGCCGCAGAACCAGCCCCGTTTCGCCTCGGCCCGATACCCGGCCGCGCGGAACTGCTCGGCCAGGAACAGGCTCGCCGCGATGCAGCTCGTCGCGCCGAGAGCGTGCACCTGCTCGTAGTCGGCCTGCATGGCGACGGGGATCATCTGCCAGCGGTAGCCGGCGTCCAGGTAGTCGCGGGTGAGCCGGCGCAGCACCGGCGAGACCAACGGGGTCCGCGCCCCGGTCGTGGTGACCGTCGCCGCGTACTCCGCCGATGCCGAACCGGCCGCCGGCCTCGTCACATCGGCGACGCTTCCGCCGAATCGGACGACGTCCGGTTCCTCGAATCGCCACGGCGCGGCCCCGGCGCAGTCGACGCATTCCAACCGGACGCGGAAGTCCCAGGTCTTCGGGCGCAACAGATCGTCCAGCGGACGCGCCGCGAACCGGAAGAGCATCCGGAACGTGAGCTCCGGCTGCGTCGTCGACTTGTTCGAGTACATGCCGAGGTTGTACAGATCGTTCGCGTCGAAATGGCGCACCCCGGATCGGTACTCGAACGGCAGGCCCGCGTCGACCAGCCTGTCGATCTCGGCCGAATCGCAGCGCAGCATTTCCTGCGCCACCGATTCCGGCTCGGTCTTTTCGGAATAAGCAGCGGGTATGAATTCGATGGAATCCGCAACTTGTTCCCAGGGGGTGTTTACGGTTGCAGCTTGGTGCGGCACAGCCTGTCTCCCCAGAACGACCGCGCCGACGACTCGGCGCTAGTAATCGCCACGACACCACATGATTGTTCCGGATGCCCATAGCACCGGTAATTACCGTACCAGCCGGGCATCCCCGCACCAAAGATTATTTTTACATATATCCCCATGTGTTTCACATCAGGGGATTGGAGAAATCAATGTCCGGCAGGCACACGCCACCATGCGTCATCGCCTCGATACCGAAGGAAAAGCGCGAAGGAGGCCGGCCGGCGCCGTCGCGGCGCGGCAGGAGGGCCCGGGCGGACGAAGGCGCCGCAGCACGACGCCGGGAAGCCGCGGCGCGGCTTCCCGGCGACGTCACGGCTTCCCGGCGGTACGCGTGCGGACGGACGTCACGCGGACGGATCGGCCTTCGTGACGAGGTAGTTGCCGAGCACGAGGTAGTCGATCTCGGTGCCCAGGAAGCAGTTCAGCGCGTCGGCCGGGGCGCACACGATCGGCTCGCCCGCCACGTTGAAGGAGGTGTTGATCAAGCAGGGCACGTCGGTCAACGCGGTGAACCTGCGCAGCAGCGCCGCCAGCCGCGGGGTGTCCTCGTCGGTGATCGTCTGGACCCGGGAGGTGCCGTCCACATGGGTCGCGCCCGGGATCACGTCGTGGAACTCCGGTCGCACCGGGAAGACGAACGTCATGTACGGCGAGCGGGCTTTGCGGCCCATCTCGAAGATCTTCGGCGCGTCCGACTCGAGCACGAGCGGCGCGAACGGCCGGAACGGCTCACGGTGCTTGACCCTGGTGTTGATGACGTCCTTGATGTCCGGGAACTTCGGGTTCGCGAGGATGCTGCGGTGGCCCAGCGCACGCGGGCCGTGCTCGATCCGGCCCTCGAACCAGCCGATGACGACCTTCTCGGTGAGCAGTTTGGCCACCTGGTCGACGACCTCGTCGTCGTTCAGCCGCTTCCATTCCACGCGGTCGCCGAACTCCTGCAGCGCCTGCTCGATCGCCGGCTCGTCGTACTCAGGTCCGAGGTACGGGGTGATCGTCGGCGTGGGCTTCACCTGCTCGACCATGTCCGGGTGGTTGGCCCAGGCGTAGACGGCGGCGCCGATGGCGACGCCCGTGTCGCTGGCGCCGAAACTCACGTCCATGTCGGCGAACCGCGATCCCTCGAGCAGCTTGGTGTTGTTGACGCAGTTCAGCGCCACGCCACCCTCGAACAGCAGGTGGTTCAGGTCGGTCTTGGCCTCCAGCGCGCGGAGCTGGTGGCTCGTGACGACGGTGAGCATCTCCTGCGCCGCGGCGGCCAGGTTGGCCTTGTATTCGAGGGTGTCCTGCAGCGGACCGAAGTGCTGCTCGAACAGGGGGTCGAAACAGAGGGGTTTTTCCAGGTCGTGCGGCCGGCAGAGCTTGTAACGCCCGCCGTCGAGAAGCTCGACGAAGTGCTCCAGGAACGGGTTCGGCGAGGGGGGCTCGGCGAACCCGGACAGGCCCATGACCTTGTACTCGTCATTGTTGGGCACGAAACCCAGGTATCGCGTGATGGAGGCGAACAGATTGCCGATCGAGTCGTTCGCGGTGATGTACGAGTCCTCGAAGATTCGAATCCGGCCGTCGCGGATCTCGCCGGTCAGCGAGGAGAACAGCTCGGCACGGCCGTCGCTGATGAGGAACGCGGCGTCCTTCATGCCCGCCATGTAGTAGCCGGTCGTCGCGTGCGCGAGGTGGTGCGGAACGAACACCACCTTGTCCGGATCGGGGGTGAACCCGGTGCGGGCCGCGAAGTCGGCGAGTATCGCGTCGCGGCCGAGGACGTGGACGAACAGCTGGCCGATGCGGTTCAACCGGCCCAGCTTCTCCAAGGGGTCCATCGGCGTGGACGCGAGGTCGAACAGCACTCCGTCGAAGACCTCGCCCGAGAAGTTCCACGGGATCGCGATGAGGTCGATGTCGGAGAACTGCAGGCCCGCCTCCTTGAGACACCAGTTCACCGCGTTTATCGGGAAGTCGGAGGTCTTCTTCTGCCGGTTGAGTCGCTCTTCCTCCACAGCGGCGACCAGCTTGCCGTCCACCAGCAGGGATGCGCCCGCGTCGTGTCCGAGGACGTAGTGCTTCTCGATACCGACCGCGCCATAGTGTTCGGCGAAGATCTCAGCGCCGCGGGACCAGCCGTTGCAGCCTAAGACGATCATGACAGATCTCCTTCTCTTCGTGCCACGTCGCGTGCGCAGACTCCACGAAGTGCTCCGCACGGATGAGAGCGATGCACTGTGTCACCCGGCCTCGGCCGGCATGCGGTATTCCGAAGTCGTCCACTCCCCCGCCGCACCTCCGCCCGCGGTGGAGATCGGGACCGACTTCGGAATACGAAGATATTCGGGGGTTCCGCAGCTTTTTCAACACCTGAAACTGCCGACTTTCCCGGCAAAGCCTACCGGCGAAAATCGTTCTATCGCAATGTGAGAAGCACACCACCACGGATGTGTTTCTCACGGCTCCACGAGAACCGGCCGGTGTCATAGGGTGTACCACCGGGGGCTCCATGAAATGCGTCGCGGGTGAAGCCGGCGCGGGATTGCCATGCGGCACCTCGGCGATGAATCGCGAACGACAGGAGCGAGGGCGTTTCCCATGCCACCGCCGGCGCATTTCCGAAGACAATGGTCTCGTAATTCACATCGATCCAGTGCGCAGGAGGGCCGCCATGCCTTTGGACCGCATACTCCGTAACCTGATCACCTGGCAGCGCGCCGGCGGCCCTCCGACTCCGGCTCGTGCGATGACCGTGGAAGACGCCCGCGAGAAGTATCGGGCGAGCGCGATCCGCCCTCGCCGGCTGGACGACGGCCCCCAGGCCGCCGTGACCGCCGTCGACACGACGATCGGCACGGCGGACGGAGGGTCGTTCCGGTGCAGGGTGTACACCCCGGAGTCCGACGAGGGCCGGGTGATCACATACCTGCACGGTGGCGGCTGGGTGCTCGGCGACGTCGACACGCACGACTGGGGCTGCCGCACCATGGCCGCGTCGCTGAACGCCGTCGTCGTCTCGGCCGACTACCGGCGGGCGCCGGAGTTCCCGTATCCCACGCCGCTGCGCGACGCCATCGCGGCGGCACGCTGGACGAGCCGGTCCTTTCCCGGTCGCGACCATGTGATCGCCGGCGACAGCGCCGGCGCCCACATGGCGCTCGGCGTCGCGCTCGACGCGCGCGACACCCGCGACGTCGAGTTCGCCGCGCAGCTGCTGTTGTATCCGCCCGTGGATCCGAGCCTGCGTATCGCCTCGGCCTGTGAGCACGCCGAGGGGTATCTGCTGTCCGTCGACGACATGGCCTGGCACTACGAGCTGTACGCGCCCGATCCGCGGCAGCGCCGCGAACCCGCCGTCGATCTGCTGAGCGCCGACGTCCGGGATCTGCCGCCGACGGTGCTCGCCACGGCCGAATTCGACCCGCTTTGTGACGAGGGAGCGGAAATGGCAGAAAAGCTGCGTACGGCGGGAGTAACCGTTCGCTATGTGCCCGGACCGGGTCTCGTGCATGGTTACTTCGTGATGCAGGACATCGTGCCCGCGGCGGCCGCGCGCACCCGTGAGGTCTTCCGGGAGCTGGACGCGGTTCTGAGGTCGGTGCGCCGCAGCGCACCGGGGCAGCGTGCCGAGGCACTCCAGGGCGACTGAGCCCGGGTACGAGAACGGCACGAGGTCCGGACGCCCCTGGTGAACCGCGTTCGGGTGAGTCCCCAGGACGCCGCACCGGACCTCGTCCGGTAACGCCGACGTGCTCAGCGATTCCGGCGCGCCCAGCAATGCCGGCGTGCTCGGTGACCCCGGCCTGCCGATGACCCCGGCATGCCCGGGCGCGGACGCGCCCCGGCCGGAAACCGCGTCAGCCCGTCGGGCCCGGACGGGCCCGACGGGCGTGGAAGGATTCGGCGGGCGTGGAAGGATTCGGCGGGCCGGTCAGTGAAGGGAGGCGAGGCCGCCCCCGGAGAACCGCGCCGGCTCGTCACGGCCCGCCGGCCCCTGACGGCTCAGCCACAGCGCGTTCGCCACTCGCAGCTCGTAGTCGACGTACACCGCGTTGAGCTCGCCGTCCAGGAACAGCCGGCGCATCGCCGTGCGCTGGATCTTCCCACTCGTGGTGCGCCGCACCCCGCCACGCCGCAGCAGAGCGACGCCGTCGACGTGGACCCCGAACTCACGGGCGACCGTCTGCTTGATCTGGACGGCCAGCTGCCGCAGTCGCGCCTCGGGCTGGCGCCCCTTGATCTCGTGCGTGACGACAAGGATGTCCTCGCTGCCGGCCTCGGCGAGCGAAACCGTGAAAACAGCGCCGGCACTGCCGAGTTCGGGATGCCACGCGCGCAGCTTCCGCTCGATGTCCTGCGGATAGAGGTACCGGCCGCGTACGGTCATCACCTCGTCGAGCCGCCCGGTCACGTACAGCTCGCCGTCGTGCAGCGTGCCGAGGTCGCCCGTACGCAGATAGCCGCCCGGGGTGAAGGCCCGCTCGGTCGCGGCGTCGTTGCGCCAGTAGCTCCTGGAGATGCTGGGGCCGCGCAGCCAGATCTCGCCGATGACACCCGGGGGCAGCACCTTGCCGGTCCGCGCGTCGGCGATCAGCACGTCGTGGTCGCGCGGCGTCCCGCAACTCACCAGTTCGGCGCCGGACTCGGCCGGCACGAACCGGTGTTGTTCGAGCTGATCGGCGTCCACGGTGGTCACCACGGCCTTCCGGTACGGTTCGCCGGACACGTAGACCGTCGACTCGGCCATGCCGTAGCAGGGGCACAGCACGTCGTCCCGGAGGCCCACCGGGGCGAACCGTTTCGCGAACATGTCCATCGTCGCGGCGCTGATCGGCTCCGATCCGTCGGCGGAGAACCGCCACCGGGACAGATCCAGGCCGATCACCTGCTCGTCGGTGATCCGGGCACAGCACAGCTCGTAGGCGAAGTCGGGGGCCGCCGACAGCTCGATGTCGTACTTGTCGATCATCCAGAGCCAATGATGCGGCCGCAGCAGGAAGGCGCTGGGACGCATCAGCACGCAGCTGGCACCGAGCAACAGCGCGGGCAGTAACTGACCGAGCAGCCCCATGTCGTGATACAGGGGGATCCATCCGCCCAGCCGGGTCTCCTGGGTTATCGCGCACGAACGGCGCTGACTGTCCACGTTGTGGAGGATGTTGCCGTGGCTGAGCATCACGCCCTTGGGCTCACCCGTCGCGCCCGAGGTGTACTGGAGCATCGCGAGCGTCTCGTGGTTCAGGTCCTCCGGCGTCCACACGCCCGGGTCCGCCAGGTCCGCGCTGTCCGTGGCCAGCAGGGGTGTGCCGATGAGCCCTTCGGCCTCGGCCCATTCCGCGACGGCGGCAAGGTTGTCGTTGTCGGTCAGGATCGCGGACACAGCGGCGTTCTCGGCGATGCTGCGCACCCGGGAGCGCTCATGGCGATACCGGCCGGGCAGTGGAGCGGGTACGGCGACCATGCCGGTGTAGAGACAACCGACGAAGGCCGCGGCGAAGTCGAGCCCTGTCGGATACAGCAGGAGCACCCGGTCGCCCGCGGGAAAGCGGGCACGCAGCCATGCGCCGATCCGCCTGGCCTCGGCGTCCAGTTGGGCGTACGACCACTGGGTGGCGCCGTCGGCCCGCTCCACGTCGTCCACGAAGATCAGCGCGGTGCGCTCCGGCGTCGAGCGGGCGTGTTCACTAATCACCGCGGCAGCACTGGCGGCGTGCGGCAAATCGACCATGACCCTGGTTTCCTCTTTCTTTCCTGCCGTGTGCACGGCTCGATAACCGTCACGAATCGGCCTACTGAGCGCTTCAGAAACTCACCGCACAACGACACGAGACGAGGCACGCGGAAAGGACACGCCTGCCGGCGTTCAACCGTGATCCCGCGCGCTCGAGCAGCAAGACGAGGCGATTACGAGATCTGAAGCGATCCGCAGGCCGCGGAACTAATCGAAGAGGTATTGTGCGCTGACAACGGCGCGCCAGGACGACCCGCCGAGCCTGTTGCAGACCGCCGACGTGGGGCGCGTAGCGGCCGATTTTCTCGCATTCGGCATCGGCGTCACGAGCACGCCGTGAGCCCGGGTGGAAAGATGCCGTACAGGGGGCGGATCATGGACGGACGCCTCGATACTCGCGGAGCCGAGCGGTGGGACCGCGACGCGCCCGCGAGCGCGTCGGCCACGATGCGATGCTCGCGGAGTTCCTTATCGCTGGTGGACGACATCGCAGGTGGACGACATCGCAGGTGGACGACATCGCAAGTGGACGAGGCCGATAAGCGGCCATGCCCCTCACGCGCGCGCCTCGGCACTGAGGCCGCGCGAGGCATCGAAGGCGGTCTCCCGTCCGTGCGGCGACCGCACGGAGCGGCTCGCCGTCGCACGCGTCCGCCCGCCGACATCGCTCGCCCTCGGCGTCGGCTTCCGGCCGACGAGCAGAATTCGCTATTGTTCAAGAGATGAGAAATTCACGACCGAGCCCATCGATTCTCACGGCCAGCCGTCCGTCGAATGCTCGCCCACAGCATCACCTCCCACAGAACACCGCGTTGACTCGAATTGAGGCTAGCATGGCGGCGGGTGACCATCTAGCGGCCGACCCAGAGAAGTGAGAATCGCGCATCCGAGTATTAGAAACTCATTTAGGCGCAACCAAATACGAGTTCCCGGAGCCATTGCGCCGCCATACGCCGGTCGTCTTTCACCGCACGTGCCGCGGGATCGAGGGCCGGCGCGACGATGTCCTGCCGATCAGGCCGCGTCCTCCGGGCCCGGCGAGACCGCACCGGCACGCCCCGTCCGCGGCGCCGCCGTGCCCTTGCCCGGCTCCGGCGCCCCCGCCTCTCGCGCTTTCTGCCGCGCGAGCTGCTTGGCCTGCAGACGGCTCCGGACCACATCGCCGGGGAAGGTGACGACCAGTTGCGGCGGGATCCGCTCGGCGCGCAGGGCGAGCGGGTACTGCTGCCGGGCGCCGTCCCCCGGCGGAGGCACGCTGCTGATCCGGTCGTAGCCGGTTGCCCGGACGTCCCATATCTGGATGCGCCACTGAGTGTCGTCCTCGTCTTCGTACAGGAAGAACTCCACCGCGCCCGGCGCGTGGTCGACGAGCCGGTTGAGGTAGGCGTCGAAAGTGGCCCGTGCGAAGTCCCCCGCACTGCTGGGGAGGTCGTCTTCCACTCCGCGCCCGATCACGTCGCCGAAGTCGACGATCGAGGACCAGCGCTGTTCCTGCTCGTCCCTCGTCTCGATGACGTAGGCGTACTGGATGCCCGCCGAGTCCGCCTGCGGAATCCGGAGCGTCTTCGTCATCAACTGCGGGACGTCGGACGGGCGCTGGGCTCGTCCATACAGGCCATAGCCGCCCTCGGGTAGGGGGATCACGTTCACCACGGCCCGCGGTTCGGGATTTCCTTCCACCTCTCCCAGCTCGGCGGTGATGCGGGAGATGAGATGCTCGCTCATCTCCTTGCCCCACATTCCAACGATGACGTTCACGATGTACCTGGGGCCCTGCGAGGCATCGGAGAGGCGTCCGCCCACGCTCCAGATCTCCTCCTCGCGCACCACCACGTGAGTGAGGGCGTTGAACAGTTCGACCATGTCGGAATCCAGGGCCGTCGTTTCACCGTCAGCGTCCGACAACAGGCGCCGCCCGGTCAGCCGCTCGGCGAACCTGCGGCGCTCATGCTCCTCGAAAACGCCCTTCGGCACCAGCAGCTCGACGAACAGCATTGGATTGGTCCTTTCCAGAGCGGGTCGATTAGTGGAATGCTCCCGCGCCGACTCCCCCGCGTCGTCGACTTCCTGACGACTTTTCCGACTACCCCGTCAGTAGTATCAGTCAAGCATCCTACGACGTGCGGAGTAGTTCGGTTCCGCCGCGACCCCCGGCGTCGCGGGCCGACGGCAGGGCAAGCCCGGCGGCGCCGAGGGTCATTCGGACGGACCGGCAATCCACAAGCGATGGCTCAGAAACAGGAATCGAGCCGGTGTGCGGTTCGAAAGCCTTGGCGAGACGCATTCCTGCGAGTCCCCGAATCAGGAGGCGACGCACCGGACCTCGTTCACCCGCGTCTCTCGGGCCGGCGTTCACCCGGCGCCCCGCTGCACTGCTGCCCCGCTCACCCGGGCCCCGCTCACTCGGGCCCCGCTCACTCGGGCCCCGCTCACTCGAGCCCCGCCCGCCGGTGCCTCGCTCACCCGGGCCTCGCCCCGCCGTCGCCTCGGCCTGCTCGGACCGGGCGGCCCCGCCGGCACCGCTTCGGGCGAGGTCCTGCCGCGCACCGCCGCGAGCGTCAGATCCCGCCGGCGGCCGTCCGCTCCAGGCGGCGGCAGCGTGGAGAAGCCGGCGTGGCCGGGCGGACATCGTGCCGATCGCGGCACCGGACGAATCGGTCGATCGCATGATTGCGGCCGGGCCGGCGAAGACCTCGCCGACCCGGCCCACGTGCTCTGCTGCCGGCCCCATGAAGGAGCGGCCGGCCCGCGCACCCGCACGCGCAGGTGCCCGCGGTACACCATCGCGTCCCGTCGCACTCGCCACCCGCATCAACGCGTTCCCTGAGGCGCCGGCCGAGTGTCACCCCTGCCCCCGGTCCGGGGTCGCCGCACGCTACTCGACGGTCCCGGCCCCGCGGCCGGGCCTCCCGCGTTCCAACGCGTTCAGCCTCGCGGCCGGCACTTCGGCCGAGGGCGTGCGGTCGTCCGTTCCCCCGGGCCACGACGCCTACCTGCTGGGCAGTGTGATCCACAACTGGGAC